>JBBSCO010000128.1:0-1527 GCA_038250235.1 Methylacidiphilales bacterium | reverse complement strand
GCAGGCTCAGTCTGACAGAGGCGGGGCAAGGCGGTTCAGGGCACTGAGGATTGCTTTGATCGAAGCCAACTCAATGCTGGTGTCGATGCCGGCTCCGAACCTGCTTTTCCCTTCGGTCGTCTTGATCTGGATGTAGGCTATCGCATTGGCTTCCGTGCCTGATTCCAAAGAATGTTCCGAATAATAGGCCACTTTAAATTCGGGCACACCCGCAGCCACCAGACCGTTGACGAACGCGGCAATGGGTCCGTTTCCCTCGCCGGTGATTTTCATTTCCCGGCCGTTCTGATTCACGGTGGCACGGCAGGCAATCTGGCCGCGCATGCCGTCGGCATGGAAGTGGGTCAGTTCGTAAGGGCTGGTTTTTTCGACGTATTCCTTCCAGAACATTTCTTTCAATTCCGCGGCCTGGACTTCGCGTCCCAGTTTGTCAACGCGGTCGTTGGCTATGGGTCCAAACTCCCGTTGCATATCTTTGGGCAGAACCAATCCGAATTCACTTTCCAGCAAATAAGCCATTCCGCCCTTGCCGGACTGGCTGTTGACGCGGATGACCTCACGGTATTCGCGCCCGATATGGGCCGGATCAATGACCAGATAGGGCACAGTCCAGGGTGTCTCTTTCGGCGCATCCTTCATGTAGGAAAAGCCTTTTTTAATCGCGTCCTGATGTGAGCCGGAAAAAGCAGTGAACACGAGGTCGCCGCCGTAGGGTTGGCGGGGAGGCACTGTCATCCCGGTGCAGTGCTCATACATTTCCCGAACCGCTGGCATGTTGCTGAAATCCAAACCTGGGTGAATACCCTGGGTGTAGAAGTTCATGGCTACGGTGACAAGGTCCAGATTACCGGTCCGTTCCCCGTTTCCAAAGAGGGTGCCTTCCACGCGTTCGGCTCCGGCCAGCATGGCCAGCTCGGTTGCGGCTACGCCGGTGCCGCGGTCATTGTGCGTATGCACGCTGATGATGGCACTCTCACGGTTTTCGAGGTGACGGATAAACCACTCGATCTGGTCGGCATAGACATTGCACATGGCCACTTCCACCGTGTCGGGAAGATTCAGGATGATTTTATGTTCCGGGGTTGGATTCCAGACCTTCATCACGGCCTGACAAATTTCCAGTGAGAACTCCACCTCGGTGGCGGAAAAGCTTTCAGGGGAATACTGCAACATGACCTTGCTGCCGCCCAGGCGGGGCAAACGATCCTGGATCCATTGGGCTCCCTGCACGGCGATTTTGACAATGTCCTCTTTCTCCAGCCCGAACACGACCTTGCGCTGAACAGGGGAGGTGGAGTTGTAAAGGTGGATGATAACGCTTTTGGCCCCAATGAGGGACCCGACCGTGCGCTCGATCAAATCCTCGCGCGCCTGAACCAAGACCTGGATGGTGACATCGTCCGGGATACGCTTTTCTTCGATCAAACGGCGGAGGAAGTCGAATTCGGTGTTCGAGGCGGAGGGGAATCCCACTTCGATTTCCTTAAAGCCTATATTGACCAGGGCTTCGAACATTTCCAACTTTTG
>JBBSCO010000127.1:0-2360 GCA_038250235.1 Methylacidiphilales bacterium | reverse complement strand
CCATGATTCAGGATCTTCGGGCCGGCGGACTGATTACAATCGGGAGTGGCGGGAATGTCCTGGTGAACAGCGCTATCCAGTCTTTAGGGAACACGAATATCACTGCTGCTGGGAAAATTGACTTTAGCGGGGGAGGCAGCCTGAAGGCCCAGGATGCCGCACTGGTTTCTTTTGGTGATTTGGTGGTTGGTTCCTCTCAAATCGTAGGCACCTTATCTCTCACTCAGAATGCCACTGCAGCAAATAGTATCACTCAGTCGGGGGCCATCAACGTCACGACCCTGACTGCGTTCACTCTGGGTTCGATCGAACTGGCCAATGCAGGCAACAAAATCGGGTTTCTTAGCAACGTGACAGCCAGCAGCGGGAGCATCAACGTCTTTGAAGATCCGGGAATGACAGTCAATGGAACCATTTATGCAGGTGGAAATGTAACCATAGGGTCCTACGAAGGAGATTTGTTGATAGAGACGACTATTGTTTCATTCGGAACCATTACGTTATATACCAATTTTGGAAACAACGTGAATACCTTGGCTGGATCACTAAGTGGGTTGAATTATGTGATCTACAGCACAACACAGGATTTCCTCAGCAATCTAATGTTTGATACGACCATTAACTCGGCTTTATTCCCGGCACCGGGCATTTTGGCTGGTGAAAATACGTTGGTTTTGATCTCTGCATCGACGGGTGCGCCTAATCTGGACAATAAGAATACCAAGCCCAACACCAATGATCTAAGCCAGAATGACCTTTTTTCAGATAAAGACGGAGAAGGTAATCTTCAGGGAGCCGGCATTATTTTGACAGCCTATGGTGTAGAAGAAGGTGATTTTATTGATAATGAAGACGGTTTTGTTGGCTTGGATAACTTTGGAAATACCACGCAAATCAGGGATCCGCTAATCATCGCCAAATTAAGAGAAGCATTGGGCGATAAGGCTTGGAAGGATTTGCTGTTGGCACTTGGCCTGACTGAAGAAGAATACGGTTCGGACGGCGGAGTTCCGATTACCGTCGGTGAAACCTTTGACATGAGTAATCTTTCATTAGGGACTCTGGACAATGCTCCCCAGGCCCTGAAAGATGCCCTGAGTGACAAGGCCAAGGCCGAATTGGAAGCGATCCTGGCGGGGATTCTGGAGAACACGGGAACTCTGGATGGGGTGACGGTGACAATTGGTCAGGTGGTGGATATGCAAGGTAACCCTATTCCCAACATGCCTTCTGTTTTGGTTGTTGCTCTGGGCCCTGCCGCAAAGCGCGGACTTGAAGATGCGCTAAAGTAGGCATTATCAATGAAGCAGGCTTTTTCAAAGGAAGAAGCCGGATTGTAGGGTTTCCTTGGCTACATTTTTCGCGTGTCATTGGGGCTTTCAAAGGCAAACTTTTTTTGAATGTCTGTATCACCTCTCTACCTTGATTCGTTAAGCACCACGCCTTTGTCGGATGGGGTGCGGCAGGCGATGGAAGAACAGCGTCTTGTCTTTTTGGGGAATCCTTCCAGTGCCAATGCGTCGGGGCTCCGGGCCAGGATTGCGCTGGGTGAATCACGGGAGCCTTTCCGCTGCCTGATTCATGCGGCGCTTGAGGAGGAAATTCTGTTTACATCCGGTGCTACGGAGTCTGCCAATCTGGCCATCAAAGGAGTTGCCTGGGCTTCAGCAGATTCGGAAAGAATCCATATAGTGCTGTCTGAGATCGAACATCCGGCCGTGGAAGAGTCCGTACGTTTTCTTGAGTCGCAGGGATTTACGGCCACCAGGGTTGCGGTTGATCCGGAAGGACGTGTATCCCCGGACTCGATCCGGGAGGCTATACGTCCTGACACTTGTCTGGTGGCAGCTCATCTGGGTAATTATGACAGTGGAACAGTCCAGCCCATTGCAGAAATCGGGGCGGTATGCCGTCAGTTGTCGGTCCCTTTGTTCTGCGATGCCTCTCTCAGCGGCGGATGGCTTCCCATCAATGTGCAGGCCATGGGGATTGATCTTTTGAGTCTGGCCCCACACCGTTTTGGCGGTCCGTCGGGTGTGGGAGTTCTTTACCGCCGCAGAAATAGTGTTTTGGAGCCATTGTTACACGGGGGACGTCAGGAATTTATGTTCCGGGCCGGAACGGAGAATGTAGAAGGGATTGTGGGGGCGGCGGTTTCGGCCCGCCTGGCTTCCGATGGGATGGCTCTGCGTCTGGAACGTTGTGTTGGTTTGCAGAGCCTATTTTTGGCCCGGCTTTTCGAAGAGGTCACCCATTGGAGGCTTAACGGGCCGGAGCCCGGACCAGGGAGGGATCCGCATCATTTAAGCATCAGTTTCCAGCATGTCGAAGCGGAGGCTCTGGCCTTGCGTTTGGATCTG
>JBBSCO010000126.1:0-2410 GCA_038250235.1 Methylacidiphilales bacterium | reverse complement strand
GCGGCGGAGAATATGGAAATACTGGGCCGGAGTCGTACAGTTGGCGACCTGGATATTATCTTCCGCGCAAGCCTGGAGAAAACGTTCCATGCGCGCGCTGCTGTGTTCTGGTCCTTGGCCTTCCATCCCGTGAGGAAGCAGAAGGACGAGACGTGAAGTCACTCCCCATTTGGATTCCGAACTGGATATGTATTGGTCAATGACGACTTGGGCGCCGTTGATGAAGTCGCCGAACTGCGCTTCCCACATGCAGAGCATGTCCGGGAAATCCAGGCTGTAACCGAAGTCGAAGCCTAAAATGGCGTATTCAGAAAGGGGGCTGTTATAAACACAAAAGGTGGATTGGTTGGGTGAGATGTTTTTGAGGGGAATGTAGCGTTCGCGGGTTTCTGTATCGTAAAGAACCGAGTGACGCTGGGAGAACGTTCCGCGGCGGACGTCCTGACCGGAGAGCCTGACGGGGATTCCCTCATCCAGGAGAGTCCCAAAGGCCAGGGATTCCGCCGTGGCCCAGTCCAGCCCCTGCTTCTCTTCGATCATGGAACGGCGCTGTTCGAGATTTTTGCTGATCTTGGGGTTGAGCTTGAGATTCTTTGGCTGCTCGGTCAGGGCCATTCCGACGCGTTTGAGGCGATCAAATTCTATGGCCGTGTTCACCGGTTCCTGAAGAGCTGGGCAGTGCAAGGTGGGTTTGATTTTGGGGACGAAGGATTTGGCCGAAGTCCTTGATTGGGAGAGCGCGTCGTTGAGTAGTCCTTCAAATTTCTGGGTGTAAGACTGGGATTTTTCTTCAGTAATGTCGCCGGCCGAGATCAATTTAGGAATGAATAATTCACTAATCAAGGGGTGGTCGTCGATGTTGGCGTATAGCGTGGGTTGGGTGAAATTGGGCTCGTCCACTTCGTTATGACCGTGACGGCGGTAACAGGAGAGGTCGATGATGATATCACGACTGAATTTCTGTCGGTATTCCAGAGCAAATTCCACACAGTAAACGGCTGACACGGGGTCATCTCCGTTCACGTGCAGAATGGGAATACCGTTCATTTTTCCGATGGATGTGCAATAGATACTGGAGCGGGCATCAGCGGGTACGGTGGTGAAACCGATCTGGTTATTGATGACGATGTGGATCGTGCCTCCGGTGCGATAACCGGGGAGCTGAGCCATATTGATCGTTTCCTGAACAACACCTTGGGCAATGAAGGCAGCGTCGCCGTGAATCAGGATAGGCACAACCTTACGGCGTTCCTCCATGTCGTTAAGAATGCGCTGCCAGGCACGTGTTTTTCCTTCCACGATCGGGTTAACAGTTTCCAAGTGACTCGGGTTCGGCGCGAGGCTGAAGCCGATTTGATCGCCGCTGGACGTGGTCACAGTGGCGTCATAACCCATGTGATACTTGACATCACCATCGCCCTGTACGCTGTCGGGATAATAGTTGTCGGCAAATTTCTCAAAGAGGCTTTTGTAACTGAAGTTGAGAATGTTGGTGAGAACGTTCAGGCGGCCACGATGAGCCATACCCATGACCAGACGCTGGATGCCGTATTTGGGGCAGTTTTCCACGATGGCATCGAGCATCGGAATCAGGCTTTCGCCTCCTTCCAGACCAAAACGTTTCTGGCCCACATAACGCGTGTGGAGAAACTTTTCAAACATCTCCGCTGCCAGCAGGCGGTTTAAAATGCGGCGTTTCTTGCGGCTTTCGAAATCAGCGCGGTTCTGATTGTTCTCCATTTTGTCCCGTAACCAGCGGCGGATTTCGAAATTCTGGATATGCATGTACTCCACACCAATATTGCCGCAGTACGTCTTGCGCAGGATGAAAAGGATATCCCGCAGGGTGCGTTTGCCGCCACCGGCAAGTTTGCCGCAATCAAAAAGAGTATCGAGGTCGTCGTCGCCCAGTCCGAAATTTTTCAGATCCAGACCTGTTTCAATCGGCTTGGCAATTTCCAAGGGATCCAGGCTGGCGTGGTGGTGGCCCAAGGTGCGGTAGGCGAAAAGGAGGTTGTAGATGCGGGCCTGTTTGAGAAGGTAATTGTCGTCGTACTTGCCTGGGGAAGGAGAAGTTGAGGTGGAAGAAGAGCAGACTGGTTCAGGAGCCTGCTGGCAACCCAGCTCGAAGCCTTCAAAGAATCCCCGCCAGGTGCCATCAACAGATTCAGGATTCAGTTTCCACTGTTCGTAGAGTTCCTCGAGCAAAGCTGAATTGCCAACTTGACCGACACTGCCGCGGACTGTCTTTGTGTTTTTAGAGAAACGGAGTGATTCAACAGAGGAGGGAGTCAAAGAGTGTTGATGCATGGAAAGGCCTTTGAATGATTATCGCTGCCGTAGTCTTCCTGTCAAACCAGGTGGTTTAAAAGTTTCTGGACATGGAATGAGTTATAAGCCTGGCTAATGG
>JBBSCO010000125.1:0-2490 GCA_038250235.1 Methylacidiphilales bacterium | reverse complement strand
CGATCGCTGGGATTTTAGAGGTAACGTTCGGCGGCATCGCTATCACCACTGTACCCTCTGGGCGGATGTGGCCCATCCTGTCATGATTGGAGTGCATGGAAAACAAACACCCCCAGGGCGAGTGTTGGAGGATCTGCGTTTTGAACACCTGACCGTCCTGCGCCATTGTGAGCCGCATCCCATGTATCAAGGCTGTCTGGCCATTAACCCCGGTGATCTGAACACCGTGCGCAATGTTCATTTTTCCAGCATCCGCATTGAAGATCCAGAGGCCCCGCGTCTTCTGGATCTGCGGGTGCTCTTTAATCCCGATTTCAATCCCGTTCCTGGCAAAGCCATAGAAAAGATACGTTTTCATAATCTCGATTTCCGGGGAAATCCCAGGATTCCCTCCGTGTTCGAGGGCCATGACCGGCAACGGCGGGTCAGGGACGTCCGGGTCCACAGTCTGCGCATCAATGGCAAGCTGCAAAAAGAGTTACAAAAGCTTCAGTTGAATGACTGGGCGGAAACTCCGGTCGTGAGCTGACTGCTTTCAAAAAACCTGATTTATCTTCCCACGCATGACCGATTCGGACTCAACTATACTCCGCCGCAGGTATGGTGGTATTGTTGGATTTTTTTAAACCCAAAAGCATCGCCCGCGAGCTCGACGTAATCGCCAAAATCAGGGCTGATCTCATCCAGATCATGCTGATCTGGATGCAGCGCGGAGCCCGGACATCTGTCCCGTTTACTTGAACGGCTGGCTCACCGTTCTGAAATTCCTCACGCCATTCGATGAAAGGATGTGCCTGGTCTGGTTCTCCTCCACAAGACAGCTCTCTGTAGCTGGCAGCAGGACAGCCGAGGCGTTGTGTAAAACGGCAATTTGTTTGCATCGGGTTCTCTTAAAAGAATTTACAACGGCGGCGCGACCGTGGGGAGAAGGAATCCAATAAATCGATCCGGCAAAAACTGCTGCCCTGCCCAGAATCGCGGGGCTCATTTTTCAATTTCCCCAGGCAGTCGGAACTTTTGATGTAGCTAGATCGCGAGCCCGGCGATGGTTTCCGACGTTGAGGTGTTCTAGGAATTTGCAGGTTTAGATGCTTTTGTTGGATTTCTTTTCCTCCGATTTCAAGCAATGGCAACGCCAAGACGACCCATCGATTCATTCCAAACGCCAGGGCGGGTTTGAGTTTTCGTATGCGTGTGGGAGCTTTATAGGGGACATTCTCCAAGCGGTATAAATATTGCGTTAATATTCTTTTGTTGACGGAACTGCTTACATGCAATATAGTGCATTAGTGTTTACATTGTGTACACTCCCTAAAACTTAAATTTATGATTTTTCAAGCCACAGAATCACGTCTTTCCAGGCATCGCATCTCTCTTGGCAGCAGGCGGAAGAAGAAAGGCCCGTTAGCCTTCCGAAGTGCTTATAAGCAAAAAAGTGCCTTTTCTTTAATTGAACTCCTCACAGTAGTTGCTATTATTGCTGCTGTGGCATCAGTGACTTTAGTATCATTACCCTCGCTGATGAAATCCAACCAATTCAGTGGAAATCTGCAGGTTTTTTCGGATCTGGTGGCACAGTCCCGCACCATGGCCATATCCCAGAATTCTTATGTCTGGCTGGGACTCGCAGAGAAAGATGACAATTTGCTGGTCGTTGCCCGTCTGGGACTTAGCGGTGACAAGGGCGATTTCACGGGTATGGCCCGTCTGGTGGATCGACCAAGAACTCTGCGTGGAATAAAGTTCACGGATTTGGATCCGCATTCTAGAGGTTCGCGTTTTGAACTGAGCGAAAATTCTTGGAACTCCGACTGGGCTTTTACGGAAAAGGTCGGAGGCAGCCCCGTTCAATTTCAACGGGTCATCCGGTTTTCACCATCGGGTGAAGTGTCGGTGAAGAATAACGAAATGCGGAATTGGATTGCACTGGGTTTTACTCCCTTGTTCTCCAATGAAGCTAATAAAGCGGATCTTTTCATTTCCGCCATGACCGCCCATGTCGAAATCGAGCGCCCATAGTCGACCTGGGGGACACGGGTTCTCCTTGGTGGAAGTCGTGATCGCTCTGGGAGTGCTTGCGGTGGCCCTGGTCGCGTTGATTGGACTGCTGCCCAGAGGCATGTTAACCAACCAGGAAACCCGCGAGGAGACGGAAGCCATCGGGTTGGTGCGGCACCTTGTCGCTGAAAGGCGAGCCGTGCCCTTCACGGATGATATAAGCAACGGTTTGCCCGCTTTGGACTCGATCCCTCCGATAAGCAGCCGGGTGGAAGCCAACTCCACCAATCTGACATGGGGAGACAGACGATATCGTGTGGAGTATTCCCTCCATCGGCCGCCGGTGATTTCGAATGTGGTTACCGGTGCTGATGAGGTTTCCCGCACTTCTCCCTATCTGGTTTTCCTGAGGGTGTCCTGGCCTGCCGATACGGCGAACTCGAAAGGTTCGGTGGAAAGCCTCGCCTCATTCACTTTCCCATGATTGTGTTT
>JBBSCO010000124.1:0-2510 GCA_038250235.1 Methylacidiphilales bacterium | reverse complement strand
GAGAACCCCTGGGTTCGTCTGCTTTGCCACGAAGTGGCATTCTCTCCATCGCTGGAAGCGGAGTCCGCAGCAACGTAGGGCAACAGGGCGTTTTTCCCTTTTTTCCCCGACAGTCAACCCACTTTTTCTTCCCTTTGACTGGGACGAGAACCCCTGGGTTCGTCTGCTTTGCCACGAAGTGGCATCTTTCGCGGGCACAGCCCACCAATCTCACACAGACGTTTCCAATCCGTCACACAAATGACACAGTCATTCCCGAGATTTCGAATTCATGAATAATCGTCTTTTCGTCCTTTCCATTGCCCTAGCCCTCTCCCCTTTGATCGCCACAGCCGATGTCGGCGAAAGCACAGCCGGTGCATTCAAAGGCACCATTACCGCCGTCGAAACTGATCGTGATTCCATCACGGTTGAAAACAGCGACGGCCAGGTTAAAATGTTTGCCGTATCAGCTTCACGTAAAAAATCCCTCGAAACAGGCCAAACAGTCACGGTTCGCTACGTCGATGACTACCAGTGGCCTCTGCGGACGACCTCGGTCTCCGGCAATTAATTTTTCTTCATAATATCCTGGTTAATTCTCCTGTTTAAAACGGCTCCCTACGGGGAGCCGTTTTTTTTCTGAAAGTACCAGGCTTTCCCAAAAAATCGCCACATCCTTTTAAAGCACTCTTTGCATCAACAAACTGGCTTTTTTCCGGGAACCAGCTATTTTGGAAAATCTATGTTCCGTTGGCTCATCATTACCCTGCTCGCTCTCAGTTGCCAAATCCAGGCAGGAGAACACATTTTCGTCAGCGGCGGGCCCGCTCTCCGCACCTTTGAGCGCTTCAAGAAGAACGATCATGACAAATACTGGGGCAACTTCATCGATTCAGTCGTGGCCCGCCAGAAACAGGTGCGTGACAGCTATTCCCCGGACGACATCGTCACCTGGCTGATTTTCCGCGAAGGCTACGTCACCCGGGGGCAAGAAGAAAAAACCGATTATCTTCCCAGAATCGAAAACGCCGCAAAACGAATAAACGCAAAGCTTATCTGGTTCGACACAAAACAGGAACTGATCGACTACATCAACAAGGGCCAGGATCGAAGCATAATCAAAATCGAAAGATTAGAATACTTCGGGCATTCCAACAAACGCTGTTTCATGTTCGATTACAGCAACCGCCTGGACGGAGCCGGTCCCGACTATGGCATGTTGCATCTGGACGATCTCAAAAATCTCAGCCCCAGCAGCTTCGACAAAGACGCGCACTGCCAGAGCTGGGGATGCCACTCCGGCGAAGAATACTCCGGTGTCTGGTACAAATACGTGAGGGTTCCGATGCTGGGTGCCATCGGCAAAACCGATTACTCCAAGGGCGGCGTACCCATCCTATCCCGGCCCGAAAACCGCTGGCACCAATGAAACACGTCTATCCTTTTATCTTGCTGGGCCTTTGTCTTTTATCCGGCTTAATCCACGCACAGGATACAGCACCTACTACGGTACAGGAAAATCCGGCAGCACCGGTGGAGTCAACACCGGCGCCCACCGCAAGTCCGGACATTGCGCCAACCCCGGAGCCTGAACCTGTTATGACGGTGCCTGCGGAGCCGGAGCCCGGCACAGCTCAACCCGAAGCTTCCGCAATCTCTCCTGAATCAGAACCGGCCGCTTATCCGACCACTAAAATCGTCCCCAAAGAAACAAAACCCAAAACTCCCCGCGTCATCCCCAACACCTACGGCGACACCACCGGACCGGTTTATATCGGCCACCGCAGCATCATTGACCGCTACGCAGGTTGGGGCTGGATTCGGGCCGAAAAAGATGGTTGGCGCAAAGCGAAATGGGTTATGCTCGATGAAAAAACAGGCAACGTGAAAGCGCCCGGACGCTTTTTGGGGCATCCCGACAATGACAAAGACAACCAATACAGACTCTACGGCCAATGGGCACCCTTCAAGGGATATGAGCCAAATTTCGATGTCTTGGTTAGTGTGTTCCAGATCAAAGGCTTCGAACTGATCGGCCCCGGGGAAATCCCAAAAATGTCTCCTCCCCGCTCCAGCCGCGGAAGAAGCAACAGCGATGGGCCTTACCAACGACGCGCTGGTGTCTCGCGATAGATTCTGATAACCTGCTTTCTCCCCGTAACCAGGCTGCGCTTGACCTTAAGCCCCACTTTCAGCCTGGAAGTAAATCCGGACTTATTCGACCAAGCCTCTGTTTCGAGATCCACGACCCACCGATCCAATCAAGTCTTATTCGCCCGCCAGGATACCTTGCCGCAACTATTAAAACACCTCCTTCCAACCTCCCTTCTCATGAACTATCCACCAGAGAACCTTTAGCTCTCCCTCTTTGGAAGCTAAATACTGTCCCATTAGCCAGGCTTATAACTCATTCCATGTCCAGAAACTTTTAAACCACCTGGTTTGACAGGAAGACTACGGCAGCGATAATCATTCAAAGGCCTTTCCATGCATCAACACTCTTTGACTCCCTCCTCTGTTGAATCACT
>JBBSCO010000123.1:0-2672 GCA_038250235.1 Methylacidiphilales bacterium | reverse complement strand
TGTGGCGCGCCTTAATCTTCCTGTGCTGAATGGCAATCCATCCCAGAGTAATTACTTCAGCAATTTCATCGACACCTCAGAACCGATCGGTCCACATTTCCGGCGGACGCCCAAGAATTGGCTCTACTTTGTTAATAACGATCGCACCAACCCGAGCCCGTCGGACATGGCCTACTACACAGATCGTGACTTTGTTCGCCGAACCGCCGATCAAGCGGGAGGCGACAACAGGGGCGCGCCGCTGGCAGCGGGGGCTTTGAGCAAACGTCCCATTATGCTGAATCGCCCCTTTCGTAATGTCGCAGAGCTCGGCTACGTCTCACGCGATTTGCCATGGAAATCTCTCGATTTCTTTAGCGCGACTTCGGCCGATGGCGCGTTACTCGACCTGTTTACGGTTGGAGGCGGCGGGACGGGGCCATCGGCGACTTTGGAGACTGTGCCGTCGGTGACCGCTGGGAAAGTTAATTTGAACTCGGCTCCCCCGGAGGTCATTGAGGCCTTGGTCTCCGGAGCGGTGCGCGACTACAATCTGACAAATCCGAACAACGTGAATACAACGGTAACTCAGGCCGAGGCAACCGCGTTGGCCGCAGCGTTGGCCGCCGGGTTTCGAAACCCCGGGCCGATGCAAAGCCTGGGGGAAATCCCGGCCCGGATGCCGGGGATCACTGTGCTTGATGCGGCGGCGACGTCGGGAATCAAAGCCCGCCGCGAAGCCGCTGTCCGCGCCTTGGCGGAAAGCGCACAGGTGAACACTTGGAATCTGATGGTGGATCTTGTCGCCCAATCCGGACGCATGGTCCAGGGGCAATTTATGGTGGAAGGCGAAAAGCAGGTATGGGAGCATGTCGCCATGGACCGTTTCACTGGAAAAATCGTGGATGAACTGCGTGAGGATGTTATGAAATGAAAATCAAAAAAACTATTCTCTTGTTGGGCTGGACGGCGTTCGCCGTCTGCATGGCACCTCCGCTGATCCTGAATGGGCAGGAAACTGTGCCGCCTGTCGTGAAAGCTCAGGTGCTGGGCGTATTGCCCGACAGGGTCACGTTCACAAAAACCTTCGCTTACGGAGAGAAACCGCCAGCCAGCGGGGACGAAGCCCAGAAAGCGGTTGATAAGTTCATGGAGCAATTTGATGCCAAACTGGCCCGGGTGGTTGTCGAAAAAACCGGCGTCATACGTCGCGAGTTTCTCAACTACGTCTCTGGTGTGAATGTCGAACGCTGGGTCAATGGAGATATTAAGTTCTGGATCCATTCCGGCCAACCGTCCCAGATTGAAGTATCGCTCCCGGGTATGTATGAAGAAGATCCCTCAGCCAACTCAGATTTCGGTGAACTTTCGTGGGTGACCCCGGCTTATTTGAAAGAAACCGCGAAGCTCGGCTCTGAAATGTGCAAGGTTTATCGTCGGGACAACAAAACCGCCTGGATCATGCAGACGAACCTCCTGCCTGCGCGTTTTGAAAGCCCGCAAATGTCGGTCACCTACACCTATGCCCCCGGCCCGGCACAGGATCTGAAACTGCCGGGAAAATTTACCGAGCGCCATAAACAAGTTATGGATGCCTGGACGGGAAGAACACGCTAACAAACATGATTACAAGAAGGCTATTTACCACAGGTCTTTTGCTCCTGGGGCTGTCCGTGTCTGCTTCACAGGCCGAACCGGTTAAAGTGTGGTCGAATGTTTCGCAACAGGATCTCCCCCTGGTTTCGGAAGCCTCCAAAACATTGGGGTGGACCTGGGCACCCCTCCTTCCGCAGGCCACTCCGGCGGGGAACGTTGGTGTGCTTTGGTTCAGTTGGGATCGTCCGAAGAATGCCGTCGGCGGCTGGACTGAACAGACCCTGGAACCTTGGTTGCGGGCGGGGGGTGGGCTGCTGGTTTTCACAGGCCGCGATAGCGGACCGGATGATGCTTTTGCCTTGAAACGTCTGCTGCCAACCTCCGCCTGGCACTCGATGATTTATCGCCTCCATCGGGGCAAAGAACGCGGACCTCTGGTGGCCGCCGGAGGAGAATCCCCGTTTTTTGGCGGCGCGAAATGGCCGGGTGTGACCTTGGGTTACCATTACGATATCCGGCCCCGGCCTGCCGTGGAGGGAGGCAACTGGCGCTATGAACGCTTCGCGCGCAAGGACACGCCGGCTGACCATGACAACTGGAGCCGTCCGACGGCCAACCGTGATCCCCGCGTGCGTCTCTGGGGAGGGGATGTCACCCAAGCTCCGCTGGTGGTGACCGGTCGCTACGGAGCGGGTAGGGTAGCGGTCATCGCCGCCGGTCCGGAGGTCATCAGCGGGCCGGACACAGCCGTTTTTTATAAATCGATTTTTGCCTGGCTGGCCGGCCAGCAAAGTGACGAAATCCCTGGTCCCGCGCCTGCGGATTCTCGCGTCAAGACCGGGGATCCCACGGTCGTCCACCCCGCGTGGGAAGGCGAGGGGGGAGGCTGGAACGTCAAGGCGACGGTCGAATTACCCTCCCGGCAATTGGTGCTTCAACTCAAAAAAAATGCCGCTCCCCAAGAGGTGGAGCTTGTTCTGCGCATGGCAACGTGGGAGCGGGCTCCCGTCGAAGACCGCATCCTGATTCTCAAGCCGGATAACACGGGACGGGTCGTTGTCGATCTGCCCTCACCCGGACCGCGAACGGTCGATGCT
>JBBSCO010000122.1:0-2816 GCA_038250235.1 Methylacidiphilales bacterium | reverse complement strand
TGAACGCAAAAAGGCGCAGGACGAAATCGAAAAATTAAATAATGATCTCGAGCGGCGCGTCTCCCTGCGGACAACCGAACTGAAGGAGGCCAATCAGGAACTGCAATCGTTCTCCTATTCCATTTCCCATGACTTGCGGGCCCCGCTTCGGGCCATGGGCGGTTTTACACGCATTTTGGAAAAGGAACTCGGGAACCAAATATCCGACGAGGCGGAATACGCCATGGAAAGGATACGCGTCAACACTGTGAAAATGGGGGATCTTATTGATGGTCTCCTGAATTTTTCCAGCCTGGGACGGCGGGAGCTTGTCAAAAGGGAAGTCGCCCCCTCATCCCTTGTTTCGCAGATCCTTGAGGAACTCCGGACTGAGTTGGACGGGCGCCGGGTGAAATTTGAAGTTTCGCCGCTTCCGAAATGCCGGGCTGACGGCACCCTGCTGAAGCAGGTGTATGCGAACCTTCTTTCGAACGCCATTAAATATTCACGCGGTGGTGATCCAGCGGTGATCAAAATCGGGTGCCGGCAGGAAAAAGGACAAAACATCTATTTTGTGGAGGACAATGGAGTCGGGTTCGACATGCAGTATACGAATAAACTTTTTCAGGTTTTTCAACGCCTGCACAGGTCAGATCAATTTGAAGGGGCAGGGGTTGGCCTTGCCATTGTTCACCGCATCGTTCAACGACATGGAGGACGTGTCTGGGCCGAATCAAGGGTCGGTCACGGTGCTGTTTTTTATTTTACCCTGGAACACCATGAATAAAAGTTCGGCAGATATTTTGTTGGTGGAAGACAGCGAGGACGATACCGCCCTTTTCGTCCATGCGCTCGCGGAATCCCACCCGTCGACGCAGATACAGATCGCCCAGGACGGCGTGGAGGCCCTGGTCATGATCTATGGGCTGGGCCAGCCTGAATCTTCTCCTCCGATTATCAGACCGAAACTCATTATTCTCGATCTGAAGATGCCTAAAATAAGTGGGCTTGAAGTCCTGCGTATCCTGAAGAGCAATCCGAACACGCTTTCCATTCCAGTGGTGGCCCTGAGTTCTTCCCAAGAAAAGTTCGACCTGGCAGAGAGCTACCGGCTGGGAGTGAACAGTTATCTGGTCAAGCCCATGGATTTTGACAAGTTCAAGGTAGCCGTAAAAATTCTTATTAGTTACTGGCTACTTTACAACAAGCCGTCCAAACAATAGTGCAAAATTTAAAAACAGCTTGACCCAGGCAGACAGGGAATAAGGTCGAACAGGAAAGTTTTTTTGAGAAAGTTCCGGAACAAGGCACACCAAATGAAAACCGTTCTTCACATTCTGCATTTGGAAGACAATCCAGAGGATGCTGCACTGGTTGCAGCCACGCTGGGCAGTGAAGGAATTAAATGTTCCATTACCTGCGTGGAGAGCCGTGATGCTTTTGTGGCTGCGCTAGAAAAAGGTGGTATTGACCTGATTCTCTCAGATTACTCTTTGCCCTCGTTTGATGGCCTGGAGGCTCTGAAAATAGTGCGCACCCGATGGCCTGATATCCCGCTCATACTCGTGTCAGGAACTCTGGGCGAGGAATTGGCAATCGATTCTTTCAAGAGCGGGGTTACAGATTATGTGCTGAAGGATCGACTTTCCCGCCTCGCTCCTGCCGTATTTCGGGCCATGCAGGAAGTTAAAGAGCGGGCCGAAAGGAAAAAAATTGAAGCCCAGTTTGTAGAAGCACAAAAGATGGAAGTCATTGGTCGATTGGCGGGAGGAATAGCACATGATTTTAACAACATTCTGGCTGTCATCATGGGCTACAGCGACATGATGAAGCAGGAAAACATTCTCAGCGAAAAAGCCGACAAGTACAACAATTGTATCCGGCAAGCCTCAGAGAGGGCTGCTGCCCTGGTGGGACAACTTCTCATTTTCAGCCGCAAGCAGACCGTGGTGCCGGTCGTCCTGGATCTCAACCGGATTGTGGAAGAATCCGACAGCATTCTCCGGAGATTGATTGACGAAAACATAGAACTTATCATCCACTTGGATCGGAAGGCGGGATGGGTCAAGGCCGACGCCGGGCATATTGGACAGATGTTGATGAATCTGGTCGTCAATGCCCGTGATGCCATGACCAAAGGAGGTAAACTGGGAATTATCACTTCATCGGTCAGCCTTGATGAAACCAACATGGGAATCGATGGTCCAATTCCCTCCGGCAATTATGCACTGCTTGCGGTGAGCGATACCGGAACAGGAATGATAGACGGGGTTAAAAAGCATTTGTTTGAGGCCTTTTTTACAACCAAGTTGGAAGGAAAAGGCACAGGCCTTGGGTTGGCCACGTGCCACACCATTATGAAACAGTGCGGGGGATATATCAGCGTTGCCAGTGAATTGGGAAAAGGCACGACCTTCTCCATTTATTTTCCAAAGGTTGAAAAACCACCAAGGCCCGAACCTGCTCCCCTGTCTGTTGAAAGGGCCGCTCTGGCTGGTGGTAAGGAAACCTTGTTGCTGGTGGAAGACGAGCCGTCCGTCCGCCATCTGGCCAGCAGCGTACTGGAGGCACAGGGTTATGAAGTTTTACGGGCGACGAATGGTAAAGATGGCCTCCATGTGGCCCGGGAACACAAAGGAGCGCCGATTCGCTTGGTCATTACCGATGTCATCATGCCGCAAATGGATGGGAAAGTCATGGCGGAATGGTTGAAGATAAGCCATCCCGATCTTAAAATCCTTTTCACTTCAGGTTACACAGATGACGTCATTGCTCCTCATGGCGTGCTTGAGCCGGGTGTCGTATTTCTGGCGAAACCCTACACGCCTGCGTCGCTT
>JBBSCO010000121.1:0-2823 GCA_038250235.1 Methylacidiphilales bacterium | reverse complement strand
CGGATGAACCGCCGTTCACCAGACCGCGTCATGATTTCGTTTTCGTGGTGCAAGGCGTCAGACTGCCCGCCGATCAATGCCTGGTGGATACTCAGCTCAGTTTGCTTCAAGTCTGGAGGAACAAAAACCTCCATCCAATTGTGACCCATGATTTCCCCGCGCTTCCAGCCCGTGAGTCTTAACAGGAAATCGTTGCAGTAAGTGATGGCACCCTCCGGGTCCAGCATCATGGAAGCCAGTTCCACGTTTTTTAACATATCGCTGAAACGTCTTTCACTTTCCTGCAATTGACGTTCCGACTGCTTTCTTTCCGTGATGTCCGTCCAGACACCGACCACCTCTTCCGGATCTCCTGATTGGCCACGATAGAGCCGTTGATTATCGTCAACCCAGCGGTATGAGCCGTCTTTGTGGAGGATTCTATATTCCCGGCGGCAGTGGCCGGTTTTTAATGTTTCAGCAATTTCTGCCACGCCCTTTTCCATGTCCTCCGGATGGAGATGCTCCAGCCACCAGTTCTTACTCAACGATTCTTCTTCCGTATAACCCAGCATGGAAAAAATGTTCCCGCCTGCCATTAGAGGAGTAACGTGTTGTCCGACAATCTTTAGCCGGTAAAGCACGACGGGACTTTGGGCCAGCAGCTGTTCGAGCTGGGCATGGGCAGCCTTCAGTTCTTCTTCCGCTACTTTCCGGGCACTGATGTTCTCATGTGCCACCACCACCCGTCTGCCCGTCTGCCCATCAAAACAGGTGGCGCGTAAAATAAACCAGCGTTTCTCCTCAGGGCTATGGCAGGGATACTCAAGGTTGAATTCATTGAGTTCCCCCGTCATGACGGCGCGGATTCCCAGAGCCGCTTCCGGGGCCTCCACAGAAAAGTCGCCCCCGGCTGAATCACAAATTTCGAGATAGTTTTTTCCTATGCCGGCTTTGTTGCCAATACATTGATTCTCGTCTCCGAATTGGTTCCAGGCACGGTTGACTGCGATCACTGCTCCCGTTTCGTCTAGAATGGCGATATGTGCGGAAAGGGAATTGAGGGTGGATTGCAGAAATTTTTTGGCTTCCACTGCGGCCAACTCAATCCGTTTACGCTCTGTAATGTCCTGAATCTGGGAAATGAAGTAACGTGGTTGACCCTGACCATCACGGATCAGGGATACATTCAACAAAACCGGAACAAAATGTCCTGAGTGATGAATATAACGCTTCTCCATCTGATAGGTTTGAATGTCCCCTGCAACTATCTGCCTGAAAAACTCCATATCCAAAGCCAGATCGTCCGGATGCGTGATGTCCTGAAAGCTGCCTGCCAGCAACTTCTCCTCCGTATAACCCACCAAAGCACAAAGTGCCCTATTGACCTTGAGCCAATGCCCGTCCATGGCGACCAGCGCAATTCCGTTAGGGGCCTGATCAAATGCATCCGTGAAAAGTTCCTGGCTTTCGCGCAGGGTATTTTCCAGAAGCTTGCGCTCGGTGATGTCGCGGAAGCTCCAGATTCTTCCAAAGTGGACACAGTCAGGCCCCAGAACCGGGGAGGAGTAGCAATCCAGCACCCTGCCATCATTCAACTCAATCTCATCCCGGCTGATTTCATCCGGGTGGGAATACAGATAGGAAATTTTATCAATAAAAGGCCCCGGCTCCTTGGTCATATTACTCATCCACTCCACCTGCTTGGCATTATCGGTGTCCCCAACAATATTCAGGGGGATTTTCCAGAGGTCCGTGGCCTTTGGGTTTTGTAGAACCTTTTTTCCCTGACTGTCCACCACGACGATTCCATCCAGGGATGAGTTCACGTTTGACTCCAGGAACGCGGTCTTCCAACGCAACTCTTTTTCCCCTTCTTTGAGAAGTTTAATGGTTTGCTCCAACTCTTTCAGATTCCGCCGCAATTCCAAACGCGTGACCACTTGGCGGCTCAGAACCTGCAACGAAGCCAGCTGTTCCGGCGTCAGGGTCCGTGGAACCAGGTCGTTCACACAAAGCATTCCCAAGACATGTCCATCCGGAGTGACCAGGGCTGCCCCGGCATAAAAGCGGATTCCGGTATTTCCCTTAACCAGTGGGTTGTCCACAAACCGTTTATCGAGGAGGGTGTCCTCCACGACGAAGGCCTCCTCATGGTGGATTCCATGCGCACAGAAGGCAATATCACGCGATGCACCGTTCTCCGTCATCCCGATCTTGGACTTGAACCATTGACGGTTTTCATCAACCAACGTGATTATGGCAATGGGCGTTCCGCAAATCTGAGAAGCCAGCACAGTGATATCATCGAAATCCTGCTCGGGTTCCGTATCCAGAATGTCGTAGCTTAGCAGCGCCCTGAGGCGCCCAGCCTCATCAGGTGGAAGCGGCGCTTTTATGGCGTGTCTCCGTTCCGGGACTGGAAAGCCCGACATCAAGCAATACACGGACTTGGTTGGCAAGCGACGCAGGCGTGTAGGGTTTCGCCAGAAATACGACACCCGGCTCAAGCACGCCATGAGGAGCAATGACGTCATCTGTGTAACCTGAAGTGAAAAGGATTTTAAGATCGGGATGGCTTATCTTTAACCATTCCGCCATGACTTTCCCGTCCATTTGCGGCATGATGACATCGGTAATGACCAGCCGAATCGGCGCTCCTTTGTGTTCCCGGGCCACATGGAGGCCATCTTTACCATTCGTCGCCCGTAAAACTTCATAGCCCTGTGCCTCCAGTACGCTGCTGGCCAGATGGCGGACGGACGGCTCGTCTTCCACCAGCAACAAGGTTTCCTTACCACCAGCCAGAGCGGCCCTTTCAACAGACAGGGGAGCAGGTTAGGG
>JBBSCO010000120.1:0-3503 GCA_038250235.1 Methylacidiphilales bacterium | reverse complement strand
TTATGCTAACCCCGCAATTCCCTACGAGATTCGGCCAATGAATAATAACACAGGAGTGTTGGGGACACCGGTTGCGGTGAGCTCTTCGAAGGCAGACGCTCACCCTGTGGTGCTCAACCGACCATTTTTGTCCGTTGCTGACATGGGGAACACGTTCCGTGACATGCCGTGGAAGACACTCGACCTCTTCACGGAACGGAGTGCCGATTCCGGCATCCTGGCCCTTTTTTCCGTCTCCGACTCTGCGACGAACGGAACTTCTGCTGCAAGAATTTCACCGAACACCCCGCATCCTGCCGTTCTCACGTCCTTGCTCCGCGGTTCCCTCCTGAACCCTAAAAGCACCGACACCAGCAGGGTGGACAGCGTCCGGGCAGAAGCTCTGGCAAACGCGATCGTCGCAGCAACGTCCACAAAACCCGTCATGAGTGCCTCCGGGCTGGTTGCCGATCTTGCGGTTCCACTGGCTGCCGCATTCGATGCAGACAGTGAGGTTTGGAAACAACAGCGCGAAGTCGTAGGACGAAGCCTTGCCGACGTGTCCTCGACCGGAACATGGAACCTCTTGATCGATTTGGTCGTGCAGGCCGGCTCCTTCCCGTCAAACGCCACCTCATTGAATACATTTCGCGTTGAAGGCGAGCGAAGGTATTGGTTTAATATTGCGATTGACCGCTCCACAGGCAAAATTATATCGTCCGATCCGGAGCTCGTGTTAGAATAAGAACCGATATGAAAGTCTTGATTTTTGGGTGTTTAATCGCTCTGGTGCTCGTGCCCTCGATGTTTTCTCAGGTCAGCGAGAACGCTCCGAGCCCACCTTATCTGAAGGCCGTTCCATCGAGGGCCGCGTGGACAATAACCACCCGCCCTCTTGTTCCGATTTCCGGAGAAGCGGCGCAACCGATGCCTCCATCTGCCATCGTAAAAGCTATGGTGGAAAAAAATGCTGAAGTCAGACGGGTTAGACTCCAAACGGCTTCAGGTCAAAATTTCGAATTCTGGGCACAAGGCACCTTCTTGTTCAGTATGGAGTCCGGGAATCAATCCGCCACCGTCGTCGATATGCGTGGGGTCTCCAGTCCGGTCGCTTTTTACACCGAGATGCAAGGCGATTTTGAGGATTTAAAATGGCTTTCCTCGGAGACTTTTTCCACGAGCATCTCCGAGAAAGGCAAAAAACTTCTCGTCTTTCAGTCCGAGAAGGGGGCGGAGAATTTAAAAGCGGATGGCGAGGGAGCGAATAGGATGTATGGGGTCAAAGCTTTTATAGATGACAAATCAAGGCTTCCCGTGCGGGTTGAAACGGGTTCCACGGTTTCCCAATACGAATTCACACCGCCCTCGGGCGAACTGGTTTTACCCGAATCCTGTCGGAAGGAGTGGGAACGCTTCCAGAAGTATCTTCTGGAAACCACCGTGGATACTCCGGCCCGGTAAATGCCTTCACCTCTCGTGATGAACGACTTTCCCTCGATGGAAACCTTGGTGGTATGCGATGGTTCGCGCCTGACAATTAATAATTTGACCGGTCTGGGGTATGAACGGCAGGTAATCGAAATTCCAACCCCACCCGGCAGCCAAAAAATATTCGCCTATCATTGTCCGGAGACCGGCATGGCTTTCCTGGGTCAACGCTGCCTGCGGGATTCGACAAAAGCCTTTTTGGAGCTGACCATCGCGCCCCATTTTTCCGGGATATTTCATCTCACCGAGGAAGGAACACCTTCGACTTTACATGTGACCGGGGAAAAATCGGAAGCGTTGATCGTTAACGACCAGGTGGCTATTCGCATCCCTCTTGGTCAGGGAACCGGCCCCGTCGCGCCTGGTCCTGTGTGCGGTTTCGGAGTTTCAGACCGATCCCAATACGGGCATACATTCTTCGACCTTGCGACTTCCGTGAAATTTTGGGACTGCCAGATTGTTGAGAGCGGTCCGATACGGATCGTCTGGAGGTTCGGCCTGGAAACGCTGACCGGAGGAAAATACGAAGCCACGTTCACGCTGGACAACACAGCGGATTTTGTCCGGATCGAGGAGCATTTCGACCTTCAAAGTGGCGATCAACTCGTTTGGGTCTTTGATCGTAACAATCTTCCTCACGAGATGTTTGTGCTGGATCATACTGCGGGCGGGCGCCCCGTTCCCCTCACTTACTTTCATGACCGAAGGGTTAGACGGGTCGCCGCCTGGACTCAATTTTCCCAGTTTCCGGAAGTTTGTGACGGATTCGCTTTGAGCTTTCCCGACTCGCAGGATGTCGTTGGATTCGTGGCGTTAAACGGAGGAAGCTGGCAGGGAAATCAACTCAACTTCATCGAAGGTTGGTCGCGTCGCTGGATGCCGGACGATCCGGGAACACGGCGGCTTGTTCCGTCGGAAGCAAAGGCCGACTCCGCCCCAAACCCGGACCGCATCCAAGCCAGAGTCGGCACGCAGCATCAAGCAGCATTTTTTTGCGAGGCATGGATCGGACGGGGGTCGCGGGTTTGGGCTCTCGCCGCCGGATTGCGATCCTCCCTGTTACTGCCCAGCCAACCCAACTCGGCGCCAAAACGAAGTGGCGGGATCACGTGGGCACCGGACTTCGATGCCTACGAAGCGACCCGCGTCCGGTTACGGGAAATTCATACCCGGCATGGAGTTTTTCCGCTTTCCCTCCAAAAAGATCTTGTTTTGCAATGGCCTGAAGAGCCGGAAATTGACGAAAATCCCGCCTGGCTTTCTTTAATTGTCAGCCATCTGGAGAAGGCTTCGTCCGATAAAGCGCCGGGGGGTGACCCCGCCGTAGTGCAGCACGACTATCTGGCCGCGCGGCTGTTTGGGTTTTGGTGCGGAAGCGGATCGGCTGATGCCAATCCGGTCTGGAGCCGCCGAATCGCGCCTGAGATGCTTCATTACGGGACACTCCGGGGATCCCTGTCAGAGAAGGCCCGGCTGGAACGCCGCGCCTGGTTCGCGTTTTTTGCGGAGCTGTTTTTCTCGGACAACTATTATCCAGGCCCGGCAACAATGGAGCCGCCCGGTGAGCCGCGAAGCTTTGAGCCAACCATTGCGGGCATGGCAAATCAGAATTTTTTCACTGAAGCCATCGTTATCGCGGGCATGGCGGGGGAAGTTTTTCACAAGCACCCGCGAGCTGAAGCTTGGCGGCAGCGTTTCGTTTCTCAATGGGAGCGCCAGCTCGCCTACCATTGTTATGAGCCGAGCGGTGTCTGGGAGGAGAGCCACACCTACTTCCTTCACGTGCTCCATACCGTCTTTCCTCTTCTTCTCCGCATGAAAGAATCCGGATCCTACGATGCTTTTTGCCGGGCTGATTTGCAGCGCCTCTTGGGTTCTCTCGTGGCGCAGCGTTCACCGGAGGATGATGTCCTTGCCGTTGGCCACCGCTATTTGGTGCCTTTCGGCGACCACGACGAGAGCCCGGAATGGCTGGGAGAGATCTGTCGCAACTACGCACTTTATGTTGCGGAAACAAACGACAAGTTGGCCAAATC
>JBBSCO010000119.1:0-3562 GCA_038250235.1 Methylacidiphilales bacterium | reverse complement strand
GAAAAGGATCCCCGCTGGCGCGCATGGCTGCGGGTAGAAGGGCCGGGGGAGGCCAAAGTTGAAGTGGCCTGGGATTTAGGTTATCGGGACGGGGGAAGCGTGCTACAAATCCTCAAACGGATAGAAGCGCGGTGCCAGAAATACGAGGAGTGGAAAAGAAAACCTGAAAAATACAGCCAACGGTTGTTAAGAGTCGGGGACTGAGCCCGGTAAATCTCGAAATCACAAATCAGAATTCTTAAATGCTTTTTTATACGCAAAAAAGCAAAGGGACACAAAAGGTGAGAGATAGGGGAGTTCTGTTTTTCGAGTGGGAACCCGTTTTCCATTTGTAGTGCCGGTCTCCCGGATGTTGGATTTTTATTCTCCCTGTCCATTCTAAAAATTTCAAATCAGAAATACCCAGTCCCCCTCTCGTTCTGTCAAATGTCTGGAGTCGACCCCATTGCTCCCCATTTGTCTCAGTAGTCGCTTAGCGGCTGTCCGGCTTCTGTTGCGTCTATCCTGATGTGCATCGAATGTCTCCCGAATTCTCCGGTCAATCCTGTCCGTGGACCGGTCAGGCCGTTGGATTTCAGACCACCTAATGACAAGGGCATTAAATGGTCACCCTATCGTAATGCTTTCCGATTCTGCTTGACAATTCCCCGGAAGCCTCAAGCAAATGGCGAATGCGCATTCTCCACTCGCTCGCTCTTTCTGCTTTTTGCCTTGTCCTTGTCCAATCGCCCCGCGCAGCGGCCCCGTCTGCGATTATAGGGACTCTTGTAATGACAGACATCACGGCCGGGCTGAAGATTATTGACGAAATTGACACATCCAAGGTTGCCCCGGAATTTTGCTCCCCAGAAGAGGGCAGCCTAGTGGAAACGATCCTTGGCCGTCCCGCGCGTGTTCTTCCGGCCGGTGATGACCCGGCTGCCATGGCTTACGTTATTGGCAAGGGCAAGGGACTGCAGGCGGGCAAGGCTTATGTTCTGGCAGTGGAATATCCGGACGACATTCCGCGCACGATCTTTTTGATCAATCGGGGCTCCGATTACTACCGTGGCTGGGCCACCGGCACGGCTACGGGTGATGTGCGGGGGCAGTTCGCCGAGCCGGTTTTGGAATCGCTCGAATATCCCCAAACCGGACAATGGCAGACCTACAAACAATTTTTTTACCTTCTTAACAAATTTCAAGGGGTTGTGGGCGTGCGGAACCCCGACAAGCCCGGCACCCGCCCCTATCTTCCGGAAAATGGCTTTCATGTCGTCATTTTTCAGAGCAAGAAGATCAACGATCCCCGATCCGAGGGTGCGGCCGTCGGGCGGATTCGTCTGTATGAGGTTCCGAATCCCTCATCGCTTTTTGCAAAAATCAACTATCCCCCTGACGATCTTCCGAGAAGGCGAATATTCTGGCGCGAGGAAATGGCAGACAACCTGCTGGAAAACCCGGACCCGAACGTGCTTCCCGTGGAGGATCCGCTGGATTGGTATCGCTACAAAATGCGGATGGCGAAGGTTCTCGGGATCAACACATTTACCAAGGATCTGCTGGAGTTCGGGTTCAACCAGGGCTGGGAAACGGGCGATCAGAACTGGGTGGGGGAAGCACAACCGCCCAACAAGGATCTCTGGACCAAACTCGTCCCCGTCGCGACCGAAGAGGGTATGGATATTATCCCCTACTTTGAATACAAAACGGGCATAGGCCTAACGAATGAAAGTCTGGCCAGGCAGCGCCGCGCAAAGAAACTCTATGATGGCCTGAAGAAGACCGGCGGTAGCATGGATAACTACACCGCAATCTGGTGGACGGAGGCAACCAACGGGGATTTGACCGATCCTGAAACGCTTAAGGACGCAAAGCGCATGCTGGACAAGACGATGGTCGAATTCTCCAGCCAAGGAAAGTTCGCCGGGATCTGGCTCCGCGCCCGCGGTTCCCATCTGCCCATGAGCTTTTCCGCTGATGCCATCGAAAGATTCCGTATGGACAATCAGATGGATGCAGAGTCGGCCAAGGCCGACCAATCGACCCTTATCGCATCGTATGAGGGGGATCAGGCGCTTTACAAAAAGTATGTGGCATGGTGGTTCGGAAAGCGGGCGAAATTTCTGACCGCGCTCCGCGACCATTTGAGGGTGCAGCTACGCCAGTCCGAAGTGCAGGTCTTGTTCACTCCCTGGCCGGGGGAGCCCGTGCCCATTGTGCAGTCCAAGGCTTCCCATTACGGCCATCCCGGCGTCGTAACGGACAATCCCGAGTGGTGGAAGGATTTTGCCAACACCCAGGAGGAGTCCGGGGTTTGGAAGTGGCAGTGGATGCCAACATCCTTTGAAGATGTGATCTCTCATGGACTGTATCGAAAGGCTCTTCAGGAAAGGCCCCCCATTAACTTCGGGATAAATCTCGAAAGCTACGGAAACCTTGAGATTTTCCATTCCGCCCCACATGCGGACCCCGAGAACTACAAGAAGATTGATGATGTCATGATGACCTATCCCATTGGCCGGCTCTTCACCGTGGCGGATTCCACCCTGATGGAGGAATACCGGTGCGCCAACGGCCTGACGGTTGTGCGCCACTACCCGTTGAATGAGGATAGCGGAGATCCCAAGGTCGAGCCATCTCCTTTTGGAACGCTGGTGGGCTACATCTGTGTCGATTGTGACCGGGCCGGGAATCATATGCTGCTGGACCAGGCCCGCGCGATTGCCAATGGCGATCCAAGGAACATCGCTTACCTGTGCGGATCGAGTTTTTCAACCGGATTCCCGGAGATTCTACGCCGTTTTAACCAGGCTTTTCTTGCGGTTCCGGCGCTGCCTTCCAAACGGCTGGAAGGCGCTTCCAGCGATCCCGAGGTTGTCGTGCGCGAAATCGCCACCCCGGGCAAGGGCACTTATTATTTTGTGGTGAATACCTCTTTGGAAAAAAAACAGGGAGTTACTGTGACCTTGCCCGCCAAGGGCGCGGTGACAACTCTGGTTACCGGAGCACCCGAATCAGGAACAGTCCTGAAACTCGACATGGAATCCGCCGATTTGCGGTCCTATCGTGTCGGCCCCTAACTAAAAAAGGTTCGGACCGGGCACATGGGTAACAAACTGATCGGGGACATAGGTAACAGTATAGGGTGTGAAAATGCCCTGGGAAAACGTGTTATCAATTGAAGTGAAACAGAGATTTGTCAATTTGATGGAGAGCGGTCACTTCCTCACGGGGTCAGCAACCCCGACAAAAGGTCGGGGCGGGCGTGTCTTAGGTTGTTCGCACAGCGAATATGCTACAAGGGAAAATTGAGGATTTTTTAATAATTTATTGGCCAGGATGATGAGCTTTCGCATTAGGACGGTGAGAGCGAGTTTTTTGGGTTTCCCCCGGTTTCCATGGGCTCGGTCTATTACTTTACACAAATTCTCTGAACTGTCTGAAAGAAAGTATAAAGTAGCTGAGTGACCGCGTTTGCAACTTTTTTTTCAGCCAAAACCTTCGGCAGTGGTTCTGTTTCCTTGTAGCCGAGGCCTCCGAGCCTCGGTTCTATAATCAAATGTATGCCGTCTCTGTAAAG
>JBBSCO010000118.1:0-3588 GCA_038250235.1 Methylacidiphilales bacterium | reverse complement strand
GGATCATTCACGATAAGAAAGCGCTCCCCCCCTTCGTCGCGGCCTTCCGCTTGCGCTTTGACTGTGCAGCACGGGACACGATGCGTCTGCATGTCAGCGCAGATGAACGATATGAGTTATTTCTTAATGGTGAGTTAGTCGGTCGCGGCCCGGAACGTGGAGATCCTTCCAATTTTTTCTTTGATACCTACGAGATGACGATCGGTGTCGGCAGCCATGTGCTTGTCGCGCGGGTGTGGGCCCTGGGCAACTACGCACCCTTTGCCCAAATGAGTGTCAAACCAGGTTTTCTTGCCGCCGCGGAGGGGAAATGGCACACGCTTCTCACGACCGGAATCGCTCCTTGGGAGGGGAAAAAACTTGAAGGGGTGAAGTTTCACCTTCTCCAAGGTTTCAATGAGGATAAATTCACAGGCGGAAAAGAAACGATTGATGGCACAAAGTTCCCATGGGGGTTTGAACGTGGAGAAGGTGACGGCTGGACGCCGGCCAGCGCCAACGCAGAAGCCACGGTTGGCATCCCAGAGAGCGCGGAAACGCACCGCATCCTGTGCCCCTCTTTCATTTCTCCTTTGATCGAATCTCCGGTTGCGGGTTCAAGGATACGCCACGCCGAGCGGACCCGCCGGAGCTCGTTCCCGGCAGCGATTAAAAAACAATATCACAACGACTCGGACGCATCGGCGTGGCAACAAATGCTCGAAGGGGGAGCCGCCGTCGCCATTCAACCCGGCGAACGGAGGCGTGTCCTGATTGATCTGAACTGCTACACCACGGCCTACTACCGGGTGATCATTTCCGGGGGGCGAAAGGGAAGCGTTCGATTTCGTTGGGCCGAGTCGCTTTTTCTGGAACCGGGAACAGCCTGCTTTCAACCCAAAGGCAACCGCGACGAAATCGAAGGCAAGTTTTTCGAAGGCCCCTACGACGAGTTTTTTCCCGACGGCGGCCCGGCCCGATGTTACGGGCCGTTATGGCTGAGGGTCGGACGATATCTGGAAGTCATCTGCCACGCGGTTTCGGAACCTCTCTTCATCGAGAAAATTACGATCACCGAGTCGCGTTACCCATTGGAAATGGAATCGTCCTTTGCCTGTAGCGATCCCGCTCTCAACGCGCTTGTGCCAATCCTGCATCGAACGCTGCAAATGAGCGCCCACGAATCATTCACCGACTGCCCTTATTACGAACAGCTCAGCTACATTGGTGACAGCGCACTGGAGTCTCTGGTGACTTTCGCGACCAGCCGCGACGTTGCCCTCCCGCGCAAGGCTCTGGAACTGTTTGCCTCCTCTCAGCGATCAAACGGTTTTCTGGCACCCCGCTATCCTTGCCGGTGGCCCCAGACCATCCCGCCGTTTTCGTTGATCTGGATTCTGATGTTGCGCAATTACGCGCTCTGGCAACCCGAGCGTTCGGTCGTGGTGGCGCTTCTTCCCACTGCACGAAGAATTCTTGATGCGGCCTTCTCCTTGATGCGACCGGACGGCCTCTTGGGGACGCTTCCCGCGTGGGCTTTTCTTGATTGGGTTCCGCAGTGGAAAAATGGCGTGGCACCTTCGGAAAAAGCAGGAGCCGGTGCTTCGCAGAACCTTCTTCTTGCTGGAGTTTGCCGTGCGGCCGCCTGGTTGGAAACGTTCTTCGGGGAAGCCAATATGGCTTTGCGCTATGAGAGACGGGCCAAGGAAATCGGACGGCAGGCTGTTATGCGGTTTCAGAATCCCGCCACGGGACTGTTTTCAGAAACCGGCCGGGGTGGATCCGTGTCCGACCATGCCCAAGCGCTGGCGATTCTTTCTGGCTCCTTGTCGGCCACCGCCTCTGGCAATTTGGCCAAACGTTGGAAAGCCCAGCCCGCAAAGGCGCAGGCAACCATCTATTTCAGCCATTACGTTTTCGAAGCAGCTCATGTCGTAGGGGACCCCCATTTTCTCGAAACACGATTGCCCTTGTGGTTGGGCCTGGAAAAGTCCGGCTTCAAAACCGCGCCGGAGATGCCGGAACCCACCCGCTCCGATTGTCATGGATGGAGCAGCCACCCTCTCTATCACTATTTCGCCACCATCGCCGGCATCCGGCCTTCCGCACCCGGATTCTCAAAAGTTGCCGTGCGTCCCGTGCTGGGAAAACTGGAATGGATCAAGGCCCAAATGATTCATCCCCGGGGATGCATCGGAATCGAGATCGAAGGTCCAACAAACAAGCGGGCGGGGATGGTTACCCTTCCACGAGGAATAAGCGGCATGCTTGAAATCAACGGGCGCCAGGTCGAACTCTCGCCAGGCGAAAATCGATTCGGACCCCGCAGGAAATGATCACGACCT
Organism: Methylacidiphilales bacterium; assembly: GCA_038250235.1. Lineage (GTDB taxonomy): Bacteria > Verrucomicrobiota > Verrucomicrobiia > Methylacidiphilales > JAAUTS01 > JAAUTS01. Next base: position 1,264 of record JBBSCO010000118.1, on the reverse strand, counting down.
AACATAACATGACAGTGGTAAGTCTGGCTGGCAGACAGGGGGGCGTCGTTTGGGCGGCAGGGGTTATCTGGCGCGGCCGCGGATTTGTTCCTTGGCCCGGATCACCCAGCGGGTGGGGCTGGTTTCTTCTTCCAGGGTAAGGGGCAGGGAGTCTTCTCCAAGGATGGTTTTGATGTATGTATCCAGATAATCAAGCCCGGGGCCGGTGGTGGAAATCGAGCCATAATCCCGCTCACCGATTACGAGACGGGTCTGCGTCCCTCCCTCCCGTGACTCGACCAGACCGAGAGTTCCCAGGATTTTCAGCGAATCGCAGCCCCATGCACCTGTGCCGCGAGGATTGAGATAATTTGCCGTCAAGGAGGCGAGCCCACCGTTTTCCAAGTCGCAGAGCAGGCTGGAAGCCATCCGCAAATTGCCCTCCGGCACGGGATTCCCGGCTTTGGTCTCGGCGGCAACGACGGAGCGGATGCGGACACCGGCGGCATGCTCCACCAGCCTGACCGCATGGATCGCATTCTGCCCGATAAGTCCTCCGTCCACGTCCTCATCCTGTGGGCGAGCGTCGTGATAGGGATAGGATTTTTCCACCACGACTTGGATCACTTCCCCAATGCGCCCTTCTCGCACGATTTCCCGCATGGCGAAGTAGGGTTGGTCAAATGCCGTCCCGGCCATCTCGTGAAACATCCGTCCGCTCTCACCCGCCGTTTTCAGAATGGCATCAAGATCGCTCTCCGCCATGGCGCATGGCTTCTCGGCATAAACGTGCTTGCCGGCACGTAACGCCATCATCGCGTGAGCGGCCTGTTCGCAACGACGGTCTGAACAGAGCGAAACGAATTCCACCTCTGGATCCCCAATCATCTCCTCGAATGTGCCGTATTCACGAATCGAGCGATCATTCTGCAAATCGGCCGGAAGCTTCGCTCGGGGAAAGTTCGCGATAGCCATCAAACGGGCATGGGGATGGGCGACCAATTGATTTTGGATCTGGTGGCCGTTCGACCCAAAGAGGGCTACATTTATAAGCATGGCTTTTTCTCGTTATTACGTGGGTTTATTGAGTTCGTGCGGCTTTGGACACCAACCACCGAGCCGTAAGCCGGAGCGAGCGAGCGGAGCCGGGTGGTTTTTTTTATTTTAAGGGTGGTCAGCGGGTCAATGCCGAGAGCATATTTCACAAGATATTTGTAGATGAATGCCGAAACAGGATGGCATCGGCTGCGTGTGGGATAGTCTCCAAATTCGAGATTGGGGAGCT
>JBBSCO010000117.1:0-3654 GCA_038250235.1 Methylacidiphilales bacterium | reverse complement strand
GGATGACTGGTTTGTTCTGCACAAGGACGGCTACGCTTACGCGACGCCGCCCCGGCTTCCGTTTACGGGCGAGAATCTCCAACTGGCCATTGATTGCCGCGAGAATCCCGAGGATTATTTGTATCCCAAAGACAATCCGCTTTTTCGCCGCTACTCCCAGCGCACCATCGACTACCTGCTCGGTTTTTACGAAACCGAACAGGGCAGCCCGCAGAGCTGGCTTTACCGCAAACCCGGCTCCCCTCTCTCCCACCGATATCCATTCTCCGAGCCGGCCATGAAGGCCCAGCGCGTCGCCACGGAAACCAAACTCCGCGTCACCCGCATCGAGGACGAAGGTATCACGCGTTTCGAAGTGTCCATTCCCTGGACCCTGATCCCGGAGGCGAAGCGGGGCCCGGGGACCACCCTCGCAGGGCTCGAGGTGAAGCTCACCCCCGACCGTTGGGATGGCCTGACAAGCAGTGCGGGACGGAGTGTGTCAAAACGCGACGGCCAGGTTTTCCAACCTTACTGGGTCGCGGGATTCTCAACCGCCTCGCCGTGGGGATTTTCACCTGCAGGAAAATAGCGCAGATCTGGTGCAGTAGGTGATTCACCGGCGCTTTGGCTCGGATTTGAAGAGGGAATTAGGACTACGTTGTGGCTGGAACTCCTAACAAAAATTCCACGAATCGTTTTCCCGGGGTTGAAGATGCTTCCGCAGCAACGTTCATGATTGCGGGGTCCAGGTGAAAACGGGTGTGGAGCACGAAACCGGGCGCTGATCGGTTGCGGTGGCAAACCAATCCGTGGCGGCCATGCCCCGCAAGACAGCGAGGAAACGTCCTCCGCCGCAATTCTCGATCGGCATCTCTTTCCATATTCTGGTCGCCCATGGTTCTCCCCTAAGACTTACATAGAGTCGGACATCCCGCAAGGGCAGCGGACCCGATGTTTCGAGAAGGACTCTACCGTCGTGGTCCTCCGCCACACGGATTCGCGGAAAAGGCAAACCTTGGCCGCGTAAATGGAGATCAAAGAAGAGTGCCTCCTGGGCCGTCCAAAAGGGTGATCCGGAGGTACTGCCACCTGCGAAAGCGGCCTCGTGGTTGGCGTTGGGCGCGACCATCAGCGAGGCGGTGGACGGCAGAGCATGGAAAGTTGATAGCACGGCGGGGGGCCAGAAGAAGGAATCATTGGAAGCTGCGGCAAGAAAAAAGGGTGCGCGGATCCGAGAGACCCGGGGAAGCGGGTCAAGCAGAGCGATCCATCGGCGGGAGTGCTCGTGGGTGATGCGCCGCAAATCCTGAGCAAAGACGGTTTCCTCGTAAGACCCACAACCGAAGAGGGAGAAACCAGCCGCAACTTCGGTGCCAAGCAGCGAGCTCAGCAGCAGGGAGGTGAATCCGCCCCAAGAGTTTCCAATCACTCCAAGCCGGGCGGGGTCGGCGTTTGAGTGGTGCTGAAGCAGTCGGAAGGCACGGATGGCAGTGGCTACGGCACCGAAGATGGAGCTATGGGAGGCATCCGGCTCAGCCAGCCAGAATTCGCCGCCGTAGGGTTTCGAGCGCCATGCCCCGGAAGAGTATTCCGTCTTCGCCGCATCCGCGATGCCCGGGAGATCCGGGGCGATGGCCACGTAGCCTCTTCTCGCCCATGCGATGGCACGATCCACCTCAGCGGCGCCCATTCCGCCATGCAGCACGAGGATCCCGGGATGGAGATGTGGGATGAGAGGGGCCGCAATGACGGCATGAGCTATGGCATCAGTGCTTCCAGGCCAGCCGGAGGCAAAGCGAACTCGTCGGATGGTGATGTCACCTGCGGTTTCGGTGATATCGTCAACGAGGGTGGGAGGGGGCTCGTTGAGGAGAACTTTCCAAATCGAATCAGGCGATGCGTTCATCACGGCAGGTCGGCAGCCTTTGACCCGACTAATAATCTTTGGTTAGAATGATTGGCATGCGACAGGCAAGTGAATAGTTGCATTGTTATGACTTACCAAGAATTTGCTGTTCTGCCTAAAAATATCGAGAAGTTTTCCGAAGACCGCTACGGGCGGATGTTTGAATCACCGTTTGCGAATTCTATCCGCAAATGGATATTGTAACTTTTATCTGAATCGCGCTCCGGCTTGACCGCAGCATACAAAACGGACGAAAACCCGTCCTCCAAATAGAGCTGGGGCCGCTCCATACGTTCATACTCGGTGTAGATCCCATCAGCCTGCAGTATCCGACGTGTACTCACAATGGGATGTTCCTCAAGTGCCCAATCCATTGCATCAGCGGATGAAAAAAGGACTAATGCGCGCTCGTGTCCGGTGAAGTTGTGCGCCATGTCTTTCAGAATACAGAAAAATCTTCCGTCCTGGCACCAAAGGAAAGGGTCTTCCGCAGCAAAAGTGGCACCAGGGCATTGAAAGATCGGTTCCGGGTGTTTCTCAAAAGGACCTGTGGGTGAACTGGAAAATGCCACACCATGTCTGACCGAACCATAACGGGGTGCCTCCCCCTTGCTGCTGACCGCTTTGTAAATCAGGACAAAGCGGCCATCGGGTGCCTGGGTGCAGGATGGGTTGGTGGTAAGCAAGTCATCCCAGGCTCCATCCCTGCCTGGCAGAAGAAGCGGATCGGTTTGTCTTTCGAAAGGGCCGTCAGGATGGTTGGCGACTGCAACACCGATACGCTGGTTGTTCCGATGATCCCAGAATTCCCCATTGCCCTGATTTCCCATGTAGTAAAGATACCATTTTCCATTGGCCTGAATAACGGTTGGATTGTGGGCAACATCGCGATCCCACACATCCTCCTCCTGTGAACCCAATACCACGTTGCAATACTCAAACGGCCCCAGAGGATCGTCGGAGGTTGCATGAACGATCATGGAGTGGGTGACCCAGCCGTTATGACCGGTTTCTTCAGGCCATGCGGACGCGTAGAGATGGAATTTGCCTTGAGGGTCACGGGTGACCGACGCGCACCACGTGTGATATCCCTTCATGGTGAAACAGGAAACAGGATTATGGGGGTGAATTTTAAACTCTCTCATCAGCGTATTCCATAAGTTACTTCATCGAATGAGGAAAAGACCAGCCATCCCGGGTGTTTCCGGGCTTACTAATAGATCCATGGGATAGACTACAGTCGTTGAGTCTGTGGAAGTCGCAGGCAAGGCGCGACGAAGGAGCATGTCCACCGGACCTGTGACTGAGAAGCAACGCAGCATGAGGATTCCACAGGCTCAACCCGTAGGGCGGGGGAGCTTTTGCCCCTGGCCGGTGTTGCTCCCCGCTCACAGCCCCCTGCGGGGATGCCCGCTCCTCGCGCCTTGGCCAGAACAAAATCTCCCGCCGCGACTGTATTCTATCCCGCAGATCTATTAGTGTGCTGTAGCGCATGGCGTGCGCACATCATGGGAGCGTTGCAAATACGGCGCAAGTTCCTTGTAGGAAAAACCAAGGGAGTTGAACATAGAAAACACTGCTATCAAGTCAATGAATGCCTTGTTAAAGTCCCACGAATCGTTTTCCCGGGGTTGAAGATGTTCCGAAAGCGATGGGAACGGGCACGGCGGGGCAGACCCCACTCGCCGCTCTGCACGAGACGAACGAGGAGGTGGATGGCTTCGCGTGCGAGCAGGTTGATGTCGGGAACCAGGCCGGTCTGCGTT
>JBBSCO010000116.1:0-3659 GCA_038250235.1 Methylacidiphilales bacterium | reverse complement strand
TCCCGGCCCTGATCAAGCGCTTCCAGGAACAGGCTATAATCTTTGGTTCCACGAAAAATGCGCGCACGCTCATTACCACGCATCATCACATGGTAGATCGCCCCAGGAAATTCAACCCTTACTTTCCTTGCCATTCTTCAAACCTGTCCCAATCAAAGAATCCCGTCAAGACGTTTGTTAATTGTTAACGACTGACCCCAGAACTGGAGTAATTGCCGGATCAATCGGTATAACAAAATACTGATAATGTTGTAACGAACTTCATCAATAGACATGAGAAGCCTATCAGATAATTCTTTGACTGATACCAAGACCAAGGGGCATTAGCTAATCAGCATCTTCAATCAACATGAATTAATTCAAAAATTGTTTTCTTTCTTTCAATTTGGTCTATTTCAGTTTATTTTAACGTGAATGGCTAAACTGGATCAAAAGCTAACTAACCCCATTCGAAACATGTCACCGTTTGTGCGGACCCTGAAGACCATTCGCCATTGGATTGAAGAGGGAGTACTTCAGCCGGGTGAGCGTCTACCTTCCGAGCAGGATCTTGCCTCAAGATTAAATGTGTCGCGAACCACTATCCGGGCAGTTCTGACCACACTGGAGGAAGAGACCGTTGTGGAACCTCTAGAAGGACGCGGTAGGGTTATCTCCCCTTCTCTTCCAGCAAGACGCCGCACTTTACGGGGAACCCTGGGTATTTTAAATGCCCGGGGCAATATTAGAATTCCATCACATCACCGCGCCTCCGGTTGGGATGACTATCTTCCCCTGGGAATTTTAGATGCAAGTTCCGAACGTGGTTGGCATACTTTGGTGCTTTCAGTCGAACGTCTTTTAGAGGATGGGGTGGAACATCTGCTGTCGGAGGGGCTTTTAGGTATTTTGGTTCTCAATGATGCCCTCAATATTCCTTCCATACCTTCTATCCTGAAGGTGTTCCAAAAAGAAAATCTCCCGGTGATTGTGCAGAGCGACGGCTTTCATCTTGAAGGATTCGACCAGGTTCTTTCCGATCACGCAGCCGGGGCGAACGATCTGGCGACATGGCTGATCAAGAAAGACCGGAAACGCATTCTCCGCCTGTGGGAAATTCCACTGATTGGAAATTACCCCGGATGGCTGCTGGATCGTGATCGCGGTATGGAAAGCGCCATGCAGGAAGCAGGACTCGAAATCTTACCGGCAATGCTTGTGCGCAACCCCCTTATCAAAACCGAAATGGTGCATGAATTCGAATTGATGACCCACCTTGTTGCCGGCCACCTGGGGAAGTTCATTTCTACAGGAAACAAATTTGACGCTATCATGGCAACCACGGATGGGCAGGTACCCCACATCTGCGCCGCACTTAAGCAACTAGGTTTGATTCCGGGGAAGGACGTCATCGTCGTGGGATACGATGACTACTGGGCGGATGTGCCTGAGCAAGCATGGGAAAACACCCCGCCTGCCGCCACCGTCAACAAACTCAATGGCTCGCTGGGAACCGCCATGGTCGAAGCACTGCAGCAGCGCCTGGAACATCCACTCCTCACAGAACCCATCCTGACACGTGTCCGTCCTGAGCTTAAAATAACCGACGCTTAGTGTCTCTTAGCGTTGCCTCATTTTTTGTAGCTCCAGCTCTTTCAGTACTTCCTCGTAGCGGACCAGACGTCTTTCAATCGGTATCAGACGATCCGCGAAAAGCTTGGGAAGAACCAGTCCAGCCTCTGTTTTGCCAGCGTACTCATAAGTCCAGGCAGAGGGCTCCGCGTTGCGGGCAGCGACAGGCCGCAGGCTTTCTGAATCCAACCACGCCTCGTCTCCATCGGTAGTCTTAAAATAAAAACACTTTGCCTTGCCCCGCTTTGCCAGGCCGTGATAGGTCTCTGCACTGATCCAGGCAAGCTCTGGAAAATCCGTCTGCGAAACATCCGGGGCCCCGCCACCCGCACCGGCCCGCTTAAAGATCATCTGATCCGCAGGCCATGTTGGGATTTGTTGCATGTAATATCCTTTAACAAACCATGTCTCCGTGCGGACATCACTGCTCCAGAAAACCAGCTCACGCCTCATGTCATTCATTTTGGTGACAGCCACCCTGAGCCTCACCGGGAATTCATCGATTACTTGCTCCGGAGTCTGAACCGTCTGAGGATCCGAAGGAACGTCCGGTGTCTTCACGCCAACAGCCTGTTGCTCGTAAACCAGATTCCACGAAAATGTTGAAGGCAAACGTGCAGGCTGGGTGGGCGGAGCCTCCGGCTGCTGTTGGGCTGAACTTAAAGACCCCAACACCATGACAAAAAACCACAAAAGTACTTTATTCATAAACCGTCTCCAATTGCTCATCAATGATTTCGCCAGTCTGCCGGTCAATAGCAATGTGCAGCCAATAACGCTTTTCAGCCTCTGTTTTAAAATCTTTGAAATCACTGGAAAGTTCCGTGTAGCGGCCCGACTGCACAATCAAATCCACCATCAGATTCCAGGTGGATGTTGTGCCACTGGCAGCCAACGAGCGTACTACGGCCTCTCTGCGGGTCTTTACAGGTTCTTCCGAAATACTTGGCATGGCAGTCGTGGTTAATTCGGAAAGGTTTTGCAACGGAGTGAGTTTCGTAGTCTCGACCAATTTCTCCGCAATGGTTCTGGCTTCAGCCGCTGTGATCGAGAGTTTACCGGAATCCAATTCATCTTTTAAAGCACCAGCCAACAGGGCCTGGAGCACCGGGGCCTGCCGCGTGTTCAGATTCACCCGGCCCGCCACGATGTCGGCATCCGGATCCGAGTCCGACACATCGAACAAGTCCAGCAACCCGGCATCGGCACTTCTAGCCGTGCTGAAGTCGAGAGTTTTCCAGGGGAGATCCCGGAAGACATACCCCAGTTCCGCCACATTGCGGAACGGACGGTTGAGCATGAGCGGGCGATCCGTCACTTTCCCGAGTCCGCCAACCCGGGTGCTTGCCATCGGATTGACCATGGGATTGGCTGCGCTGGCCGTATGCGGCAAGCGCGCATCACCGCCTCGTCGGATCAAATCGCGGTCGAGATAGTAGCTCGAACCATTTTGAGCGAGATCGGGGCTAACCAAAGGCGGGAGGGTATTATCGCCAAGCAGGGAGGCTTTGGCAGACCCTGTGGTCGAAACAAATGGGGATCTTGGCTCATTGCCCGCTGTATCACTCCAGCAAAATGGATAGAAGAATTGCTCTGCAGGAGCTACCGTGGGAGCTGGGTCGAGCGGAACCCGATTGATTGCCGGAGGTGTTGGATTGTTGTAGTTTATCGCGACTCCATTACTTAATCTGGAGGCGTGAGACGTTCTTCCTCCTCCCGATAAAGTGGTGTATGTCGAGTTCGTGAGAGCTTCAAGGTTTGTTCCGCGATCATACTCACACATCCCGAATCTGGCTCCCCGAGGGTCGATTCTGGCCCAGTTTGGATACTGGTACCTGTGCCAATTGAATGCAGGAAAAGTTTGTGGTCCTAGAACTCCCGACCTGGCGGTTGTTCCAGCAACGCCATTCTTGCTGTAGCGCATAATCGCGGCAGGTAGAAGCTGGTAGGTTTTCCACTGGTTTCCGGCAGTTCTAAATTGCATCTCGAGCGAAAGGGAGTCGCCGTTTGCGTCCAGCTTTTCGTCAATCCAGTAGGACCAATACCCG
>JBBSCO010000115.1:0-3843 GCA_038250235.1 Methylacidiphilales bacterium | reverse complement strand
GAATGTGGTTACCGGTGCTGATGAGGTTTCCCGCACTTCTCCCTATCTGGTTTTCCTGAGGGTGTCCTGGCCTGCCGATACGGCGAACTCGAAAGGTTCGGTGGAAAGCCTCGCCTCATTCACTTTCCCATGATTGTGTTTACCCCCCACAAAAAACCCATGAGGGGCTTCACCCTCATTGAATTGATGGCTGCCACAACGGTGCTCGCAATTCTTGGGCTCGTTCTCGTGCAAATCACAGGCGCCACTTCGGAAACCTCCCGGAGGGATACACGCTCGACTGGTGCATCTTCTGAAGCGCGTTCTGTTTTCGACAGTCTAGGGAGAGATCTTGTCACCCGGGTCCGGCTGCCTGGCTTACCGGCGGCCGTGAAGAGCCCCGCTGGTAACGATTCGGTTGAATTATTGAGTCGAGCGCGCGGTTTTGATGGCGATCGACCTGCCAGCTCAATCAGCTACAAAATCGCGGATGACGGGACGAAAGTCCGCTTGGAGCGCGCAGCGTTGGGTATGGACTGGGTGCCTGGTCCCAAAAGTTTAACGTTCCCCGTCACCCTGCCTCCGCCCGCCATTACCGACTTCCAGCCTATCAGTAATGCCGTCATCCGCCTGGAGGTCTGCGGACTGTTCTCCGATGGCTCCATCAAGGCGCAGTCCACGTTTGACCTGGAGGACGAAAGTCTGCGGGCTCTGATTGTGTCCATGGTTGTCCTGGATGAAAGGGGTCAAAAAGCACTTTCTCCGGCCCAAATCAGCGCACTTCTGGTGAAGTTTGCCGACGCCATCAACGCTGAGATCCCCGCCACTAGCTGGAGAAGTTTTCTGCTTTCCGAAGATCTCGCATCGAGCGGACTTCCCGGTGATTTGAAGAATTCCCTGCATATATTTCAACGCACTTATGATCTGCATTAACCTTCCCGCTCGTCGACGTGGATTCGCCCTGGTGATTGTTCTCTCAGCCGTCGTGCTGATGACGATCCTTCTCCTGGCGTATTTCAGCCGCGCCCAGCTTAACCGACAGATTTCGTTCGGAAGCGCGGGAATGGCGCGGGCTGAAATGCTCGCCAACACGGCGACCGACATGGTCGTGGGCGATCTGGTAAAAGAAATGGAGTTGGGCTCGATCATCAAAACGACAAGCGGGACCTCGATTTTCCTGCCCTCGACGAATGCCTCTATTCTACCATCCCGCTCGCTTCCCCCTTCGGTGACTAGCTTGTCACATCCGAATCTCATCAAAATCAGCAAAAGGGATATCGACTTTGCGAAAGGGGTTCACCTGACGTTTAGCCCGCCCGCGACAAATTTTCCCAGCAGGGCAGTCGCCGTTTCTACCCTAATCCCCTCCACCAATGGGCGATTCATCGGGTTATCGCGCTGGGACGAAATTCGTCTTTCACCGAACGACTTTACCGCCGATATGGCTCCGGACTGGGTTCTCATCACCCGCAGCGGACTTTTGAATACACCAGCCAGCGCCCCGCCGATCTCCGAACTAATTAACCGCTCTCCGGCCAACACAAACCGCGTGATCGGTCGTTTTGCCTATGCCATTTATGATATGGGAGGGCTTCTCAATGCCAACGTCGCTGGTTATCCCTCGACACTTGTGGTCACTGACCTTGATTCGAAACCGAATACCGCGTCCGCCGACCTCACGGCCCTCGGCCTTACACAAGTGCAAGTCGATGCGTTTGTCACCTGGCGCAATGCTGCCTCCGCTTCCACTCGTGATTCCTACTTGGCTTACTCCCGGACAAATGCGCCGACGAACGGTTTTCTAACTCCTGGCACTGGAGATCGATCCTTCATCAGCAGACAAGATCTCATCGGTTACGCAACCACCAACTCCTGGAGTCCAAATGCACTCACCATGCTTACCGCATGGAAAAGAGATTCCACCCTTCCGAACTGGACTCCGGACTACGACGCCACGTCCCTGGGTGGCAACGCAGCGTTCAACTACCGTTCCCTCGCCCAAAGCAGAACGGACATCGCGAATCCTGCGCTTTCGGCCGTTCGCCGTGCTATCGCCGGTTCGATTGATGGTGAATCGGTCAAAGTCGGTGATGCCCTCGTGCGCAAGCCCTTTCCTTTAAATCGCCTGGCTTGGATCGGAGTCAACGGGGCGGGCGGCGACGCAAGTAACGGGGCACCTGGTGGCGCCAGTGTAACCCAGATACGAAAAGCCTTTGGATTGGTCTGGGATGCAACCGCCAAGCGTTGGATTTATACCTCACCAGATAGAACCGATAGCACCCCGGCTCCTGCATCGCTCCCGGCTCCTTTGGGAGAAATTCCCATAGTTCAAACGATCAAGACGTTGGGTGAGGTCGCGGCGATCAACCCTCCGCGGGATCCGGATTTCTTCGAGTATCTCAAAGCAGGTCTCCTGCGCGGTTCGTTGGGCAAAGTTGGCCGGGAGAGTGCCGCCGCAGGCAGCGGCCTAACCGAAACCTACGTGGCTGATGCCTATCCCGATTATCAAATTTTCAAAATTGGTGCCGGTATGATTGACCAGGCAGATGAAGATTCCATTCCCACAGAAATCCGGACTACCATCCTATCGGGTACCGGTTCCATTCAAAAAAGCGCCTACGGAACGGAAAGCATTCCCTACCTGGCCCGTATCCTCTTCTCCTTTTACCGTCCTAATGTAGCGGGTAGGACGAGAATTGGGGCATGGATCATCCCGGAAGTTTGGAATCCGCATCGAGATGCCGACGCTGCACCACCTGCAGGGGCAAGCCAGGATATTTACCCCACAACGTTCCGGATCGTCCCCATCGGCGGTTCCCTGCAATTTCGATATGATATGAGGACAATCATGAACGCGTTGGTTACTCCCATCACAACATTTCGCGCCTGTAATCCGGCGACTGACTATGTCGAATACACGCGGGGGGCCACGGGCAGATTTCGCGATCCCACCTTGTTGACGCCCGCATTTGCTACCGCTCTTGGAGACGGCGCCCAAGTGACTGGATCCGGGGACAAACCGCTAAGCGGCTTTGTTGGGATCGTCGCCGGAAACATCGTCACCCAGCCCGACGCAAGAATTTCAGGGGTTGTAACGGATAACTACACCAACAACCATTTCATTGAGGTCAGTGCTGTTCGTCCCACGCTTCAACTTCAAGTCCGCGATTCCTCGGGAGCGTGGCGCCCCTATTTCGAATGGAATGGACTCACCCGCTCCGCCAGTTCGGCCGGCGTGCCTGGAACACTTCGTCTGCCCCCTGTCTCGTTGGTGCCAGAGCCTCCCTTGGAAAACACCCGGCCACAGGCCATGAACTCCAATGGGAACCGATCAGTTGTGACGACCGGACACATGCTGGTCACCGACCCAAGAACGACCCGGTTTTCTGCGAGCAACGTCAACTACCATCGTATGTTTGTCGGCTATCTCGACCAAAGTCCCGAGGATACCAACCGGCGGGAAGCCTATCACGACATTACAAATCCTTTCAACAATGTGCCGGTTGGAAAACAGGTGTTTCAGTGGTGGGGAACATCGGGGTCAGCAAGTATCCTATTGAGCATTGCTGGCCGTGTCTCCTATGGTGCTGGTGTCCCAGGCACGCCAGGTTGGTCTGTTAGCCGAGGGACATATACTATGGCCGAAAACCAGCCGGCCGATGCAGGCCCTCCCTTTCTCGCATTCAACCAGCCCATGCCGGGCAACAACCAGACACGATACATGGACGTTGATGGCGTCCTTAGACCTGCCGATTATTATCTAACGATGAACTCAGTGGCAAACCTTTATGCTAACCCCGCAATTCCCTACGAGATTCGGCCAATGAATAATAACACAGGAGTGTTGGGGACACCGGTTGCGGT
>JBBSCO010000114.1:0-3980 GCA_038250235.1 Methylacidiphilales bacterium | reverse complement strand
TGCCTCCATGGATGCACCTGCTGACGCTGTCATAACAACTTTTGCAGATCTCTTGAATCGGTCAGTAGTCTGTGTATGCCTTATAAGTAACTACAAAGACTGTCTCGATAGATCTGGGGGCTTATGAAGTTCTGGACTGGGCGGGGAGCATGTCTAGTGGGTTGAGCAGTCGAAGAGCTGTGGCGAGCTTCTGGCAGCTATAGAAAAATGACTATTGCCGATGTATATATTCTGGATTGATTGGAACTTGCTCTAGCCAAAGATGCGACACCGTCACCAAAAAAACTTAGATCACAGAATTTTCTGATGGATGCCAATTATTTATGGATAGCGGCGGGCGTGGCCTCGGAAATACCTTTGATCCCAAACAATACGGTGCATTCTAGTCAAGCGCCAAGATTGGCGTTAGTTAGATTCAAGTTTCTGTTGAAAATGGAAAGCTGGCCCAGTCACTATTGGTTTGACTTGGTTTTTACTATCATCCTTCTCCTACTACGATGCGAAAAGGAACCAGAGGCACAATAGTAAGGTTGTGATTTGGTGGCAGACTCCTTCACGTCGCTTCGTTTGATCCGTGGATCTCTCTTTTTTTCTCAGCTTCTTAGTCGGGGTGCCTCAAATCTTCCCAATTTTCCGGTGTAATTGACGGATAGGGATGGTGGGGTTTACACTCCTAGCGATGCGATAAAGGAATTGATGATCAGGCCGGTCACCCGCAGGCGCTGATCATCCTGGTAAGGGGCGATTGCGTGGCGGGTTCCCGGGCCTACGTCCCGGTCGATGTAGCCATTGTAATAACCCTGATCAGCCAACTCGATTATGACGAGCTCTGCAATCGAGCGGTTGCTGTGTGCTTAGTCCGGTGTAAAACCGCCAGTGATGATCAACCATCCGCCGTCATACCAGCGGTGCTGACGGTTGTTCCAGGTATAGCGGCGGTTCCTGTCCCAATCGCGATGGGTGTGGGCCGGAGACTACAGGCCAGCGTAACGGTTGGCCCGGTTGTACTTGTTCCGATCCCAGTTAGAATTTCCGCTATTGGTGTTGCGCCGGTTCGAAGCGTTTCGCTCTGAATTTCGTTCGTTGGAGCTGGCTTGGCTGTGTGAACGCTGATAGCCCTATCTGCGGTTGTCCTCTTTACTCGGACCTTTACCTTTGTCTTTATCCTTGGCGACGAAGGCTGGGTAGGACAGGTGGGCGGCCAATCATGTGATAGCGAGAAGGCAGAATAGGCTGGTTGTTTTTATAGATTTTAGTCTAAAAATAAACTTGGCATAAAACATTCAAGCGCCAGTAGGGTGAAATACTACTTGGCATCCAGAAACTTGGTGATTTCGGGAAATTTCAGCCCTTTGGCTGGGCCGATATTGAGCAACCGCTTTTACTTATTTTTTCGTATCACTTGCGTATTGGCAGGGTAAAACAACCCGGAAGGTGGAACCTTCGCCGGGGTTGGTTTCTAATTCGAGACTGGCATCCAGCAACTCACACAAGCGTTTCACAATGGAAAGACCGACTCCTTCCCCCGGCTGGAGCTTTTGGGACAGTGTCGCAGATTGTGCGGGCAGGGTGGGGGCGTTGGCAGTGTCGCTTGTTGCGTTGTCTTTCTGTGGAGTTTTATCCACCGCGTGGGCAGACTGGGTCGCTTGATGAATTTGCTGGGCGATGGGAGTTCCCGTTCCCGCATCCAGACCGGGTCCGGTATCCTGTACACAGAACATCCAGCCTTTGGCGTTGCGGTCTGTGCCGAATCCCCAGATCACTTTTACGCCGCCGTGTTGTGTGTACTTCAAGGCATTCAGCAACAAGTTCTGCAGAATACGTTGGACCTTGACCCGGTCACCCTCAACGACCATCGAGGGAGGGCCTTTCATTTCCAGGGACAATCCGCGCTGATGTGCCAGCGGTAGCGTGGCGGTACAAAAATCATTCAGCAAAACAGCCGCGTCAAAGGTGGTCAGTTTTCGCTCCTCCAGGCCGGCATCCAGACGGGCCAACGACATCAGGTCATTGAGCATATCCTGCAGGGAAAAGACACCGCGCTGCAATAACTCGGCAAATTCCGTCCGCGTCTCTTCCGGCATGTTTTTGTTATCCAGGACCCAAGTGGCATTGGTTACCACCGTTAAACCGCCCTGCAAATCATGGGTGGCCTCGCGCCAGGTATCCGCTCGTGACTGGTCCAACTTGCTTAAGGTCACAAGAACTTCCTCCAATTCACGAACGTGCCCTGTGGCTTCGGTCTGATGTAATTGCCAGTATTGCGTGGCACTCTCACTGATGCCATCCCAGCATAAACGCGACCACGCCATTCGAGCTGTTGACATGACCTCGGGTTCAAATTCGGGGTGGGAGAGAGAAAATTCTTCCAACTCCGCCATCAGGCAAATTTCTAAATGGCCCCATTCACGGGTCAGCTCTCGCAACTGATAACCTTGTTGCCAACGCTGTAGGCCGTGTTCCTTGACCTGTTCCTCTTCCTTTTGCTGGGCCTGCCTGGTGTCTTTGTCCGGCCATACCCGTAACTTGGCGCCGAAGGCATCCAAAACACCGGGAATGTGATCATTAAAGTGTGCACGCGTTAACGAAGAAGCCACGGTCGATTCAGGAGCAGCCTCTGTTGCCTCCCGCCAGCGTAGCAGGATTGAATTCCGTTGATCATCAAGATGAGTAGCCAGCAAACCCAGTTGGTGTTTACTTTTTTTAACTTTATTTTTAACAGTCATCACCATAAAGCCTTTCAGATCGAGCAAACTTGTCGATTAGAATAGAAAACAGTTCTTCATATGCTGAACTTAAAGAGTCCCTTGAGAATGGAGACTCGACCCCATTCAATCACTGGCCAGAGGAAGGATCACCAAAGGTTTCCACGAAGGCGGGGTAAAGGCTGGCAACGTGGTTGTTGGCGAAACGCTCGGCGTAGTCTTCCCCTCGACTGGCCCTGCGATGTTTCTGGGTCATGTGGTCGTAGTGATGGCCGAGTTCGTGCATGAAGACATGGAGGAGCATGAAAGCCCTGGCTTGGGCTTCACTGAAGCGGCAGATGACGTCTTCTTTCCCGATGTCATACGACAAACCAATGCGGTCAAAGATGGTGCGGTGACTTTCGAAGTAAGAATGGTTCAGGCAAATCCAGAGGTCTTCGTCCCAGGCGTAGAGTTCAATCGAGGACGTGTTGTTCCGGTAATAGAATTGCAGGCTGGCATCGTCGCCTGGGTCCGGCGAAGCTAGGATGATACGTTCCAGGCTTTGCGAGAGCTTGTTCCAGTCCGGAATCAGGTCGATGAAGGCGTAAAGATCCCTCTTGGAAAGAACGTGACAGTAACCAGGTCCGGCCGATTGGCGGTCGATCACGGTTTGGCTGCAACTGGTCAGTTGGCTCCTGTTTTTCCGTTGGACCTTGCCATTCACGACCTTGGTGGCTGTTCGGCGGTTCATGGTACAATCCTCATTTTAGAGGATTGGAAGAGGGAAAGTCCAGAGCCAAGAGCAACGAATGCGTAACCTGGTTGTCAATTGTCAAGGATCGGTTATCCCGACAGGACTTCTCGGGACTGACCTCGTTGATTATTGCACGTGGGTTCTTCGCTTGATACGAGAGCCATTAGGGTCATGTCTCAGCATTCAACAATCTCTAGCTAAAATAGGGTTGAGGAGTCAGTCCTTGGAAATTAGTGTAATGATATAGGATGTCGCCAGCAACCAATTGAAAGAAATCAGTGCCGGAGGCCCGCCGCCCCTGGCCACCTATGCCTATGACCTGAATGGAAATAGGATCACGAAAACGCTGGAAAACGGCACCACGGCGAGTTATATTTACGACAACGCTTCACAGTTGACCAGGGTCAAGCACATGAAATCCGCCACCAATATCGCCCAGTTTGATTACACCTTGAACGCAGTGGGGAACCGAACGGCCAAGAATGCCAGCGGGGCCATTCCGAATGTGAACGAGAGCTACACCTACGATGCGATCGATC
>JBBSCO010000113.1:0-4173 GCA_038250235.1 Methylacidiphilales bacterium | reverse complement strand
GGACGTTAGGCAAAAATATGAACATCCCCATCCAACTATCCTCACACGTGACGCTCTTTGTCGACGCCGCGAATGGCGCTCGGCCCGTCACGTTTTCAGACGCGAATCTTCAAGATTTACGCACGCATGTCCTCAACGAGCTGACCGTGACCTTTGGCCAGAAGAAGATAAGAGCCACCGAGGAAGGCGAGTATGTCTACCCGAATTCTGGCATCGTGGAATCGAAGGTTCATCGCGTTCTTCGAGAACCCACAAGTTTCGCGCCCGCGTTCAAAGACGAAGTGAAGAAGCTGGTCGAAGAGCTATCCGCGGCAATCCCAGGTGACGGTGTTCTTGTCCTAGATGCGCGGTATTGCGACAAATCGAGCTTCGCAGCCGAGAATATGTTTTCGGACTACCTCTACGTCTACGCGAGGCTCGTCAAGAAAGATGCCTAAGCAGTCGCCAGAGCCAACGCCACCGGCTGTCACGCCTCGTGCTGGCGCACGAGTCGCGCCATCCGGCGTCGTGGCTCATCTTTAACGTTCGCCTAAAAAATGAAGATCTATGCCATCGCCCTAATGCTCTTCATAGCCGCTCAGTCGGCTTGGGCGCACTGTGGCAAGGCATACCATCTCGCGGATCAAGAGCAGAATAACCTAGTCGCGAAGGCGGATGCTGGTGACGCTGATGCTGCATATCGAATGTATACCTACCATTCGATGTCTTCCCGCGACGAGAAGTTGGCCACCAAGTGGCTCGATCGCGCTGCGGAACTTGGTCACCTAGAAGCACAGCGGTGGCTTGCTTATATGATTGCCGAGAATGGCAGTCCCCATCAGACATTTGGCAAGACGCCTCAGGAAGCTGTTTTGAAGCTTCTGACAGATGCCTCGAAGACCGACGGGCATGCGGCATCAGACCTCGGGAAGCGTTACCAAGAAGGATATTTTGGCCACGCCGACAAGGACGCAAAGGCACGGGCGGCCTATATCCATGCAGCCGCCCTTCACTGTGCATGGAGTTGGGACACACTGGCGGCGATGCTGCACAATGGAGAGGGAGGCGCTGCTGACCAGATTGAGGCCTACTACTACATTTGCCTCGATACGCAATGCACCCATCCAGAGTCGGTTGGAGGGCAGGAGCTTTGGGAGTTGCGCCGGAAGATCGAGGCAAAGCTCTCGCTGGAGCAGGCGAAGGAGGTGTGGCGACGGGTTGACGCCTACATCGCAAAGGAGCGCAAACGCTCCGAAGGTCGTATTTATCCTCCTCCACTTCTCGGAACCGGGATCCCGGAGAAACAATGGAACGAGTGGCTTAAGACCACCGACGAGTTTGAAGCTCAGCATCGAAAGCAACTCCAAAAAACAATGGGCGAACAAGACGCTAGTGGCAACCGGCGATAACGTCCTTCTTTGAATTCGATCTTCCATTTCGCCGGTGCCACAGCTAGACGTTCGACAGAGATTAGACAAAACCATTATGAAACATGATCTTGCCTCACTGTTTTCCACTTTCCGAGGGGTCAGTCGTTATCAATTAACAAGTGTATTGACAGGTTTTTTTGATGCGGACAGATTTGGAGGATTGCAAGAAAAGGGAGGGTAAAACTTCCTGGAACAGTGTATCATTTGACGGGGCAGGGCAATGAGAGCGTCCAGTGGACTCCGTTAGATACTGGGGATGCCAGAAAGGAGGGAGCTCTTTTCTGATTTTCAAAAGGATGGAAGCCAGACTTAAAAAGAATTGGTATCCCGGGTAAAACCATTATCTCTTAGAAAGTTGTCATAAGTCAATGGTTTATCCCGCAGACCACGTTAGTAGAGATCGATGTCCCCGGTTCATACCGATTCCAATGCCCAGGCCAGATGGGCTCCTTTGGAAGGGTCTGCAATGGTAACTCGGAAGGGGTCAGTAACCTCTTGATTTACATGAGTGATGAATTCATAATCACAGTATGATTCAACTAGAAGCATGGTTTGGCAGATTTTTCACTTTGTTCATGGCGCTTGTCTTAGCAGCAACATGCGTTGAGGAAGTTTATGCGGATGGCGCGGCGAACCGGGTCAAGTTTAGCAAGAGTTGTCAGGATCTTTTGGTGGCAAGTGAGTTTTCGAAGCTTGAAGAGATGGGGCAATCTTTGAGAACAAAAAAAGAACGATTTTCGGAGGGGCTTTGGAAGTTGCGCATGTATTACCAGGGTTTAATCCCTGAAACTTCACTAAGTGGAAAAAAATTGGAGGCGTATGAGGCAAAAATCTCCGCGTGGGAGAAAGCCTATCCGGATTCACTTGCCGTCCCCATTGTCAGGGCCAACCTTTATATTTATCTGGCTTGGGATGCGCGCGGTTCAGGATACTCCGATACGGTAGGTGCAAGTGGATGGAAGGTTTTCAAGGAACGGGTTCAACAGGCGCGGGATGTTTTGGAATTGTCCAAGAAAAAGGGAGGTGTCTGCCCTGAGTGGTACAATGCTATGATGTCGGTCGCCCTTGGCCAAGGCTGGTCACGTGCTGATTATGAAAGGTTGTTTGATGAGGCGGTTGTGGCGGAACCCACGTATTACGATTATTATTTTTCCAAAGCTCTATTTTTGTTGCCGCGTTGGTATGGGGAACCAGGAGAATGGGAAGTATTTGCGGAGAAAGCACCCACTTATCTTCCCTCAGAAGGAATGGTGATTTATACCCGCCTGGCCTGGGCCCAGGCCTGGCTTTACGGAAATATTTTTGAGGAGACGAAAGTTGATTGGCCCAAAATGAGGCAAGGGTTCAGGGATTTGTTAAGGCAATACCCTGACTCATTTTGGAATATGAAAAATTTTGCAGGCTTTGCTTTCCAAGCCGGGGATCGGGAGACGGCGCAGGAGCTTGTTGCTGTGATGGAGAAACACCCGCAACGGAAACTCTGGGAGAATGATCCAAAGCTCGCTCAAATCAAAGCTTGGCTGGGTAACCGCATGCAAACGGAGGAAAAATGGTCCTGGCAGCTCCCGAAAAACGGCAAGATTAACTATCACTTCGCGGTTGCTCCAGATGAATCCGTCATAGCTGCAATAACGGAAGGCCAATCCACGGTTCATATTATTTCTAAAAGTACGGGTAAGCTTTTGGTTGAACATGAAGTAGGTACAGGGGATCTTACATCCTTGGCCTATTCACCAGATGGACATTTTCTGGCCATTGCCGGGGGAAAGAAAAAGGGTTGTGTTATCGTGTTGAACACGGCTGATTTTAAAGAGCGTGGTAGAATTGGAGAGTGGGAGGGGGGAGCCTATGACCTCATTTTTTCGCCTGACTCCACGAAGCTTTATGCCGTAGGTGGGGTTGAGGGAAAGAAAGCTGAAGCGTGGGAGCTGGATGTGGCCACGGGGAAAGTCCGTAAACCTTGGGACGCCAATCATAATCATCATTTGTTTTTCATATTAATATCCAGAGATGGAAAATCTCTGGTTGTAAATTGTAACGGTAATATCCAAGTCATCTCCGCTGAAACGGGTGAGGATTTGCACAAAACGAGAAAACCCCTGCGAGGCCATATTCAGGACGGCGTATTCCTTTCTGACAACTCAACATTCATTAGCACAGGCGGGTATTGGCCGGACCGCGGTGGTTACCTGGACACTTGGAACACAGGTTCATGGGAAAGCACCCTATTGAAAACCGAACCAATGGGACCCTCGCGCTGCATGGATCTATCCCCGGATGGGAAACTGTTGGCAGTAGGCTCAGATGATGGCGGAGTACGTCTGATCGACCCCCAAACGGGGAATGTACAAAGTATGATTTCCCCCAGGCAGGGAAGAATCATGGAAGTGCGCTGGTTAAGTCAAGGGAAGCAACTTTGTTTGGTGAATGAGGCAGGAGTGGTAAGTTTGTGGAATGTGCAAAAAAGTCCCTGACACTCTCCAATCTCTAAGAATTTTCCGGGCGATAAAGGTGCCTTGGTAAACGAAGCATGTGTAAACCTGGACAAGTGAGGCTCCGGCTCCGGGTTTTTCCAGGTAATCAGACCGGGTAAAAACACCGCCCACCCCATTAATGCGCAGTTGACCGGAGCTTTCTGGATGGATGAACCGCATGATGTCGGTGTTATGTTTCCGGATCTGGATGCCATCAAAGCCTCCGCTTTCTTTCAGAGTGATGGAGGAATGGTCAAGAGGTGTGTTGGTGGCCACAATTCCGCTGAGAT
>JBBSCO010000112.1:0-4237 GCA_038250235.1 Methylacidiphilales bacterium | reverse complement strand
GCGCCGTGTAAACCTGGCCCCCGACCCCTTTGACCAGTTCAGGCTCTGGTTCAACGAAGCCATCCAGGCTGACCTTCTGGAACCCAATGCCATGACCCTGGCTACTGCCAACGCCAAAGGCCGCGTCAGTGCCCGCACGGTATTGTTGAAAGCCTTTGACGGGCGCGGTTTTGTTTTCTTCACCAATTACAGCAGCAAAAAAGCCTTTGACCTGACAGAAAACGCCCAGGCCGGCCTTTTGTTCCCTTGGCTACCTTTGGAACGTCAGGTCAGCATCTCCGGCCCGGTCGAAAAAATCTCCACGGGCGAATCCCTGGCCTATTTCGCCAGCCGCCCCTTCGGCAGCCGTCTGGGTGCCTGGGTTTCCCTGCAGAGTTCCATCATTCCTTCCCGCAAATTTCTGGAAATGAAATTTGAAGAAATGAAATCCAAATTCGCTTCCGGCGAAGTGCCTTTGCCGGATTTCTGGGGAGGTTTCCGGGTTGTGCCGCAAACCATCGAATTCTGGCAGGGCTCGGCCAACCGGCTCCATGACCGGTTTGAATACACGCGGGAAAACAGCGATAGCTGGAAAATCGAGCGCCTTTCTCCTTAAAATTTCTTCTTCGTTTCCCACGTTTCCTTCTGTTTAATCTTCCCCTCTATGATTTCACGCTACTCCCGCCCTGCCATGGTCGCCCTCTGGACTGAAGAAGCCAAACTCCAGCACTGGCTCGAGATTGAGATCCTGGCCTGCGAAGGCATGGCCCATTACGGCTTTATACCCAAGAAGGACGCCATCACCATCCGCAAAAAAGCAGATTTCGACATCAAACAGGTTCGTAAAAATGAAGAGCGCACCCACCACGATGTGTTGGCTTTTCTGGAAAACGTCGCCACCTATGTCGGCCCGGCCGGGCGCTGGATCCACCAGGGGCTGACTTCCAGTGATCTGCTCGACACCACTCTGGCGTTACAGATGCGTGACGCCGCTGATCTGCTTCTGGAAGATCTGCTGCTTCTGAAAAAAGTAGTTGCCAAAAAGGCACGCAAATACAAACGCACCGCCATGATCGGACGCTCACATGGTATTCATGCAGAACCTGTCACCTATGGGCTCAAGCTCGCCCTCATGTTCGAAGAAGTCGGACGTAGTATCGAACGTCTTAAGGAGGCCCGCCATCACATCCTTGTTGGAAAAGTTTCGGGTGCCGTCGGAACCCACGCCCACCTTGATCCGCGTGTGGAGGCATTTGTCTGCAAGAAGCTCGGACTCCGCGCTGCCAACATTTCCACCCAGATCATCCAGCGCGACCGTCATGCCCATTTTCTGACCACCCTGGCCCTCATCGCCAGCAGCATTGACCGCTGGGCCACCGAGTTCCGGCACCTGCAACGCACGGAAGTCCTGGAAGTGGAGGAGTATTTTGCTCCCGGCCAAAAAGGTTCTTCCGCCATGCCGCATAAACGCAACCCGATCATCGGGGAGCGGCTCAGCGGCCTGGCCCGCGTCATTCGCGGCAACGCTATCGTCGGCATGGAAAACGTCGCCCTCTGGCATGAACGCGATATTTCACACTCGTCGGCCGAACGCGTGGTTCTCCCGGATTCGACCATCCTGCTGGATTACATGCTGGCCAAGCTCACCGATCTGGTGGAGCGCCAGATTGTGTATCCGGAAAATATGAAACGGAATCTGGAGATTACCCGCGGCCTCTATTTTTCCCAGAGCGTTCTTTTGGCTCTGACGGATCATGGAATGGCCCGTCGTGAGGCCTATGAAACCGTCCAGCGCAACGCCATGGCCTGTTGGCGCGGGGACGGCAAACCTTTCCTGGGCTATCTCTTGGAAGACGCGGAACTGACCAGACTGATCCCGGCCTCCGAACTGAAAAAAATCTGCTCGCTGGAACGGCATTTCGCCCACGTGGACAGCACTTTCAAAAAGTGCGGGCTTTGAATGTTAATCGGCTTAACTATCAACCACAACTTTTTCGTGACCGTGAACTGCCTTTCGTGACACTATTGAATCTTCTATGAAACGCGCATTCATTACTGGGATAACAGGACAGGACGGCTCTTACCTCGCCGAACTGTTGCTTGGAAAAGGGTATGAAGTCCACGGGCTGATCAGGAGGGCTTCAAGTTTCAACACCGAACGCATCGATCACCTTTACAAAGACAGCCACGACCAGAAAGCGCGTCTTTTCCTTCATTACGGTGATTTGAGTGATACAGCTTCGATCCAGCATCTTCTTTACGAAACCAAGCCTGATGAAATTTATCATCTCGGCGCGCAAAGTCATGTCCGTGTCAGCTTTGACATTCCGGAGTTTACCGGTGACGTCACCGGCCTTGGGACCCTGCGCCTTCTCGAAGCCATGCGTCATCTCGGCCTGAAAAATAGATTCTATCAGGCCTCCAGCTCGGAAATGTATGGCTTGGTTCAAGAGGTTCCCCAGCGCGAGAACACCCCTTTTTATCCCCGCAGTCCCTACGCCGCAGCCAAGGTCTACGGTTACTGGATCACGGTCAACTACCGCGAAAGCTATAAACTCCATGCCAGCAACGGCATCCTCTTCAACCACGAATCCCCCCGCCGCGGTGAAACCTTCGTCACCCGCAAGATCACCCGTGCCATCGCCCGCATCAAGGCCGGCCTGCAGGAAAAACTTTACCTGGGCAACCTCGACTCCAAGCGCGACTGGGGTTATGCTCCCGAATACGTCGAAGCCATGTGGCTCATGTTACAACAGGAAAATCCTGACGACTACGTGATCGCCACCGGCGAAACCCATTCCGTCCGTGAGTTCCTGCTGGAATCATTTTCCCATGCCGGTCTGGATTGGGAAAAGTATGTGGCCATTGATCCGCGTTACTTCCGTCCGGCTGAAGTCGATCTTCTCATTGGTGATCCGGCCAAAGCCAAAAAGCAGTTGGGATGGGAACCCAAAGTCACTTTCCAGGAATTGGTCAAAATCATGGTCGATGCCGACATTCAGTCATTGAACGACGAGATGACAGGCAAAAAAATCAGGATGTAATTCCACTGGAAGGACGCCAAGTAACGCAGCTAACAATGATCCTTAACGGTTCTTTGAGATTTTCCTTTTCAAAAAATTATGCCCCGCAAGATTTTCATCGCCGGACACCGCGGTCTGGTTGGCAGTGCGCTGTTCCGGCTGTTTTCCGGGCTTGAAGACTGGCAGGTCATCACCCGCACCCATGCCGGGCTCGACCTTCGTGACCCCCGGGCCGTCCTGGATTTCTATAAACAAGAAAAGCCTGACTATGTCATCGATGCTGCGGCCAAAGTAGGGGGCATCAAGGCCAATTCCGATTTTCCCGTGGAATTTCTTCTGGAAAACATGCAGATCCAGAACAGCATGATCGAAGGCGCCTACCGCACCGGTGTCACTAAATTTCTTTTCCTGGGCAGCTCCTGTATCTATCCCAAGCTGGCACCTCAACCCATACCGGAAACCTGCCTGCTGACCGGTTCCTTGGAACCGACCAACGACGCCTATGCCATCGCCAAAATCACGGGAGTCAAACTCTGCCAGGCCTACGCACGGGAATACGGCGCCCGCTTTATCTGCGCCATGCCGACCAACATGTATGGCCCGCACGATAACTACGACATCCACACCTCCCATGTGCTGCCTGGGATGATCAACAAATTCCACCAGGCCAAACTTCAAAACCACCCGACCGTCACCCTCTGGGGCACAGGCTCACCCAGGCGTGAATTTCTGCACAGTGACGATTTCGCACGCGCCTGCCTTTTTCTCCTCGAAAATTACGAGTCTCCCGAGATCATCAATGTGGGCACAGGCCAGGAAGTGACCATAGCTGAACTGGCTGGTATCATCCGCGTGGTGACAGATTTCAAAGGAGAAATCCTTTGGGACACGACTCATCCGGACGGAACTCCACGCAAGCTATTGGACAGCAGTAAGATACAAGGCCTTGGATGGCAGCCTTCCATTCCTTTGCGAGAAGGAACTCGTTCAGCCTACAGCTGGTTCCTCGAAAATCATGCTGAAGCCCGCGGTGCGTAAAGCCCACCCAACCGATGCTATTTTAGGGTAATGCAGATCTGATTGCCTTTGCCGGACAAACTTCATTTATGATGTCATGATATCATTGTGGTCCGAACCACCATCCAACTGAGTGAGGAGGAAAATAAAAAACTCACTCGTGTGGCATAACGTAAAGACTTAAGCGGGCTGAGATTATCCGGCAAACTCTACGTCTT
>JBBSCO010000111.1:0-4314 GCA_038250235.1 Methylacidiphilales bacterium | reverse complement strand
CTTTGCTCGGTGCGCGATGGTTGGGAGCACACGCTCCACTTTCGGCCCGGTGCTCCTCAGTTGCATATGCCCTGGGATTGGACAACATCCGTTGAGGTGGAGTGGAGCAAAGACCTCAGCCGCGTGCAACTCCATTTCCGCAGTGCGACGGAGCACAGCCTGATGTCTGTTCTCAAGATCATGGTGCGACCTGAAGCGACTCTGCAAGAGGGAAGCGGCGCAATCCAATCGCTCTCCGCCCGGCAATCAACCTGGTTGGATGGTGGATTGCCCGTTCTTCTCAGGCCGTCGACAGGGGGGGGCGGGGGTGGACTGAAGATCTCGGGCCTTCCAGCAGCCCAGCATAAGCGGGATCATGGATTTTCCTCCTCAATACCGTCCGCCGTGCCTGCCACTTGCGCCAGTCTTCTCCTTGGACTTTGCTTCCCCGTCGATTTCCGGATGGAAATTGAAGTCAAAATCTGAACGGAAAAAGCTCATTTAAAGTCAGTCAATGGAACAAAAGGGGGTATTCAGCCCACCTTTTTTACTTGTCGCCAGGACTTTACTTTTGAAAGGAACAGTCCTTCCGACCGTCCTTTTCTAGATTTTGGTAGGAACAGGAAAAGATCAGTTTCTAAATCAAAAAATCTATTTGCAATTATTAAAAGCGTGGAATACAATGTATTGTCATCGTAATTTTGCATCAGTTTAATACAATGAATACTAAAACCCTTCAAAGGAACCGTGGTCAACAGGGCGGACAGGCCCGACAACGTAGCAGTCAGTTTTTGCCCTGCAAAAACGACCAGCGTTGGTTCTTCCATGGGGTATCTAGGATGAGGAGCGGGTTCACTATCCTGGAACTACTTACTGTCATCACAATTATTTCGGTTGTTGCCTTCCTGTCGGTTCAAGCTGTGGGCGGATTAATGTTGTCGCGGGGGATGGGCACAGCGTTGGATCAGTCCGCCGCGTTATTGGAATTGGCAAGGAATGAGGCGGTCACGCGCCAATCGTATGTATGGGTCGCGATCAAAGAGGAAACGGTTGATGGTAAATTGGAGACGCAGATGGCCGCTTTTTACTCTGCGGATGGGACGACCAATGACGCCGCCGATAACATTATACCCCTGGTGAAGACATTGCGGATCACCGGGGTGGGGCTCGTCCCCTTTTCTGAGTTAAGGCCGGAAACCCGCAATTTATGGAGTTCCACCCTTGTTCCAAGCGAACTTCTGGATAATAACGATGGCATGGTATTTCGCGTTCTGCCTCTAACGCCCTTTGAGAACAATAATACCATCACCTTCACTCCCCGCGGAGAAATGATGCTGCTTGGTCAGCCCGGAGTGAATGACGGGTTTGATCCGGCTGTGGCCCTCGGGTTTGTTCCGGCGAGAGGTGCGACAAAGCTGACCAACAGGGATGACGGCGCAATAATTCTGGACGGCAGCACGGGCGCAGTCCGCAAATTCCGGATGTAAATTCATGAACCTCTGTTTCCCAAAAGCCCGTCACAAAGCCTTTACCCTCGTGGAAGTCACGATGGCCTTGGGGATTATTTCTTTCTGCCTGCTTGTATTGGTTGGATTATTGCCCCAGGGATTGAACACACTTAAAAATGCCAATGACCGCTCGGCAGCGGCCGGTGCTCTCAGCCGTTTGATCGGTGACGTGAGAAACGGCAATTTCGACGGAGTGGACCGCTATCAGGCCGCAACATACACGAACCTCTTCTGGCGGATCGGCTCAACGGGCCTGGTGGAATACACGCAGCTTTTGAATTTTTCAGGTCAACCGGTTGTCCTGGCCTCCGATGCGCGCATGGTCGCCAGAGTGGAAATGATGCCTCCGCCAAACCTTATTGGAACCGGGCGGGCGCGCGTCAGCATTGCCTGGCCTGCGGCAGCCGTATGGAACGTCACTTCCCGCACTTGGGAGAACGCAGAAGGTTCCCTCACTCAAGGAATCATCTTCGTGCCAAAATGATGAGACAAAATATTTCCATCCACGATGCTGGGCGGTGGACGATTGGAAAAAGCGCGAACCTTCGCTTCGCGGCGTTTTACCGTAGTGTGCGCCCACTGCAAGCCAGCCGGGCCTTCAGCCTCGTGGAGATTCTGGTGGCGGTTTCGGTCCTCGTGCTCATGCTCGTTCTCGTGGCTCAAATCGCGCAGATGACGCTGCAAACCAGTCAGGCCACCACTGCGCGAATGGAAGGCACCGAGGCCGCCCGGAAGATCCTGGATTCGCTGGATCGTGACCTGGGTCTTTCGGCGTCCGGTCCCCGACTCGATCTCGTTAACAGCGAACTTTCACTTCTGGGACGTATTACAGCCAACGGCACGCCGGAATTGGCGTTTCTCACGACAGGCCGCGGTCCTTCCGGCGCAACCCCGCCCCGCTTCCTGGCTGTGGCTTATTCGATGATTAATGATGTTGTGGCCCGGACCTATGTCCCGGTGGGCTGGAACGCGACCAACTTGATGCAGGCCTCGGCCAGTGCCGCAGCATCGCCACCTTTGGCAGGGAGTGAGCGATCTGAGCTTACAGGCGGTGTCCTGCAGTTCGCCGTCGTGCTTTTGCTCGAGGATGGAAGCATCGCTTCCCTGGCGGCTATGGAGGGCCCCATCCTGCCCACTCCCTTGCCGGCCTGGGGCAGGCGGGTGGTTCTGCCGGGTTCAGGGCAGTGGACATTGTTGCAGCCGCTCCGCCCTCCTGCTCCCTTGCCATTGAATCCCGCGACCGCACGCGTCGCCTCGCTTCTCGTAGCACTCGCCACCATTGACGAACGTAGCTATCGGTTGATTGATCCAGGGGCTCTTCCGCTTTTCCCGGCACCCACCACTTCCGACCCCAGTAAAGAATGGGAATCGGAATTGGCCTCGCTCACTCTTCCCAACCCCGTACGTTCCGCCATCCGCTTTCATAGCATGGCGATTCCATTGCCATGATGTTTCCCTTAAAACAAAAGTCGAATCCGCAGCGGGGAATGGCCCTGGTTGTTTCTCTCGCCATGATCGTGTTGCTCAGCGTTGTAGTGCTCGCTCTGCTCGCAAGGGTTTCCAGCAACCAAGGTGTGGAAACTTCCCGGGTCAACCGTGTCTTGGCCGAACAACTGGCTCTGACGGCCAGCGACTACGTGCGATCCCAGTTCCTGAATGAGATCGTCAATCCGACCAATTCTACCGTAAACACAGTCGGGATCTTTTCGGTTTATACGCCCATAAACGCCGCGTCCATGATGCCGAGGCGACAGATCAGCGCAAATATCACCGCCGCAAATGCAAATTTCACCAATCTTATCCGTCAAAGCGTGCCTGGAGCCGATTCCGCCGCCTCAACGGATTCGACGGCTACGGCTGCACGGAATCGCCGGACAGTGGGTCCCTCGCGATGGAACGAAACCCGTTTGGTGGGGGGTTCTGGTTTTGCAGCAAATCAAGTGCCGAACTGGGTGTACGTTCGCAGCGACGGCTTGGCCTCAGCAACCGCAGGAAACGATACGATTGGGCGGTTTGCGTACAATGTCTTTGATGTTGGAGGATTGCTGGATGTCACAGTGGCCGGCTATACCAGCGGTGCTGCCAGCGGTGCTATAAAAATCCCTCCCGCTGAGCAGGTGGCCAGGAAGGGATCCCTCGCTTACGCTGACCTGACACGCATCGGAATGACTGTGCCTGAGATTGATCAACTCGTGGCCTGGCGGAATGCAGCCACTGGGGCAACAGGAACCAGCTTTGCCGATTACATCGCCCAGGTGGCCCCGCTGTCGGGATATATGGAAACCGCCCCCGGCGATCGCAAACATCTTGGACGTCAGGATCTCATCCGATTCTGGTCCGCCCAGATTAACGCATCTTCTGACGCCCCGCTCCGCTTTCTGACAACATTCGCGCGTGACCAGAACCGGCCCACCTGGAGACCGCTGGCGAATCCGGCCCAACTGACTGGATTTGATCCTATCCCCGCTGCCGTTGCTGTTGCCTACGCACCGCTGGTCACGAATTTTAACTATTTGGCCAATGCTGAGCAAACGAGCGCGTTCAACAGAAACCTGCTTAACGTGCGGGTGACAAATGCCTTCACGCGCAACGATGGGTCGACAGCCTCTGTCGGAGAATCGTTGATCCAAAAGCGTTTTGATCTTAACCGGCTCGCTTGGATCACGCATGCCAACACCATGCCGACGGGCGTTGACGCTGCCCTGATTCGTAAATACTTCGGCCTCGCGCGGAATGCTGACGGCTCCTGGACTTACAACCACGGGGATCCCAAAAAAATCCTCACTTTAGAGGAAGTCGCTGCCGCGAATCGAGAACCGGATTTTTT
>JBBSCO010000110.1:0-4588 GCA_038250235.1 Methylacidiphilales bacterium | reverse complement strand
TGTGGTGAGGCCGATTTGGGTAAGCTTGTTTCCCGAAGCCAGGCTGAACTGGATGCTGTCGCCGGCCCAGAGTTTGGAATCGGCGGGTTCGGGTTTGTGCGTCTGATCTTTCACCACAAACGTCGCAAGAATTCCCTTTTTGTCGTGCGCGAACCAGGCCTCGACCGAAAGATCGTCCGGGCTTGCCCAAAAAGGGGTGTTGGGATCGAAGGCCAAGTCGCGGATGTCGTCTTTCGACATGAGCGCGATACGTCCCGCGGGAGGCCGGGTCTTCGGATCCGCGCCGACGGCCAGCGCAGCGGTCAGGGGAATCACCTTGGCCACCTGCACGGTGACTGGAAGGGTGTCCTCCTGCAAGTCCGCGCCGGATACACGTAAGGCATATCCGTGCATTCCCCATGCGATATCTGCGGCAAGCGGGATGGCGAAAGAGCGCGGAGTCACAACCCCAGTGGGTATCGGGATGGTGTCTTTCGCAAGAACCGAACCGTTCATATCAACGAGCTTTACCGCCAGCGTGACGGGCTTGCCCCAGATGTTCTTGAATTCAACCGGTAAGTTCACCGTTGAACCCGGTGCGCCACCGATGGATGCGGGATACTTGATATATTCCACCCCTTTGAAGGCCGCGATGCTCGTGGAAGCGTTACTGTTCAGATAGAGCGGATAGCCGGCCACTTCGAGAAGAATCTTGCCGCCGACAGGTTGGAGTTCCCGCGTGAGTCCGAACATATCGGTCACGGTCACAGGACCTGTCGCCATGAGCGGCTGCACAAATTTCGCGCCACGCTGCTGCGGCCAGGCGAGCCAGACGCGGGATCCGTCGTTCCTCGTAAATTGACAAATCTGCAACCGGGCGTCCCACTCAACTTCACCGCCGGGTTTGGTGTTGGCCAGTTGGCGGATGAGTTCGTTGTATGCTTGGCCGGAAGCTTTGATGCGTTGGTTGGACGTGACAAGGCCCCAGTTCTCATTGGCCGTTTTGCCGCCCTGGGGATCAAAAGTGTCGGTGGTCTCGAACCAGCTGTGGAAAAGGGAGTTTTCCTGGGACTTCGCCCACCCGGCTTTTTTCACAAGTAAGTCCGCCTGGTTAAGTCTTTCTTCAGAGCTCAAGTATGAAGTGTGGCCGGTCTCCGAGTTCCCAAGCTTTTGCTTCTTAAGCGGAACCCCTCCCTTCTCCAGCCACGCTTCGACCTGACGCTGTAGCTGGATGAATTTCTCCAGCGTGCCGTGGGAATGCCACACCGTGACATCCGTTTCTTTCGCCAATTCGACATACATGCGTTCGTTGAAATCCTTCTTGTCTTTGCCATGAATGACCGTGTTGCCGCCAGTGCCGATCTGCACCCCGGGAATGACCTCGCGAAATGCCTTGCTGAAGGCCCGGTGCATTTTGAGGTAGGTGTCTATCTCGGGAATAAAGCAGAAATTGGGAAGGTCGGGCTCGTTATAAAATTCGATTGAAATAATAGAATCCTTGTAGGGAAGAAATTTCTCGCGAGCCTGTTTCTTCAGCCATTCTGAGTAGGCTGCGTAATCATTCGGCTCACCGCGATCATCTTTGGCCCCAGGCATGCGCAGCTCTGGAGGCATCGTCCCAAACGTGATCGACTGCAGAATGCCAGCCTTGACCATGTCGGGGTTCGGCGTGGTTAACCGATACATATCCATCCCCATTGGGATGATGACATTTTTCAGCAAAAAATCGTTTTCCGGTCCGGCAATCCAATCGGTGTGATGCTGGGCACCAAACCACATGGGCGTCGTATTGAGACGTTTGCCGTTGAGGATCATCACCGGAATCTGATCAATCTCCTCGACGCTCAACCCCTCGCCTTCCAGCTTAAGCTTGGCCTGATAGTGCCCCGTTGAAAGCTTTCCGAAGTTCACGGTGGCTTCCTGACTATCCATCGCCGGAACCTTCAGCGGGATTTTGAGAGTCTTCACAGGAGATTTAAATTTAGAATCAAAGCTGTTGAAAAGCTGGACTTCAAGCGCGACGGTGAGAGGCGCTTCCGTTCCGTTGCGGATGAGATACTTCGGGGCCACCGGAGCCGAGGGTGCGTAGGTCATACCTTCATAAACCCTGCGAATCTGCGCGCGCATCGAGCGCCCCGCCTTGCCAATGGCCGCGATGTCATCGAGCAGGACATCCCCTTTTCCACCTTGCTCCGACTCCATGTAAATCATGTTCAGTCGGAAGGGGGGCTGAAGGGTGGGCAGGTTCGGAATCGTCGCCGCGTTGAGATCGACCCCATACAATTTCCATTCCGAACCCGTGATCGCCACGGCCGGGGTTTTGAATTTGCTCTGCTTCGCATCCAGCAGTTCAAACCAAATCGTTGCAGGATAGCCCTGCGGGTTTGCCCAGAATTCCAGCCGCTCGATCAGCATTTCCTTTTCCGTAACAAGCCACCGCTTCGCCCATGTGCGCTTGCTCTCGCTGTTGTTTTTGAACCAGTAACGGAACTCGCCCACGCCCTGACCGGCTTTAGCGCGCTTGGGATCGTTGATACCGCAGAGCCAGATATTCTGACCATACGTCCGTTCGCCTTGCGGCTGATCCGTGTTGTTGGCCCAGGTGCGCCAGCTCCCGAAGTCCTCAAAATCCTCCAGCACATACCGGACCTTGCCACTGCCGGAATCGTCCGCAAACGTCAGTCCTGTCACCTCACTGAGGATGAAGCTGCGCTTTGTGCCTTTCAGCTCGGTCTTGGTCACGCGTAGCTCCAGGCCGTAGGTCTTCGGAATTGAACGACCAAAACGAAACTCAGCCGCCGCTCCGCCGCGAATGGTGGCGATCTTCATGTCATACTTCTTATCGCCCGTCGTGTCGGCCCAGATTTCCATCGTCTGCCACACGTAATTGCCAAACGCACCCGAACGACCCAGGCTGATTCCCGCCAAATGCTCCTGCACGGCCGGGAACCGCAGAAAGATCGAATCGGCCTTTCCCTCCTTAGCCGTGCCCTGCTGGGGATTCATCGAGGTACTCAGATCGCCATCCACCACCTTATCCGCCCCCTTGTTAGGCTCGGTTGCCAGCGTAGTGGTGGCCGTCGTGCCAGCAGGCAAGGCTTGTTGAAAAAAGAGGCCCGAAACCACCGGTGACACCGGTGTGGCGGGGATGATCGGCATGGCCGTGCTCGAAATCAGACCGATTTCATTCATGAAAAAAGCCCGCTTTATCTCCTTCGCGCTTTGATTCACCACCCGCACGTCCAACCCGTAAACCTTCTCCAACCTCCCCTCGAAAAAATGATCGCCAACGCTTTTATCGCCGGGTCCTAGAGCAGTCGTCCCGCCGACTTTGGTGTCAAACGTCCCATCCCCATCAGAGTCCGCCCAGAACTCCATGGCAATGGGATAATAATTGCCAAACCGATCAGATTTTCCCGTCCTTACACCGCCCAAACCAGATACCGGAGCCGGAAACCGAAAGAGAATCGACGCCACGGTGTCGGGTGTCGGTGCGGAATTCCCCGCCCCAGTCATGAAGGTCTCAGGATCCCCGTCGATGAGATTTTCCGCCCCTTTTCCTTTCTCGGTCGGGAACGATGTGGTCACTTTCGTGCCTGTCGGCAATGGCAGCGGGGATTGCCCCCAGCAAGGCGAACAGGCCACAAAACATGAGAGAACCAGAAATTGGGGGTATGTTTTCAGACCAAAACACAATATCTGAGACTTGATGAAATACGCGAGAATAATTTCCTTGTAACGAAATAATACCAATTAAAACTACCAAGCGACAAGTGTCCTGACAGCGAAATTACTTTATCAAATCCGTGGGGGATTTTGTTCTCCGGCGAGGCAGGAGAGCAGCCTTCTATCTGAACGATAGAAGGCAAACGAGTAACGAAGCCCGGAAATTAAAAAAAACCACGGCCCCAAGGGGTTGCACAGAAAAAAGCCCGGAACTTTGTTGCGTTTCAGGTCGGGTGTCCTTCAGACACGCTCCCCTGCACGGCGCCGCGTTCCAAGCCTTTTTCTGTGCAAATTTAATGAAGGAACTTCACTGTCAGGACACTAGGCAGGATGATTTTGGTTTAAAGAAGCAAGAACCTCCCACCTGCCAGTCCGGACATCCTCAGAGTCGCCCATGGACACCTGCCCAGGCATCCCCATCGCTGTGTCCCCCGCTCAAATTAATTTGGTAGAAAACAGTGCAATTCTATAATCAGCAAATGATGAGCCGACGCTGCGCAAAACCGGAGTCAATGGGCGTATCGCATCGTTCTATTCTAGGAGCATGAATCCGAACTTGGTGACGTCGCCGGCGTTGGTGATGCCATCAAACCACTGCATCACACGCACCCGTCCGCCGCCATCATTCTCGTTGGCAAGGAAGGACGCACGCAGCAGAAGTCCAGATTCGTAACGGAAGCCCAACATCTCGAACGGAAGGAAAACCTCGTAGGTCGTAGAGTTGCCGCTTCGGGTCACCTTAAGCGGGGTCGCGAGCTTTTTTCCGACCAGGGCTGAATCCGGCGAGGACCAGACCCAACCCGCTCCGCCATCCGATGTGGTGAGGCCGATTTGGGTAAGCTTGTTTCCCGAAGCCAGGCTGAACTGGATGCTGTCGCCGGCC
>JBBSCO010000109.1:0-4678 GCA_038250235.1 Methylacidiphilales bacterium | reverse complement strand
TATCAGATTCCCCATGATTTCCGACAATGGCGGAGACCTTTCACGCACCTTCGGCACCTACTGCGACAAAGAAAAGATGAGCAAACGCGGCACCTTCATCATCGATCCAGATGGCATTCCCGTAAGCATGGAGATTACCAACAACAGTTTCGGGCGCAACGTGGATGAACTCATCCGCAAGATTGACGCCGCCGCTTTTGTCAGGGCCAACCCCGGCCAGGCCTGCCCCGCCAGTTGGAAACCCGGGAAAAGCAGCATCGCCATCCAACTCGGTAAACAAACCTTCTAAAAAACCCAACAAACAACACCCATGAAAATCATCAACGAGTTCAAAGAGTTCATCGCCAAAGGCAACGCCTTCGACCTCGCGGTAGGGGTGATCATCGGGGGAGCCTTCGCGCCGGTCGTCAATTCCATGGTCAAGGACATCATCATGCCCTTTGTCTCACTGGGTGCCGGTAAAGCTTCTTTCGAAAACCTTTATCTTCCCCTGACACCGCGCGGACTTGAAGTGGTCAGAACCGCCATGGATGCCAAGACTACCCTGCCCAGTCTTGCAGACATGACCAAAAACGGTTACACTGTGATCAGCTACGGTCTCTTCATCAATACCATCGTCAGCTTCTTTTTCCTGATGATGGGTGTTTTCGTTCTGATGAAAATCGTCAACGCCGTCCGCAAACCCGCTCCTCCCCCACCGGCCTCCGATGGTCCTCCGCCCCCCCCACCACCGGACATCGCGCTGCTGACCGAGATCCGTGACCTCTTGAAGAATAAACCCTAATTTTTGACTCTGGACGCAAAAAAACGCGGAACCGAAAGGCTCTGCGTTTTTTGTTTCAGCGCTGTTTTTCAAAAACTGAAAGCTGATAACTGACTACTGAATACTTTTCTTAATACTTCTTCACAAACTTCTCGCCCTTAACCAGACGTCCGCCGGTCGTCCACTTGATCCCGTTGTAATTGGATCGAAACTCTTTGCTGATGCTGCGCGGCGCATCGCCTTTACCATTCTGAATAGTTCCGCCCTGCTTTTCCGTTTTGGTTTCTGTTTTGGTTTCTGTTTTGGTTTCTGTTTTGGCCGCCGGTGCTGGTGCCGGACAGGCCGCCGCAGGTTTCTTTCCACATCCACAAGTTCCTGAGTCGCTCATAATTTAATCAATAAAGATTGTTTGAAATGTAATGCATGAAAAGAACATGCCAAGACTTAACCATAACGATGCAGACCCGTAATGTCTTGGAAGTGAAATCATTATCGGCATCGTGCCTGCTGTTCGACCTGCTCCCATGTGCAGCCTGATGCGGGGTGAGCGGGAAACCGTTCCTTGCGGCGGCGCAGTTCGTCGCACTTCCAACTGGGAACAGGAAACTGCGCGTCCTCCTGAGCGGGGCTGTCCCAAAGGTCTTCGACGAGGTGAAGACGCCCGGCTCTGGCGGGCTTGAAGAGAGGCGCAAATTCAGCGTTCACACATCACAGATAGCGTCGTTCCTAATTTGGTTCAACAAAGAACACGCCTTTCCACGGAAAAGCTGTCCTTGGAAAATCCGAGTCATCCTAAGATCGACGAGCAGGATACGGGATCACTCCTTTTTTTCACTTTTACAAAGCCCATTTGAGCGCGCTTCTGTCGCTCATTCTCTGCTCTTTTTCGGAAAGTGCGTCATTTTGTCTTAGTTATCCTGCATGCGCTTTTCACTCTATTTTTTATAGCCACCCTTAGCCACTCCTCGACAAGCCTTTATAAAAGAAGATTCTTCCGTATTCGCCGCGAACACCTTGGCATACTCCGTGCGGGAGTAGGCCTATGGATTTGAACAAATTTACCGAAAAAGCCCAGCTCGGTCTGGCCGATGCCCAACAGCTCGCCGCCAAGCTTGGCCACCAGAGTCAGGACATCGAACACCTCCTGCTTTCTCTCCTCCGTCAGGAAAACGGTCTGATCCCCCGCCTGATCGAAAAAGGAAATATCAACCTGGAGCTACTCTGCGCCAAGCTGGAAGAACACCTCGATAAAATGCCCCGCGTCTCCGGCTCCAGCAGCCAGCCCGGCTCCGCCTATGTCACCCAGCGCCTGAGCACCCTCATGGCCAAAGCCCAGGACGAAGCCAAACGTCTCAAGGACGATTACGTCAGCGTCGAACACCTCGTCCTGCCCATGTTCGACGAAGACAGCAAGCACGGTGTGGGTAAAATTTTTAAAGATCTCGGCTTCAAAAAAGACGACTTCCTCAAGTCCCTGACCGAAGTCCGAGGTAACCAGCGCGTCACGGGCTCCAACCCCGAAGCCACCTACGAGTCGCTGGAGAAATATGGCCGTGACCTCACCCGCATGGCCCAGCAGAACAAGCTGGATCCCGTCATCGGGCGCGACAACGAAATCCGGCGCTGTATCCAGGTTCTGTCCCGCCGCACCAAGAACAACCCCGTTCTCATCGGCGAACCCGGTGTCGGCAAAACCGCCATCGTCGAAGGCCTTGCCCGCCGCATCGTGGCCGGCGACGTCCCCGACAGCCTGAAAAACAAGCGCATCATCTCCCTCGACCTCAGTTCCCTCATTGCCGGCGCCAAATACCGGGGTGAATTCGAGGAACGCCTTAAAGCCGTCCTTCAGGAAATCACCCAGGCCGCTGGCCAGATCATTCTTTTCATCGACGAAATCCACACCATGGTCGGTGCTGGTAAGGCCGAAGGCGCCATGGACGCAGGCAACATGCTCAAACCCATGCTGGCACGAGGCGAACTCCATTGCATCGGTGCCACCACTCTGGACGAATATCGCAAATACATCGAGAAGGACGCGGCCCTCGAACGCCGTTTCCAGCCCGTGCTGGTTGAAGAACCCACCGTGGAAGACACCGTGTCAATCCTGCGCGGTCTGCGTGAACGTTATGAACTCCATCACGGTGTCCGTATCCTCGACTCCGCTCTGGTTTCCGCCGCCGTGCTTTCGCACCGCTACATCTCCGACCGATTCCTCCCCGATAAAGCCATCGACCTGGTCGATGAAGCCGCCGCCAAGCTCCGCACTGAAATCGAATCCATGCCGGAAGAATTGGAAACACTGGAGCGCCGCGTCATGCAGTTGGAGATCGAACGCGAGGCCCTGAAGAAAGAATCCGACAAGGCTTCCAAGGAACGCCTGAAGAATCTTGAAAAGGAACTGGCCGACCTCAAAGGCCAACGCGACGCCCTCAAAGCCCAATGGCAGACCGAAAAGGCCGGGGTGGAAGAGCTCCGCACCATGCGAGCTCAATTGGAACAGCTACGCCATCAGGCCGAAGTTGCCCAACGCAATTCCGACCTGTCCCGTCTTTCCGAACTGAACTACGGACAGATCCCCGACATGGAAAGAAAACTGAAAGCAGCTGAGGACAATCTGGCTGTCAAGGCCCAGGGACCCCAGTTGCTCAAGGAAGAAGTCAATGCGGACGAAATCGCCGGAATCGTGTCCCGCTGGACCGGCGTTCCCGTCTCACGACTTCTCGAAGGCGAGAAAGACAAGCTCCTCCGTCTCGATACCATTCTCCATGACCGCGTCATTGGCCAGGACGAAGCGGTCACCGCCGTGGCAGACGCTGTCATCCGCGCCCGCTCCGGATTGAAAGATCCCAAACGGCCCATCGGCTCCTTCATTTTCCTCGGCCCAACCGGCGTCGGAAAAACCGAACTGGCCCGTGCCCTGGCGGCATCCCTTTTCGATTCCGAGGACAACATTGTCAGGGTTGATATGAGCGAATACATGGAAAAACATTCCGTGGCCCGTCTGATCGGGGCGCCTCCGGGTTACGTCGGTTATGAGGAAGGCGGTCAATTGACGGAGGCCGTTCGCCGGAAGCCCTATTCTGTGATCCTTTTCGACGAAATCGAAAAAGCTCACCATGACGTTTTCAACATCTTCCTCCAGATCCTCGATGACGGCCGCCTGACCGACAGCCAGGGCCGCACCGTGGATTTCAAGAACAGCCTCATCATCATGACCTCCAACATTGCCAGTCATCTCCTGATCGAGAATGCGGGCGAGACCGGAACCATCGACGAAAACACCCGCAACAACGTGCTGGGCGAGCTGCGCCAACATTTCCGTCCTGAGTTTTTAAACCGCGTGGATGATATCGTGTTGTTCAAACCCCTAACCCTGCCCGAGATCGAAAAGATCGTGGACCTGCAACTGGCCCAGATCCAGAAACGTCTGAACGAAAAGAACATCGTCCTCGAACTGAGCCAGGAAGCCAAAGAACACGTCGCGATCAATGGCTACGATCCTGTCTACGGCGCCCGTCCGCTTAAACGTTATCTGCAGAAAGAGATTGAGACAGGGCTCTCAAGGAAAATCCTTTCTGGCGAAGTGACAGACAACAGTAAAGTAACCGTAGGACTTGAGAACAAAATCCTCACCTTCGTATCCACTGCGCTGAAGCCCGTTTCATAGGATTGAAACCCGGAGGGCCCGGCTCCGTCCAAGCCGTTCCCCCCCTTCCGCTTCTTCTCGGAGGGCCCGGCTCCGTCCGGGCCGTTCCCCCCCTTTCCCCGGACGACACAGAGGTCGTCCTTCCGCTTCTTCTCGGAGGGCCCGGCTCCGTCCGGGCCGTTCCCCCCCTTCCGCTTCTTCTCGGAGGGCCCGGCTCCGTCCGGGCCGTTCCCCCCCTTCCGCTTCTTCTCGGAGGGCCCGGCTCCGTC
>JBBSCO010000108.1:0-4723 GCA_038250235.1 Methylacidiphilales bacterium | reverse complement strand
GCGGAAATGGAGTTGCACGCGGCTGAGGTCTTTGCTCCACTCCACCTCAACGGATGTTGTCCAATCCCAGGGCATATGCAACTGAGGAGCACCGGGCCGAAAGTGGAGCGTGTGCTCCCAACCATCGCGCACCGAGCAAAGGCTGGCCCCCGAGTGATTCACCTCCAGCGTTTCCGGTTGAAACATCGCGAAGCCGTATGCCCCGAGTTGAATTGACGCGATGACAACCCCCCCAGCGTGCAGATGGAACCACTCATCACTCCGCTTGATCCCACCCCACTGATCCCGGACGTCAGTGAAAAAATGACCTCCCGAATCCGAGGTCAGCGTGAGCGATCGACTTGGACGTCGGACGCGGAGGGCGTGGTTTTGAAGAAAGCGGATGTCGTAGTCTTCTGGAATCGACTTTGGATCCGGAAGGGGTCCGGGATTTTTATCGATCCAATAGAGCAAAGGCACCAGGCTCGAAGTTGGGATATTCTTGCTCCGATGCTGAAGGTGATCCAGGAGCAGGGGAATATAGGCTCCCTTACCAGTCGTCTGCGCGAGGCGCCGGAGGATCGAGTAGTCCAGCACGGGACGATCCGCGCATCCCCTGTCCTGCCTGTGACTAAAGGAACTGTCAGCCTCCCCGTTTGGCTGAATCATGTGCAGCATAAAATCACCATTTCGTTCGACAATTCGTTCGAACTCCGGGCGCCCAAGGCAATCCGCCATCACATACAGACCGTGGTTGGCCACCAAGCTGTAGTTGGGGCTTCGCTCTTCAAACCAGCACCCGTCAGCATCACAGTCAACTCCATCCGCCAGATAGGACTCAATTTTTACGAGGTATCGTGCATCAGGCCAAAGCTGGTGTACAGCGGCCAAAGGAGCACATGCCGCAGCCCAGCGATGATTGGCGGTGAAGGCGGAACCGGCAAGCACGGCTTCAGCCCCGCGCTTTAAAAAAACCTCTAAAAATCCAAGCACTTCACTCCACATACCGTCCCCATTTCTGGAAGCGAGGTAGTGATAACCTGCTGCCAGGCCCGGAAGGGTGAAACCAACTTCATTGGGCGTGTAAGAACCTGCGAGATCCAGTCGTCCGTCCGAATGCTGGCGCCTGAGCAGGAATCGACAGGTTCGGGCAATTACCTGTCGCGAATCCTCTTCAGTAAGCACATCCCAATGACGTCCGACGTTGGCGATGAGAAGGGCAAGACTGTAAGCGGCGTGCCGCCCGTCACACCAACCCGTTCCACCCGGATCAAACCCCCCATCCGAACTGCCGCCATCGAGGCACTGCTGTTCAACAAGAAGCTTGACGTGCTCTGACCAGACCCGTGGAAGTACCTGTGACTCAATGCTCGTCACCGAAGGATCAGGGAGAAACGGCTCTACCTGTAAATCGAGTGAGCGAAGCGGGTGAAATGCCGTAGGTGAGGAAGAAAGTTGAATCACAATAATCAGTAAAGACACAAAGTGTTACTTTTCAAGCACGAAATGATCCTCTGCCAAGGAAATATAATCAAAATGCCGCCATGTCCTCAAATCGGGGCCGAGAACAAAAAGTTACTCAACAAAGATTTATAAAGATAAATCGCTGATGCAGCTTAATCCTTTTACGGCGCGAAATAGCTCAAGAAGCGGGGAAAGGTAGGCATTTGAACAAGTGTCTTGAAACAATTGATGCCCAAAAGCTTATCTACGGAACCAACAGAGTCTGAGGAATTTTTTTAAGCTGAGGGCCTGGTTCTGCCTGACCTAATACTCTGGCCAAGGCAAGTTCTGCCAAGGCCACTCCCACCTCGGGAAGATGAGTATCAACACTGAGTGGCGCGGGACCATCATCAATACGACGCTTGTTGACGGCATACAAGCCCCCAAGTTCACCCGGCCAATCCATTTCGTTCCATGCTCCATCATACCCTGTAACCTCCAACTCTTCTCTCCCGAGAAGCGCAAGCGAGGTTTTCATGAGTGGAGTGGTTACGTCAGCATAGCTACAGATGGCATCGGGTTTGGTCCGCGCGAGTAGATCCGGCAGGATAGCCAGCAACTCAATCACGTGCTGCTCCGGATATTGACTCAGTTTTTTATCAACCGTAAAAGCAGTAATCTCCTCGCTCCCCCATCCGGCCTCAGACATGGCCCGGGCAAATCCCTTCTGCTTTTCCGCCTCGTAGTGGTAAATGCCGGTTCCGGCGGAAAACCGGACGATACGTCGGAAACCGAGATCGAGAAGCTTTTTGGTAAGAAGATACTGGCCCTGCTCAAAGTCAGAGACCACCCGGTCAAATTCCTCCACCCAATAACGGGCTGCGTTATAAACGATCTTTGTACCCTGTGCCTGCAAACGACGGAGTGCTTCAATCGTCGCTGAGCTTACAACCTCCGCTATCGGCAGAACCAAGACCTCCGGGCTTTCATTGAGTGCATCTTTGAGACGGCTCAGAACAAGACTCTCCCCATGATCCGAGCGAACGGTCGCCAAACTCAGCCGGATATCCTCCCGGGCAGTCAAAGACCACAGAAGATACTCTTGAACAGCCATCAGACGGTGACTTCTGGCTGAAGGGCTGCCCCCACCCATTCGATCCGTCACTGTCGTAATCACTTCGATGGTCGGTTTACGCGCGACTGATTCGATATTACCCAACGTAGAAACCACAACCACCCCCGACCCGTGTCGACTTTTCAACATCCCGGCATCCACCAATTGATCGATGGCCAGCCTGACCGGGGTGATGCTGCTATGGAATTCCCTCGCCAGAACACGAATAGAGGGAAGAAAACTCCCCACCTCATAATTTCCCGCAGTAATTCGTCGCTTGAGCTCGATGCAGATTTGATCCTGCATTGACCTGCCAGATGCAGTGCGTCGTTTGGAGCGCTTCACTTCATCAATTTCACTGGAAGCAATCTTGGATTCAGCCATTTTCGTATCACTATCATATAGTGATGTAAAGTGGTCTGCAAGGAAAGACTCGGGAAGCTGGTGTCTTGGAAGTAAATAGTTGGTCTGGAATCCGGCCCCCGAGGTTGAAACTTCCTGGATAACAAACGTAGGCATCGGAGCCGGGCCCTCAGCCAAACGACTTCTGCAGCCACTTCCAGGTTTCCTCCGGGGAATGGACTGCGGGAAGTTCCTCCGGCACCACCGGAGAGCTAACGACCTGCCGCCCGCGGTAGGCTGTTGCCAATGTATGGAAAACTGCGGCGGAAGGCTTGGGCTGATTGTCAACGCCCAGGAGCCCAAGGGAATATTCGAGCGGATCAACCTTGAACTCGCGGCGGATGTCGTGGCTGGCCCACCACGTGATCCAACCGATGCCGTGCTGAATGGCCAACTGAGTGCTTTTTTCCAGAAATGTCGGGATGACTTCAGCGGGCATCCATTCCTCAGACGCACCATACTCCTGCAGCCAGACTGGCTTTCCTGGATCGCCCGCATAGGCTCGAGCCAGAGTTGCCATTCTTGGGGCAAGTTGAAGGGCGGGGGCATCCAAAGGTCCCCCGCGTTTCAAGGCACCGGTGAACTCTGACCAACAATGCAGGGTGATCACCGGCGAGAGAGTAGCCAGGCAATGTGGCGAAAACGTGTGGGGTTCAAACCAGGGATTGTGGTCGGCCCCGTGGACGATGAGGGTATCGGGCAACAGACCCTGCAGGCTGGAC
The DNA here is from genome assembly GCA_038250235.1 of Methylacidiphilales bacterium. Lineage (GTDB taxonomy): Bacteria > Verrucomicrobiota > Verrucomicrobiia > Methylacidiphilales > JAAUTS01 > JAAUTS01. The sequence continues at coordinate 1,063 of JBBSCO010000108.1, read as the reverse complement.
ACCGCCCAACGCGCCCAGGCATCGCCTTGGGCCAGATCGGCATCCTGCCAGCAACAGTTCATTTCGTTGCCGAGATCGACCGCCAAAACATTGGTGTGCGATCGCAGACGCTCGCTGACTTTTTCAAAATAGAGTTGCTGCGCATCCCGCATCAATGAGGATCGGTAAAATTTTCCATCGTCGAACGGCGTGAGGAATTTCAATCCGGTGAGCCAGCCGTTCAAAAGAGTGGGACAAACGTCCAGGCCCCGCGCTGCGGCCAGATTCATCACCGTGTCAAGATGGTCAAGATGGGCCGGGCTGACCCAACCAGCATTCGGCTGGAACGACGGCCAAATGAGCATGATCCGAATATGATCGGCCCCGATTTTGGCGATAGCATCGAGATCGCGGGCTATGCTTTCGGGCTGAAAATGATTCCAACAATACCACCATTCCTGTGATGGAGTGTAATTGAGTCCGAATCGGTAATGCGTGGGAAGATGCATCAGGTTTTTAGGGGGGGTATGAGTTGTTAACGTGGAACAAATTTCTTCAAACCCGGATTTTATCCCATAATCCTTTGTCTTTTCCAGAGTTTTTCCATGGAGTCTGAGAAGAACGGATCGGAAAATCGCCGTGGAGGCGTCCCCGTTGTGCCCGCGACCTCCGAGTCGCGGAATCCTCATCCCCAATTCCCCGCCTTGTAGGGCGCTTCACCGAAGCGCCATTCCTTCCTTTGGAGGGCCCAGCTCCGTCTGGGCCGTTCCCACATTCCGGAAAACACCCCGCCTAAGGCGGGGCAGCCGGGAGGTCGTCCCTCCAATACCAACTCCCCTGCCCCCCTGAGTGACATCTTATTCAAAACCTTCCTGCTTGCAAAAAAAGCGAACCCAAATAATCTGCTTATATGCACATTCGACGGTCTTTTCTAAAGAATCTGTCTATCGCAGTTTTTGGAACAACGGTGGCACTTCTCTTTGCTCCGTCCCCGATGCGGGCGCAAATGGTTCACGGGACCAAGGCGATTGGGGAGGCCCGCGAGTTGGGAGTGTCCAAGGAGGAAGCGGCCAAGGGGTTTTCG
>JBBSCO010000107.1:0-4829 GCA_038250235.1 Methylacidiphilales bacterium | reverse complement strand
GGAACGTCCTTACTGTTCGAGTTGGGATAGAGGAAAGAGCGCACGGTGTATTCATTAGCCTGTTGTCTCCCGTCTCCGTTGGCATCGCGCCACAGGAATTCCTGCGGGGGAGAATCCTTGAAGCGAGCGGACTCGGCACGGTTGAGGTTGGACATGATGAAGGGCATTGCGACCTCCGAACCTTCCTCGAAGCGGTAAACGCTCACCGGATACTGATTCCGCGAACCTTGGACGAACTTGTAGCGTTTGCCGCCCAGGTAGCGGAACTGCACGCCGCAATTGTAGAAGGCGGCGTGATCCTGGATGCGCAGATCGTTCGGGTAGCGAAAGCGATCCAAGTCGAACGCCACAGTGCGCCAATTCCCGGCGGGAGCATCAAGGTCCACCTCGAAAAGCCGTTGGGCCATGCCCAGTTTGGACTCCCCCTTGCCATCCGGGCCGCGGTCCCATCCCGGGTCATCCATGAAGATGTAGCCCTCGACGGTCCAATCCACAGTGCCATCGGGAAAGAAGCACACCAGATGAGCCCCAACGATGTCCACATCGGCAGGTCCGGCATCGTTGGCGACGAAGACCTTGCCATCGCTGCCCACGGCAAGACCAGTCAGGAAAGTAAAGCGATCGGGAGCCCAAGTCCCCGGGATCGGGCCGGCCAGCACACCGCCTTTTTGTCCGATGGTGCGAAGGATTTTCTGCGGCGAAGCGAGGTTGAAAATCTTGATGTCGGTATCTTTGCCATTATCGGCGACGAGAAGTTCGCCTGCCGGGTTGAACGCGATGTCCACGGCTTCGACACCCTCCGCGAGCGGGAATTTCTCGCTGCGGGGTTTCAAGGCCGGAGTAAAGGAGACGAGTTCGCGGGAGAACTCCCGACCCACCAAACGCGGGCCAAGCACTTCGTAGCCGGCGATTTTCACCCGCCCTTTGGCCTTGTCCTTGGCTTGGCTGCGCAGCGAGATTTGGCCGGCCGCATTGGCGCGCACGGGAAAGTCGAGCACGAAAGGCTTGAGCTTGCCCCCGGCGAGCGTAAAGATGTCAACGTCTTTAAGGACCGGATCGCGGCCATCCTGAAGCACGTTGAAGACGTTTTCGCCCGCCTTGGTTGCGGAGTCTTCGATGAGGTGAAACCGGATGGTGTAAGGTTCTCCGGGCACAAGATTCTGGAAGACATGGTAGCCGTAATCCGCCTGGGCGATGGTTGCATAAACTTCGGCCGGCGCTGCGTTGGGAATTCCTGTCACCGGGCCGCTGAATCCGGTCGGCTTATACGAGTATCGGCCATCATAGCGATCCAGGACAAACTCGCCGACGACCGGGCCACCGGCGTTCACCTTGAGGTTGAGCGGCTCGGTCAGGGGTTTGGGCACGCGGGCAACCCAGAGATTGCCGTCGCGGTCGAAGGCCATGCGGCCCGGACGATCCATTTCCGCGACAAGAGGCCCGGCTGCCCCGGTGGCCGGCTGCATGGTTTCCACATCGAGGGCGACGATGCGTTTTCCGGCGGGGTCGGCGACGAAAAGCTGTTTCCCGTTTGAAGCAAGAGCCGAAATGCGACCGCCGTTGGTGTTGATGACCTTGATGTTGCCGAAGAGTCCGTCGCCGTTCGGAAACGGTGCCCAACCTCCCCCGTGCGTCCAGCGTCCCACGCAAAACCACGTGTCGCCGGTCGCGGGGTATTCCTTGCCGCCAGCGGCGTTTGGCTTGGCCTCAGAGATAGCCCGGATCGAATAAGCCACATAGACATACTTGTCGTCCACCGCGATGGCCCAATCCTCAAAGATTGCGTTGCCGACGAAGGTCATGTTGCCGATCAGCATCCCATCCTTGAAAATCCCGGTGCGGCGGCTGTCGGCGCGTCCGACCACATAGACCGTGCCGTCCGGTCCAGCCGCCAAGGCTCCCAAACCGCCCTGGGTGCGCACCGCCATTTCGGAAGCCATGGTGTCCTGACTGATCTGCCGCGTGGGCATCCGCCCGATGTGGGCGCCGAATGTATTTCCGGCCCAAAGCGTCTCGACGGCTGTCAAACGCGGCGAGATCTGGTGCCCCTCACCCGGAGGCTCAGAGGGGAATTGGGGGGTGGGAGCGGTTTGTGCGGCACCAGGGCTCGCAGCAAAAAGAACGATGAGGGCCGCGCTGGCGGCGATCCGGAAAGAAGGGAGTTGAATCATAGAAATGAGTGCTAAAGGTCTTTTTATTCCGTGTGGGTCACCTTGATATTGTCAATGGCGATCTCGGATTGGCCGCCATAGTTTCCACCGATTGCGGTGCCATCCGTGAAGAAAAACCCGCGCGCCTCGGAATAAAGGCCATCCACGAGGCCGTCGGCCAGGAAATTCCCGTTGACCGAGGCACTGAACATTTTTTTGGCAAAGTCAATTTCGATGAACACTTTCATTGCTGAACCCAGGGGGAAACTGCGTTCACTATTCGGAATCATCACGCCGGCTTCCGACAACCCTACGCTCGAGACATTGACATTCCCATTGGTGAACGCGGTAAAGTTTAGCCGGTAGGCGATCTCGCCCGCCAAGTTAAGGACTCCAACGGACAAAAGGGTCTCAAAGGGTTGCTTGCCAGGAGGTTTCCAACTAACGAAATCAATATCCGCCTCAAAAACCATCTTCCCGGACTTCAGAACATCGCCCATGAGGAGCTTGATGCCCGGGGTGTAATTTGCCTTCGAGGCCTTGACCCAGCGCAAGGGTTTGTCGGACAGTTGACCAAGGGTGGCAACTCCGACAAGGGGGTTTTCCGAGTCCGTCTTGATCGCCTGCGGCTGCGTGTTTTCCTTCGCCGCATCGAAAGGTGCTATTTCCAATGCTTTTCCCGTTAAGTCATCGAAATTCAAGTTCCAGAGAACTTTGTCCGCCGAATAAGCCAGAGGCGCTAGGAAAAGGCTGAGAACCAAAAGCTGGGTAGGGCGAAGAGCGAAGCGGGGGAGGACTTTCATAAAGATAGTCATTAAAACTATTCTGCTTCTAAGCATGAGTCAAACTATAAAAGCGAACGGCACTTATGCCCCAGCTCACGCTCGTTTCGTCCGGCCAAATCGCGCAATGTACCAAACGATTGATTCTAAAAGTTGGGTATCTACGGTCAGGCGGAATTAACCGAGCAGGTGGTTCAGAACGAGCTGATCCAAGGCCTGGTAATCGCGTGCCGTGATCAACTGATCGGCCAGCGGCTGGTCAAAAGAGCGCGCCTTTTCCAGAAGACGAAGGAACGTCTTGCGGCTGTTAATGGCGTGGTCGAGGCCATTTTTGACCTCGGATGTCCGGAACGCATGGGTGTCAAAGGCAATGCAGGATCCATCCTTGGCCCCAAAATGATGCCGATCGATAGCCATGACCTGGCCGAAGGCGGTTCGCAGATTGGCGCTGCCGAAGGGTTTGTCCTGATCGAATTTGAGCCCGTTTTGATCGTTGAGATGGAGCGACCAAAGTTTGTTTTGAGCCAAGGCGAATTCGATTTCGTCAACCGGATCGAGTCCGGCCAGGATGCAGTGGGCGGTTTCGATCACGCAGCCCACCCGCATGGGGGCGGCCGTGAGATGGGAAAAGGCCAGCACATGGCCCGGGGTGGGAAGATAGGCGACATCAACGGGTTCGTTCGGTTTGGGTTCGATGGCGATCCGGATACCGGGGGAATGCGCGAGCATTTTATCCACCGCATCGACGAGATGGTGCAGGGATCGCGCGGCACTTTTGCTTTCGCGGACATAGGTTCCCTCCCTTGCCAGCCAGAGCACCAGCAAATCGGTTCCCATTTCTGCGGCAATATCGATCGTCTGCAACGAGCGCTTGAGGGCGTATTCCCGATCGCTGGCGCGATTGCTGGTGAAGCCGCCATCAATGGTTTGCGGGCTGAACCAGAGGCGGGGAGCGACCATCTCGATGGCCAACCCCTCGCCCTCAACCTGTTTGCGCAATTCCCGCGCCTCCTTGAGCACTTGAGCCGGATTCTTATCATCAATGTCGGGGACGATATCGTCGTCGTGAAACATCACGGCATCGAACCCGCCCTTTTTAAACTGTGCGAGTTTGGTGGCCATGGCCTGTGGCGCACGGGTTTCGGGGCCATAGGGGTCGCGGCCTTCGCTGATGTTCCAGGGGCCAATGGAGAAACGGTAGGATTGTGACATGGGATTTATGGGGTTTGGTTGGGTTGTAAACTAAGTTTGTTGATATCTAACTTTGACGTTTCGTTCAAGCCTGACGTTTTTCCGAAATGAGCGTTGCTGGTTGATAGTTGATGGTTTGAAAACGACCGGCTTGCGTATTCGACGCAAACCAGATCCGGCCACGTTCGCTTAGCAGGGGCAATCGCCGAGGCCGGAGTTCAGATTTTTAAGATTCCGCACGTTTCGTGTCACCAAGCCTTTCATGGGGATCCCGGATGATTCGGGCCAGCGCACCGTAACATTATCCAGGAGCAAACCATTGATGTTGTCGGCTACGACAGCTGCCCGGGCCGCCCGCGTTTCCAGGTTGTAGTTGCTGTTCTGATAACTCCGGGCTGCGGGAACAACCTCTTCCGGATCTTCGATTTCGGGCACCTCCAGATGAACATCCCGCAAGGTGACTTGGTCGATGGATGTCCCATCCTGCGCCGTCATGACGATTCGTCCCCGCGTCCGGCAGGTGACGTTGCTGATTAAGATATTGCGCATCTTCCCCAAGGGGATTTCCGGTTTGATCCATTGCTGGATATCCAGATAGATCGGACGCTCGCAGGTGACCCCTTTTGAGGGATAGGTGCTGCCATGAATGTTCTGGAAGGTAACGTTTTCCACCAGGCCACCGTCCCAGATCTCCATTTGAATCATG
>JBBSCO010000106.1:0-4967 GCA_038250235.1 Methylacidiphilales bacterium | reverse complement strand
GAATGTGATGTGCATCTGCCGACGGAGGCGGTTTCACGAAGGCATTGTACCATTCTGTTGACTGAAACCCAGATCCGTGTGATTGACCTGGGATCCTTGAACGGAACCTTTCTTAATGGAACGCTGATAAACGATGCGATTTTGGCTCCGGAGGACGAGCTTTGTCTGGGTGATGTTACGCTTAAAATTCACTACACACTGCGCCGTCCAAGTTTGGGCATGAAAGATGCCGCTACACATGGAGGGAAGACCCAGAACATCTACGCACAAGGCAAGCCTTCCCCCAGACTTAGTGATTGTAAAACGATCAATTGGAAAGAATTTGTACCGAAGAAGCAACAGATCCTGAGTAAACTCATCAATGGCTTAAAGATCAGCTGACTTCTCTGGATCATTTGGCCCTTTCTCATGCCTCGGCATGGAACTTGCTAAATTTCTTATGAACCAATCCTTGTTCCGGTTCAGAGCATTTTTTCGTGATAACCTTGGCCATTTCCAGTCAAAAAGGCGGTGTAGGCAAGACGACCTTGTCTCTGAATCTCGCGTGTTCATTGGCCCAACGGGGATGGCGGGTTTTACTTGTTGATTCCGACCCTCAGGGCTCCATCGGGATGTCGCTGACGGAAGAAGCCAGTGGCCATCCCGGTTTATTTGAAGTGACCACCCAGGGGCGTGCCTTGAATGAGCTGGCTTTTGAAACGAGGATTCCGAGCCTGCGGATTTTGACCTCCGGGCAGATTGATCCGGGCCGTTATTTTGAATGGTTCACCCAATCCGAACAGGCCAGCACCTTTCAACCACTTTTTTCCCAGGCAGAACAGGCAGGCTACGATCTTGTTCTTTGTGACACGGCCTGCGGTGTGCACGGACCTTCCATGGGGATGCTTCGCAGCGTTCAGTCCGTGTTGATCCCCCAACAGGCTGAACCGTTGGCGGGTCGATCCCTGAAATTTTATCTGGAAGTATTGAACCAGCTCAGTGAGCAGGGTAGCAGTTTCAGTATAGTGGGGGTGATCATTACCATGCTGAATTTCGACAGCGATGACTCCCAGATCATGGCTTCGGAAATACGCGAGGTATTGCCTTTCAATCTGGTTCTAAACACCATGATTCCGCGGGACGTACTTTTCCTGAAAGCGAGCCGCAAGGGCCTGCCCATTGAATTCCTTACCAAACAAAAACCGGCCGCCGCGGAGATTTTTGATCAATTGGCCAAGGAATTGGAGTTCCGATTGGGTCTGAAAACGGAGGATGACAACGATGAGCCGGTCCCTTTATTCCTTGGATCGTGAATCGGCGCGAAAACTTTTGACCCGCAACGGTCTGGCCAAGCCCATGCCCGCAGGACCCGGTTCTCCACCGGAAGTGGCGGAAGGGTTTGCGCAGATCAAAGGTGGATTACCACCTGCAGCTTTGCCTGCTCCGGTCGGGCGTACATCCCAAGAGGCCGGGTCTGACCCGCGTTTTGTGGAGCAGGAAGAACGATGGCTTAACTCCCAGGTCCGGATCAAGGAACTGGAGGAGGCATTGGCCCAGGTCGCCCCCGACGACGAGAAATTATCAGCACTCAAACAAAAAAATGCCGAAATGGAAGGCCAGAACCGGCTTTTGGAAGATCAATTGGATTCCCTGGCCAAGAAGATGCAGTTGGCTAGAACGGAAACCGGAGAGTTGAAAGCCCGACTTGCCGAACTGGATGACGTGAAGTTGGAGGCGGATAAAAACAAAGCGGAACTGGAAGCTTTGCGGCAGAGCTGGCAGGGAAATGAAGCGCATTCGTCAGCCGATCTAAAGGATCTCCGCAGCCAACTTGAAGCCGGGGCTCAGGATAAGACACTGATCCTCCAAGCCAAAGCGGAGGCCGAAACAGAAAAAAAGGTCATGGCCGGGAAGCTTATCGAATTGGATCAGGAACTATCGGCAACCAGGGCTGAAATGGGGAGTCTCCAGGAAGAGATTATCAGGGAGAAAAGCAAAACGGCAGGAGCGGAAGCTGATGCGGAGCAGAATTCCAAACTCCGCAAGCAATTCGAGACGGCACGGAATCTCCTCACACAGGCAGCAGACGACAACACTCGTCTGGAAAAAGAGCGCATCGAAGTGAAGGGCAGGCTACAGGTTGAAGAAGAAAAGAAGAATGCTTTGGCGGCAAGGATCCAGTCACTGGAGTCAGAAAAACAGCAGGTTACCTCCAAGGCCGTAGAACTCGAACAGGCACTCAACAAAGCACAGGCTGAGTTGGACAATACGTCTGTCGGCTTTGAAAAGGAGAAAAGCCGTGCATCCAGCTTGCAATTGGAAGCAGATCAAATGCCCGGATTGCGTAAAGAGATCGAATCCAAAAGCGATTTGCTGGAAAAGGCTGTTAAAAGTGGTGCTGGTCTGGAGAAGGAGAGGGAAGAATTGTTGAACCGGGTCAATGCCCTGGTCACTGAAAACGAGGAGTTGTCCAAGACCAAGGAGTTGGCTGACGCGGATCGCCTGCAATTTTCCGGAAAATTGAATGAAGTTGGCAAGGAATTCCTGGCTACACGAGAGGAGATGACCCGCTTGCGCGGAGAATTGGAGAGGGAGAAGGCCAGGAAAGCGGACGGCTGGGATAAGGAAGAACTGGATCAACTCCGGCAGGAAATCGAGCTGGAACGCGTTATTCTGGAAAAATCAACGGAAGAAAAGCAACTTTTGGAGAAAGAACGGGACGATTGGAAGAGCAAAGTGCCGATTCTGGAGTTGGAACTCGGCAAGGCCAAAGACGCTTTGAAACAGGCTGTCATGGCTTATCATGAGGTTCGCAGCCAGTCTGCCTCGAAGTGATTTATGACAGTTCCCCCGCAGGCGGGGTTGCCTCCATTGCAAAAAAGTATTCTTTTTTAAGATATGAACTTGTTGAGGTAAAAAAATTCTACATCATCTACGCCAAGGCATCGGACTATGATTACTTTGGCGATATGCAGTCAAAAAGGTGGTGTTGGGAAAACAACGGTCTCACTTAACCTGGCGGCCGCCCTCTCCCAAAAAGGTCAGCGTGTTCTTCTCGTGGACGCCGATTCACAGGGTTCCCTGGGCAAACTTCTGATGTCCGGGGAAGATCAGACGAAAAGTCTTCATGCTGTTTTGAGGCATGGAATCCCCCTTAAAGAGGCCTGCCTGACAACGCGGTTGGAGACATTACAAATTCTGCCCCATGGCAACATCAGCGTTAAGGAGTACGCCTCGTGGTTACAAAGCGGGCAGGACTCCCACTTCTGGAAAAGTCTGATTGACCAGGCCTTGGCGGATTCGGTCGACTGGCTGATTCTCGACACGGCTGCGGGGATGCATGGATTGACCCTCGGTGCAGTGCGTGCTGCGGATTTTGCCCTGATTCCCCAGCAGGCGGAACCCATGGCCAGCCATTCATTGGCTTTGTTCCTGGATCTGTTGGGTGCCTCGACCCAGGAAAATTCACATTGCCGTATCTGTGGTTTGGTCATCACCATGCTGGATTTTACCAATTCAGAATCGATGCAGGTGGCGCAGGAACTGCGGAACAGTCTGCCCGGTGAATTCCTGTGCCAGACGGTTATACCGCGCGATATTCAATACATCAAAGCCAGCAGGCACGGACTGCCTGTCAATCTACTGGGGGCAGAAGCACAACAGGCATCCTCCATTTTTCAACAACTGGCCTCGGAACTGGAATTCCGGGTCGGGTACAACAAAAACACGCAGTATGACGCAACAACTCCCCCCCTCCCGCTCCTCGTTTGATCAATCCTCCCTGCAGGAAGTCATCAACCGTTATGGTTGGGCAAAAAATCCTGCCCCAGACGGTGGGCAGAGCCGGTCTCCCGCTCCTGGCAAGGTTTCCCCTGATCCCTTGTCGTCAGACGGAGCAGGAATAAAGAGTCCTCATGTTGCGGCAGGTAAGCCCTCGTCTTTGCTTTCGAATCCGGCTGGCGATGCCAAAGTGAAGGATGAATTGTCGACGGCCCGGAAAAAAATCGATGAGTTGATGGCAACACTTGCGGAAAAAGAGGGTCAACTCGAAATTGTCAGCAGGCAATGCGAGGAACTCAAGGAACGCGGTGACGATTTTGAAAAATCGGCTTTCAAGGAAAACGGGGAACTTCTCAAATTAAAGTCGGCCTTGTCAGAAAACAAAGGTCTTCTTCAGAAGGCGGAAGATAAAATCAAGGAGCTCGAGGACAAATCCCGGAAAGAATCGGATGTGCTCCTTTCACGCATCGGGGAATTGAGTGCGCAGCTTACTCTGGAAGGCGGGGGATCGGTTCAGGAAGCCGTCGCCAAGTATAAGAATCAGGCCAAGCAGGGGGCGGATCTGCTCAAGCAAAGCATGGCCGAAGTTCAGCGTCTGGAGTTGGAACAAAAAAATGCCCAACTCAGGTTCACGGAATTGGAACAGGCGAAAAATCTTTTGATGGATCAATTGGCCCGGGGAGAAAGTGAATCAAAATCTTCTGTGCTATCGGGTGAAAAAATCCTTCAGTTGGAGATGCAAGTGCAGGATCTGGAAAAACGTCTTCAGGAAGCAGAGGCCCATGCGTCCAATTCCCAGGCTGCAGTAAGTCATGCCATGGACTTTGCCTACCAGGCCACCCAGGACAATGAGTTGATGAAGAAGAAGTTGCACGAGGCAGGCATCCGGACTTGATGACAGCTTCAAAATTTATTCTGGAAATCTTTTCCAGGGTCGTGGATACTTTCCTTTCAGCTTTTACAGCCAGCCAGTCACGATGGGCTGTTGAAGCAAGTCTGCCGGTTTAGCTCAGCCCCGATAAGGATCGGGGGACCTTTACAAGGTCTGGTTGTTTGAGAGCTAAATCGGCGAGGAATGATTTTGCCGGTTTAGCTCAGCCCCGATAAGGATCGGGGGACCTTTTCAAGGTCTGGTTGTTTGAGAGCTAAATCGGCGAGGAATGATTTTGCCGGTTTAGCTCAGCCCCGATAGGGATCGGGGGACCTTT
>JBBSCO010000105.1:0-5024 GCA_038250235.1 Methylacidiphilales bacterium | reverse complement strand
CCTTCACGAGGGCCTTGCCCATCTTGTCCCCTTCGAAAAGTTCGATAAAGGCTTTGGGCGCGTTTTCGATTCCTTCAGCGATGGTTTCCTCCCACACGATGCGTCCGGCGCGGATCCATGCGCCCATTTCCTTTTGGAATTCTGGCTGGAGATTCTGATGGTCGCGCACGATGAAGCCCTGCATCCGGATCCGCTTGCCGATGATCTTGAATAGATTCTCCGGGCCGGGCTTCGGCTTCTCATCGTTGTAGCCGGATATCATCCCGCAACAGACAATGCGCCCGAAGTCGTTCATATGGTCGATGGCTCCTTTAAGGTGGTTGCCGCCGACGTTGTCGAAGTAGAGATCAATGCCGCCGGGGCAAAGCTTGGCGAGGGTGGCGGAGACGTCATCGGTGTCGTGGTAGTTGAACGCTTCAACGACGCCCGCTTCAGTCTTGAGCCAGGCGATCTTGTCGGCGGAGCCCGCGCTGCCAACGACGCGGCAGTTTTTGATTTTGGCGATCTGACACACGATGGAACCGACCGCTCCGGAGGCGGCGGAGACAAAAACGCTCTCACCCTCTTTGAGCTTCCCGATCTCGTTGAGTCCAACCCACGCGGTCATGCCGGTGAGGCCAAGGATGCTGAGATAGTTCTGAGGTTCGGCGGCCTTGGTATCGATACTACCCACTCCTTCACCGTTAGAGGTCCAATATTCGCGCCAGCCCTGGTTGCCGAGGACGTGATCGCCAACACTAAACTGTTTGTTATTGGACTTGACCACTTCGCCAACGCAGCCGCCCTCCAACGGTTCGCCCAGTTTGAATGAGGGAACATAACTTTCGCCCACGTTCATCCGTCCGCGCATGTAAGGATCAACGGAGAGCCACTTGTTGCGGACGAGGATTTCCCCGGTGCCCGGCGAGGGAACATCGGTCTCGACAACCTCGAAGTTTTTCGCGGTGGGCACACCCTGAGGCCGGGAAATCAGGTGGATTTCCCTATGGGTAGCGGGTGTTCTCACGAATGATAGAGGATGCGGGTTAGGCGGTTTGTCCTGCGTGTTTGCCTTCGGCGAATTCCTCGATGGCTTTGTCGCAGAACGCGGGAAGGTCATCGGGATTGCGGCTGGTGACGAGTCCTTGGTCGCAGACGCATTCCTGGTCCACCCAAATGGCACCGGCGTTTTTCAAATCGGTTTGCAGACTGGGCCAAGAGGTCACGGTGCGGCCGCGAACGACGTCGGCCTCAATCAGCATCCACGGACCGTGGCAGATGGCAGCAACGGGTTTCTGCTGGGTGAAGAAGTCGCGCACGAAGCTGACGGCTTCTTTGTTTACACGGAGCGCATCCGGATTGGCCACGCCTCCCGGCAGGACAAGGCCGTTGAAGTCGGCGGCGGAAACGTCCCCCACTGTTTTGTCCACGGTGAACTGATCAGCTTTTTTATCGTGATGGAAGCCTTGTATCTTGCCGCTCTTCAGGGAGACAAGAATAACCTCGGCCCCTGCGTCTTTAATGGCATTCCAAGGTTTGGTCAGCTCGACTTGTTCAAAGCCGTCGGTGGTGAGGAAGGCGATTTTCTTTCCGGATAGGTTGTTGTTCATGATGTTGGTATTTGTTCTAGAGGGTTGGGTTCGGCTCAGGCGCGGATGGGGTCTTTTAGTTTTGTGGCGTCATCGCTACGGACGGCATCGTGGTTGCGAAGGGTGTCCATGTCGATGACGTGCCGGAAGTGACCGTCGCTATCGCCGTTGGCCAGAGTATCGAAGACGGTGTTGATGTCCTTGATATCGATCATCTTGATGGAGGGGCGGATATCCTTTTCAGCGCAGAGGTTGAGGATTTCCTGGGTCTGCCTAACCCCGCCGATGAGCGAGCCAGCCAGAGTTATCCGGCTGAAGACAAGGGAGGCGGGGGAGAATTCCGGGAACTTTACCATGTTACCAACAACGATGATTTTGCCGTCTGTTTTCATCAGGCTGATGTAGGGGGCAAGGTCGTGAGGCACGGGGATGGTGTTGATGAGCATGTCGAGCGACACAGCGGCTGCTTTCATCTGATCATGGTCCGTGGAGACTACGACCTTGTCCGCGCCCATTTTAAGGATCTCGTCCTTGTTGCTTTCATCGCGGGTGAACGCGGTGACTTTCGCGCCGAGGGCTTTGCCGATCTGAATGGCCATGTGTCCGAGGCCGCCGATGCCTGCGACCCCGAGGGTCTGGCCTTCCTTGAGATCCCAGTGTTTCATCGGTGAATAGACGGTGATACCAGCGCACATAATAGGGCCGGCGTATTCGGGATCAATTTTCGCCGGAACTTTCAGGATAAATTCTTCGCGGGCGATGATATCAGTGGAATAGCCGCCGTAGGTGTTGGTGCCGTCTGGTTTCATGGGGCCGTTGTAGGTCAGGGTCGCGCCCTTTTCGCCCTGGCAATAATTTTCCTCGCCGGCTTCGCAGTAGTCGCACTCCTGGCAGCTATCGATGATGCAGCCGACCCCGACGACGTCGCCGACCTTTACCATGCTCACGCCCTGGCCGATGGCGGTGACGGTGCCGACGACTTCGTGGCCGGGGACACATGGGTATTGGGTGTTGGACCAATCGTTGCGAGCCTGGTGAAGGTCCGAGTGGCAGACACCGCAATGGGTGACTTTGAAAGCGACTTCGCCCCTCCCGACTTTTTTACGATTGAAAACAACGGGGATCAGATCCTTGTCCTTCGCCTGTGTTCCGAATCCGTAAACTTTGATGGGTTCTTCAGTCATGTTTGATATTATTTTGTTGGTTTTAAGTTATCAACTTGTAGGCGACGGAGCATTCGCGGATGAGGTTTGATGGAGTATTCACTAAGGGAAAAGATGCCCATAGGCGGTGCTTTGGCCATGGGGTATATCCCTACCCGGCCTCTGAGGAGGCAATGATATTGGGATATTTCAGCCGTGAGGCCGGGGTCGCTGTAATTGAGTATTGACTGGGTTTAGTCTCAAAAAAAGGCTGAGTGGTTTGTCAATTGTCAAGAAACGACCACGTTCCCTGATAAAAAAAGGCCCCCTCTTCCCATGGCATTTTTTTACAATCTTTCAGCCCGTGATTTTTTGGAGTCAGTCTAGGACTTTATACAAATTCTCTGTTTTGAGCCTGGTGAAACGGGGATCCGTTTTGAAGGCTTTCTGTCCGTTCTCCTGGGACTGGGCAAGATGCCCAAGCTACGAGGGGGATTCCGCGATTCGGAGATCGCGGCTACAACGTACATCAGAATGAACGGGCAGGTTCACCACGGCAATCCTCCGATCCGTTCTCCATGGGGGTGTATAGGAATCCGCCTTTTAGCAAAGGAGTCTTTAAGCGGAGGCTTGCCATGCGGGCAAAGTAAAATATGGTATTCCCAGGAGCACAGCGGAAATCCTTGATGAATTACCCAAGCTTCCCGTGGAAGAAGTTGCCGCTATTTACCAACGTGCTGAGGAACTGCTGCATGGCCCCGTTATGGCGGTGAGTACCGAACTCCTGGATGCGATTGATGAGGCTAACGCCTGCCCGGAGAATGAGGATATTCCGGCCAAAGAGGTGCGTCAACGGGTTGCTGAATGGGCGCGTTCCAAGTAGTCTTCACCCCCAGAGCCGAGCGGGATCTGGAAAAGATTATCCGCTATATTGCCCGGGATAAGCCCGAGGCTGCCCACCGTTTTGGGCTGGAACTGGCCGATCTTGCCTTGTCCCTTTCCCAAGAATACATCCGTGAGGCTGGCGGACGGATCCATCAACGCTAGGGTGTGCGCAAGTTGGTTCATGGTAACTACCTGATTTTTTTATCGGATCGTTGAATCCCAACAGAAAGTGCGTATCCAGCGCTTTTGGCATGGGGCCCAGGAACGGGATCGTTTGAAAGGGCTAGACTCTTACAGCAACTGTTCCGGGCGTCATATTCCGGGAACCAGTCCCGACAGGTCGGGATCTCTGATCTACTACTTTATACAAATCCTCGGGCTCAACCCTTTAAAATTGCTGAAACATAATCAAGGGAAGACCTGAATGGCACTAACTTAAGGCCGTTTTAGGATACAAAAGCGATTGTAAGTCATTGATAATTAACGAGGGTCTTTGCTTAAGTTAGTGCCATTCTAGACTGACCCCACCAAGAGGAAACGTCGCCGTTGCTGTAGCCCCGGAGAATGGCCTGTTTGGGGAACGAAGTGTCAATCGCGATCAAGAAAAATTTTCCCGCGCGAATCCTCGTTTCGCAACCGGCTCGCGACGTTCCACTTTTCTTCCGTCGAAAAACCACGCGTAGATCACCGCAAGTTTTTCGCGCTGGTAGCCGAGCATGTAGAGCGTGGAGAGCGCGACGTAGATGAGAGTGGTGCGCCACGGGCCGCGTGCGTGGTAGCGGCGGGCGCTGGTGAAAATATAGGCCGGAGCCTGGCGAACGCCGCCCGAGCGGCCAAGCGCGCGGTAAAGGTCCGCGTCTTCGAGCAAGGAAACGACCGGGTAGCCACCGACTCGGCGGAAGGCTTCGACGGTGCAAAAGAAACCGTGGTCGCCATAAGCAATGCCGGTGAGGTTCACCTTGAGATTGCTCAGCGCATCGCCGATGCGGAAGACCCACGCGCTCTCATCGAACCAAATACGGAAACAGCCGCCGGAGCAGCCCGAGGCGAGAATTTCCTCGATATGCGCGAGTGCATCGTGCGGCGGAGTGGAATCGCTGTGCAGGAACCATAGCACTTCTCCTGTAGCCACGGATGCGCCAGCATTCATCTGCGCAGCGCGGCCACGCGGTGCGTGGATGACGCGGTCGGCGGTGCCTGCGGTTTTCAACGTGTCGTCTTCGCTGCCGCCGTCGGCGACGATCACTTCCGCGCCCGCGAAATCGCGGCGCAGCACCGCGAGCAGCGCGGCGAGTGACCCCGCCTCGTTCAGCGTCGGAATGATGATGGAGAGACGCGGTTTCATCGCTCTGGTTTTTCCGGCTGCGGCGAAGCAAGCCGCCGATAGTTATCGAGAAAGCGCCGGTCAATGAAATCCTTCAGCCACATG
>JBBSCO010000104.1:0-5269 GCA_038250235.1 Methylacidiphilales bacterium | reverse complement strand
GGATTGCGCTCATATCAACCGGCCCACGCGCCGGGCCGGTTGAGCTTTCTGAAGCAACAGGAGGTGAACGGAGACTTGCAAGCCGGAGCGGCCAAGTGGGGATGGAGTGACAACTTTTGGACACTGGCCCGGATCGCACAGATGATTAAAAAGATTTCGGGGGTGTCCTATCATGAGGCTCATGTATGGCACCTGCTGCAAAGCTGGGGCTGGAGTTGTCAGCGCCCAGTGGGCCGGGTCAGCCAGCGCAACGAAAACACCATTGCCCGGTGGAAAACCAAGACGTGGCCTGAGATTAAAAAAAAGCCCGCTCTCAGAGGCGAGGCATCTACTTTTTAGATGAAAGTGGGTTGAGCATCCGCCCCCATCGGGTGCGAACATGGGCGCTTCGAGGCCATACCAAGCAGCACGGGTTGCGCAACTACGCCGCCCCCAATCACGCTGAACTTAAAAACCGGGGCAGAAACCACCTGCAACACATTCAAAAACGCCCCAGCCTCATCAACTCTTTTTGGAAAAAGGCAGGCCTAAACCCACTTAGTTATACAAGGCTCAGTAAAGGATCAAGGGAGGCCTATCCAAGCCGGGAAATCATTGAGATCTGTGGCCGATGCTGAGAGAGAATAAACCGGCAGACCTGACAACTCTTCCAGAATGGCAGGATTGGTGGCGCTGGCCATGTCTTCGGGGCAGTTGTGGAAATTCATCACGATGCCTGCGATTTTACAACCCGAGGCACGAATACTTTCAATCGTCAGGAGGGAGTGATTCAGCGTTCCAAGCCCGGCGCTGGCGACGATGATGATCGGAAGATTCAACTCGCGGGCGAAATCGCGGACCCAATATTGTTTGGTGATGGGAACCAACCAGCCTCCTGCTCCTTCGATCAGGAAAGGGCCCGAGTATTTTTCGGTGATGTTTCGGACAGACTGAATCGTGTCTTCCGGAACAAGAGGACGTTCTTCCACCACACAGGCGGCGTAGGGGGAAAGCGGAGGCAGTAAATAAACCGGATTGATCTGGTTCAGGGTAAGCACCTCATCGTTGGCTTTGGACAGGATTTCGACGTCCGTCCGTTCGCCACAACAGAAAGGTTTAAGCGCGAGGGCGGGAATGCCCTGGCCCCGCAGGTGGCGGGTCAGAAGCGCGGTGAAATAAGTTTTGCCGATGCCGGTGTTTGTTCCGGTGATGAAGAAGCTGTTCATGGGAGGGAGTATAAGGTTTAACGTTTTAAGTTTAAAGTTAAGAAGGTGTTGTTTCTTGGTTTGCTTTCTTAACTTCTGTTCAGACAGTTTTTTCGATGGCCCGGTATAAGGCGTCCACCATCTGTTCCAGCTCAGAATCCGTTGTGCAGTAGGGCGGCATGAGAACCAGCACATCGCCGACCGGGCGTGTGAGGAGGCCGTGTTGGCTTGCAGCCTGGCAGATCCGGGTTCCGATGCGTTTTGCAGATGGAAAGGGGCGTCCGGCGGCCGGATCTTCCATCAGTTCAATAGCCAGAATAGTTCCCTCCCTCCGGACATTACCGACATGCGGATGTTTCAAAAATTGTTGTCCCAGAGCGCCTAGCGTTTCCCCGATGTGTTCTCGCCCTGCCTGATGATGAATTTTTTCCAGCAGATCCAGACTGGCCAGAGACGCGGCACAACCGAGGGCATTTCCTGTATAGCTGTGGCCGTGGTAGAAGGTTCTGGAAATGTCTCCACGAAACCCATCAAAAATTTCCTCACTGATTAGGGTGGCTGCGATGGGAAGATAGCCGCCACTCAAGCCTTTGGCCACTGCCATGATGTCAGGTTTCACCTTTTCATGTTGGAAAGCAAACATTGGGCCCGTGCGTCCGAGGCCGGTCATGACTTCGTCCAGAATCACTTTAGCCCCGGCTTCCTGGGCGAGTTTTGCCGTGATTTCCAGAAAGCCAGGGGGATGCATGATGAACCCTGCCGCGCCCTGGACACGGGGTTCGAGGACGTAGGCGGCCAGTCGGGGGCCCAGTTCATTTAAAACCTTTTTGAAGGCAACGATGACGGGATCGTTTTCTTTGATGATGTCTGCGGAATGATAAGGGCATCGGTAGCGGGAGGGCGGAGTGAATTCGCGGGTTTCGAAAAGTATATCCCGATAGGTTTGATGAAACAGGGGGCTGTGACCAAGACTCATGGCTCCGACGGTGTCACCATGATAGGCGGAGGATAGTGAGAGAAAGATGCGGCGTTCAGGTTGTCCGTTTTGTTGGTAATATTGAAAGACCATTTTCAGGGCGGCTTCCATAGCGGTGGATCCATCGTCCGAAAAAAAACAGCGCTGTAGCCCGGAAGCCAAACAGAGTCTTTGACCGAGCTGCGGGGCCAGTTCGTTGCTTAGGCCCAAGAAAGAGGAGTGTGCGATAAGATCCAATTGGTTTTTGATCGCGTCGTTGATTTCCGGGCGTCGGTGTCCATGGAGGTTGGTCCAGATGGAGGAATTCCCGTCCAGATACTTGCGGCCCAGATCATCCGTCAGCCAGCTTCCTTCCCCGCTTTGGATGACAAGCGGTTTGAAGTCGGCAGCGAGCCAAAGGTCAGCCGGAGTGAACGGATGCCAGAGATGCTGTTTGTCGAGCTCGGAGGGTGAAGGCATTAAAAAATTTTAACCACGAATGAATACGAATAAACACTAATCCTATGGTTTACGATGCGTCTTTAAGAAGACCCGCCAAGGCAATTATATGGTTCGGAGTATGATGACTGTTCAGCGTGACACGCAGCCGCGCGTGCCCTTTGGCTACGGTGGGGAAGCGGATGGCGGGAACCAAAAAGCCGTTTTCCTCCAGTTGTTTGGATAGTTTCAGGGCTGTGCCTTCGTCACCCACTGGTATGGGAAAAATGGGTGATCGGGGATTTCCGCATTTTACGAGTCGATGGAAGAGGGCGATGTTGCTGAACATGGAGAGGCGTCGTTGCTCTCCTTCTTCCGATTGTAAAATTTTTAGCGAGGCTGAAGCGGCAGCAGCAAGGACGGCCGGCTGGGCTGTGGTGAAAAGAAAGCTGCGGGCGCGGTTGGTTAGAAGTTGGATTAATTCCCTGCGGCCGGTGATGAATCCTCCACTGACACCGACGGCCTTGCTCAGGGTTCCCATTTGGATTTCAACCTGGGAGGAAAGGCCGGATTGGAGGCAGAGTCCTTTTCCTTTCGGTCCCAGGATCCCCGTGGAGTGGGCTTCATCGACCATCAGCCAGGCATCGTATTTTTCTTTCAGGCCGACTATTTCCGCCAATGGTGCGAAATCGCCGTCCATGGAGTAGAGGGACTCGATCACGATCAGAATCCGGGTTGAAGGGGAATGGCGGCGTATTTCCTGGAGAATTTCTTCCAGATGTCCCGGATCATTGTGGGCAAAGACCCTGAGTTTGGCCCCGGACAACCTGGCTCCATCGATCAGACAGGCATGGGCCAGCTTGTCCAGGATAACGACATCGTCTGTCCCGATTACCCCGGCGATGGCACCCAAGGCTGCGGCGTAGCCATTTGGAAAAAGAAGTGCGGCTTCTGTTTCTTTGAATGTGGCCAGATCCTGTTCCAGACGGGCATGGAGTCCGGTGGTTCCTGAAATCAATCGTGCGGCCCGGGCTCCTAAGGAGGGTTCTTCTTGCAGACACGCCATGGCCGCTGTTCGCAGAGCCGGGTGGGAGGCAAGCCCCAAATAGTCATTGTCACAAAAGCGGATCAAATCGGCAGGGGGCACACGAAGTTCTCTTGTCCGTAATGAATCCTGATCTTCCTGCAGTTGTTGCCGGAGAGCTTCCTGAAATGACATGGGGTATTTTTAGACAGAAAATTACACAAGCTACAAATTTTTGTGTTTAATTTCCTTTTAACGGGGTTTAACGAACTGGTTTAACGGGGTCAGCAACCCCGAACTTTTGGCGGGGTTGCTGACCCCTAGGGCATGACACACTATATATCAGGCAATGTTTTTTAAATTTCATGGAGACCGGGTTCATGTTTCAATATCTGATTATTGACGGCTTAAAAGTCAATTGCAGCAATTGAAATTCTTCTTGACCAAAGGCTTTAAATAATTCAGATGTTAATGTGACACTTAAAAACACTAATACTCCTCCTATGACAAAAATTGTATTCAATCTTCTTAGATTGCCGTTTGCGGCGCTGGTTACTCTCGGATTATTCGGTCTACCCGGCTTGCAGTCTCAGACACTGAAACCCTATGTCGGGGCTAACACGTCCCAGTGGAATCAAACCACGAGTTGGTTCGGGGCAACGCTACCGCTCACAAACGACAATGTTTCTTTTCGCACCACAGCGACCGGAACCAATGTCTTCAATCTGACTTCGGGGTTCACGCTCACGACGATGGGGGTCGCCTCCAGAACACTGGATTCGACATCTACCGGCTCTGTCACTATGGGCACCAACTTGAGCGGCAGCACTCTGAACGCCAGGAACCTCACGGTCGGCGAAGTCAACCTTACAGGGAATTACACGGGATCCTGGTCCCCGTCGAACGGGACGTTCAATCTAAGTAATGGAGCACTTCAAGTCGGGGTGAGATCCGGAACCAACACTGGGGCTGGGGTCGGTAATGGAACAATCACCGGGGCATCAAATTTGAATTTTAACGCGACAAACCTCTCCAGCTTCAGGATTGGAACCTCCTCTTCAACGTCCGGTGCCGGCGTGGGCACACTCAACTTCACTGCGATCAGTCAAGGCACATTGAGCGTTCAAGGGGGAGCGGATACTGTCATTATCGGGGGGCGAATCGGAGGGAGCACCGGGAGCATGGGCGGAACCGGAACGGTAACTCTCGGGAATAATTGGGATTCCACCTCATTCGGAACAGCAGGAACCCGCGCCGATGTCCGCATCGGATATCGGACCAGCAACGGGCCTGCGACAGGAACGCTCACCCAGAGCGGCGGCACTTTTACCGCATATGCAAACAACTTCAGCGTGGCGGGCTCATCGAACCTCACCGATCCGACTTCGATTTCCGGAACGATCAATCTGACCGGCACAAGCTCCGCCTTGATCGACGCCACCAACCTGCAAATTGCCAATGCCAGCACAGCCTCTTCAATGGTCAACGGATCGCTGACACTGGGCTCTGGCGGACAAATCGTCGCTGGAACCACCGTGGTTGGACGCAGTGGATCGACTTCTGCAACGACCCAGGCTAGCCTGACGTTAAGCAATGCCTCGCTCACCGTTTCCGGGGCCACGGGGACGCTCCTGATCAACAATCGGGGCCAAGTTGATGCGACAGTCG
>JBBSCO010000103.1:0-5857 GCA_038250235.1 Methylacidiphilales bacterium | reverse complement strand
GGCGCATGGATCCGCGCCGGACGCATCGTGTGGGAGGAAACCATCGCTGAAGGAATCGAAAACGCGCCCAAAGCCTTTATCGAACTTTTCGAAGGGGACAAGATGGGCAAGGCCCTCGTGAAGGTGTAAGGGCGACGACAAGGTCGCTTGGAATTTCGGACACCATTCGTTTTACCGAGCCGGGACTTTATGCGGGCCGCTGGAGTCCTCCACCTCTTCACGGACCTGACCCCATGTGATAAGGGTGAAGACGACGGTGCCGCCAAAAACGTTGCCTAACAGGACGGGGATAAAGAAACCTGAAATCCCGGCAATCAGGCCCAACTGACCGGTCAGCATCAGAAAAGCCATCTCGACCGATCCAGCACTGATGTGGGCGAAGCCGCCTGCGGCGATCAGCCATGTCATCAGAATAATAACGAATAAATTATCATCCTCGCCGGCAGCCAGCATCCAGACCAGTGCCGCAATAAGAAGACCCGCCGGCACCGCCTTGGCAAAGCTGATCCACGCGCCGTTTTCAGTGGCATGTTTGCTAAGCTCGGTGATGCTAGCCAGAATATCCGGCCCGAAGGTGGGCGTGAAGGCGATGAAAGCTGCGGCGATGAAGCAGCCGATCACGTTAGCCCCGAGCACGATTCCCCACAGCCGCGCGACGCGCAAGAAGTTATCAAAGCCTGGTCGCGCCAGCAGCGGCAACACAGTAGTCAACGTATTTTCCGTAAATAACTGCATCCGGCCAATGATGACGATCACATAGCCGAAGGTGTAGCCAAGGCTTTCCAATAGTGGCAGCCATTTCGAGGCTGGGAGATAGGTTTTGAACAGAGCCTCTCCAATGACCGAAAAGCTGATGCAGAAACCGGCGACGATGCCCGACCAGAACAGACTAGTCCAAGGACGCCGGAGTTCTTCCTCGCCCTCGTGACGGACAACCTGATAAACCAGTTTTGCCGGAAGGTGGGACGCCTCGTGAACCGCCTCTTCTTCTCCGGGCTGGTTGCCTACCTGTTCAACATGATCAGATTTCGTCTGCCTGTGGTGGGATTTCTTTTCCTCACTGGCTGGTCTTTTTTTAGGTCCAATCTTATCGCGCATAGGGGGCTTTGTGATGTTGATGGATAACCCGAAGTCAATTGTGCATGGCACTAAGTTTAGGACATTTTGGGATTTTCTTCGGCTTGGGGATGGACCCCCGCCTGAGTTCTGTTACAGGGAGGGCACATCAGTAACGTTCAGATTAGGCTTTTGAAAGAACATTTTCTATGGGGGCTTACCCTACCCAATAAGTTCTTGGGAGACGGCATACTTTTTACTCAGCTTTCAACCGTCTTAAGCCCTGCTCCTGGTATGGAAAGACCCCATAGAAGATATAACTAAATTACCACATGGTGGCTGAGTTCAAAAAAATCGAGTAACCGGATGATGTTCAAAGATACTTTATCAGCTCCCAATCCTGCTTCGAGTGCTGTCCCAGGTATTTTTATCGGTGGGACCACCGGCCTGGGTTCGAACTGGTATTATGATCTCGAGGAATTGCGACAACATTCCGGGCCATGGGCAAAGGTCGCCTCCGGCATCAACCGCGTAAAATCTCTGCCTCTGTAATGAGTTTTATTTACGAACATCCCGAAAAATACGATCTCGAGCATTCTGGACCGCAACCTGATGTCGAGTTCCTCTTGGCCTTTACACGGAACCACCGGCCCGCCCGAATCTTGGAATATGCCTGCGGCAATGGCCGTCTCACTATCCCGCTGGCGGAAGCCGCCGCCGAGTGGGGAGGCCTAGTTACGGGAATTGATTCAAGCCAAGCCATGTTGGATTCGGCCAAGTCTGCGCCGAACCCTCATGGAATCATTTGGGAGGAAGGTGGTGTCCAAACTTGGAAACCTCCCACACCGGTGAACCTGATCATTTCGTGCTGCGGATCTCTCAGCCATCTTTTAACGATCCATGACCAGACCACCACTTGGAGGAACGCGTTTGCCACGCTGGCAGAAGGGGGGCGTTTTTTGATCGTCGAGTCGGCGCCTGATTACGAAACAATGGCGGACGCCATGCGCTCGCCCGCCAGAACCGCCCTGTGCCTCGACGGCGATTTCGATGACGGCAAGAGCCGCCTCCTTCGCTGCCGCGCGGCTCAATACCAATCTCATACCCAAACGTTACGGGTCAAGTTTCTATACGATCAGTTGGAAGCAGAAAAAAAGTCGGCTCGATTTGTTGATGACTACGATGCCCACGTCTATTATCCCAACGAGCTGCGGCTTTTATTTATAATGGCCGGATTTCGCGTTGTAGAAGAGTGGGGAGATTTTAATAGAACCCCCCTCTCGCATCGGTCGCCGTCGCTGATCATCTGCGGTCAGCGCGCGGTGAACAGCGAAAGATCATAGAAAAAACGGACTCTAATCCCGCGAGAGCCTCTTGCGGCCGTTTTAGAGATTCAGCGCCGTTACTGTTACCAATCTCCGTTTGTCAACCGAGCAAGACCCGCCTGCGAAGTCCGCCAATCAAGGTAGGGTTAAACCCTATAGCGGGATTATTCTCTGGGCGACAAAGTTCTTCTTCACGAAAATCGTGAAAACCCAAACACTCAAATAAAAAACAAAAAGTATCCTATGAAAATGAATCGTCTATTACCTCTGTTAGCATTCGCAGTTACAGCTTGTTGGAGCACTGCTCAAGCTCAGCCCTCTTACAACAGCAAAGACATCGTCGCCGTTGCTTCAGCCGCAGGAAACTGTAATACCCTTGTCGCCGCCATCAAAGCTGCTGGACTGGTAGAAACTCTTCAAGGCCCCGGCCCCTTCACGGTCTTCGCACCGACGGATGAAGCCTTTGCCAAACTGCCCAAAGGCACTCTGGAAGACCTGCTCAAGCCCGAGAACAAATCTAAACTTGCTGGTATCCTAACCTACCACGTGGTGCCTGGAAAAGTCATGGCTGCTGACGTAAAAACCATGATGGCCAAGACCGTCAACGGCGAGAAACTCGACATCAAGGCAATGGACGGTTCCGTCACCGTAAATAAGGCCAAGGTCACCAAGACCGACATCGCCGCCAGTAATGGTGTTATTCATCTCATCGATACCGTTTTGATGCCTAACTAAACTAAAATTAAAAAATTAAAAAATATAACTAAAAAACTATGACAACATCGAATACCAACGACATCGTCGCCGTGGCTTCCGGCGCGGGGAACTTTAACACCCTCGTGGCAGCCGTGAAAGCTGCTGGTCTCGTGGAAACCCTTCAAGGCCCCGGCCCTTTCACTGTCTTCGCACCGACGGACGAAGCCTTTGCTAAACTTCCCAAAAGCACGGTGGAAGAACTGCTCAAGCCAGAGAACAAAGCTAAACTTGCAGGCATTCTGACCTATCATGTGGTTGCAGGCAAGGTGATGGCTGCTGATGTTAAGACAATGCAGGCCAAGACCGTCAATGGTCAGGAACTCGAAATTAAAGTTGCCCACGGCGATGTGACCGTGAATGACTCAAAAGTTATCAAGACCGACATCGCGGCAAGCAATGGCGTAATCCACGTCGTTGATTGCGTGCTGATGCCCAAGTAATACAAGGAGATGAGCGGAGGGCGAAACCCTCCGCCCATTCTGCCGTCAGTCAAAATCGAACTAACCTCTAAGTAGTAAATCAATCTCCTCACACCCACCCTGCAAAAAATATGGCGCCAACTAAAAAAGTTGCTTCAAAAAAAGCGGCATCAAAAAAGAAAGCTGCATCGAAAAAATCGTCAGGCCCCTGTTGGGTCGGTTACAAACAGGTAGGCACAAAAAAGAAAGGTGGAAAAACGGTTCCCAACTGCGTCCCAGAATAATAGTCCCGGCGGCGAAGATGCGTCATCGAAGTCAGCTTATCACATTTCACATGTGACACGGAATCAAACGGAGGTGAAGCGTGAAGAACTGTGCCAGTCTCAGTTACTTGATGTTTTACTTCACGGTTACGAATGGCTTTTTTGGCAATTATAAATGAGTTACTATTCCAAGTTTGAATTTAATGATGAACCTGAAGCTGAAAGCTAAAGAATATATTCAAGTGCAGTGGTTTAAAACAGGTTCTAAAACCGCCACCACGTAACTACAAAAAACGCGCCCGGCCACCCAACTTCAGGTTCGGTTCCGATTTACTCGACTGTAATTCACTTTTTTTCATGACCACTCCATCAACACGCCGGCGCACCGCGTCCGTGCCAGGTGCAAAAACTAAAGGCTCTGTTGAACTGGAATATCACACGTCGATCAACTCCCCTTCATCTTTAGACAAAAAACCCGTAATGCCGGTCGGACTGCGCCACAGTTGTGACGACACCCCGGGAATCCGCCGCCGTAGGCGGGGTAACGGCTTTTCGTATTTTAACGACATTGGCCAAACCATTTCTAGTCGGGCTGAACGAGAACGCCTGGCTCATTTGGCAATTCCCCCGGCCTATCGTGACGTTTGGATTTGTCCGTCGCCACTGGGGCACTTGCAAGCCACTGGACGTGATGCAAGGGGCCGTAAACAATATCTCTACCACCCCGGCTGGCGCAGTGCGCGCGACGAAACCAAATTCCATCGGATGGCCGCGTTTGGCGCAGCGCTGCCACGCATTCGCGCGGCAGTCAGGCGCGACTTGGTGCAGACCCGGGATGCTGCTATCACCCAGCCTGCTGTGGTAGCGGTGCTGGTGCGTTTGCTTGATACCACTTTGGTCCGGGTGGGAAACGACGAATACGCGCGCACCAATAAATCGTTCGGTTTGACCACGCTGTGCAAGCGGCATGTGGCGCTAAAAGGCGACAAGCTGCGCTTGAAATTCCGCGGTAAAAGCGGAGTAGAGCATGAGGTTTCGATTGAAGACAAGAGGGTCGCACGCATCGTCAGACGCTGTCAGTCGCTGCCGGGGCAGGAGTTGTTCAAGTACTCCGATGACTCCGGACAGATGCACAGTGTCGGGTCTGCGGCGGTCAACGACTACCTGGGTGGAGTCGGCGGTGGCGACTTCACCGCAAAGGATTTCCGCACCTGGCACGGAAGCGCCACAGCACTGGCGCTATTCATGCGATTGGACGAAAAGGAGCGTGATACGATCACCGCCACCAGTGCCAACTTACTCATTGCAGAGGTGGCGCGGCAGCTTGGCAATACCGTGTCGATATGCCGCAAGTCCTACATCCACCCGAAAGTATTAGCGCTCCTGTTCAAGACCAAACCCAGGCCGGCGGTATCGAGGGCCGGACCACCAAAACGCAAAGCCGGTCTGTGCGCGGGTGATAGTGCTTTCCTGGCCTTCGTTGGCGCACCCGGATAGCCTCGTAAAAGCAAATGCCTTGTTGCCCGGTTCGCATGCAGATCGTGCGCCTTGACTTGCAATACAAAACCCTTTGGCACGTTCCCTGTCAAAATTCAGTTGCTGATCAGAAATAAGATTCACCACTTGTACTCTTTCAGTCAGGTAGGGTTTCACCCCATGGTAGAAAGGGACGCCTATTAGTATTTGTCTACGCACACGCACCTCAACGACCAGCCCAACGCGGGTCTGCTAGCGTTCCTCGATTCGTGACCATGCCAAGCGATTCAGCATCCCCGGCAAGGGCATCATTTACCGAATCATGAAACCAAGCTCGGACACCCCTTTTCAACTGGAGAACCCCCATGCATTGCCGGCCAGTGAGGTCCTGCAAAAGCTAGACTGCCACGCGGACGGTCTCAGTGCCGACGAAGCAGCGAAGCGCTTGGAAAGCGTCGGGCCGAATCTCCTGCCGGTCGCGGCCAAGGAAGGGCTGCTCAAACGCTTCTTCAAGCATTTCCACGATCTACTGATCTACATCCTTATCGGGGCTGCGGTCGTC
>JBBSCO010000102.1:0-6487 GCA_038250235.1 Methylacidiphilales bacterium | reverse complement strand
GGGAGGCGGGAGGCACTAAAGACTGGGGGGCTCGCGGCGAAAAACGCCATGGGAATAATCAAATTGATCCTGGTCGTTGGTCGCTTGGGCTGCTTCCAACCATGCATTCCACCAGCCAGCCAGTTCAGCTTCGGAAAGGTTTTTCAAATCGAGGTCATCCTCACTTAAAAATTCGTCCGATCTTGTTGATTTTGGTGTTATTGGAATGGCTTCATGGTTCATAAGGCAAGACCCCTTCTGCTGCCGCAATGATATTGGCATGGGCTTCATACAGAGGCAAGTGGCTGTTTGTTTGATTCAGCCCAAGCCAAGAGAGGCCCAGCCTGTCGACGCTTTCTCGTACTTATCCAAACGGATTTCATTTTCCTTCATCATCCGGCGCCTCTCTTTGTCCAGGGAGTCCTCCAGCTCTTCCAAGCCCGAATCTGCTGCTTTCAGGGCTTCCCGCGCTGCTGTGGCCTTCTGCCATTCCCTAGGATGGAGTTTCTTCATTTCCAGCAGATCCCGCGCGCTACGGGAATAGAGCAATTGATCCTTTGGAGAAGTCAGTTTACGGGCCAATTCTCCAATCACGGCGTAATCTTTTTCCCGGTTGGTTTTTTTGAGGTCGGCCAGTTCCTTCAGGCCCAAGAAGGGCGGATGCCTGCCTTCCTGGGATTTCCATACTTCCTCCAGACCTGCAGGGCTGATCCTGGGAGGCCTGGTAAAAAAATCGGTTCTTACCCGCAGACCGCCGTATTGGAATTCCAAGTGGGAACTCCAAGCTCCCCGCAGCCAACACAGATCCAAAGGAGCTCCGAACCGCTAGGTGGCCCCCCGTTCCTGCAAAACGGAAAGAACATGGTTCAAAGCCTCCCATCTTCCCGCAGGATCCAGCCCCCATCTTTGCTCATGATGGCAAGGCGATGGAACATTACCGCCTGACCTGGACAAATAATAGTTCGCAATCCCCCCTTGTTGAAATCTTCGGTGAGATCCAGATAGATATTCATGAATAAGGTGTTTTGATCGTAATGCAGGCAAGGAGTAGATAAAATACAAAATTCGGCTTCCGCCATGGCAAATCAGGGCTGGTTGGTTTAATACTCCCAGCCCACCGCTCCCAACTTAAAACTTTAAACTTAAACCATCATCCGTCAGGATAAATTCGAGTGGCCGAAACTTTGAAACATGTGGAGGTATTGCGGACTTCTGTGGCGTGTGCCACCTATGATTCGGCAGTTGAGACCATCCGCCGTCTGGCCGGGGATTCCCGGCCCGCTGCGGTTTGCGCGGGAAATACCCACATTGTTTCCCTGGCCCGGCATGACGAATCCTTTGGCAAAGTGATGCGGGGCTTCGACCTGCTGCTTCCCGACGGAATGCCCCTGATCTGGTCCATGAATCTCGGTGGGGCCGGACTCAAAGACCGCGTTTACGGGCCTTATTTCATGCGCGAAGCCCTGCGCCAGTTGCCCCGGCCCTGGAAACATTTTTTCTTTGGAGGTTCCGAAAGCTGTCTGGGGGAACTGACAAATGAGGTTCTCAAACTTCAGCCGGATCTTGATATCGTAGGAACTTATTCGCCACCTTTTCGCAAGTGGACAGAAGAGGATGAGCAGGCCTTTGCCCGGATCATCCAGGAAAAAAAGCCGGACTTCATCTGGGTGGCCTTGGGCGGTGAAAGACAGGAGCGCTGGATCAGCCGGAATCTGCACCGTTATCAGCACGGGGTTTTTCTGGCCATAGGGGATGCCTTTGAGTTACTGGCCGGTCGGCGTCCTTTTGCCCCCGCCTGGATGCAGAAGGTTGGGTTGACCTGGTTTTACCGGCTGGCCCAAGAGCCCCGCAGGCTCTGGTTGCGTTACCTCCGTTTCAATTCACTTTTTCTCTATTACTTACTGGCCGATGGCTTCCGGGAACGTTTCCGCCTGACCCGGGAGAGGGGAACCTCCAAGTCTTCGATTGCGTTTATCGGTTCGCGGGGTATTCCGGCCCGTTATTCCGGCTTTGAGACGGTGGTGGAGCAATTGGGGGCACGTCTGGCGGAGCGGGGTCATCCTGTGACGGTTTACAACCGCGACATCTATTATAAGACCATGCGGCAGCAATGGCGGGGGATGAGGATTGTATGGTTGCCGACCATTCCAACC
Organism: Methylacidiphilales bacterium; assembly: GCA_038250235.1. Lineage (GTDB taxonomy): Bacteria > Verrucomicrobiota > Verrucomicrobiia > Methylacidiphilales > JAAUTS01 > JAAUTS01. The sequence continues at coordinate 4,355 of JBBSCO010000102.1, read as the reverse complement.
AAGAGTCTGGACACGATAGTGCATACGAGCCTTTCGATGATTCACTCGCTCTTTTGTCGTTATGACATCATTTATCTTTGCGGGGTGGGGAACGCGCCGTTGATCCGGTTCATGAAGTGGTTTTCCTCTTCCAAGGTAATCATCAATGTGGACGGAGCGGATTTCCGCCGGAAGAAGTGGGGTCCTTTTGCCCGGATCTGGCTGCGGACAAGTGAGCGGCAGGCGGTGAAACTGGCTGATGCGGTGATCGCCGACAATATGGAGGTGGTGAAACACTACGTGGAAAGTTACGGACGGAGTCCGGTATATCTTTCGTATGGAGCGGGAAGCAAAAAAGCTGAAAGCGGAAATGCTGTCCCGCAAACAGCGGGATCGCGCCATGGCGGGGAATTTGCCAATGGGAAAAGATTGAAAGGGGAAGAGACGGTGGAAGGTGGACGAAAACCGGGGGAGCATTCCGAATTGAAACAGTGGTCGTTGGAGCCGGAAGGGTATTTTCTTTACGTGTCGCGTCTGACACCGGAGAACGAGGCGGACATGGCCTTAAAAGCGTACGCGCAGTTCAGGCAAGAACCAGAAATTAAAGATCAAAAATCAAAAATACCAAAATTGGTCATGGTCGGAGCTGCGGGATACGAGAGAGCGTATTACAGGGAACTGCAGAAGTTAAAGGGTGAGGGGGTGATTTTCACCGGATCCCGGTTCGGGGAGGCTTATGAGGAGTTGAGCCGTAATGCGTTGGCCTTCCTTATGCCAGCGACGATTGAGGCGACGCGACTGGTGCTTTTGGATCAACTGGCGTTTGGTTCGGCCATTCTTTACAAGAACTGTGCGGCAACCCGTGAGGTGTTGGGAGAGGAAGGTCTTTGTTTTTCAAACGAGGATCCTGTCCGGGCTTTGGCGGAGGCCATGCAGCAAATCGGCCGTAACCCGGAATTGCGTCAGCGTTTGCGCACCGGAGCTCTTCGCCGTGCGGAAGAGAAGTTTGATTGGGAGAAAGTGGTGGATGAGTATGAAAAACTTTTTCAAAGTTTTTGTGAAGAGCTCTCCCGCAAGTAGCGGAATCCCGCGAAGGTGGGTTGCGTGTCCGGCAAGCTTGATTTTTATGGGGCTTCTTTTAGGGTATTGATATGAAATCACGTTTGGTCAGTTTGAATGGCCTGGATGACCAGACGTATCAATGGATCCGTGATTCTGGAAACCTCCTGGCTGAAGTTACCGGTGCCAAACGGGTCTTACTTTTTGGCTCGCTCGCACGTGGTGAGGGGAATCGGGACAGTGATGCTGATTTCTGCTTTATGGTTCCCATCGGAACCGACCTGAGGGAGGTCGGCATGGCTGCACAGCTGGCGTTTCTCCACCGCAGTAGGTGCATGGATTTTTTTTACATTGAAGAATCTAACTATTTGTCAGGCAAGACCCTCATGGCCAGTGAGATCAGGCGCAGTGGCGTCACTCTTTTTTCTGAAGATTCTGCTGAATGAGTGCCCAATCCAGGAGTGAGGAGGATCGATGGTTGCAGCCCTTCTATATGCCTTTGTCCAGCAGAGGTTTTTTATAATAATTTTACGGGATTGAAAGTCTTTGTCCGAACGAAGGTGTTGTTCTTTCAGTATTTTACCATTCGACCTTTTCAGGATTTCGCATGAAATTTTCCATTATAACGCCGAGCTACAACCAAGGGCGGTTTATCACGGATAGCCTGCAATCTGTAAAGATTCAGTTAAATGCTGAAAAGAATACTGATGCCTCCATTCAGGATTTTTCTGTCGAGCATCTCGTCATGGATGGCGGATCGACGGACGGGACGGTCGCCATGCTTGAGATATGGCTGCAGAATGCCGGTAAACTGCAATTTCGAAATCCTGAACCCCGGACCCCAGACGCCGGGCATCCTTCAGCCTCTCAGGATTTCAGTGTTTCTCAATTTGGTGAAAATCTTCGTTTTCACTTTGTTAGCGAAGCTGATGCCGGCCAAACGGATGCGATCAACAAGGGACTGAACCTTGCGACGGGGGATATTCTGGCTTATCTGTGTTCGGACGATCTCTATGAGCCGGGGGCCCTGGCGGCGGTGGCGGAGATTTTTCAAAAGAATCCGGAGGTGGATGTGGTGTATGGGGATTACTATTTCCTGGAAGGGGACTCGGGATGGAAGCGCCTGAAGGAAGCGGGGCCTTTCAGCCGTGTGCGTTTGTTGGGGGATAATTTTCTGGGACAACCGGCGGTTTTCTGGCGTCGCCGGGTTTATGAGCGCTATGGGGCTCTGGACGGAAGATTGAAATTTTGTATGGATCACGAGTACTGGCTGCGCATCAGCGGGGAAACGAAGTGGTTCTATCTGGAGCAGGCGTTGGCCGTCTGCCGTTTGCATGGTTCGGCGAAAACGTCTTCCCAACTGGCACCGGCCTGGTGGGAGACGGCCCGGATGGTCAAGCAGTATGGGCAGGGCTGCCGTTTTTTCTGGAAGGCGGTGGCGATGCAATGTGTTGGGCAGTGGCTTTATCAGGGAAAGCGCATGGTCTTTGAGCGGGTAGGGAAATGGAGGCGGGGCAGATGAAACCGCGACTGTTGTTATTGGAATTTCATCATCTGGGGGATGCCGTCCTGAGCTTACCGTTTATACGTTGCGCAATGGGCAAGTATGAGGTTTGGGTTTGCTGTCGCCCTGTGCAGAAGTCGGTTTTTGAAATGATCCTCCCGTCGGAAAACATTCTGGTCTGGGAACCTTTTTGGACGGGGGGCCATCTTTGGAATCACAAGGATATGGCGGAAACGGGCCGGAGATTAAAAGCCCTGCAGGCCGGGGTGGTGGTTTGCGGGTGGGCGGATCCGAGAGTGCATCTCCTGATGCTTTCGAGCGGGGCGGCCAGGCGGGTGGGATTTCCATTGAACAGAGTCAATTATTTTTCCTGGAAAGCGGCGGGAACGGTCAATCGTTTTTGGCTGGGTAAACTCTTTCAGTGGGCGGCGGGATTGTTGTGCGGGAAGGCGTTGTTAACCGATGCCTTGCAACGCGAAAGCTGGGAACAGGCACACTGGAGGGATTGGCAACAAGTGGGGACAGCACTGAACCTGGAGGTATCGATGCGGACACCATGGGTTTCCTTGTTCCAAGAAAGCGTCGGGAGTGTGGTGTCCGGAAGAAAATGGCTCCTGCATGTGGGGGCGAGGCTTCCGGAAAAACGATGGCCGGTGGAGGGATTTGTGGATGTGGTAAAAAATTTTTTAGAGCCTGAAAAGTTGGACTGGGTATGTGTGGCACCTGCGGGGGAAGGCGGTGCATTGCCCGCCTGTCTTCAGGAAAAAAGGGTGCAGACTCCTGATTGGGGGGCCTTGCTGGAGGAGGTCGGCAAAGCCGATGCCGTCTTGTGCCACGATTCGGCTGTGGCGCACCTGGCTGCGGCTTTAGGTAAACCGGTAGTGTCACTTTTTGGTAACAGGCCGTCCTGTTGGTTTGCTCCCTACGGCAGCGAACATCTTGTTGTTGGATCGTCCGTAAAATGTCCGGAGGGCCTGGGAATACTGGCGATAGATCCAAGAGAAGTGGCCTTTAAAATGAAGGAAGCGCTTGGATTCGAAAAATGAGGATCACGTATTTCAGTCCTTGGCAAAGGTGGTAACCACTACTAGTTTCCTTGCATGATTTGGGATATCAAGCGTTGGTTGACGCATCCTCTCTCTTTGTTGGGTTTCACCGGGACTGCCATTATCGTGGTGATGTATGGCTTCATTCCCTACGGACTGGGGTATGGGAATACGCCGGACAGCGTCTTTGGAAATCTTTTCCGGATGTGGATCTACACGCCGGAGTGGGAGCATTGTCAGTTGGTGCCGGTGATTGTGCTAGGACTGATTTACTGGAAACGTGAGGAAGTCCTGGGTCGTGAGATTGCTTTTGGTAAGCGCGACTTTATTCTGACGGCGGCGGCAGCAGTGGCCTTTGTCATAGGTTGTTTCCAAAAATGGCCTTATCTGGCCATGGGTGCCTTGCCTGTATTGATGTGCCAGGTCTTTCTGGCCGGTGGCCGTTTTCGTGGTGTATTCATCAAGGGTGACAAGCGGGCGGTGGTTTTACTGGTTCTGGCCATGCTCTTTTACTGGATTGGCTACAAAATCGATATTGTACAAATGAGTTTTCTTTCCCTCCATTTCACCATCGGAGCTTTGATTTTGTGGTTCTTCGGCTGGAGCTTTTTCAGAATCATCGCCTTTCCCTACCTGTTTCTCGCGTTTGCCTGGCCCATGCCTTTCCTCGATATGATTGCCTTCAAGCTTCGGGTGGTGATGTCGGACGTTTCCTACGGCTTCCTCAACCTGATCGGGATCGAAGCGATCCGCGTGGGAACCGCCAT
>JBBSCO010000101.1:0-6533 GCA_038250235.1 Methylacidiphilales bacterium | reverse complement strand
TGGCGACACTGTCGTCCGCATCGATATTCCTGCCGAAGGCAAGGGAGCCCCGCAGCTCTCGCTCCAGCCCAAGGCGCTCTCCCCGGTCAAACGCCGGGAGTTCCTGCCGCCTGACGTGGAAATCTCCGGCTTGCCAGAAAGATAGCAACCCGTGCGCACTTTGTCGCTCGATCCTCCGGTGCATCCCAAATGCGGTGGGGACTTTGAGACGGGATCATTTTCCCAAGGCTCCACGATGCGGCTCCGGCCTTCCACCATGGCACCGATAGTTGTTGGACAAAAAGTGGTAAAGAAACAGGGGTTAACTCTGGTGCTCACCATGCTCAAACATCCCTCCGGCCTTCGCTGCGGGCATCAGTTGTCCTGGATCGGCAACACGCCCGTCTTCAGCTGCCACGTCCTCATCCGCGATGCGGGGAAAAATCGGGTGACGTTTTAGATGCTGACCAGCTTCCCGCTCGGCGGCCTCACCCCCTAAGCCCCCGATGACGCTCCCAACCGCCTGATCGCCTACCGTTTCCGCTCAGTCTGGAGCGCCGAGCGCCGAGCGCCAACTGGGCGCGCGCAGTATTGAACACATTCATCTGGAGCGCTCCTGACTTGGTCACGGCATTTTCAGCGAACGCTTCGGCCAAGTCGGCCCGATGCCGGTGCGCGGATTTTTCCCCTTCGTGGCGCTTGAGGATACCGAGGCTGGCGTGCTCTGGGGAGCGTCCGGGTGATGGTATCCAGCAGAACGGCGACTGGATAATCAGTCGCAACGCGTTTCCTGAAGGCCTCGATGCCACCTGCCGCGTCATCCGCGAGATGGGACTTATTCCCGGGATTTGGTTTAAGTTCGAGGTGCGTAATCCCGGATCAAAAGCCTTCGCGCTCTCCGACCATCACCTCCATCGCTACGGAAATGTCTTACAAGTAGGCGCCCGGCGATTCCGGGATTTCCGCGATCCCTTCACGTTGGATTACGTTACGAAGAAAGTCATCCACCTGTTGCGCGATAACGGGCTCGGCTACCTCAAGGTCGATTACAACGACACCATCGGGTTCAGCGTGGACGGTGCCGGGCCGCCCTGTGGGGGCTCGCGCTAGCACCTCGAAGGACTACAGGTTTTTTCCGCAAGTGGGGCGGGAACCAAGAGATCCCTGCCAGGAAAAAGGATCGTCGCAGCCTGGCCAAGCTTGGGGGGTGGTTGCGGGGCCGGGCCTAAGCCTGTCTCATTCCTTGCTTGGTAAATGAGGTCTGACGTTCACTCTGAATGATTGACTAACAGGCCCAAATGACCAGCCGAAGCCAGCAATCCATCACTCCACTCACGAGGGCAGCCATTGGCCGCAGCGAGCAGAGAACCGACCACCACGCCGCGATGGCAGTTGTCTCCACCCACCATGACATTTGCGATCAACCCTGCAGAAAAATCATTTCGATATTTCCACGCCAGATACAACGACGCCCGGAAGGCGTCTTCAATATAACAAGCCGGGCTGAGCCGCCTTCCAACGATCTCCTCATCCGCTAAGGCGATCCATTCCTGTGCGCGGCGCAATGAGAAAAAATCACCCGCATTCTCCACCAGCGCAGCCTCCAGCTCTGTTCCCTGCGCGGTGGCATGGAGCACGCGTGTCAAGGCATCAGCCGCATGCAGAACGCCGGGATGTTGATGGGATAAGGCCACATGAAGCTGAACGGTTTGACGCAGTTCCTCCAAGGCCATTCCCTCCGTGGCAGCCACCAGGGCGGGGACGGAGGCCAAACCTCCAATGTGTTCATCGGATATGGCGCAGGAACGCAATTTTCTGCCCTTGGCACGATTTATAAAAAACCCCCGATGGACCTCCTCGACATACGTGTCCCGATGCCAACCGGGTGTCCGTAGGCAATGCACATAACGTTCAAGCCAGCGATCCGCGTCATAACCCCCGTCCGAGCAAATCATACGATACAACTCGTCTGCCAAGCGCAGGTTTAAGGTATTCTCACCGGCGACAAGAAACTGATGGTAGTGAATTCCGCGAACCCCCCAATACCTCGCTTGATCGTGAAGAATGTCTGCCTCCGGAGAAGGCGGCGAATAGGTCGAACGCCAGAGGATACTATCGGGATGGGGATTATGAGGTGCGACAAAGCGATTGATTATCCCATAATCGCGATGCAAAGCCGCGAGATCATAATACCAATGTCCAGGCATGGCCAGGGCATCCCCGGCCAAAGATCCAAGAAAAGCCTGAGTAAGAGAACGCATCAAGGACTGTAGCTCAGGTTTGACACCTTTGCTGAAAACATTTTCAGAAAAGGGAGAGCGCTCGCAACAGAATTGTTCCCGCTAAACACGCGAAAAAGCCCGAAATGGAGAGGAAAATCTTCCCCTTTTATTGAGCGGCTTTTCGCGTGTTTTGCAGGTATCGACTGCAACCTTAAGGCGACAGCATTTTTCTGAAATCAGGGTTTGGAGCTGGCGTAACGGTCAAAGCGGTTGGAGAGAATAAAGAACGTCGGGGCCCACAAACCCACAAAAATGCCAAAACGCTCAGCGTGAGCCAAGGATTCCGGATCTGTAGAGCCTTGTGCGTAAAAATACCAAATGCCGATGGAACCGAGAATTGAGACAAAGCCCAGAATGAAACACAGATTACTGAGGGGTTTAAGGGGGATATTCATTTGGTGATCGTAGCTTCCTATCGAATGATTGCAACGAGCAATATCGGGTTTGCCCATCATTGTGCCAATTTGATTTTAAGTAGTTAGAGCCAGAGGAAGTTCCAATCATTTGACTGCGCGGAAAGATGATGGAACAGCTACGGGGGTTTACTTTGCCCGACCTAGTTCGGGATCCGACAGCAGGAAAGGGATGGCGGTGATCCACCCTTTTATCCGCAGATGCGGACTTTAAGGCTGTGGTTAACAGACAGGCCCGCCGGGGCGGATCAAAGTCAGCGTGGCGAGGGGGTGCTTCATGCCATGCAAAGACCTTGTTCCGCTCCCGGGCCGACCTCTTCGTTTTTATCTGCGACTCAGTTTACCGGTAAACATGAGAACCAACAGGACAAGCAGGATGAGCCCAAAGACACTTCCGCCTATCAGAGGTCCTCCCAGATAAAAACCGCCGCCGCCGAACAGGAGCATTAACACAATAAGGACAATTAGTAGATTCATAGGAAATACTTTACCGCTCTCCGCTAAGACTGTCTGTGGGGTCTTCACCTCCTATTGGTGTGGGGCACCTATCTTCGGGGTTATCGCCCATACTGAATGGTCTCCATGATTCTCCGTGCAGTCCAGTGCAGGGACTTCCAATTGCAAAGACGTTTTCTGGTTGCCGCCCCATTTTTTGGTAAACGGTAATTGAAGCGCCGTCGTAGATACGATTGACAGGTTTGTAAATGTCGTAGGTCTGACCTACGACATTTATAAAAGGGAAGGTCGGGCGGCTTGAACTTGAACGTTTTTTCAAATCTGAGACAGAGATCAGAATGGGGTACTTCAGGATAAATAGTCTGTCTGTGTTAGAAATATAATCAGATTTTACAGTGGATATGGAGATGGAGCCAGGGATACACTTAGAGGTGATGAAACTCCTTATCATTCTTGCACTGACCGCTGTAATAACGCAGGGGATCCCTGCCACAGGTTTCAGTCAGAGTTGGACACAGGATCTCGATGCACCCTCACTGATGCCTCAACCCGAATGGGTAAAACCGTTGGTTTTGGAAGTCGAGCCCGTAAGCCTCGGCCGGGTGGCATATGAAATACTTCCTGTCCCGCACACGTCAGGGTTGCTGGTCACCTTTGTTTTTGATGAGGTTGAAGAAGGTTTTTTACGTGTCTTTTGGAAATCAGGGGAGAGCACCAAGACGCTTAGCGGCAATCTTTATGAAGGTATCACCCTTCCAAACCAGCGGAGCCTGCTTATTTCACAGGAATTGCTCAGTAACGGTGGGATTATGACGGTTCAGGCCAGCGGGAAAAACCTAGGTATCCATCAAATCCGCTGGGAATGGCTTAATCAGGTTCCGGTGTTGTCACCGCTTGTGCAAGAAATCGGACTATTGGATCGTCTGGGGATCCCCCTCATGAAGAGCGAGGTGAACGGCGAATTCCCAACCGTTCCGGAAGATCTCTGGGAAAACCGTATCGTCACGGCGCAGATTACGGAAAAGCCGCAACGGATTGAGGAAGGGGTTGAATTTTCCGTTGAATTGGACGCCACCCCTTCAATGGCGCGGCTTGAAAGCAAGTTCAACGGACTGGATTCGGGGAAAGGCCAGGTTTTATGGGTGAACGGGAAAAAGGCCGGACTGTTTTATCCCGAATCGCCGGATTTGCGAGACCTGGGATACTGGATCAAGCCGGATGGCAATTTGGGTTACCGGGGCTGGAGGAAGATGTCCGTTGACATTCCACGGGGGCTGCTTCAGGCGGGGCTGAACACGATTCAATTTTCCTTTGAAGAATCAGGTAAAACCGAAGAGCCGGTTCCTCCGCCAGTTGCCTTAAAGGAGTTGAAGCTGCAGTTGAACTTTTCTCTGGAAAACACGAAGCCTCAACCGGAGAAGGCGCCTGAATCCCCGGAAGTTGAGCTTGTTCCGGAAGGGGCAATTGATCAACAATAGTCCCATCTTTTATGAATAAGCCAAATTCCCAACCCTTACGCCCGCGGTCACTCCGGCGGGGTTTTTCCCTGGTGGAAATCATCATTGTTCTCTCGATCATTGCTGTATTGATGGGGACAGCCATTTATTTTATGGGTGGTGCGGTGGGGGGGGCCAAAATGACGGCAGTGGATGCCGATATCGCCAATATCACCTCTTTATTGAAGCTTTACGAAATCAATAACAGGACGTTACCCACAACTGACCAGGGACTGATGGCCCTCGTCGAAAGACCGGCCACGGAGCCTCAGCCCCGGCGTTGGACAAAACTGGCCGACAAACTTTTGACCGATCCCTGGCAAAAACCTTACCAATACATGTATCCGGGGAAAAAAAACCCCGTCAGTTTTGATCTTTATTCTTTTGGTGAGGATGGGGTCGAAAGCGAAGACGATCTGGGCAATTGGTAGGGTTTTTACGCTGGCTTGCTTTACATGAATAGGCTTAGCCAACCCGGAAAGCAGGGTTTCAGCCTTCTGGAAATGGTGATTGCGCTTTTCATTGTTTCCATTCTTTTCGGAATGGCCATTATGGCGACCCGAAGTTTTTTTGCTGATGAAGAGCTCCGCGGATCCGCCCGCCAAATGGCACTGTTGGCCAAGACAGCACGGCAGGAAGCCATGCGGGAAAACAGGCTTTATGAAATCATCATTCTTTCAGACCGGTGGATATTGCAGCCGGGGGAGGAAGTCGGGGCAAACAACACTTCTTCAAAACCAGAGAGCCAGAAACCCGGAGAAGAGGTTGAGCCCATTGAGTATCTTGTCCCCTCATCAATACAAATGAAAATCAGGCTCTGGGGCTCAAATGAATGGGAGAAGCCCCGTGAATTGGTGTGGTCTTTCCCGGCGACGGGGCTTTGTGCCCCCAACAGTGTCCGCTTGGAACGCGGGAAATCCTGGATGCAGATGACCTTCAATCCATTGACAGCCAACAGGCAGGATGAGGAATGGTATCTTCCATGAGGAGGAAATATCCGCTGCGGATCCGGAGGAGATATACCGGATACATCCTCATGGAGGTTATTCTGGCTGTGGCTATTTTTGCCCTGGCCGGAATCAGCTTGGTGACCGCCCTTAACAACATGGCCAGTGTCTTTGTCAAAGTCCGAAAGGAAGAAGAAATCCGCAGGCAACTCGAAACGCGCATGGTTCAGACAAGAATCCTTCCTTTGGCACCCATGCGGGAAAAAAGCGACCCTGACAACAATGGCGTGGTCTATGAAAAGGAAGTGGCACTTCTGGAGATTTCCAATGATGACAAAATCCTGTTGCCCAATCTTTACAGGATCAGCGTTTCAGCCTTCTGGAAAGAGGGCAATGTGGAGCAGGCCGAGAAGGCGGAAATCTATGTCTATCAGCCCTGATTATTTTTTCAAAAAACGGAAGGCCTTCAGTCTTTTGGAGGTGATGATTGCCATCGCCATTCTGGCCATGCTGGCCGGAAGCATTTATGGTGTGCTTAAAGGAGTCATCCAGATGACGGCAGGAATGGAAGAGGCCCGCAGCCGTCAGCAACAGATCGAAGGAATTTTGGAACTCTGCCGCAGAACCTTCCGCATGATGCCGGCAAATGCCATCTGGGAAGGTAGGCTTAGACGGCAGGATGGAAAGGTCCTTCCTGAAATCATTATTCGCGATGCTCCGGAGTTGCTGGCCTGGCAGAAAGTGGAAGATTTTGATGCCATCAGTGTTTTGGGTATGAGACCCCAGATCGGAGGTCTTTACAGCCTGAGCCTTTTAAGAGTCACGCAAGCATCTGAACTTTCGCAGAACCCGATTACCACAGCAAAAAGCAGCGATTGGCTTACCTTGGTGACTGACTTGTCCAAGATTGAATGGCGCTATTATGACCCCCGTTCTGGCCTGTGGCTGGACGAGCTTCCC
>JBBSCO010000100.1:0-6649 GCA_038250235.1 Methylacidiphilales bacterium | reverse complement strand
TTGTAGTTCATCAGGATGTAGGGGGGATTCCCGTAGCTGCTGCTGGAAAAGGCTCCGCTGCGCTTGCCCTTTGTCTCATAGCGGTCCACCCAGCGGCTGCGGAAACCATCGCCGAGTGCTGCGGTGTATTCGTCCCCGAGGGGATGGAGTGCTGCCAGAACCTTGTCACAGGCTTCGTCAAAGGGGGTGCGTAGTTCCACCTTTTCCGTCATTGGAACGTAGGTGTCATAAAAGTGCAATTCCTTCAAGCCGAGCACCTGTTTGCGCAGTTCGTAGTACTCGTGCAATGGGGCAAGGTTGTTGCGGACGGAGCTGATCAGATTGTCATAAACAGCCACGGGCACGTTATCGGAGAAGAGGGAAGCTTCGCGGGCGGAAACATGATGGCGGGCCTTGGCGTGGAAGACATCGGTCTTGACGGAATGAATCAGGGTGGAAGCCAGGGTGTATTGGTGGGCTTTGAACTCCTCGTAGTATTGGTGGAAGACCCTGCGGCGCAGTTCCGGATCTTTCTTCACCAAAAAGGAGGAAAACAACCCATGGGACAGTTCGAATTCCGTGCCCTTTTCATCATGAATATTTCCAAAAGTCATGTCCACGTTGGTCAGTTGTGAAAAGGTTTCCTGCACGCCACCGAGAGGAAGGGAGGCCATGGCCAGCAGGCGCTCTTCTTTTTCCGAAAGGATATGGGGCTTGTGACGGCGCAGTTTGGTCAGCTTGGTTTTCCACTCGGCCAGGGCGGGATCAGTGAGGTAGGCTTGGAAACTGCTGTCATCAATGGCCTGGATTTCTGGGGTGAGAAAGGCTGCGGTTTCAGCGGCCTGGATCATGACATGCTGAAAGCGGGCTTCGCGGGACAGGTTCTCGTTGCTGGAGCTGTCTTCCGAGGATTTGAGCGACGCGTAATGCCCAAGCCGCTCCGCGATCAGATCCAGTTCCCGGTCAAACTCCATGCACTCGTTGAGACGGACGGCTGAACTGTTCAGGCTTCCTTTGAAGTCAAGGTAGCGGGGGAAACGGTCGGAGTAACGTTTGAGGTCGGCATCCCATTCGCTTTCTACGGAATATAGACGACACAGGTCCCAGGTATCTGCTGCCGAAACCTCCGAGCGCAGCAAAGTCTTTTTAGGCTGGGATGAGGAAACGGTGGAAACATCGTAAAAAAGCATTTCAAAACTTAAGCAAACCCCGCTCCAAAGGCAACCCCTCTTGGAGAACTTTGCCGGGATTCAAGGTTGTAGCCGCGATCTCAGAATTGCGGATTTTGGAAAAAGATGGAGAACCGAGGCCCGGAGGCTTCTGCTACAAAGAGAATGCGACAACAAAAAATCTGGGCATTCCCTGAACCCCAGCTATGTTGTTCCCTGACATGTTACGCGAAGTCCTGAAATCCAAGCTCCACCGGGCCATGATCACCGATGCCAACGTCGACTACGAAGGCAGCATCACCATTCCCGAGGATCTCATGCGCCTGACCAACCTCTGGGAAGGGGAAAAAGTTCTCGTGGCCTCCATCACCACCGGAGCCCGCCTGGAAACCTACGTGCAAAAAGGAGCCGCGGGATCCGGTGAAATTATCATGAACGGCGGGGCAGCCCACCTGATCAAAAAGGGCGAACGCGTCGCCATCATGGCCTTCGCCTTTTCCGAACACCCCGTCGACCCCCAGCGCATTCTTTGTAACGATCTCAACCAGATCGTCGGCGAAAGCAAGTAATCCTTCTCCCAAAGCGGACAAGGATTACGAAATTTTTCAGCCACTGGAAAATTATCGGACAGAACATGATCCATCGTTTGGCCTGCATTGGGGATGGACGGGAAACCGGATTTTTTCCAAGCTGGGTGCACAGTTTGAAAAATCCTTTCGTTACGTCTTTTCTGCTCGGTCTATCATTTCTTATGGCCCTCTCAGGCCGTGCCCAGGTTTCCACCGCAGCGGTGGAAACCTTTCCGCTCTTGATACAATTCCCCAGCCCCAATACCGCCCTTCTTGACGGCCGCCCGGAAAATTTCTACCAACCCACTATTAGTAAACGCGCCATCTCCGGCATGTATGGCTTTGTCCGCTCTTCCGAACCCGAACCCGCCCGCTACTTCAACCTCTTCCACGAAGGCATCGACATCAAACCTTTGCAATTTGATGCCAAGGGAGAACCCAAGGATCAGGTCTTTGCTGCTGCCGCAGGTGAAGTCGTTTATGCCAATACCAGGGCCTCCCAGTCGAATTACGGCCTCTACCTTATCCTGCGCCACCGTTACGGCCCACACGATCTCTACACCACCTACGGCCATCTCGCCGCTGTTCAAGTCGAGGCAGGTGATAAAGTCAAAGCAGGACAGATCATCGGCAAATTAGGTTGGAGCGGCAATGTCGGAACCCGCGACCGCGCCCACCTGCACTTCGAGACAGGATTCCTCGTCAACAAAGACTATTCGGGTTGGTATCGGAAAGTCGGGATCGGTTTCGAACCCTATCCCACACCCAACGAGCACGGCAACTTCAGCGGTCTGAATTTTCTCGGAGTGGATCCTTCCAGACTTCTGCTGGATTCTGCGCAAAATAAAACCATTACGGTTCCAGGAATCTTTGCCTCCCTGAAACCTCTCTTCCGCGTCCGCATCCCAGCCGCCAAGGATTATTTCGACTGGCAAAAGCGGTTCCCGGAACAGGTCGAAGGCGGCCTAGGTCTGCCGCAACCCGCATCCTGGGAAGTGGAATGCACCCGAACTGGAATGCCCCTGAGTTTCAAACGTTCGGCCGAGCCCTGCGACAGGCCGGAACTGCTCTGGTTTGATGACTCGCTCAGTCTTCAAGAATCCTTCAACAGGGGATTGATCCAGAAAGTGCAGGGCAAACGCAGTCTCTCCCGCCACGGCCTGAAATGGTTCAGCCAATTGATGTGGCAGGACTGAGCCACTTTACCGGGAAAGCTTAGATTTTCTGTACCTGATCAGTAATCTGATATCCAAACTGTTTCTCACACTCCTATTACTTGAATCCCCCCAAAGCCTTGTAGTCCTGGCCCGAAGTATTGAAGAGTTTCTTCAGATCGCCTTTGGCCTTAAGCATCTCCTTAAGTTCCGCCACAGAGTGCGGCGTTTCCCGGATCGCAGAGATCTCGTGTTTGATCTTCTTCAACTCCAGCCACTTCAACGCATCCCGGCGGGCGCTGCACTTTTCGTATTGGTAAACTTTAAGCATGCCACTTTTATGAACCCAGACTCTTACGGAAGTATGGCCTGTCTTATCCTGGCGAGCAGGCCAAGGACTCAGGTCTTAGCCTGATCATCAATAGTGAAAAATCATTCTGGCAATTTCATAAAACTTTTTCAATCAGCTCTTTATGAAAGAATTCTTAGGATCGTTTTTTAAGCCAACCTTTTGACGAGAAACGCCCCCTTACCCTTTTAATTTCTATAAAGTTTGTCTTGAGAAAGAGTCTCGTTTAGGTAAGCTGTTCTTGTGCCTCGTCATCCAAAAAAGCTGTTCTCCTTGGACACGGCTCCCTGCGGTTGTTTGCTTCGCGTGATGCATATCTGTCCGAGCTGCCCGGATATTTGCCGTCTGCAGGAACTCGGCTTTTCCCCTTCTTCTCCCATCCGTAAACTGGCCCAGCACAGCGCCCTTGTTTGCCTGGTGCATAACACACGGATCGCCATTGATCGGGAACTCGGACGCCATATCCAAGTCGAGGCTGTCTGATCCCAAGTCCCCTCCAAAACCCGGCCCCGCTTTCCCTGGAAAAACTTCCTCTGGGACAGGCAGCCCGCATTCATTCCCTCCAATTGAACCCGGAGCAATCCCAGCGCCTGCTGGAAATGGGACTTCTGCCCGGCACGACCATCGAAATCGTGCGCTTTGCCCCCATGGGGGATCCCATTGAATTAAAAATCCGCGGCTACCATCTTTCCCTCCGTAAAGAAGACGCCAAAGGCATTCTTGTTGAGGCTCTGTGAGCAAAAACTTTCTCCAGAACATTGTCATTGCGGGCAACCCGAACTGCGGAAAGAGCACACTCTTCAATGCCCTGACCGGACTCCGCCAGAAGACCGGCAACTATCCCGGCGTCACCGTTGAAAAGAAAACCGGCCGGCTCTACGGCCTGCATGGCGAAATCTACGAACTCCTCGACCTGCCCGGCAGCTACAGCCTGCAGGTCCGCTCGCCGGACGAGGCGGTTTCCCGTGATGTGCTTTTGGGTCGCCAATCCGATACGCCACCCCCCGATGCCATCATCTGCGTGGTGGATGCTTCCAACCTTGAACGCAACCTCTACCTGACCTCCCAATTGCTGGAGCTGGAGCTTCCCACCGTTCTGGCGCTCAACATGGTGGATGTGGCCGAGCAGGAAGAACTGCACATCGATGTGCCTGCGTTGGAAAAAGCCCTGGGCATTCCCGTCGTTCCCATGGTTGCCTCCGAGGGGCGCGGTCTGGTTGAACTGAAAACCGCCCTGGCCACGCTCAAAGCCGACAGCAAAGGGCTGCGGGCCACCATGCCGGATCTTTTGGAAAAGGAAGTTCAGGCCCTGGGCGCCCAACTGGTAATGCCGGAGCGTTTCCGCCGGGCGGAAGCCCTGCTGCTCATCGGCCAGACCGACGTAGCCCAGATCCGCAGTATCACAGGTCGACAGGAAGATGCCGAACGGGTTACGCAATCCCAGGCCCGCTTGCAGGAAGCCGGGCTTTCCCCGGTCTCCACTGCCGTGGAAGCCCGCTATGCCTGGCTGCAGGAAATCTGCTCGGGCTCCGTCCGACGCGAAGGTGACACGACCCACCGCCTTTCCTTATCCGACCGGCTCGACGCAGTCTTTATCCACAAATTCTGGGGTTGGACGATTTTTCTCGGTGTCATGGGGCTGATGTTCTTTTCCATCTTCACGATTGCGAATTATCCGATGGAATGGATAGACGCCTTTTTCACCGCTACCTCCGGGCTGATCAGGGAGCATCTGCCGCCAGGTGATTTCCGTTCGCTGCTGACTGATGGCATTATCGCCGGGGTCGGAGGTGTCGTGATCTTCCTACCCCAGATTCTGATCCTCTTTTTATTTCTTGGCATATTGGAGGACAGCGGTTACATGGCCCGGGCCGCCTTCATCATGGATCGTTTCATGGCTAAGGTCGGACTCCACGGAAAATCCTTCATCCCCATGCTCAGTTCCTTTGCCTGCGCCATTCCCGGCATCATGGCCACCCGCACCATCGAAAACCGGAAGGACCGTCTCGTTACGATCCTGGTTGCCCCACTCATGAGTTGCTCCGCCCGCCTGCCAGTCTATGCCCTCATGATCGCCCTTCTTTTTCCTCCCGGTGAGGGCTCGGCTCTGGAAAAGGCAGGCATCATGCTCGCAGCCTATCTTCTCGGTGCCACCATAGCTTTTATCATGGCCTGGATTTTTAAAAAAACCCTGCTCAAAGGCGAGCGGCCCATGCTCTTGCTGGAACTTCCCCCTTACCGTCTGCCCTCGGTCCATTCCATTGCCCTGCGCATGGTGGAGCGGGCGGGACTCTTCCTCAAACGGGCAGGCACAGTGATCTTCTGCCTTTCCATCCTGCTCTGGGCCCTGGCAACCTATCCCAAGCCCGCCGATCCGGATGTGAGCCATGCCGTGGCCATGCAGACCAGTTTTGCCGGTCATCTGGGTCGTTTCATCGAGCCTGTCCTCGAGCCCCTGGGCTATGACTGGAAAATCGGCATCGGCCTGGTGGCCTCTCTGGCCGCCCGTGAAGTGTTTGTCGGGACAATGGCCATTGTTTACAATGTCGAAAGCGAAACTGGCGACTCGCAAAGTCTTCAAACGGTGTTGCAGTCCCAGACCCGTCCGGATGGCAGCCCTGTTTTCACTCCCCTGACCTGCATTGGCCTGATGGTGTTCTATGTGCTGGCCATGCAATGTATCGCCACCCTGGCAATTGTCCGGCGCGAAACCAATTCCTGGCGCTGGCCCATCTTCCAGTTCGCCTATATGACACTGCTGGCCTGGACCGGGTCCTTCATTGTCTATCAAGGCGGTCATCTACTTGGATACCAATGAACCCCCTGCTTGATCAATGCCTTGTCGTCCTTTTCATATTGGGTGCCTTGACCTGGTTTTATCTGCGGTTCCGCTCCAAAAAGGGAGGCTGTTCCTCCGGCTGTGTTTGCAGTGACACCAGCAAGAAGCGCTGGCGCGGCTGATAAAAGAGTTGCCTCCAATGGAGCGTCATTTAAAACTATATTCCCACTCGTCTTTCTTGAAACCAACCAAAGCGATACCTTTCCCGGGAATAAAAGGCCGTTTCACCAGGCTTCCGTTTGTTGACAACAACTTCAAATCTTCGACTTCGCTCATTTTCGGAAGCTTGTCTTTCATCCCCCAAAGCCTTGTAGTCCTGGCCCGAAGTATTGAAGAGTTTCTTCAGATCGCCTTTGGCCTTAAGCATCTCCTTAAGTTCCGCCACAGAGGGCGGCGTTTCCCGGATCGCAGAGATCTCGTGTTTGATCTTCTTCAACTCCAGCCGCTTCAAAGCATCCCGGCAGGCGCTGCATTTCCTGTATTCGTAAGCCTTAAGCATCCCTTGAGTTTACCGAAAATGCGCGAAGGGTGCAGAGTTTTTTAACAAAGGGATTACAGTGTAAATGGCGATTGTGGCTTAAAAGGCAATG
>JBBSCO010000099.1:0-6763 GCA_038250235.1 Methylacidiphilales bacterium | reverse complement strand
TTTGATGTGGGTATTGTCGTATCCCGACGTCACTGGCAGAAGGCCGTGGATGGCCTCTTGAGATTATCGATTGATTCAGAGCGAATGGGCTTGCCGGATGAACCCGACCCGGCGGCCATTCTGAAAACCAAGGCCGGGCCGATGATTGAAATTTTCCCGGAAGATCTGACCGCCGGGGAGATTGCCGAGCTTCGCGGTGTTTATCGTCACCATCCTGCCGGGAAAATATCCTTTTCGCTCAAGGGTGATCCTGTAGCCAATTTGATCAACAGCAAGCTGGCCTCGCATCTTTCGGCCACCGACCGTTTGCAGGATTTGAGCGATGTCCAACGCCTGATCAAAAAACGTGGGCTTGATAAAAGCTATGCGGAACATTTGGACAAACGTGTTCGGAAAACATTTCAAGATCTCTGCAAAGGTCTGGAGGGCACTCTTTCAGTGAGGTATCGATCAAAACGAATAAAATCGCCGCCCGTAAAAAAGTTCTAGAAAACGCATGAAAGAATCTTGAGAGTCTGCCCTCTTGCAGCAGACGCTGTCATTCACATCGAGTTTAGCATCTTGACATCAATTCTGAACGCATCATGATGCGTTTATGAGGACCACGGTAACCTTGGATCGGGATGTGGAGCGTCTTTTGCGGGAAACCGCCCTCCGCACCCACAAGCCCTTCAAGAAAGTGCTCAACGACACCCTGCGTGCGGGCATCGAACTGACTGCTCCGGACGACAAGTCGGAGCCCTTTGTCCTGCGGGCCCGTCCCATGGGTCTGCGTGCCGGGCATGACCCCGCCGGTTTCAACCGGCTGGCGGATGATCTCGAAGCGGAGGCGTTTCTCGAAAGCACCCGTAAACTCCTCGAACGCGGCCGATGATCCTGCCGGACGCCAATCTCCTGCTTTACGCCTGCGATGAGAGCAGCCCCTTCCATGCCCAAGCATCCGCGTGGTGCAAAAGCCTCATGGGCGGCGGAACTCCGGTGATTCTGCTGCCGCCTGTGGTCTTCGGTTTTGTGAGAATTTCCACCCATCCAAGGATCTACAACCATCCCTTGTCTGTAGCCGAGGCATCCACCCATGTCCGCTCGTGGCTGGCTCGCAAACACGTGCGCCTGCATGACATGCTGCCGGATGACGTGGAAAGGGCGCTTGTCCTGCTGGAAGCGGCGGGCACGGCGGGAAACCTGACCACGGACGCCCAGATCGCGGCGGTCGCGCTCCGGCTCGATGCCGAGGTGCACACTGCGGATCTCGATTTCGGCAGGTTCGCGGGCGTGCGTTTCAGCAATCCCCTTCTTTGATCCCTGGCAACGCGCCGTCCATTCGGGTCAGTGGGAAACGCCAGGTCGGGTCACCGGACCTACAACGATCCCGGTAAAATTTCGGGTCTTTTCGCGTTTTTCGCGGGTCAGCAAAACTGCTTTGCAAGCAGATAGCTTCTGATAATTTTAAAACACCATGTCGACTCCCTCCTTGACTGAAATTGAAGCGATTTATCATCAACCGCTGTTCCAACTTTTGGATCAGGCGCGCGGGGTTTATCTCAACAACTGGGATGGCAACGAAGTCCAGCTTTGCACTCTGCTCAGCATCAAGACCGGTGGTTGCAGCGAGGATTGCAGCTACTGCGCCCAGAGCTCCCACTATAAAACAGGCCTGGAAAAAGAAGAGCTTCTGGGTGTCGATGAAGTCATGAAGGTTGCCCAACAGGCCAAGGCCAGTGGTTCGACCCGCTTCTGCATGGGAGCCGCCTGGAAAGGGGTGCGCGAGGGAACCCCTAAATTCGAGCAGGTCAAAGAAATCATCGGCGAAGTCAGTAAACTCGGCATGGAAGTCTGCGTCACCCTGGGGCAGCTGACGGACAAGGCCGCAGAAGAGTTAAAAGAAGCCGGGGTCACCGCCTACAATCACAACCTCGACACCAGCCCGGAATATTATCCCAGCATCGTCACCACCCACACCTATCAGGATCGTTTGAACACCATCAAGTCGGTGCAGAAAGCCGGGATGGACGTGTGCTGCGGCGGGATTTTGGGCATGGGCGAAACCGTGCGGGATCGTCTCCGCATGTTGGAAGTTCTCGGTGCTTTTGATCCCGCACCGGAAAGTGTTCCTATCAATGCGCTGATGTCCATGCCGGGCACTCCGTTGGAAGATCAGAAGCCTCTCGATGTGTTTGACCTGATCCGGATGATTGCCACCACCCGCGTGCTTCTGCCCAAAACCAAAGTCCGGCTTTCTGCCGGTCGGGCCTGTCTGAGTCGGGAGGCCCAGGCCATGGCGTTCTACGCCGGGGCCAATTCCATTTTCTACGGCGGAAAGCTTCTCACGGCCAGGAATCCCAAGGAGAACGAGGACATGGAGTTGCTCCGCACCCTTGGCCTGAACGTTCAGGAACCCCGCAAAACCTGCATGGCCAAGGCCCAGGAAGCTGCGTTGGCTTGATACTTGGGACGGCGGGCCTTCTCATTCGCTAAAAGGTTCTAATGATGATTTAGGTAAAATGTGCCGGAACCTTACCTCTTTGCAGTTAGGTTTTTTTGCGTTACTCTCTTTCTCCCATGAGAGAACTCAAGCGCATCTTTGGTTACTGCCGTCAATACCCATGGTTTGCCGTCGGCACACTGCTCTGCGCGATTCTTTCCACTCTGGCCGGCATGGCCTTCCCTCTCCTGACCTGGCAGGTCATTGATACTGTATTGGCAGGAAAAGAACCCACCCGTCTGGCCTGGATGGCCGGCATTCTTTTTGGAACTTTTTTCCTGCGCGACTTCCTTAATGCTATCCGCATCAACCTTAATAATTTCTTCGAACAGCTGGTGGTTTTCGATCTGCGCAGCGAACTCTATGAAAAACTGCAGCGTCTTCCGCTCGGCTGGTATCACCATGAATCCTCCGGCGATCTGATGACGCGTGTTGTGGAAGATGTCACACAGATGGAGCGTGTCCTGATCGATGGGATTGAGCAGGGGAGTGTTGCGGTTCTACAGGTGGTCGGGGTGGGCGTGTTTCTCTTTTTTATCAATGTCGAACTGGCTCTCTGGGCCCTGGCGCCGATGCCCCTGCTGATCGCCGGGGCCATGATTTTCACCACTACGGCGCACAAGCGTTATCGCATTGTCCGCAAGGCCACCTCGGCCATGAACTCGTTCCTGTTGGATAATCTTCAGGGAATTCTCCAGATCAAATCCTTTGGCCGGGAAAAGCGCGAACTCGGACAGTTCCGGGACAAAGCCGCCAATCTGAAGGAAGCAACCCTGATCCTCATGCGTTCCTGGTCGATCTATTCCCCTTCCATGGCTTTCTTCGGGGCGGTGGGTGTGGTGCTGGTGCTTTACTTTGGGGGCCGTATCGCTCTGGAAAACCCATCGGCCCTGAGTGTGGGGCAGTTAACGGCCTTTGTTCTTTACGTGGGAATGTTCTATGATCCCGTCAACCGGCTGCATCAACTCAACCAACTGGTGCAGGGTGGACGCGCGGCAGCGGAACGTGTTTTTAAAATCCTGGACACGGAGGAAGAATACGAGCCGCTACAGCTGGGCACCCTTCCGAAAATCAAAGGCTCTGCCCGCAGCGTCCGCTTCGAGAATGTTTCCTTTGGCTATGACAGCGGACGATTGGTTCTGAATAATATCCAACTTGAGGCGGAAGCCGGACAGACCATTGCCCTGGTCGGACCGACTGGTGCGGGCAAGAGCACTCTGGTAGGACTCATCACAAGATTTCATCGTGCCAGCGGGGGACAGATCCTGATGGATGGCGTTCCCATTGACACCCTCAAGCTTGAAGAACTGCGAAAACAGATCGGCGTGGTTTCGCAGGAGGCCTATCTATTTAACAGCACCGTTCGTGAAAACCTGCTCTACGGCAATCCGGCCGCCACCGAACAGGAGATCGAAGAAGCACTTCGTGCCGCCAATGCCTGGGAATTCGTGAAGAATCTTCCGGAAAAGCTGGAAACGAATGTCGGCGAAAAAGGCGTGAAACTCAGTGTAGGTGAAAAGCAGCGGCTCTCCATTGCGCGTGCTTTGCTGAAAAATCCTCCGGTCCTGATTTTGGACGAAGCCACGGCCAGTGTCGATACAGCCACTGAACGTCTGATCCAGCAGGCTCTGGATCACCTTTTGGAAAACAGGACATCGTTTGTCATCGCGCATCGCCTTTCCACGGTGCGCAGGGCGGATCTGATCTGTGTGTTGCAAAACGGACAGATTGTGGAGCGAGGAAAACATGAGGAGCTTCTGGCCCGGGGCGGCCTTTACGCGCGGCTTTGCCGGGCGCAGGGAACGAGCGAGACGATTGAGCAAGTGTTCACGCATCTGATGGAAGTCTGAGTAATCCGGATAGGGTTCAATTACACGTAAGTTGTAGGCCGGGGCGATTAGCCGACTTTTCAGTTCGGCGGCTCATCGTAAGCTTCGTGTATTGAGCACATGTTGCTAATTCCGAAGATATTTTCTTCATTTCGGAGGAACACAACCCCCAACCGCATCCACTTGCTTCAACAGAGTTTTTGGCTATGTTGGGATCTTTATGAGTTTGGATTACGTCGCCGCCAACAGCTCCGTTGATCAATACCTCCGGGAAATCGGGGTTTATCCTTTGCTTTCGGCAGAAGAGGAGATGACCATGGCACTCCGTGCGCAAGTGGGAGATCCCGAAGCCCGTCTCACGATGGTGCAATCCAACCTTCGGCTGGTCGTGAAGATTGCGCTGGAATATACGGGGCTGGGGCTGCCTCTTCCCGATCTGATTTCTGAAGGAAATATCGGCCTGATGCGGGCGGCTGAACTTTTTGATCCGGCCAAGGAAACCAAATTCAGCACTTACTCAGCCCTCTGGATCAAACAGCGCATCAGGCGCGCCATCACCAACCAGGGTAAAACCATCCGTGTGCCCATCTGGAAAAACCAGCTGCTGCGTCGCCTGAAGATCACCACCGAGCGTATGGCCACACAACTCGGACGCCAACCGACGGAATTGGAAATTTCCGATGGTTCAGGGTTGTCGCCTTCTGATATCCTGAAACTTCAGGACGGGTCCGTGCAGATTTCGTCATTGGACGCACCACTGGGCCGGGAAGAGGATTCCGAAACAACGCTGGGCAGCCTGTTGCAGGATGAAACGGTTTCCCGGCCGGGGGACACCCTGGCCCGGCAGGAACTCCTGATGGAAACGGTGGCCTCTCTGGATATGTTGGACGATAAGGAATTAAAAATCATCGCCCTGCGCTTTGGCTTTGACGGGAAAGGGGAGCAGACACTGGATAGTATCGGGAAAAATTTCCGTGTCAGCCGGGAACGTATCCGTCAGTTACAGGAACTCATTCTGGTCAAATTGCGAAAAAAATTTCACAAAGAGGTTTCGAGACTTCCGGAACGGCACCGTGACCGGGCTGTCCGGAATGTTCTGGAACGGCTGAAAAACCAGTTCAACTTTCCTGCCAAAAAAATGGCTTTCTTGTCCGGCATGGAACCTCTGTTGACCGTGGCTTCCTTCCACGGGCTTTGATGACAGAAAAGGCGAAGTCCGGAGACTTCGCCTTTTTGGGGATTTTATTTGGAACCGTATTTTAGTATTTTAGGTCCGATCAACCCTGTCTGCGGCCCATGAGAAGGGGCAGAAGATACATCAAGAGGTAAAGGAGGGAGGTAACGAAGGCCGCCACATAGGTCAGGGCTGCGGCGTTCAGGACTTTGCGCACACCGACTTCCGCTTCCTGGGAACCGAGGAAGCTCATGCGGTTCAGGATGGTGGTGGCACGCTTGGAGGCATCGAATTCCACCGGCAGAGTTATAAGGTTGAACATCATGATCGCACCCCAGCCTGCCGTCATGATCATGAGGTAGGTCTGGTTGCTGAATCCGCCGATGCCGGTGAACAAACCAATCATAGGGAGCCAGGTCACGATCTGGTTGGCATAGTTGGTCGCACCCACCGAGGCCATGCGCCAGGTCAGGGGTTTGTAGGCGATTTTGTGCTGGATCGCATGACCGCATTCATGGGCTGCGACCCCGAGGGCTGCGGCGGAGTTGCCATGATAATTTTGAGAGCTCAAAACCAGGCGTTTGTGCATCGGGTCGTAGTGGTCGCCGAGAAAGTCATTGGACTCGGTGATTTCCACATCATCAATCCCGGCCGCTTGGAGAATTTTGGCCGCGCAACGTGCCCCGGTATAGCCGGAGCCGGCGGGAACATCACTATACTTGGCATAGGTGCTTTTGACCTTCGCCGCGGCATAGAGCGAGATCCCCATCGTGAAAACAAAAACAGCAATCATCAGTATCATACGTATTAATCCTTGGCCCCTAATTTAGCCTGCCTTCCCGGAGCCGCAAGGGAAACCGCACAATGATGAAATTACATTTTTGTAAGCCTACAGGAAGGCAGATCAGGCGGATTGAAGGCCTTTTATGGGCAAACAGTTCTTTCTCATTGGCTTATGGCATGAGATTGGCTACTTCATAAACGCAACGCTCAACCAGATCCCATTATGCCTCAACCCGACTTTGTAAAAACAGGCTTTGCCAAAATTGACCGTGACCTGGAGTTCCTGGTTGGATGTTTCCGTGAGGTGTTGCTAGATCTTGGCGAAAAAGAAGTGGCCGAAGCATTGCCTTTCCTGAATGGAGGCAATACCAAGGCCGTGCCGGCCCGTTTTTCCAGCCGCGTCATGCAGGCTTACTGCGTCGTCTTCCAGTTGCTGAACATGGTGGAGGAAAACACTGCCGCCCAGATGCGCCGCGCCCGCGCCAGTCTCCCACG
>JBBSCO010000098.1:0-6870 GCA_038250235.1 Methylacidiphilales bacterium | reverse complement strand
CATCACCAATACGGATACGGTCACCGGCTACAGCGCCCGTGTCATCAACACTGGTTCAGCCGCGACCTTCACCGTCGCCAACGCCGTCGATAACACCTTCAACGGCACTCTCGGTGGCACGGCAGCCAACAACTTCGGGTTCACGAAATCGGGCATCGGCACGCTCACCCTTTCCGGAGCGAACACCTACACGGGTGCAACGACTGTATCTGCGGGCACATTGCTGGTGAATGGAAGCTTGGCTGCCGGCTCCGCCGTCAGCGTGGCCAGCGGTGCGGCTCTGGGTGGATCAGGCACGATCAATGGCACCACTACCATCCTCAGTGGTGGCACGCTCTCTCCTGGCACCAGCCCAGGTCTCTCCACCATGGGTAGCACGACCTTAAACACAGGGTCGGATTTTGTATTCGAGTTGATCGATAACACCATTGCGGGCCGGGGCACGAACTACGATGGCGTGAACATCCTGACGGCCAGCACCCTCACCATCCAGACCGGTGTGACCTCCAGCCTCGTCTTCAACGTAGGCTCGACGGTTAACTGGAGCGACACCTTTTGGGCTACCGACCAGCAGTGGCTGGTCTTCGACACCGCTGACAACAACTACAGCGGTCCGCTCTTCGGAAGTCTCACCCTCACCACAGACTCTGCCTCACAATCTCTCGCCAGCATTCGTTCGGCTGCCAGCTTTAACTACTCAGTTGTCAGCGGAGACATCTTCCTGAACTACACCGCCATCCCCGAACCCTCCACCTACGCCATGCTGGGCCTGGGTTTGGCTGCCTTGGTCTGGTTGCGCCGTAAGAACAAGAATAACAAAGCCTGATTTGCTTTGCTTTGATTTGATTTGATTGGGGTTCACCTCAATTCAATTTAATTCAATCCAATCTCCTCAAAAGCCCTGCTTCGGCAGGGCTTTTTGTTTGGGGGCACCGTTTCTTGTAGTGTAGCATGTAGCAACTGTGTCAGGGCGGCATCTTCAAGCCCTGCCGTCTCACAGAGACGGCCTACAAAACAAAAGGAAGAGGGCCACAGAGGGGGCCCTTGTAGGAGCGTGCTCGCCACGCGATGTTCTGGGGTTTTGTACGCAAATGGGGTCTACGCAAATGGGGTCAGTCCCGCGTATTGATGTATTTCCTTGTTTCGGTATTTTCTGCAAGTGGCAGACAACCACGCACGGAACGGGATACGAGGGGGCGATTTATCCTGTGATGAACAGGGGGTGATCTTTGGGAGGCGGTTTTATTGGACGAAATAGATCGGCGTCGATCTTTACAAACGTTGGGTGAAACCTGAATCTATCTATGAATCTATCTATGAATCAAGATCCTTACCTCCCAACCTACGTTACCGACGATCCAATTCTTTCTGAGAATACTTTCCGCACAACGCAGCCCGATCTGACTGCCCCACCATCATGGGAATCTGCCCGCAGTCTGCTCCCAAGGCCTTTCTGGCAGGGACATGAAGAGACTGTCGCTTGTTACTGGCGGGTGTGGGAACTCGCATGGCGGAACCTGATGGATCCAAAGCCCAATACCGGTTTTATCGCCCCGTTCATTGATACTGCTTTCAATGGTTGCCTCTTTATGTGGGACAGTGTGTTTATTCTTGAATATGGACGCTATGGTCGCCGGGCTTTTAACTTTCAGCAGACTCTGGATAACTTTTACGGACTGCAACATAAAGACGGCTATATCTGTCGCGAGATCAACTGGACGACTGGGCAAGAGCGTTTCTCACGTTTCGACCCTGTATCCACCGGTCCTAATATTCTGGCATGGTCGGAGTGGAACCAATGGCTGACACTCGGCGACCGCGATCGGCTGACACGTGTGTTTCCTGCGCTCGTGGCTTACCATCGCTGGATGCGTTTCTACAGAACCTGGCCGGATCATAGTTACTGGAGTTGTGGATGGGGCTGCGGAATGGATAACCAACCCCGCACCAGGCCGTGGCCCGAGGGGAATAATCTTTTTCACCACGGGTTTCAGAGCTGGATCGATGCGACCGCACAGGCTTTGCTTTCGGCTCATCTTTTGACGCAGATGTCGGACATTCTCGGACGGCCCGATGTGGCCGATGATATGCGCCGCGAAGCCAGCCTCCTCAGACGGGTCATCAACGAAACCATGTGGAACGAAGGTCTGTGCTCCTATGTCGATCGTCACCGTGACGGAACGCTTAGTGAAATGTTGGGCGTGGGTGGATTCTGGATGCTCCTCGATGAGCAACTGCCAGAGGATCGACTGGCGTCCATGGTGGCCTTGCTCAAGGACCCCTTGCATTTTAATCGTCCGCACAGGGTGCCGTCACTTTCAGCAAAAGATCCTTCCTACGACCCAACCGGCGGCTATTGGCTTGGCGGCGTCTGGCCGCCGACGAATCTAATGATATTGCGTGGTCTGCATTTACAGAAGCAAAGCGAACTTGCCTTTACCATCGCCATCAACCATGTGGAGAATATTACGAAAGTGTTTAACGAGACAAACACTGTCTGGGAAAACTACGCTCCCGAAACGGCTTCACCTGGAAATCCGGCCAAAGGAGACTTTACTGGCTGGAGTGGACTAGGTCCGGTTGCAGTTTTGTTTGAGAGCGTCTTTGGTCTGCAGCCGGACGCACCCACTGGATGCTTGATATGGAACATTCACCTCACGGATGCCTTTGGCGTGGAAGATTACCCATTTGGCACAAAGGGACTGTTATCGTTGCGGTCGGAGAGGCGCGCACTCTCAACTGACGAACCGCAAGTCAATATTACCTCAAACATTCCCCTCACTGTTCAGCTGAACTGGAATGGGGGATCTCGGAATATCCGTATCGAGCCACAGTAAACATGTTTTTTTGAAGATGAACGCTGTAGAAAAATCCCGCTCCCGGCAAAACTGGAAAACTGGGCTCAGAAAGGAAGGACTTATATGAAATCCGCCACTCCCATGCATAGTCAAGACCTCGTGATTTCCGTTGAATTAAATTCACAGAATGTCATTCGCGAACATTTTCTTGGATTCGGCGTCGAGTGGGATTCCAACGCCTACGACGCCTCAGGCGTCAGCGACCAGGATTTCGCAATCATCCGCAAGCGGGTGGAATGGATGCGGTTGCCGATCACGCGAATCATGATGCAGGCCCGATGGTGCTATCAGGGCAACGACCGCTACGACTGGGATTCTCCCGGGATGCGATCCCTCTATCGGCATTTGGACGTCTGCCAGAAACTCGGGACAACAGTGGTGCTTGCTGAATGGGGAATAGAGCCCGCCTGGCTGAAAACGCCCGACGTGGCCAAGGTGGAAGACCCGAAATATGCGGGGATCATATCAACCTACTTGGATCACCTGATCAACAAAAGGGGATACACATGCATCAAGTATTTTACCTTGGTGAACGAGCCCAACTACGAGGTCAAAGACTGGGACCGATGGAAGAAGGGGATACAGAACGTTGCCGCCGAATTGCGAAGCAAGGGTCTTGATCGCCAGGTGGCGATCATGGGCTCGGATCAGTCGAATGCGGATGAGTGGCACAGGAACGCCGTGGACCAGCTCCAGAATGAGTTGGGAGCCTATGTCATCCACTCTTACCCGGGGGAGGAGATTGTCAGGGAGGGAGCTTTGCACGACTACTTTAAAACGAATTGGGATTATGCTTTGGCGGGAGATCCCAAGGCCAAAGACAAGCCGCTCATCATCGGCGAGGCTGGCTTCTGGATGGAGGGATCCGGCAGCGCCACCAATCCGCTCCACCTCGACCCCCGGTATGGGGTGCTGATGGCGGACTACGCCGTGCAGGCCGCGACCGCAGGGAGCTGGGCGATACTAGCCTGGATGCTTGATGACAACTCCCATTTGAATTACACATGGGGGATGTGCCGAAGCAAGGCCGACGGCTTGACAACAAAGCCATGGTTCTATGCATGGGCTCTTCTTGCCCGCTACTATCCTCACGGGTCAACCATTGTGCGGGCCGGATCGTTATCCAGGGATGTGCGCATCCTGGCGGCCTATGTTGATGTCCCTGGGTCTCCGGACCAGCGGCTCTGGACCTTCTGCATCGTCAACCGGGCCGATACATGCAGAACGGTCAGCCTGCGAATGAGCAACGGTTCTGAAATCAGTCTAAAACGTTACGTTTACAGCGACACATCCAGCAGAACCGATCAGGATGGATTCCCTGTCGCGTTGGACCACATGATCTACAATCTTGGAGTTGGTGCAGAAATCAAGTGCGAAGCAAACAGCATGGTCCTTCTCAGCTCAATGTCTGTGGGGGGCAGTCCTGAGTGGCACTAATATCAAATTGATTTGAGCGGGCGACTCCATGAGATACCCAGGCACCATTCGTGTTCGTATCGCTCAGTCAATTTGAAATGGTATAATCAGGGTGCGGGGAGGCGCCCCGCGTTCCGAAAAGGCGTGCGCTTGACTTTACAAACGCGCAATACCATCCTCAGATCATGGAAACACCTGCGGCTAGCTTCACACTCTGGACCTCAGCGCCCCGGAGTGCCGCAAGCAGTTTTCTTTCAAGATGATTTCCACATTCCCCAAGGGGCGTTATCAATTTGCAAGTGACAACACTGCGGGCATCTGCCCCGAAGCGTGGCGGGCGCTGGAGTTGGCCAACCACGGCAACCATGCCGGTTACGGGGACGATGGTTATACAGCTGCGGCCACGGATTTGTTGAGGGAGGTTTTTGGGTGTCCCTGCGATGTCTATTTTGTTTTCAATGGCACCGCTGCGAATTCGCTGACCACCGCCGCGCTTTGCAAGTCTTATCACAGCGTCATTTGCGCGGAGAGCGCGCATTTGGAGACTGATGAATGTGGGGCACCCGAATTTTTTTCCAACGGCACAAAAGTCCTCACCGTGCCAGCGAGGGAGGGAAAATTGGACCCGGCTTCTATCGAAGGCATGGTCTCCCGCCGGTCGGACATTCATTATCCGAAACCGAAGTTGGTCAGCATCAGCCAGGCAACCGAGTTCGGTACCGTGTACACCCGCGAAGAAATTTCCCGCGTGGCGTGTGCCGCAAAGGCCCTAGGCCTCCGAGTGCACATGGACGGAGCGCGCTTTGCCAATGCGGTCGTGAGTCTGGGAATTCCTGCATCGAAGATGGTGGAGGGCATTGACGTACTCTGTTTTGGCGGCACCAAAAATGGCATGGCTTTTGGGGAGGCGGTCGTCTTTTTCGATCCAGAGCTGGGAGCTGAATTCGGTTATCGTTGTAAACAAGCGGGGCAATTGGCGAGCAAAATGCGATTTCTCTCCGCCCCTTTCGCCGCCCTCGTTGAGAATGGGGCGTGGCTGACGCGGGCAGCCAACGCCAACGCCCGCGCAAAAGAATTGGAGGCCGCCCTCCGTGATCTCCCGGGTTTGGAGATCGCTTACCCAGTGGAGGCGAACTCTGTGTTTATCCGGATGCCGGATGAAACCGCCGCACGGCTTCATGCGGAAGGGTGGAAATTTTATCATTTCATCGCGGGCGCGCATCGTTTCATGTGCTCATGGGCGACCAGCTCTGCTGAAGTCGAGGAACTCGTCGGTGCGATCCGCGCAGCCCTTCGAAACTGAACTTGAGTCGTGTATGGAATTCCGCACCGGTTTCCCCGCAGGAAATGCGATCCTTGATGAGATTTCCGGAAATCGCATTCGTTTTCGGCCCGATCTTCGTGACACCTCAGAGCCTTGGTTTTACTGGGCTTTTGGTTTGAGTGGAGCGGCTGGACAACGCTTGCAATTTGAAATCTCGCGCCCATGGACCCTCAGCACCCGGGGACCGGCGATGAGTCTGGACGGCGGGCTTTCCTGGAACTGGCTGGGCGCGGAGTCCTTGGAGGGCGAATGGGGATTTCACGTGGATGTTCCACCGGATTGCGCTGAAATCCGGCTGAGCGTGGGCATGCCCTACACCGGGTTCGATCTCGACCGGGCGCTCCAACCCCACCGACAGAATCCCCGGCTTCGAGTGCAGACACTTTGTGAATCACGCGGGGGACGGCCTGTGGAAATGTTTACAATTCCCGCAGGCGGTGACCGTGTTTCCGGTCATTTGATTGTGACCGCCCGTCATCATGCCTGCGAGATGATGGCGAGCTATGTGCTGGAAGGCTGGTTATTGGATTTGGTGGAAAATTCAAAAGCGGCAAAATTTGAAACACACTTTGTTCCCTTTGTGGACCGGGATGGTGTGGAAAACGGGGATCAGGGTAAATTGCGT
This sequence comes from Methylacidiphilales bacterium, assembly GCA_038250235.1. Taxonomy (GTDB): domain Bacteria; phylum Verrucomicrobiota; class Verrucomicrobiia; order Methylacidiphilales; family JAAUTS01; genus JAAUTS01. Next base: position 647 of record JBBSCO010000098.1, on the reverse strand, counting down.
ATTCCGCATGATCACAACCGCGACTATCTTGAGCCGTCAATCTACCCTGAAACCGCCGCGATCCGGCAATGGATACTGTCCCGGTGCGGCGGCCAGCCCTTTGCGATTATCGACCTCCACTGCCCGTGGATTCGTGGAAAACACAATGACTGCCTCTACATCGTCGGAAGCCGGAGGGAAGCAAATGCGGAAGCGCAGCGGCGATTGGGACATCTGATCGAAAGCCACAACGACGGGCCGCTCCCTTTTGCCATGGAGGACTACCTTCCATTTGGAGAGGCTTGGAATACGGGGAAAAATGAAGCTCACCTGCTCAGCTTCAGTCGATGGGCAGAATGTCAACCGGACAATGTTCTCTCCGCCTCCGTGGAAATCCCCTATGACTCCGCAAGGGGTGAAGAAGTGAACCGCACCAGCGCAACGGCATTTGGACGGATTCTGGGAAGAGCGATTGGGACTTTTCTTGCGGAGTTCTGAGAGTCCATTCGTCCCGTCTTATGCGGGATTAACGCGGGATTAGCGTTGAAATTCATTGTTCTCCCTTCATTACTCATAATTTGTATTGCACATCACACAAATGGGGTCGACAGATGGGGTCAGTCCCGCGTATTGACGTCCAAATGGGGTCAGTCCCGCGTATTGACGTG
>JBBSCO010000097.1:0-7096 GCA_038250235.1 Methylacidiphilales bacterium | reverse complement strand
TTCAAGGCCAATTGTAATAAGGTACAACACAGAAAAATTTGAATGCTTTTAAAGCGACGCCAATTTCACACGCGTATGACACATTTTTGACACATGGAGCATTTAGCACTTCACAGTGATCAGAAATAGAATCCTTCTCGCTGGCGTTGTCTTTAGTTGGGCAACACAGCATCTCCCGGCTCAATTTACAGTGTCAGCACCTGATACGGTCGCTAAAACGATAGTAACGGACATGGGGGTGGTAACGTCGGCAGGAACCCTGACTGTGGGAGGCAACACCAGAACCATTCGTGTCACGGGCACAAGTGCGATTATCAATTCCGGATTGATCCTGCAAAACGGGACGGGGCGTGCGATTGATTTAACAGCAGCTGGAGTGACTTTGACTCTGACCAATAATGCGGGGGCAACTATCCAAGCCGTGGCCCAGGATGCGGTTCGGATTGATGTAGCATCCACGTTAAACATGACAAACGCCGGGACCATTTACAGTGGGCCCAATATCCTGGTCAATCCCAGCATGGGAGTAAACACCGGGCAGGCCTTGGATTTTGCCAGCGGCATTGGGGGTACGCTTTTAAACGAAAGCACAGGTCTCATCCGGGCCGATGGTGCAGATGCTGTACGCCTGGGCTCCAATATGACGCTGACCAACAACGGCACTATTCGCGGCAATAGTGTCATCAACGACAGTTCTGCAAATAACGTCTTCAACATCGCTCCTAACAATAGTGTGTTAGAAACCTTCTCAACATCCGAAGGCGTTTCCTTCGAGAACGGAGCCAACTCCACCCTGATCAACAGCGGAACCATCTCAGGCAGCCGACACGGTGTCGAGTCTTCGGAAAATGCCGTCAATGTGACCATCACCAACAATGCTACGGGTCAAATCATAGGACGGAACGGGTCGGGTATTGGATTTGATAGCACCAGCACCAGTGCCGCAAATGTTTTGATCACCAACTCGGGTTTAATCCGGGGAGACTATGCAGGGGTGGGCAATGTGATTGACCGCACAGGCACCCCAAGCTTCACCAATGACGGGGATGGAGATGGAATCGACGTGGATGGTGCGGTAACCATCATGAATCTGGCATCCGGCCGGATCCTTTCCACTGGAGCAGGAGGCTTTGATAGTAGGGGCAGGGCCAACAATAGTGAGGCGGTTGCCATTGGGGGCGGATTTATCACCAATAGTGGGCTGATCCGCGGGGCGAACCGGGGAATTTTGGTTAACAACGACGCGAATTTGAACCGCTCAGCGTTCGCTGCCACCACGATTACCAACTCCGGGACGATTGAAGGACAAAATGGCTATGGAATTCGCCTGGAAGGAAGCTTCGCTGACACGATTACGAACACAGGGACTATTATTGGGACAGGCTCCATTCCCGATCCCTCGGGCACCGTATTGCGTCAGGATGGAACTACCGATCCGGCTAACGGAACATTGGATGCTCAAACTTTTTCCGCCGGATCGGCCCGCTTCATACGGGGTGATGGGTCCACCATTCAGACGGGTGAGGGAAATGATAGACTAGACAACACGGGAACCATCAGCACGACCAACGGACGCGCCGTCAACCTCGAAGGTGGAAATGACACCATGATCGTCCGCAAAGGTTCCAACATCAACGGGCTCGTGAACGGGGGCACTCACGCGACGGGCGATACCTTGGAGCTGCATATCAATGGATTGACGGCCCAGAAAACTCTCGATCTTCAGGCGGGTATGGTTGTTGTGATCGGTGGGATCAGTTTCCAGAACTTTGAATTGATCAGTGGACTCAGTACCTCGCAAAGCTATGAGCAACTGGCGACCAGCCCCACGGCCAAAGGAGTCGGAGCTGTTCTCGACAATCTTCAAGCCGGGGCGAGCACTAATACCATGGCACTCATTGATAAAGTGGACACTTCGACAGACCCAAACAAGTCCCTAGAGGAACTGACGCCAACCTCCCTGGATGGCTTGACTAACATTGCTTTCAACAATGCCTCGTTCAATGGCCAATTTCTCAACCAGCGTGTGGACAACATCATCAACGATGGTCCCCAGTTCGACGTGGCGGGGTTGCGCGTCTGGGATCGTGCCTTGAGCCGTTCTTTGCAGCAGACGCAATATTGGCTGGCTGATGTCGGACAGGCGCAGGCCATGACGGACACGGGCAAAATCGTGGCTCCTGCCCCCGCTCCGGTGCAGGACAAGCGTTGGGGCTTTTTCCTCAATGGGGGCGTTGAGTTCGGTGATCAGGACGCCACAGGCACCCTGCCTGATTCCGATTACACCACCGCGTCTGTGGTTTTGGGCATAGACTACCGCGTAACAGAAAATTTCGTGTTGGGACTCTTCGGCGGTTACAGCAACACCGACGCCAATCTGGATGCCCTGGGCAGCAGCAGCGAAATCGACACGGGCAGCGGCGGACTTTATGGAACCTATTACAAGAACCAGTGGTTCGTCAATGGCACCCTGATGGTTGGCCGTAGCTTTTATGACAATGATCGTATCGCCCTGGGAACTTCCAACACCGGAGACACAGAAGGTGATCAACTGAGCCTACAGACCCGCATTGGACGTGATTTTAAGTTCGGGGGATGGACACTCACTCCGATGTTTGGCACTGCCTACACCTCCGTCTGGGTGGAAGGTTATACTGAATCAGGCCCTGCTGCCCTAACTATTGCGGACGATGATGCGGATTCCTTCCGGACCAATCTGGGTGGAAGGATTAATTACGCATGGGAAACTTCTTGGGGCAAAATTATTCCGGAAGTTCGTGCGGCCTGGCACCATGAGTATTTGAATGACCGCCGTAATATCAACGCCAGCTTTGTTGATATTGCCCTGCCCGGGAGCTTTTCCACACCCACGTCCAACCCGGATCGTGATTTCGGCGTGTTTGGTGCGGGTGTCAGTGCCCTCATTGGCGACAGTTGGACGCTGACACTGGATTACGATGTTGAGGCTGGCCGTGAAGAATTTGTGGCCCATCGCATCAACGGCGGCATCCGCTATGCCTTTTGAGCCAGCACCCATGCCTGGGTGCCCGTCCGTTCATCCGGCTTGAGATCAGGGCGTGCGATTGACCGCCATTTGGCTGGGGGCGTTGGGTTTTTTGAAGTAAATGTTCAAGGCGTCCAGTGCGACAGGCACGGCGTGGCTGGTGCTGGAAACGTCCAGACCTTCCCTTCCCTCGATCATGAAAACAAATGCGATCTCCGGGTTGTCGTAGGGAAAGAAGCCGGCCGCCCAGGCGATCTGGGCTTTGATACCTCCACCGGCTTGTGAAGTTCCTGTTTTCGCGGCCACTATAACCGGTGCTTCCTGGAATTTTTTGGCCGTTCCATCTGTCACCACGGCCCTCAGTCCCTGATGAATGGCAGACCACTGATCCGGGCTCAACTGGATTTTCCCTGTTTCTTTGACAGGATAACTTTGCAGAACAGTCTTGTCCGCAGATTCGAGCTGTCGTATCAGACGCGGTTCCATCATCCGGCCACGATTGGCAACAGACGACATAAATACGGCCATCTGTAGGGGGGTGGCCAAAACGTCGCCCTGCCCGATAGACATATTCGTGACGTCGCCCGGTCCCATCCAGCGTTGATGTTGTAGAAGAACAAACTTGGGATCAGGGATCAACCCCGGAACTTCGGCTGGCAGCGAAAGACCCGTTCGACGTCCAAAGCCCAGATTCTGGGCTGTTTGCACCATCTGATCCCGACCGGTGCGCAGGCCCAGATCAAAGAAATAGGTGTTGTAGGAGTAGGCCATGGCTTCGCGAAAAGCCACCACCCCGACCTCGCGTGGAAGAGCGTAATGCACATTTCCCACGTCATAATAACCCGGACATGTTATACGCCGTGCCGGGTCAAACACACCAGCCTGCATGGACGCAACGGTGGTGACGATTTTAAAAACGGAGCCCGGAGGGTAATGCTGCCGGAAGACGCGGTGAAGAAGAGGCTTTTGACTGTTTTCAACAAGGCCCTGCCACTCGTTAGCCTGGAGGCGTGGGACAAAGCTGTTGGGATTGAATGTAGGGACAGAAGTCATGGCAAGGATGTCCCCGGTTTTGATATTCATGACTACGGCGGCCCCTGGAAGGGCCTGTTTGGCCAAGGCAGTGTCCACCGCCTGTTGCCAGCGATACTCAACGGTCAACCGGGCGTTGGCTCCGGGAGTGGGTTCCTGCTCCATCCTGGCCTGCGTAAGAAAGCCCTCGCGATTGGTGGAGATATCCAGTAAGCCCGGTTTGCCGACCAAGGCATCTTCCAAGGTGGCTTCCAGGCCGGATTCCCCCCGGTAGGTTTCATGGATGATTTCGGAAGCCCGGTATTGTCCCCGGCCCGGTGCCTGTTTGAGGCTCAGGTAACCCAGAGTGTGGGCTAATAACGTTCCAAACGGATAGTGGCGGTAAGGAACACCCTGAAGGGCTAAACCCTTTTTTTCCAGGGAAGATTCTCCGAATTTCCTGATTTCCTCAGAAGTCAGATTTGATTTCAGGATCAGCGGCAGAAAACGGCGGAATGTGTAGGCCTCAATCAAATCCAAACGGCTTATCGGTAGCAGGGGCTCGCCGAACAGTTCGCCGACGGCTTTGCTGCGCTCCTCAACCCAGGCAACGAGTTCATCATCAGATCCAGTTTTTTGAATGGCAGGCCAGCGGCAGACCAGCTGCTGGGATTTCCGGTTGGTGGCCAGAATGGTTCCATCACTTGTCAGGATATCACCGCGTTGGCCCGGAACGATGAACTCCGCGTTTTCGGGTATGGTGTGGCTCCCCAGCAAGTCAGGTCCCTGAATGGGCCGTGGCGCCTCTGCTTCTTCCGATGCAAGGATGGTGGAGAACCATGCCGCAAAACTTTCCGGCTGCTGGGCCGGATTCGCCGCGCTGCTTTTGGCCGCCTTGATGGAGGTGAGCTGATCGCTGGTCAGGTAAAGGTCGATATTGCCCGTAAGAGGTTGATCGTAGGCAAACCCATTGATCCGGCCGGTCAGTCTTTCGATTTCAACCTTGGTCAAGCCTGCCGCTATTTTGAATTCGGTGGCCCCGTTGGATTGTAGTTCCAGTTGGTCGGCCATACGGGACCAGAGGGGAAGAGATGCGTTCAGCGCGGCACGGCGGGTGGGAAAGGCCCGTTGGTCATCCCACCCCACCCAGGCGAGCGAGACGAAGCGCGGGGAAAGGCCCGCGCTCCAGGAGTCCTGATTGCCGGGGGAACTTGAATCAACCACGGCCATGTTGACCGGGCTTTTGAGATGGTCTCTAACCAAACGTGAAGAACCTTCGCGGGTTCTATCCTGCAGCGCCTGCAAAACCTGGAAAGCCCTTGTTTCAGAAAAAAGTCGGGTTTCGGTTGCCGCTTTCCTCTCAAAAAGCACTTCGTTCCGTGCTGTTTCGATACGTCTGATCAAAACAGGTTCAATGGCATTACCTTGATGTGAAAGCGCCCGGTAGAGGGAAGCCATTTGTAACAGGTTGAGTTCCTGGGCTTTTTCCAAGGGGCCGCCCGGATGATCCTCCCAGTTGATTTTTTGCAGCCAGGTCTGGATCTTTGGCCAGCCCAGATTCAAGGTCAACCTGCGTTCAGAAAATAAGGAATTAAAAATCAAGGAGTCCTGCCAAATGATTGAGCTGCGGTCGGATTTATCTTTCAGGACATTGACAAGGCCGCCTTCAGGCGTTTCCTTAAGATAGGAGGCGTCCAGGAGGGTGGCGGGATTCAGATTCCATTCCTTCAGGGCCAGGGCATGAACAAAAGGGGTGAGCAGTCCGCTGCTGTCGCGCTTCATCTGGCGAAGATGATCAAAAGGTTTGCTTTTGAAGTCGCGGCTGCCGACATAGACAAGAATTTCCCCGTTCGCCTCGTCCATGGCCACGTAAGCGGCCTGCATGGCTTCGAAAGGAACGGGCTCTCCCGGATTTTTTTCATATTCCTTCAGGCTCCGTTCCACTTCCGCTTCAGCTTGTTCTTGGAGCGGAAGATCAAGCGTCGTGTAAATACGCAGACCTTGGGGAACCTGTTCACGATGCTGCAATTCAAGCAATAGCTCGACCCGGCTCAGGACCGCATTGACGAAATGGTTCTCCAGCCCGCTGCTTTCGAAAGGCAGAATGTTGATCACTTCTGTCGAAGCGTTCTGGTATTGGGAGCGGTTGATCAACTGTTCCTCCGCCATGATGCGCAGTGTGCGTTTCATGCGCAGTTCTGCCTGGGCGGGATTTCTGCGGGGTGACCCGCTGGAAGGTGCGCGCACCACACTCATCACCATGGCACATTCGGCCAGAGACAGGTCCTTGGAAGGTTTTCCGAAATAGCCCTTGGAAGCTGTTTCCAGACCAAAATAGCCGCTTCCGAAATAAATCCGGTTCAGATACAGCCTGAGAATCTCATCCTTGGAGTAAAGAGCTTCCAAACGGCGGGCCAGAAACGTTTCCAGTAGTTTACGATCCATGGTGCGGCGAAAATCGCCGATGATATGTTTGGCTAATTGTTGGGTGATAGTGCTGGCCCCCTGTTCAATTTTACGGGAACGGACATTGATCCACGCCGCGCGCAGGACTCCCCTCCAATCCGTCCCTCCATGCCGGTAGAAGCGGCGATCCTCGGCGGCCACGATCGCTTTCATGGCAATATCGGGAACCTGGCCTTTGTTCAGGATCACGCGGTTTTCTTCAAAAATTCTGCCCAACGAATTCCCATTCCTGTCATAAATGAGACTGGCGACGGGAAGTTCTTCGATATTGGAGAGATCATACTGCTGGGCCCGGACGAAGTATGGGTTGAGCCAGTGCCAAAGATAGAGGGACGTGGAAAGCGCAAGGAGGAGAAACAAAAGACAAATGTTCTTCAGCTGTCTCTTGAGCAGGATTAAAACGGAGTGGGGCTTCATGGGGTCCGGCTGAAGACGGATTCCTGAAGAGGTTGTGTCGGTGAATCTGGAGTGGTTTCCTTCACCGGTTCGGCCACACTTGCGGCAGGGGTGAAGGATAAAACCGAAAGAGCATCCGAGATGAGCGTGCATCTCCAGAATTGGCGGAGGGCCTCGATTCTCATTTCTTCCCGGCTGCTCTGCGCCATGACAAAAGCC
>JBBSCO010000096.1:0-7125 GCA_038250235.1 Methylacidiphilales bacterium | reverse complement strand
GGAGGCTTTGTGCAGATCCCCATGGCTGAGCCGGAGCCGTCCTGAAAAATCCTTGGAACGCCAGCGGGCAGACTCGAATGTGAAAAGCGGATGGTATCCGGCCAGGCTTCCCAGATTTTTGGCGAGATTTTCCACCAGTTCCTGTTTTAACAGAACATTGATCAGCCCGAGGGATTCAGTTTTTTCGTAGGCGTGACTGCGTTTTCCATGGATAACCATGACATCCCCGGTCCGGATTTCGTGCCGGATTTCTCCCGTGCGATGAATTCCTTTACCCCCAATAATAATGACAATTTCAACGAATTCATGCGCATGGGATCCCATGGGAGACTGGTTCGACTGCCTGGAAATAGTGACCGGTGCTCCGAAGTCATGGAAATGTGACTCACTGCTCAGAAGCCAGGTTTTAGGCATGGCGGGATTGTGCTTGTTTTTGGCGATATGATCAAGGATTTTTGATAGATCCACGGCAAACTATCACTTCATGAGCACACCTCTTGCCGTTGCCTCCTGGATATGTTCCACCGTCATGGGAGGCCCCCGCTCCTCCGCTCCAGCACCTTATTTTCGTAAAGGCTTCATTATCGCCAAGCCCTTGGCCTCCGCCCGCCTTTCCATCACCGCTCTGGGACTTTACGAGGCGGAAATCAATGGGCAGGTTGTTGGCGATCACGTGTTTGCGCCCGGCTGGACGGATTATTCCGTGCGGGTTCCCTACCAGACCTATGATGTCTCTTCTTATTTGAAAGAGGGCGAAAACGCCATGGGGGCGATTCTCGGCGACGGCTGGTATTGTGGTCACATGGCCTGGATAGGCCGCAGACTCTACGGTGAAAAACCTTCGTTGTGCGCATCTCTAGAACTTCACTACAAGGACGGCAGTTCGGAAAAAATCCTCACCGATACCACTTGGAAAACAGCCACCGGTCCCATCATCCAGAACGACTTTCTCATGGGGGAAGACTATGACGCGCGGTTTGAACTGGGTTCGTGGTCGAGTCCGGGCTATGACGACAAGACATGGTTCCAAAGCCAGAGCCCCAAGTTGGACACCTTTCCGGAGCCTGTCGACCCCATCGGACCTCCAGTCCGCCGCATCGAGCAAATCCAGCCTGTCATCAGCCGGGAATTGCAGGTCGGGCATAACCGTTCCCGGACTTATGACTTCAAGCAGAATTTTTCCGGGCGCCTCCGCGTTCGTGTCAAAGCCAAGGCCGGCACAACCTTCTGTTTCCGCCATGCTGAAATCCTCAACCCAGACGGCAGCCCCTACTATGACAATCTGCGTGCGGCCAAAGCCACCAATTACTACACCTGCAAAGGTGACGGAATCGAGGTCTGGGAACCCCGTTTCACCTTCCACGGATTCCGTTATGCGGAAGTATTTGTCGCCGCTTTGGAAGGGGACGATTTTTTGGAGGTCACGGGTATTGTTTTACACTCGGACATCAAACCCACCGGAAGTTTTGCCTGCTCCAATCCCCTGCTCAACCAGCTACAGCACAACATCGTCTGGGGACAGAAAAGTAACTTTCTCGAAGTGCCCACCGATTGTCCCCAGCGCGATGAACGCCTGGGCTGGACCGGCGACGCCCAGGTTTTCATTCGGACGGCCTGCTTCAATATGGACGTGCAGGCTTTCTTTAACAAATGGATGCGGGACGCCCGCGATGCCCAGTCTCCCAACGGAGGCATTCCTTCGGTCATACCCGATCGCGGGTTTATCCCGAACCGTGAAGATGGAGGTCCCGCCTGGTCCGATGCCAACATCATCTGCCCGTGGACGATATACCTCTGCTACGGCGACCACAAAATTCTCGAAGACCACTACTCATCCATGCAGCGTTATGTGGATTTCCTGAAAAATCACCGTTGCAAAGGATTGATCCGCTCCCATCCCGATGTGGATGAATGGGGTGGTTACGGAGACTGGCTTGCACTGGACGACAGCGGGAAAACCGAGGGCATCACGCCGCGAGATCTCATCGGCACGGCCTTCTATGCCTACGACATCAGCATCATGGCCCGCGTGGCCGTTGTACTCGGACATCAAGAGGATGCCTCCCACTATAAAAAGTTGCATGGCGAAATCGTTCAGGCCTTCCAAAACCGTTTCATGACTCCGGAAGGTCTTTTGACTTCGGCCACCCAGACGTCCTACGTGCTGGCCCTACACTTCGGACTGGTGCCGGAAAAACTTTTACCTGCGGCGGTCGGAGAGCTGATTCGCGATATCAAAAAACGCGGCTTTCATATCGCCACCGGATTTGTGGGAACTCCCTATATTCTCGAGGTTTTAGAAACACATGGCCACCTGGACATCGCTTACAAACTTCTTGAACAGGAAACATTCCCCTCCTGGCTATTCCCGGTAAAAAACGGGGCCACCACAATCTGGGAACGTTGGGACGGTTGGACCCCGCAAAAGGGTTTTCAGGACAAAGGCATGAATTCGTTCAACCACTATGCCTATGGTGCCGTCGGAGCCTGGATGTATCGCAGCGTGGCCGGCTTGGAGCTTGATCCCCAGGAACCCGGTTACAGGCATATCCTTTTCCGGCCGCGTCCCGGCGGCAGCATCACATGGGCCGAAGCAACCCTGGAAACACTTCAGGGCCAAACGTCCATCCGTTGGGAATTGAAGAATGACAAACTTGAAGTCGATATCCTTGTTCCTCAAGGCTGCCACGCCACATTTTCCGCCCCGTCTGGTTTCAGCGGAGATGAATCCAGCTACAAAGAAGGAAAACACCGGTTGGTGTTGAACAAAGCCTGAGCGCCCCCCCTGTCCTCCGCCTGCCTGAATAAAGGAAGAACCGGGAGCTCGCCAGGATTTTCTTCCTTTTGCCAAAAGGCAGCGGATATCCTAGGTTGTTTTTTATGTCTTCCTTTGACGACTTAAAAACAGCACTCGACAGCTACTATGTAGCCATTGATTCCCAGAAAACCGACCAGCCTCTGGATCTCGCCGCGCCCATGGCTGGATTGGAAACCTTTTCTTTGAATCCACCCCCCAATCTCCACCCCCAACTCCGCCACTACCTGGAATCGCGCAGCTACCGCAAAGCCTGGATGTTCTTGCAGGATCAAACCCCCGAAAAAGGTACCTGCGGCCGTTAAGAACCAGGATATTAACGCAAAGGGCATAAGAAGCTAAGACGCAAGTTTTCAAAAAAATAAACCGCTCTTCTTTCTGAGCTCCACTTGCGCCTTCCACCCTTGGCGTCTTTGCGCTAAAATGTTCCCATGGTCGTTTCTGCCAGTATCACCTGTCCCCACTGTGGCGAAAGCTGGGAAACCTCCATCGACACCTCCCAGGGCGATCATCAAACCGTCGATGATTGTTATGTCTGTTGCCGCCCGATGACGGTTTACGTCGAGTGCGAACCTGGAGAGGTGATTTCCGTGCAAACCGAAGTGGCCTGACAGAACGCTCCACTTCTTACGACCTGGGAACAGGCGGAGGCGGGGGGTTTTTTCCCAGGATACGCTCCACCAGGCCGGGGAGGCCGGGTTTTCTGTTCACCTCCGGCACCAGGATCGTATCGTAACACGCAGGACAGACCCCATGAGAAAAATCTGCTCCTGTGACTTCGTGGAAATAAGTCTCCACCTGCTGCCAGTATTCCTTGTCGTTGCGGACTTTTTTGCAATACATGCAGATCGGCAGCAGGGCACGAAGCTGCCGGATCTGCGATTTATAGGAGATGATCCTCTCGGCCACTTTCAACCGGATCATCAATTCCTGCATGTCCACCGGCTTGGGCAGAAAATCGTCCACCCCCTCGCGCATGGCCTGGTAATAATCCCCCTTCCCGCTGCGCGCGGTTTGCAAAATAAAATAAATGTAGTGGTTCGTCTGATGAAGGCGGATTCGCTGGCAAAGTCCGACCCCGTCCAACCGGGGCATCAACCAGTCACTCACCACCACGGAACAGTTTCGCAACATGAACAGCTCCCAGGCCTCTTCCCCATCCTGGGCCACCGTGACCTCATGCCCCAGTTCCTCAAGATTTTGCTTCAGCAATGCCCTGGAGGCGGCATCATCCTCGGCCAAAAGCACTTTCATGAGGATTTATCCTCCTCTCCCCAGATGTCAAATCTGTGACACTCCCGTTACTTCAAGCCCGTTTTCCGGGAAAACACAACAGAAACCAGCCAACAATCAGGGCCAATCCTCCCAGTGGAGTAATGGCACCGAGCCACTTCAGATTGCTGAGTGCCAGCACGTAAAGACTGCCGCTGAAGATCAGAATCCCGACCGCAAAACAGCGAAAAGACCAGACAAACGGCTTGGAGTGGAAAGCCAAAATCAAAAGAACCACAGCATGGACCAGGTGGTAAAGAGAAGCTGTTTTCCAGACATCAGCCGTTCCGTTTTTTTCAAGAATAGGCTCCAACCCATGAGCGCCAAAAGCACCCAGGCCCACCGCCAACAAACCGGTAATCGCAGCAATCCGAAGCATAAGGAGGAAGTTTAACGCAAAGTGTTTAAGACGCAAAGGCGCAAGTTTCTGAAGCGGAAAATCTCCAGGCTCTCCCCGCCAGTGAACGGATTCGTCCTTTGGCCAACATGATCTCTTTGTAAAAACTTCGCGCTCCTCAGCTTTCTCCCTGTTGAAAATGTTTTAAGTCCCAAACGGCTTGTGCAACTCCTGCACAATAGCCTGCCACTCTTCCACCAAGGTTCCCTTATGTTTCGTCTTCCCTGCCTTGTCATACCAATAGGAAGCGTTGGACTCATCCCCTTCCTTGCGATGGAGGAACCCATGAACCCAGTCACCTTCCTTGGAGTTCGCGGCCTGGGCCAGCTCATGCGCCTTTTCCCAGTCACCCTTCCCATCATGCCAAAGGGCCTGCAGGGCCAGACTGGGTTGATCCGAAATGTCCGTCTCAAGAAAAATACCGAAATCCTGTTCGTTCATTCCTAGAGATTAGCCACGGATTCCACCTTCGCCAAAGGACAAATCCGTCCGGAATGCGAAGATCGGTTCGGCTAAGGGAAAAATCCCCATGGGGATCAGCAGAGTGGCTCAGTGTAGGTTCTGTTAAAACCGGAAATTGAGCGATCCGTTGACGGAGTGAATTTGCTTCGCTTGCTCCCGCGAGTCCCTCCTTTGGGCCTGTTCAGCCAGACAGGCTGAACATGAATGGGGTCACCAGCGCTCCGGGGCGCCTGATCACTTAAAATCTAAAATTCATCGACCCGTTGATCGAGTGAATTTCATAATCGCTGTTGGCCTCGGCACTGTAACCCAGCAAAGCGGAGATGGCGTCGCTGAACAGCAACTGCGCTCCCGCTCCTGCCACCACGCTGTCCCGTGCAATGTCCGAGCCCTGGACAGTAAAGAAATTGCCCGCGCCGCTGGCGAGCCGTGCATTGACCGATCCGTTGTCATCCATAAACTCATGCTGCCAGCCCACACGGGCATAGGGCCGCAGGGTCCAGGTTTGAATCTTCCAGTCGTAGCTGACCTTGGCCGCCAAGGTGCTGCGCAGGGAATCAGCGTCCCGATCCTCGATGCTCAGCGGGGCCAGCGATCCACTCTCGGTAAAGCCATCAATCCACAAATGGGTATAGCCCAGTTCCGCCTCCGGCCCAAAAGTCCACTCCTTGTTCTTACCTGCTTTAAAATTTTGTCCCAGGGCCAGATGGGTGTTGATCTCGGTTCCATTGGTCGATCCCGTGGCGTTGCCACCCAGGGATACACGATCGCTGTCGTAGCTGTGGGCGCCGCCGCCGATGTTGGCCGAGACCCAGCTTCCCTTCTCATGCCACCAGGTGCCATAGGCCCCGAACTTGGCGGAGTCGGATCCGATCTTGCTGCTGGCGCTGGTGTTAGCCTCACTGCCCTGATAACCCGCATAAAGACCCACCGCCGCGTTTTCCGTCAGGCGGTAGTCGCCACCCAGGATCATTCCGCCGGTGGAGAAGTCATAGGAGTCGCCGTTGCCGTCGCCATCATAGTCCCCAAAAGTGCCCTGGCCGGAGACAAAGAATCCGAGTCTTCTGTCGTCTGCCTTGGGAACAAAGAGTTGGCCACCGGCCACAGGGTCACCGGACGCGGCAAAGAGGTTTTGCTGGAACTCTTTTCCGCTATCCCAGAAACCCAGTCCGTTGTTGGAAAATTGCTGACTGTTCTGGATCTCATTCCCGCGGTTATTCAAGATACGGAAAATATCCCGGCTATTGGCAAAGCCCATTTCTCCCAGCAGGGCCAGTTCCTCCGGGGCGATCTGGTCGAAGGCACCGGGAAGCTGACCCGCTAAAAGTGTGTTGAGGAAATCAATAAGTGGCTGATCTTCTCCGGTGGTGGAGAAGAGGTCCAGATTCCGCGCCACGGCCCGTTGGTTGGGCGTTCCGGCAAAGGGGACAAAGTCTTTTTGGCTTAGGGCTATTTCTATGTTGAATGTCATCGGATTAATGACCACGTTGGCCAGGAGGGCTGCGCCGAGGTTGGTCTGGATGTCCGAGAATCCTGTGGCGGCATTCCCCGCAAGCGTGAAACTGTCAGCCCGGATCAGGGTGAAGGAGTTTCCCACCACCGGCACGAAGCCAAAGAGAAGATCGAGCGTGCCGTTGAGAGTTGCGCTGCCGTTGACCACAATCTGGTCGTGCTCGCTGCCCGGCGTGGTGCCGTTGATTTCCATACGGGTGGTGCTGCCGCTTTGCAAAGTCAGCGGTCCTACAGTTAAGATGCCAATATTATTGCCGGGGGAGAAGATGCCGCCGCTGGCAACATTCACGCTGCCGTCAATTGTGCCGTTGCCGCCCAGGGTCGCTCCGCTTGCGACCCTGACGAGGCCTGTGCCAGTGGCGCTCCCGGCGGTATTGTTGGCCAAGAGAGTGCCTGCGGAGACGGTCGTGTTGCCGGTGTAGGTGTTCTCTGCGGTTAAGGTCGTGGTTCCGACCGCGAGTTTGTTGACGGTGAGGCTGCCCTCAAGAATGGGGCTGAAGGTCAGGTTGCCCGTGTGGTTAAAGTTAACGACCGCCGTGCCATCGCCGCCGTTAACGGATGCGGTGCTGAGCGTACCAGCCGTGCCACCAGTGCCGATGTTGAGCGTGCCGGTGCTATCTAGCCTTCGCCCACCCTGACCGAGGTCGCCGAGACCGTGCCGCCGCTT
>JBBSCO010000095.1:0-7233 GCA_038250235.1 Methylacidiphilales bacterium | reverse complement strand
GACTTGTCCAAGATTGAATGGCGCTATTATGACCCCCGTTCTGGCCTGTGGCTGGACGAGCTTCCCGCAGGTGGACTGCGTCCGTCCGCTGTGGAATTGAAATTATGGCTTCCGGAAGAAGAGGAACCTCTGGTTGCGGTTTTCTGGGTGGTGCCCATGGCTTCCCAGGTTACTGTACCCATCGAACGCGAGGAAGCTGCACCAACGCCATGAACAATCCATGAATAATCACTCCTCCTACCATGGCTCTGCGCTGCTGATTGTTCTCTGGGCCATTGCCCTAATGAGCTTCGCTGTTTTGGGGCTGGTGAAATTTATGGAGATTGGCCTGACGGAATCTGCCTCCCAGTCCAAGAATTTTCGCGCCATGCAACTCGCGGAATCCGGCTTGGCACTTGGATTACATCCCCAGTTGGAAAAGGAGGACTCCCATCTCCGGCAGGATCTGGGCTCAAGCGAAAGTTTTGCCGTCACCCTGAAAAGCGAAGGTGCCCGCCTTAACATCAATTTCCTTCTGCTGAACAACAAGCGCTCCGACCTCATCGATCTTTTCCAGTCTTGGAAAGTAAATGACGGGGAGATCTACAAATTGGCGGATCATTTGATGGACTGGGTTGATGAGGATTCCCTCAAACGTCTCAACGGTGCGGAAAATGAGGATTACACCAAGCTGGGTTTTCCCGGGTATCCTCCCAATCGTCCTTTTCAGTCCCTGGAAGAAATGGAACTGGTTCCCGGCATGGAGTTTCTTGCGGAAGCCAGGCCCGACTGGAAAGAGTATTTCACTGTCTGGGGCGATGGGAAGCTAGATGTCAACGAGGCCCCGGCCGAATTGATCGCTGTTGTTTGCCAAGTGGGAAGTCTACCTGCTGAAATGTTCGTGAACAGACGTCTGGGGTCGGACGGGGAAAAGGGGACGTCTGACGATTTTGAATACACGGAAATGGCCCAGGTCCGCAGCGCATTGGGCTTGAGTGAAAGCTTGTTTAAAACCGTGGAAAGCCGTATCACTTTGAAAAGCAATTACAGGCGTATTGTCAGTGTGGGAAGAATCGGGAATTATGAGCGGAGTCTGGCAGTCGTCGTCCAACTGAACACAAACCCAGTACAATATCTTACATGGATCGAATATTAAAAGCTCCCGGGTTGGCTAAAGCCAAAAAGACGGAAGGATTCCGCCTTTTGTTGCCTGCGGAAAGCAGTTGGGAGTTGTGGGCCGGAAAGCCCGGCTCGCCGGCTGCCTGTGAAGAGCAGGGTGAACTGAAGGCACTGGCTGGCCGTCTGAATGGGTCTTCCGTGGTGGGAATTCCCATGCAATACGTTACGATTTTCCCGTTGTGGTTGACCACGACCGATCGAACGCTCATGGCGGAAATGGTCTGGATGCAGTTGGAACGCAAGGGATTGTTGTCAGGATCACGTGAGGGAACCGTGATGGATTACCGTGTTGTCCGTGAGGAAGCAGGCCGCTGTCTTGTTTCCATAAGTATCTTGTCGGAAACTTACCCGCAGGAAAATTGTTTTAAGGGGATATCCAAGTACTTCCTTTCCTCGGATTTCTTGCGACTGCCTGCGGATCGTCTTGTTCTATGGAAAGAACTGGGGCAGCAGACCATGGTTTTCACGGCAGGCCCGGAGATTGTTTATGCTCAAAGTCTAAAAAGCATCTCCTTGGATACTTCTGTGATCCAGGAAGCTCTCTGCGCCAGGCTCCAGCTTCAATCGGAGGGAATTACCACCGAGGGCTTCGGGATTGTGGCTTACGGGAATTTCCACCGGGGTGAACTGGATAATCTGGGACGCGCTCTTGGGGTCTCTTGCTCGTTGCAACCACGACAGGATCCTGTCGTGCCCGCTGCCCCGCATCCGCTGACTCCGTTTTCTGTCCGGCAGGTTAGGGAAAAACAGAAAAAAAATGCACGGACCCGTGGTATCGCTTACTGGGTTGCAGGCGCTTATCTATTGATGGCGGCTCTGATCCTGGGCCAACTTGGTTGGTTGGCCTGGGACAGGAATAAGCTGGAAAATGACCTGGCTACACATGAAGAGGAGGTGCAAACCATCCGCACTACCGCCTTGCGTTGGGAAGCCATGGAACTTAGTATTCTCCCTGAAACCTATCCCATTGAAATGCTGTTCCGCTGCACCCGCCGCTTACCCGAGGATGGGGTCAGGCTGGTTACCTTTGACCAGGTGGGAACCAAAGTTTTGATGACCGGTGAGGCCAAAAGCTCCGCCGCCGCTTTCCAGTTTTTGCAGGACATGAAAAAGGGTGAAGATCTTTCCGGTTACCAGTGGGAAATGCCACCTCCCAAGCTCTTGCCCAATGACTCCGCCCAATTCCAGATAGAAGGGAAACGCAGCTATGCGACAGCTGACAAACAGTGAGCGTCGACTTACCCTGATTTTCCTGGCGTTGGTCTTTGTCGTGGCCAATGCCTTTGCCGTGAACTTTCTGATCAAGCAAAAGAAACTGCTCCAGAAAAAACTGGTGGCTTTGCGTTTGGAGCAACTGGAAGCCCGGGCCTGGCTGGCCGATGGAGACCTGTGGTTGAAACGCAAAGCCTGGTTGGATGAAAAACAGCCAAAATCCCAGACGGACGGGCAGGAATCTGCCAAACTACTGGAAAGTCTTCAACAGGGAGCCCGGCAACAAAATATTACCATTGGCAGTCAGCAATTGAAAGATCCCCGGACTACGGCTTATTATCGCGAAGTTGCGGTTCAGTTGGAAGTGAAGGGGAGGCTGGATTCCGTTTCCAAATGGCTGGCCGGGTTGCAGGATCCAGAACGTTTCCAGGCCATAACCAGTTTGACTTTGAAAAGTGACGCGGAACCCCCCAAGGTGATTTGCACTCTGACGGTGGCCCGTTGGTATGCCCTTCCCTGACGCACCCATTTCTCACTGACTGACTAAACCGTATCATGAAACCCTGCCTCCTTGTTTTGTTTTTGGCCTTGAGTCCGATTTTCTGCCAGGCAGAAGATGCCGTGATTCCCAGGGGATATTCTCCGGATCGTTATGAGCCGCTTTGGAAAAAATCCCCTTTTACCTTGTCTTCCGTGGCAGAAGAAGTTCAAGGCGGTTTTGCCCGGAATCTGGCCTTGACTGGCATTTTGAAAATTGGGCAGAAAAACTACGTCTCGGTCTTCGATAAAGAAAGTAAACAACGTTTTTTTCTTTCTTCCGAACCGGGAGCAGAGGGAATCCAAGTGGAAAAATTGGAAACCGGCAATGAACTTAAAGATGTGGTCGTCACCCTCAAAAAAGGGGGAGAGGTCTCCACCCTTGGCTATGACATGTCTTTCTTGAAGCAGACCCACTCGCAAGCGGCACCACAAATGCCTGTCATGCCAGTTGTGGCCCCCAATCGCATTCAGGTGGGCCATCCTCCCCGTCCTTTGAAATCAAGCCCCGTTCGACGTATCATCATTCCAAGTCCAAGCCAGAATCCACCCAAATGAAACCTTATTTATCTCTCCCTATTGTATTTCTGACACTTGTTGCCGGTCTTTTTGCCCAGGGGACTTTTGGCCCGCCCCCTTTGGTCCCCGTCACAGACCCTGAGGAAAAAGTGATCCTGCAAATGCCGGGCGGGAGCCTGTTTTCCCTTCTGGATTATTATGAAGTCACTTCCGGCAAAGTCCTCATCCGTGATGCCCAGTTGGCCGACATCACCAACATCAAATTGATCGCACCCGGTGAGATATCCAAAAGCCAGGCCCTCCGTTTGGTCGAATCCGTTCTCACCTTGAATGGTATAACCCTGATCCCCGGCGAAGATAACTCCGTCAAAGTTCTCGGTGCCGGAAAACCCGCACGCAGCGAGGGTGTACCCGTGTATGCGAATCTGACAGACCTACCCAGAGGCGACCAGGTTGTCAGCTACTTCATGCCCATGCGCTACATTAGTGCCAATGAAGCCCTACAGATTTTTCAGAACTCTATTCCTCCACACCCGCAATACGGTGTATATGTGCCCGTCCCCCATGCCCAGGCTATTGTTGTCACGGAAAATGCCTCCACCATTCGGCAGATAGTTGCTCTGAAGGAACTGGTCGATGTTCCTCCGGCCAAGATCGTCAGCAAATTCGTGGTGCTGCAACGTGCCGATGCCGACCGTGTCGCCGAAGTCATTTCCAACCTGATAGAAAACCGGAAAAACAAGGCCCAGGCCGCTGCCGGTGGCCAGCCTGTGGTTGCCCCTGAAGCAGCGGGAGAAACGACGGTTTCCATGAATGAACGCAGCCTGGTGGCAGGGGATGTGGAACTTGTGGCTGATGCCCGGACCAACCGTATCCTGGTGATCACCCGCCCTGTCAATTTTGAGTACATCAAAAGCCTCATTGAGGAATTCGACAATGCCGTCACCTTGAATGCTCCCTTGGAAAGACCCTTGAAATATGTCATGGCCAGCGAAGTCCTGCCTGTCTTGGAAACACTTTTGACGGAAAACAAAGACGGCCAGTCGGGCCAGGCCAAAACTGCCAACCAACAACAACAACAGCAGCAACAACAGAACCAGCAGCGCAATGCGAGTACGTCACGCAACAGCAGTCGCACCAACACGGAACGCACGTTAAATGAAAACCAGGATACAGCACCTGAGGCCATCATGGTGGGCAAGACCCGCCTCATTGCCGACAAACAGGCCAATTCCATCATTGTCATCGGGCCTCCTGAAAGCCTGGACAAGGTCAGCTCCATCCTGGATCGCCTCGATAAGAAACCACTGCAGGTTTATCTCTCCACCGTTATCGGCCAGTTGACCGTGGGCCGCAACAGCCAGTTTGCGGTCGATATACTCCAGAAATTTTCCAACTCAGGCGACTTCGGGGTCGCCGGCAGTATCCGCAACCGCACGGCTGCGGGTGGCGGATCCGTTTTTTCACCTGACCCCAAAATCCTGACCAATGCCGGGGCCTTTGCCAACGCCGCCTCCGGACTTACCGTCTATGGTGCGATAGGCTCCGCCCTGGACTATTACGTGCAGGCCTTGGAATCCACCTCGCGCTTTAAAATTGTTTCCCGCCCTGTCATCTACACCCAGAACAACAAAGGAGCAGTCATCTCTTCCGGTCAACGTATCGCTGTTCCCAGCAGCACTCTGACCTCCCTCAATACCGGCACCAGCGATCAGGCCTCCGTAACCTCCAACATTGATTATACCGATGTTGAATTGAAGTTGGAAGTGGTGCCCCAGATCAATTCCGACCGCGAAGTCACCCTGAAGATCAAGCAGACCAATGACAGTGTCGTCGGCAACAGGGTGATCTCTGGCAACAGCATTCCCACGATCGCCACCCAGTTTGTGGACACCACCGTCTCCGTTCCCAATCGCGGGACGATTGTTTTAGGGGGACTCATCAGTGAGGATTCCACCAACAACGTCACAGGCATTCCGATACTTAAGGACATACCAATCCTGGGTTATTTGTTCAAAGGTACGAACAAGGACAAGAACCGGACTGAACTCATCATCATGATCCAGCCTGTGGTGGTGGGGGGCGAAGTGGAAGAGGACATGGCCAGCATCAATGAGGAGCGTAGAGCCGAGATAGGTCCCGACGCCCGTAATTTCTCAGAGCATTCCCAAATGACCAGCGATTCGCTCAAGAAGAAAGCGAAGACGGAGAAAAAACAACCTGCCACTTACCGGGGTTTGACCAAACCCCGGGTGAAAGAGGAAGAGCCCCAGTCCACGGTGCCTGCACAGGCTCTTCCCTAAATTTTAGGCTGCGTCCTTCAGTCTGGGGAAGAAAAACAGCTTTGCAGGCAAGGGGTTATAGAAAATCAAACAGGTTGGACGCCCAGACGGTTTGGTTTTTTCTGAAGGATCGGCGCGAAATCTTTCGGGGCTTTTTCCGGAGTTTTATAGAGCCGCCTCTGGAGACCTGCCCAACCTTTGCCTTCGCTGTGTTGCCCACGCTGGTCAATTCGGCGTCATATGCTTTGGCGTATAAAAGAGTGTTTACGTATTAAACGGTGTAAACTATCCCCCTGATAGAGAATAAGCGGGAAACCGAAGGTTTTGTACTTGTTATCCCATTTGTTTTCTGAAAAAAGTAGTTCTGCATGAAATGTCAGTTTTTTCCACGCCTATCTTTTCACTCCCTGATTCTGGGTGGATTGGTCCTCTTGCTGCTGACTTTGTCCATGCCTTTGCGCGCCCAGCAGAGTGTCGTCGTGGACAGTGCAGATGCGACAGGGGTTCTGAGGGTGGGAGCATGGACCAGTACTTCCAGCAACGCCCAAAAATACGGCTCCGGCTACTGGCATGATGGAAATACGGGAAAAGGGAGTAAAAGAGTTTCCTTCACGCCGGTTTTGACCGAAGCCGGGGAGTATGAAGTTTACCTGTGGTGGCCATCAGCCTCGAACTTTGCCTCGAACGTGCCTGTAGACATCATCCATAACGGCGGCACCGATTACACCCAGATCAATCAACGTGCCAACGGCGGGCGCTGGATTCTCTTGGGCAGTTACGCATTCGCGGCGGGCAGCACGGGCCGGGTGAAACAGCGACTCCCATTACGTTGAGTCTTGAACTTGACGAACTTGATTACGACGGCACAAGGGGAGGCGCGCGTTTTGTTCCGTGGAGTGGGGCAGACGGGATTTCGAATGCCGGTGAGATCGTTGGATGGGTGTCAGGAGAATTTGCTCAATATACGATGGCAGCAGGAACAAATATCATTAACTATAATTATTATGCTACTAAGTTTTCGATTGGGGGAAAGCCCGTGAGTCTCCTAAGCGAAGTGTCGGGATACGCTGCTTATGTCGAGTGGGTCGTCGTCTCCGATGGTCACTGGGGAGGAAATTTTTATTATGGAACGGATTGGCGGGGTATCTCGTTCATTGACGGAAAAGAAATAGCTCTCGGATGGGTGTCCGCGATCAATGATGCTGGAATTGGAGTTGGGTTGACAGTATCGACAATTCCTCCGCTGCTCCCCATTTTCATTTCAACAATATCCGATGGAACCGTTCTAGGTCCGGCTGTCGCATATGACATAAATAACAGAAAGATAAAGGACGTTGATGGGAAGGAGATATCACAGCCAGAAATTGTGGGAATAGACAATTCGGGGAATGCCATGCTATGGCACCATTTAACTAGCGATGGAAAGGTCTCTCCGAAATATATCGCATCCAACTTAAATCAATTGTCTAATGGCAAAGAATGGCATTTCAAGAGTGCTTCGCGTATAAACGACATTGGAATGATT
>JBBSCO010000094.1:0-7365 GCA_038250235.1 Methylacidiphilales bacterium | reverse complement strand
GTAAGCCCCCTTTCGCCCACGTTTTTGTAGTTGGGCCTTGCAGATAAAACGAGGTGCTGCCGGGCTCGGGCAGGCTTCCTACCAAGGCGGTAACAGAGCGCCCCGAAAGCTTTCGGGCTAACCGACGAGCAAAACCGGGTGGAAGCCTGCCCCAGACCAGTCCATTTCAATTGTGCCTCAAACCCGGAATGAGACGATCAAAACGCTTGAACGCCTCATAATTATCCTTTTTCTGAGGCGATCACGGGATATAGTCGTCTCATGAGTTATAATTGGCAACTCCAAGACTGGCCACAATTTCGCTATGACCTGACCGAGTTGGAAGGAGCGTTGCTGGCTTTTGCCGACAAATCGGGACAAGTCAGAGGTATTCTAAAGGGCCTCCCAGAAGGTGTCCAAACTGAAACCATTGTGGACATCATGATTGCGGAAGCCATCAAAACGTCCGAGATCGAGGGAGAATATCTGAGCCGACCTGACGTAAAATCCTCCATCCGAAATCGTCTCGGCCTCAACGCCACTCTGGAAACAGTTAAAGATGATGCTTCGGCGGGAGTCGCTGAACTGATGGTAGCCCTGCGTGAAACATGGCAAAAGCCCTTAAACGCAGAAACCCTTTTCTCTTGGCATGGTATGCTGATAAAGGGGGGGGGAATTGCTGTAGGCAAATGGAGGGAAAACGCAGAGCCCATGCAAGTTGCTTCTGACCCTATCGGACGGCAAAAAATTCATTTTAAAGCTCCTCCTTCTGCGGATGTTCCAAAGGAGATGGCTAAATTCATTCAATGGTTCAATGCCAGCGAAGGTGAAATCAGGCATGCTCCACTACGGTCGGCCATCGCACATTTATACTTTGAAAGTATCCACCCGTTTGAGGATGGAAACGGACGTATCGGGCGGGCTATTTCTGAAAAAGCAATCTCGCAAGGCTTAAAGCGTCCCGCCATGCTCAGCATCTCGCGAACCATCGAAGCAAATAAAAATGCCTATTATGATGCTCTGGAAGCGACGCAAAAATCCAATGAGGTCACCCAGTGGACACACTATTTCATTAACATGGTGCTTGAAGCGCAAATAGAAACCGAACAACAGATAAACTTCATTTTACAAAAAACAAAATTCTTTGATCGTCATAAAAGCAATTTGAATGAACGGCAAGTGCGAATAGTGCGCCGCATGCTGGAAGAAGGCCCTGATGGTTTTGAGGGAGGTATGAATGCTCGGAAATACATTTCCATTGTAAAAACCTCGAGGGCCACGGCTACACGTGACTTGCAGGAATTGGTGAAAATGGGGGTTTTTGTAACCTTGGGCGGCGGACACAGCACACGCTATGAATTAAACCTGAAGCCTTCTGCCGACGAATAATTTGTCCATCAACACGGGATGGAGTTGGGCCGCCTGGCCTTCATCACCCAGTTTCAAGTTGTTTAGGTCTAGGTTCTGTTAGTGGGTGAAAAGGGTGCTGTTTGCCCGAGGAAGGCGGAGCCGAAGGAATGGTTCTAAATTAACCCCGTGGCTGACGTCCGGGGGATCGAGAGGAAATCGTTCTTCCCTTGATTCTTGATGGAAACACTGAGGCCTAGAATTCCAAACCCACCAGAATGATTCCACCAAAGGGTCTTTTATCCTCTTCCGGATTGCTGGCCGGACCTGTATTTTTAATGTTCTGGGTTACCTGCTTGCGTCCATCACCCAGTTCTGCCGGGGCCAAGGGGTTGAATACCTGAAGCCCATGCTCAGACATCATCACGACCAGACCAGTTGCCTTGGGCTGGATTTTTTCACCGGCCACTGCGGCCGGCTTTTTTTGCATGATCTCTTTGGGCTTGTTCGGGGATGACTCAAATCGGCCATCCTGGGCAAAGGCAGAACTGACTCCCAGTGCCATGGCGAGAAAAAGAGCTTGTTTCATCCTTTCAGTATGCCCCAGGAGCGGCTCCCCGTCAATCATCCAGGATCGGCTACGGTGGACAAAAAAGCTCTTCCCTTGTACATTCCTTCCATGCGTATTCTCGGCATCGATCCCTCCATCCGAAGCACCGGCTATGCGGTGATCGATACCACTGGCAATAAGACAGTGTCCCTGACCTACGGCACGATCCCCAATCCCCCTTCCCGCCCTCCAGAATTCTGCCTTCATCAGATCTATCAGAAGCTGAGTGAACTTATTCTTGAATACCGTCCGGAAACCGCCGCCATCGAAAAAATCATCTACGTGCAAAGCACGCGAACCGCGATCATCATGGGTTCGGCCCGCGGCGCTGCATTGGTGGCCGTGGCAGGAGCTGGACTGGCCATCACCGAATATCCGGCCAAACTCATCAAAAAATCCGCCACAGGCCATGGTGGCGCCCAAAAAGACCAGGTGTCTTTCATGATGCGCGTTCTCCTCGGACTTCGGGAAAATCCCCCTTCCGATGCGGCCGATGCCCTGGCCATTGCCATGACCCACGCCCGCGCCATGAATCATCCCAAACTGCTGCAACCCTCACTTGTAAAATCAAGAAAATCTCTGGCACTCAGAACCAGGAACCGGAAAGTTATTCCATGATTGCATTTCTCAAAGGTAAACTCATCGATGTTCTCCCCAACAAACTGATCCTCGACGTGAGGGATGTTGGTTATGAAATTCTTATTCCTTTTTCCACGTTTGAAAAACTACCCCTTCCCGGCCAGGAAATCGCCCTGCATACGTATCTACAGGTTCGTGAAGATGCCCATGTCCTTTACGGATTTTTCACCCGCCCGGAGAAAGACCTGTTCCTGCTCCTGGTCAACAACGTCTCAGGCGTCGGACCCAAACTCGCCCTCTCTGTTTTGAGCGGAGCCCATCCCGACCAGTTTCAATCGGCCGTGGCCCTACAGGACATTGCCTTTCTTTCCAAAATAAAAGGCCTCGGCAAAAAGACTGCCGAACGTATCGTCGTCGAGCTGAAAGACAAAGTAGGTCTTACTTTCACGGTCAGTGCCTCTGTCACTTCCGGACCCGTGCTCGATCCCGGACAGAAACAACTCAACGATGCTGTGCTGGCCCTCATTGCCTTGGGCTACAAACAACCAGACGCCATCAGGGCGGTCACCACGGTGGGAGTCAAAGCGAGTGTGGAAGAAACCATCCGAAACGCTTTGAAGACGCTTTAATGCAAAGAGTTTAGGCCGCAAAGACGCTGTTCAATCAAGGCTTTCTTATCGAAAATGAGGCTCCAAAACTTGCGTCTTTCACCCTTGGCGTCTTTGCGTTAATTTTCTTTGGTCTTCGTATGCCTGAAAAACTCACCCAACACCTGAACGATCCATCAGCCCCGAACTCCGCCCAGGATCATTCGCTGCGCCCAACCGAACTCGATGACTTTGTCGGCCAGGCCAAGGTCAAAGAACGCCTGGAAGTCATGATCCAGTCGGCCCGCATCCGCGGGGAATCCCTGGAGCACATACTCCTCAGCGGGCCACCGGGCCTGGGGAAAACGACCCTGGCCCACATTCTGGCCAAGGCCATGGGCGTGCAGATCCGCATCACGTCGGGGCCGACCCTGGAAAAGGCGGGCGACCTGGCCGGCCTGTTGACTTCACTCGAAGAAAATGACGTTCTCTTCATCGATGAAATCCACCGACTTAACAAATCAATCGAGGAATATCTTTATCCCGCCATGGAGGATTTCCGGATCGACATCATTATCGACCAGGGTCCCAGCGCCCGCAGTGTTTGCCTGAACCTGCCGAAATTCACCCTCATCGGTGCCACCACGCGACCCGGCATGCTCAGCTCCCCTTTGCGTTCGCGCTTTGGCATGACCAACCGGCTTGAGTATTATGATTCTGAAATTCTGAAATCGATCGTCCTGCGCTCCAGTGGTCTGTTGGATCTTAAAATTGAAGAGGATGCAGCCTTTGAAATTGCCCGTCGTTCCCGTGGCACTCCGCGCATTTCCAACAACCTCTTGCGCTGGGTGCGGGACTTTGCCCTAGTCAGAGCCGAGGGTCACGTCACCAAGACGGTGGCGGACAATGCCCTGAACATGCTGGAAATTGACGCCTCAGGTCTTGATGAAATGGACAAGAGGATCCTGGAAACCCTGATTGTCAAATATCAGGGCGGACCTGTCGGACTGGGCTCACTGGCCGTGGCTGTGGGTGAAGAAGCCGGAACCTTGGAGGAAGTTCATGAGCCTTATTTGATTATGGAGGGCTATCTGCAGCGAACCCAGCAGGGCCGCATCGCTTTACCCAAAGCTTATGAATCACTGGGCATGAAAGTCGTGAAGCGTCAGGGCGATTTGCTGTAGTTTGATCCTGATTTGGGGCTCCCGATGTAGGAGCGACCTCGCGTCGCGATGGTCTGAGCTGCTGACAAGTCACCGCCCTTCGCGTGGCAAGCACGCTCCTACAACCACTCCGGTATAGAGGTTCACAAAAGTAAAACCCTTTCCAAATTTCTTTGCAGGAACAAAGACCGGCCCGATGGGGATTTAAATAGGTATATAGAAAAATGGGAACTACGGCCTCCTCATTTCTTACGGCATGGTTGTAACAGGCGCGTTGCCATTTTAAAAAATGGTTGGAGTGATTTGCCAGCTGGTTTTTATTCGAGCAACCACCCGCCCATAAAATTGGTTCAGAAGAGGGCCCGCAAAAACTCAGGCCTTAGCCGTCGGCTTGTCGCCGTAGGTCACCACGCTGCCCTTGGGCATCCGGTTCAGAATCAATCCCAGCAACTCACCATGACCGGCACGCACGGTTTGAATGGCCCGGGCAACAGACTGCACGCTGTTTTCCCTGCTGTTCACCACTAGGATCACTCCCTGCACATAAGGAAGTAGCAGGACACTGTCACCCACTGTATTGATCGGGGCACTGTCCAAAACGATGCAATCAAAGCGATCCAGCGCTTCCTTGATAAATTCTTTGAGCCAGGGATTGCTTAAAAGCTCCGCCGGATTGGGTATTCTGCGTCCTGCAGGAAGCACATAAAGATTCGGAATCGGCTGATGACTCAGGTTTTCAATCGTGTCAATTCCCATGGCGAAGTCGGCCAGGCCCGGCAATTTGTCGCTTTTCAACAAAGCCCGGCTCAGGCTTGGACGACGGAGATCCGCATCCACCAACAGAGTCTTCTTTCCACTTTGGGCCATCGATAAGGCAAAATGAACGGCGGAAGATGTTTTCCCGTCGCCGGGATTCGGGCTGGTGACCAAAAAGATGCGTTTAATGGAGTCCTGTGTGGATACGGAAATAAAGGCGCGTATGCTTCGATAGGCTTCGATAAGGGGCTCATCTTTGCGGCGCTGTTGGAGTGCTTCCGGGGCAAGATTGTTGATCGATTCATCCAGAGGCACCACACCCACAACCGGCACGCCAAGCGACTGTTCCGCTTCATGCACGGTGCGGATACGCTGGTTGTTGTTGTGCCTGGAAAACATGAGAAGTATGCCCAGAACCAATCCTACACCGAAGGAAACCCAGAGGAGAATCTGCCCGCTCAGGCTTGTTTGCATCCTCGGAATAACAACCGGCTCCAAAGGAAGCGGCCTGGCCTGGCCTTCTTCTTTGGCCACTTGGGAGTCCACCTGCGTTCTCAAAAGTCCCTCATACCGTCCCCGCGCTGAATCTGCGGCTGCCTGCAGGTTCCCTAGAGTTATCCCCTCCGTCTTGAACTTCTGATCCGCTTCCTGTTGTTTCTGGATGCGTTCCTCCGCCTGCTTCTTCAGAAATTCCGCCTTCTTGTATTCGTTCAACAAAAGATCAGGAAACTGAAGTGCGGCATCCGCCATGACTTTGTTGATGTCTTCCAGACGAAGACGGGACGCCACGATTTCGGTCTTGTCTTCAGTCAGTCCGGATTCCAGAAGTTTTTTGACCAGTGTTTCCTGCTCATTCATCTGGCGTTTCACTGCTTTGATCGTGGAATGGGTGGCAATTTCAGGAACTTCCAACAAAGCAACGGGATCCCCCCTCAGCTTATCAACTTTTTCGTAGTCCTGTTTCCACTGGGCCGCCTCCTCCGAAACTTCCTGTAGTTGCATGCGGAGATAATCGATGCGGTTGATCAACTTTCCGCTGCCATCCGGATCCAACACCTGCACCTGCTGAGTGTATTGCTTCAGGCGATCCTGCGCCTCGACCGAAGACTTCTGGGCTTCTTCCAGATTTTGCTCGAGTATTTTGATGCGGCCCAATTTTGTATCACGCTGGGACACAGCGGCCAAAGCGGCAAAATTCCTGACCAGTTCAGGTAGAAACGCCTCCACCCCGGCAGGATCAACGGATTGCATGCTCAATTGCACGCTCCCCGAGCCGTTATCAATCAGCGGCTCTATCCGCACCGAAAGATGCTGGGACAGGCCATCCAGATCCGCTGAAGAACCTGTAAATGAAGAGGCCGAGGCAATCCTGTCGACCAAAGACGAACGGGCCAGCGTGTCACGAATCAAAGCTGGAGTCTGCAATCGTGGAAGAAGCGTCCAGCCCGCACTGGGTGAAGCCAGGGCTCCAGAGGAAGGATCGGTCACTTCCATCTGAAAGCTGACACCGGCCTTGTATTCTGTGCGCGCAAGGAACAGGAACAGCAGGGCGGGAACAAGTATTACCAAAACAGTCAGAACCAAAATCCATCCCTGTTCGCCCAAGGCATGAAGAATATAACTGGGACTGGCCTTGCGTGCCTGCCTCAGGCGCTGGGGTATGGTGTTGGAAGTTTCCTGTTTCACGTATTCAGTTTTCACTTGTAAGGCTTAGTGCAAACGGGGCGTTGCCTGAGGCGCTCTGATAAATTCCAAAGCCGGGTTTCTCAGATCGGCAGGCAAAGGACGGTTCACCAATTCATAGAAAACAGGAACAATGCGTTCACGGAGAAGCGCGTTGATGGTGGAATGCTCCACAGGCACATGCTCCCATTCCGGCGAAAAAGTTTCCAATCCCAGCCCGAAGCTGACGTTGGGCCTCAACGCTCCAAGAATCAGGGCGTTCAAAGCCAGAGGTAACAGATGGTTTTCTTCGGGCGGTGTCGGCAGAACTTTGTAATCCACTAATTCCAGCCCAAAATCCGGATGCGTGCGTGTCCCATAAATGGTTCCCGTCACTACAAGCCGACAGTCACCCATCGGGAAAACAGCGCGCGGCACGTCGATCAGGTCCGGAGGGAAGACATGCCCCCAACCGCGGAACCCCACGGTGCGCAGGCGCAACTGACTAACCCGTTGGCAGAAAGAACGGAGCCGTCGGCTAAGGAAGTTGGTTTCATTGAACTGCCCCTGGGCAACAAATGCATTCAGCCTCTGTTCAAGGAACATGTCATGAAGTGCTTTCCACAACTCCTGTTCCGACCACTCACCCGCACCCTGGGCCAGCGCGGCATCGGAAATCAGC
>JBBSCO010000093.1:0-7476 GCA_038250235.1 Methylacidiphilales bacterium | reverse complement strand
TGCCCTGCAATCCATCTCCTACCAATGGGCCCGGAACGATCCCAAAGCTGCCCTGCAATATGGTGAGTCCCTCCCGGAAGATAATGCCAAAACTAATTTCATGCGCAATGTAGTAAGCCAGTGGGCCAACAGCGATTTCAATTCCGCTATTACCTGGGTCAAAGCCCAACCGGAAGGTGAAAGCAAAAACCAGGTCATCACCAATCTCGCCTACCAATGGGCTCAAAACGATCCCCAATCCGCCGCCGCGTTCGCCCAAAGCATGCCCGCCGGAACCACGCAGACAAATTTCATCAGTAACCTCGCATCGAGCTGGGCCCAAAACGAACCTTCCAAAGCCCTGGCCTGGGTGAACCAACTTGGCGAAGGAGATGCCAAAAACCGCGCCGCGGCAAACGTCCTGGGCCAGTGGGCAGGAAATGACCCCAAAAATGCAGCTTCTTTTGTCCAGAACATGCCCGCAGGGGAAACACGCGACAGCGCCATGCAGTCAGTCGCCTCCCGCTGGGCCGGCCAGGATCCCGCTGCGGCTTCCCAATGGCTGACCACGTTTCCTGAGAGCAACAAAAAGAACGATGCCTATTCCAGCCTTGCTAGTGAATGGACCCGCAACGATCCCTACAAGGCCTCAGCCTGGCTGGAAACCCTGCCCGCCGGAACCTCACGCGATTCCGCCGTCCGCAGTTTTTCCAATCAAATGCAGAAGTCAGATCCGGAAGGAGCGTATCTTTGGGCGGAAACCATCCTTGACGATAACAATCGAAAAAACCAGGTTCGCTCTGTTCTTTCCCAATGGATGAAAAATGACTCCAAATCCGCTGCTGCTGCCGTCCAAAAATCTTCTCTTACTGAAGAAGAAAAGACACGTCTCCTCCAGCCCAAAAAGTAGAACACGTCTGTTGTTATCAGTGGTCTCGCAGATTCCTGAGACCTGACCTATCAGTCACAAAATTCCCGTTTGTCAGATCATAATAGCGGGCGTTAACAAGCTGACTTTGCGTCCAATTGTGCATGTGCAGTCGGCCCAGATGCTTAACCAAAGAAAAAATGGGCCAGGTGCCTACCGCTCCAATATCTACAATTCCAGCCGTGTCACCCCGGCGGGGTTTGCCCCTGAGCCGGGTCGTGAAGCAGGAGTAACGCTGGCAACACGAAGGGAAGGTGAAGCTGGGCAAACCTTAAGTTTACTATCATAAAGGTATTCCTAAAAAGTTCAAGCAATTCAAACGGATTTTGTGGCAATAATCTCACCCTCCACTTTCGGGAGAATGACATGATTGCAACGAACAGACTTTAGTTAGGCACAAACAGGACAGTATCACCCATGACTAAATTATTGAGACTCGCATAATAGAGTGATAGATAAGTAATTATGTGGCAAAGTGAATGCCCTGAATAAAAGGCGTGATCATTTGGCACTGGAGCGGCGGCGTAAGCGCTCGGCGGTGATGTTTGAAAAAGGTTATGGCCCTTCGGCTGTGGGGCGTAAACTAGGCGTCACCCGCCAAGTGGCATCCAGATGGAAACAAGCCTGGGAGCGGGGCGGGCGGGGTGCTCTTTCCAGCAAGGGACAAGCTGGGCCCAAATCTAAACTCAACCCTGAACAGATTGCACAAGTGACCCAAGCCCTCTTGGAAGGGCCCCGCAGCCAGGGCTATAAGACCGACTTGTGGACCTTGCCCCGCGTGGCGGCTTTGATCGGCAAGCTGAGCGGAGTTGACTATCATCCCGGTCATGTGTGGCGGGTGTTGGGAGGCCTGGGCTTTTCCTGTCAGAGACCTGAGCGCCGTGCCATCGAACGCGATGAGAAGCAGATTGGCATATGGAAGCGCAGGACTTGGCCCGCTTTAAAAAAAAGCCCGCCTTCAGAAGCGGCTCATTGTCTTCATAGATGAGAGTGGACTAAGCACCAAGCCAACCCGGGCCAGAACCTGGGCCTTGCGCGGGCAAACACCTTTTTTGCACGAAAGCTTCAACTGGAAGAGCCTTTCCATTATTGGGAGACTAAGCCTGCACCGCTTTTACTTTCAGATCCAAAAAGGCAGTATGAAAAGTCCGCAGGTCATCGAGTTTATCGGTCATCTTCAGCGCCATCTGCCGGGACGTCGTCTTTTACTGCTCTGGGATGGAGCCTCCATCCATCGCAGCAAGTTGGTTCGGGATTACCTGAGCTCCACCAAAGGTCAGGTGATGGCTGAGCGACTGCCGGCTTATGCCCCTGAAATCAACCCGGTGGAGTATATGTGGGCCCATCTCAAAAGTCATGAGATCGCCAATCTGATCGCGACTCAGGCATGGGAGTTGAGCCTGGAGGCAACACGAGCCTTACGACGGATGCGTCGACGCCCTTCCATCATCAGGGCCTGCTTCGCTCAAGCAGAACTTTGGCCCTAATGTCACTCTATTATGCGAGTCTCAATAAAAGGGCCCTAAGCTAGTGCCATTCACGAATGACCCCATTGTTTTACCATCGTTGACTGTTACTTTACAAAGAAGTTATCCACACCTGAGACGCCTACTCCGGAGCGGGCTCTCCCCATCCAGCCCAGATATAACGAGGGAGCGGTGGCGATGGAATTTGTGCGATCCGGCTGATTCCAGGTTCCTCTCAGGGTGGGGTTCGCGGTTCCGTCCACGCCGACATTATAGACACTAAAGACCGCGTCTATTTTTCCCGTTGCATCCTTGGTCAGCTCCAACTGGAACAGATAATACCCAGTCGGATTCGTCCCGGCCAGAGTCGCAAACTGAATGCCATCGAGGAGTAGAATGTATTTGTGTGGGCTGGTCGTGGCATTGTAGGCGGGGTTATTCGCGATCTTTACACTCATGCATGTGCCCGTGTTGCTAACGGCTGTATCGCCACGGACTAGCATCGAGAAATCCACTCCATAAGTCAGCGAGCTGTTGAAATTGAGATAACCGTCCAGGGAATATACCAGTGTTTTGCCTGTGGCCAGCGCTCCAACGGTCGTTTTGTTCACTGCTCCCACATTCTGCCCAGACGGAGCGGAAATCCGTCCGGTGTTTCCGGTTCCTCCGGTCAAGGCATGAGACCAGATATTCCCGGCAGACGTGTTGACATTAAACTTCGTAATAAACGCCGTCTGGCCGGCAATTGCCGATCCAGCATCGAAGGTCTCATCGAGCAAGGAATTCTGCGGAACGACTGCTGGATCATACCCAACATATAATGGAATGAAATAGTTGCCCGTATGGCCGGTGCTGCGCCGGGGGAAGTTGGCATTGAGAAATTTCGAAGTGACACCGTTGCGAATTTCCCAGATGGCCTGCTGGTAATTCCTGCTCATAAAGTTTGTTCCGATGTAGCTGACGTTCGAATTATTGTTGAGAACAGTTGGCTTGCCGGTATCCGCAGTGGCGGCAAAGTTTTGATAACCCCCAAGCACTTCAAGAAACCCTCCGCTTCTCGCTTCGAATGCGGTCTGATCTGCTTCCGTCTTGTAGCCGAGCACCCAAAGAAGTCCACCGTTGACAAGAAAGTTGGTAGTGGTCCTTGATTCTTCATTGATGCTGCGGGCGTAAATTCTTGCATTAGGTGGGCAAAATTTAAGTTGATGGGCGCCTGCGAGAACAGCGCCGGTCTGGAAATGGGCGACAACCGGTTCGGTCGTATTGACCTCGTAGGAAATGCTGCCGAAGCGCGAGACGAGAGTGCGAGGCGCATTGATGCGCACCAAAACTTTACGGGAACTGTGCTCGATGAACAGGGGCTCGTTGGAGGATTGAGTGACGTTCAAGCCTCCCCAGAGCCAACTTTCAGACGTCATAAAGTCAATCTGGCGCACCGTGGCAGGGACGGTGAGCGGTGTGGTGTTGGCAACGAAATAGTAACGGGGGAAATAAATGGCAGGCTTCCCGGAATTCAGAGCAGCTTGGATTTTTTGGGCGTCGTTAGAGCCTGCGAATTCATCAGGATTGGCCCAGTTGGCCGGGTTTGACTCCCAGGGAACAAGCGGGGCTTCTTCCACGGGAAGGTTCATCGTGAGGGAGGGCACGTTGGCGTCGAAAGCGTAAACGGAACCCGAACGCCACTCACTCACATATCCTGTCAAGGCATTCGCGCCATTGTTTCGAATCGAGGATCCATACCCAGCGACGGAAACATTCCGTGCGAAGAGCTGGGAAGAGGATGAATTGGTCAAAACGAGAGCTGCATTGGCAGCGGATCCTCCCGTAAATTCCGAGTCCACCACGATCACGTGCGCGCCGGTATTATCCACCAAAACACCCGGAACGGTGTTAGTGCTTTTGATTTTACGCAGACATGCGGCGGCCCGACTGACTTGGACCCCCGCAATATTTTGTCCGGAAACAGTGACATACTCAAGGACCGGGTTGGATTCATTGACGTTGTCTCCCGCACGGATGCCGTAGTCAAAACCCTGCACCGTGATGTCTGAAAAATGGCCTTGGACGGACCACCACGGGAAATTCAGGCCAGCGTAGCCCTGCCCATCGCCAGATCGGACTGTAAGATTATCGATGGAGCACCCGTTGGCGCCCAAAAAATTGACACCAACTGCCCCGGGGTTGCCGGTTCCTGTATCGATAGTGAGGTTGCGCAGCTGATTGCCCCACATGACGTTCCCTTGCTCGACGAGCTTGGTCCAGGTCAGCACCGGCTTTTTCGTGCCGACGCCGAAGCCTGCAGAATTATTTTTTAGTTTAATAATCGTGTTGGCCCGGTTCTGCCCGATGAGGCGGAGACGGCAAAATAAATTATAATTTGCACCCGAATAGGTGATGGTATTAGAAACCAAATACGTGCCGCTGGGAATATACATGATCTTTTTGGGGTCACCTCCGTTAAGTGCCTGAACCTGAGCCTTGAGGTAATTCATCATGGCGACGAAGGCGGCGGTGTCATCTGTGACACCATCCCCGACTGCATTTGGCGAAAAGAGGGTTGTATTTTTAATGTTGATAACCGGCCCACCACTCTGCGCGAAAGCCGGAGTTGGGTAGACAATATTCATGACATTATTGCGATCCTGAGCGTGGGACGATGTCACAACGAAAAAAAGAAGGCTTAAAGAAACGATACTTAGGATTTTCTGGAGCGTTTTCATAAGTTTGGATCGACACTGATTATTCTTACATCGGATTGGGGATGGTTATGAGGGGCTTGGGTTTAGGATTTCAAGGGTAAATAAACAAAAATTCTATTTTGGTCCTGTAACTCCACGATTTTTCAAAGAGACATCAGCATTAAGGCATGATATTGTGTTACCTACAACAAAAATGTATTAAACTATTCAGTTTTTAAGCGAATGAGAGCTGTAAAGACGCCAAAAAAGGGGGGGATTTTAGAAATAGCCGAAGCCATTCAGAGTTTTTTTCCCGCGAAACACCGAAATTCTACTTGAGCAGGCGCGCGAAAAGGCGCGAAAGGGTGAAAATTACGGAGGTTGGCTTTCTACTGCCTTTGTTCTTTGTAGGAGCGACCTGGCGTCGCGATGACCTTAGCTTTTGGCCCATCCAAAACCCTCATGGGGACCTCATGGAGTCAGTCCTGAATGGCACT
The DNA here is from genome assembly GCA_038250235.1 of Methylacidiphilales bacterium. Taxonomy (GTDB): domain Bacteria; phylum Verrucomicrobiota; class Verrucomicrobiia; order Methylacidiphilales; family JAAUTS01; genus JAAUTS01. Next base: position 1,928 of record JBBSCO010000093.1, on the reverse strand, counting down.
AAGATAAGTCTATGGTCTCCTTGATTTTGAATGCCTTAGAGAAGAAAAGGTATCCCAAAGCCGCCTTATCTTAGTGCCATTCAGGACTGACCCCGTTGAAACCTCTCAGAACACTTTGTACTGCCCTTTCAGTCCTCAACTATGCCTTTTTAGGCGCCCTTTGAGATCTGACAAAATAAAATGCAAAGGACTGCCGGAAGATGAAGGTTCCCATTGTTCTTTAGTAAACACAAGCGTCAGCAAATCAATACCAAAAAAGACTTTTTACACATAAAAGAACTTATTTAAGCTTAATAAGTGCACAGACCGACTTCATTCAACTAAATCCAAGTGAAAACACTTAGATACCTATTGTTTCAATTGAGATTTTTAACTTGCCAAAGTCTTTTTTTGTTTTTATTACTTTTAAAAGTCTAATTCAAACAAAGGAAGCCAATGATCAAATTACTTAGCCTTCGCACAGAATCCTCGCTCGTCTCCATCCGCCTTCGTTCAACTTTGCGTCCGCTTTCTATTCTGCCTCTTCTCCTGTGGCTTTTGAGCACACCCGGTGCCAATGCAGCCATTGAGACGGCAAAACCTTCCGATGACTTTGTCGAATCCGTAGGAGTGGTCACCCACCTTCCCTACACCGGAGGCGCTTACGGAAATTACACCGGCGTGGTAAAGCCTAGACTCGTAGAGCTCGGTGTCCGCTACATCCGCGATGGCATTGTCGCTCGGGGAAGCCAGTTCGGCCGGGACGCTTTTGCCACCAAATTACTTGATCTACAGACCACCACCGGCATCAAAGCGGTCCTTTTGTTTTCGGGTGATAGCATGACGACAGTCAGCAACTTCCTGACGAGCTGCAGTGCCGCCGTCATCGGCGTCGAAGGCCCCAATGAACCTGATTTGTCGAAGTATAACTTCATCTACAACGGCAACGGCTGGCAGGGCGGTGTTAAGGTCGGACAAGGATGGGCGGTCGGCGCCAAAAACTACCAAACCGATCTCTTTAATCTCGTCAACAACACCCCGGCTTTCAACAACTGGGATATCCTGCAGATGTCAATGGGATGGGGAGGAAACGCATCAAGTGTTGGAAACCATGAGGCTTTTGCCGATCTAGGGAACTTCCATTGGTATGTGCAAACGGCCTACCCACCGGAACTCCCTGGTCAGCTTGACTGGCTGATCAACAGTGCCAGAATCATCAGCCCCACGAAGCAACTCATGCCAACAGAGTCCGGCTATCCCGCCGTGTCTGCCGCAAGCGAGGCGGTTCACGGTCGCTATGTCATGCGCACCTTGTGTGAAGGCTTTCGCAGAAACTTCAAACGCACTTTCATTTACGAACTCATCGATGAAAACACCACGGACAAGTTTGGGCTCTTGCGCAACAATAACACGGCACGGCCAGCTTTCACCGGCATCAAAAACCTGATTACCCTTTTAAAGGACACCGGCGCGCCTTTCACCCCTGGCTCGCTCAACTACACAGTCACCGACAGTTCCACCAGCTACCCAACCGATTCCGCAGGGCTTCGCAGATTTCTTGTCCAGAAAAGTGACGGTCGGTTTCTTCTCGTCATCTGGCACGCAGCTAAAAGCGGCTGGGGCAACGGGAATCCAATCACGGTGCCCAACCGCTCAGTGACCATCGGATTCGCGTCCACCCATGGTTCGATAAAGACCTATCTGCCACTGAATGGCTCTACTGTCGTTCAGACCTTCACCAACAAAAGCTCCATCGTGGTGTCGGTTCCCGACCATCCTTTGGTTATCGAGATCACGCCAAACACCGCCAGATGGGCGATGAATGAGACTTCGGGCACTGTTGCCAGTGACAGCTCGGGCAACGGATTGAATGCGACTCTCACAGGATCTCCAATCTGGACGGCAGGCAAAGTCGGAGGCGCCCTCAGCTTGAATGGCTCGACGCAATT
>JBBSCO010000092.1:0-7681 GCA_038250235.1 Methylacidiphilales bacterium | reverse complement strand
CTGCTTCCTCACGGGATGGAAGGCCAAGGACCAGAACACAGCAGCGCGCGCATGGAACGTTTTCTCCAGGCTTGCGCGGAAGATAATATCCAGGTCGCCAACTGTACGACTCCGGCCCAGTATTTCCATATTCTCCGCCGCCAAGTGTTGCGCCAGGTCCGTAAACCCCTGGTCATCATGACCCCGAAAAAGCTTCTTCGTTTTGAACCCTGCCGATCCCCGCTGCGCGCACTCTCAGAAGATCGCTTCCACGAAATCCTGCGGGTGGACACCGACGCGCCAAAAGCCAGTCGCCTGATTCTTTGTTCCGGCAAAGTTTATTACGATCTGGATGCCTACCGCCAAAAAGAGGGCCTCACAAATACCCACATCGTGCGATTTGAACAGCTCTATCCTATCCATAAAGCGCAATTTGCTCATCTCGTACAGGATTACACCCACGTTACCTCCATCATCTGGTGTCAGGAAGAATCCCAGAACATGGGTGCCTGGACCTATATTGAGCCGTTACTGCGTAAAGCCTTTGGCCGTGAGATCACCTACGCCGGACGCGACGCATCTTCCAGCCCCGCCACCGGAGCCCTATCCATTCACAACCTGGAACAGGCAGACCTGGTCCACCAGGCTTTCACACTCTGATTCAAATTTTACTTATACTTTCCACTTTCACACCTAAGCTATTATTCCATGTCCATCGAAATCAAAGTCCCCACAGTCGGCGAATCCATCACCAGCGGCACCCTCGGTGCCTGGCGTAAAAAACCCGGTGAATACGTAAACGAAGGCGAAATCCTCCTCGAAATTGAAACCGACAAAATCACCTCCGAAGTGTATGCCGAAGTTTCAGGAACTCTTCAGCAGATGGTCAGCGAAGGAACCGAAGTCAAAATCGGTCAGATCGTCGGCCTCATCGACGAAAAAGCCCCCAAGCCAGCAGGTGTCGCAGTTCCTGTTCTTGCTCCTGTTCCTGTTTCTGCTCCTACAGCAGCACCCGTTGCCTCTGCTCCCCAACCCAAAACCCAAAACCTTAAACCCGAAACCGAAAGCTCCTTACTTTCTCCTGCCGTGCGCAAACTTGTCGAAGAAAAAGGCATCAACCCCGCCGACATCCGGGGCAGCGGGAAAGAAGGACGAATTCTCAAGGAAGATGTCGCCACTTTTGTCGTTCCTGCGCCAACACATCCCACCCGTACAGCGTCTGTTGTTGAATCCATCCCCGACCACATAAGCACCGCCCAGTCAGGAGAACGCACAACCCGCAGGAAGATGACCTCCCTCCGCCGGAAAATCGCTGACCGTCTTGTCAGTGCCCAGCACAATGCCGCATTGCTCACCACCTTCAACGAAGTCGATATGACCAATGTCATGGCCATGCGCGTCAAATTCCAGGATCGCTTCACCAAAAAACACGGACTCAAAGTCGGCTTCATGTCCTTCTTCGCCAAGGCTGTCATCTACGCGCTCAAAGAAGTGCCCCAGATCAATGCCCGCATCGAGGGCGATGAAATCGTCGAAAACCATTTCTATGACATCGGCATCGCCATCTCAGCCCCCAAAGGCCTGATGGTTCCCGTTCTCAGGAATGTCGACCAGCTCAGCATGGCCGGCATTGAAAAGGGAATCGCTGATTACGCCGTCAAAGCCCGCGAAGGCAAAATTTCCCTGCCTGATCTCGAAGGAGGAGTCTTCACCATCACCAACGGAGGAACCTTCGGCTCACTCCTTTCCACACCCATCATCAACCCCCCCCAGAGCGGAATCCTTGGCATGCACGCCATCCAGGATCGTCCCATCGCACTGAATGGCCAGGTTGTCATCCGTCCCATGATGTACATCGCCCTCAGCTACGACCACCGCATCGTTGACGGAAAAGAAGCCGTCACCTTCCTCGTCCGCATCAAAGAATTCATTGAAAACCCCGGGGTTTACTTGCTGGAACTCTGATCCGTTCCCGATTCAACACTCAGCAATCTGCACTCAATATTCAAAAATTAAATGTCTTCATTTGACCTCATCATCATCGGTTCCGGCCCCGCCGGTTACATAGCCGCCGTTCGCGCGGCCCAGCTCGGACTCAAAACCGCCTGCATTGAAAAATCCAAGCCCCTCGGCGGCACCTGCCTCAATGTCGGCTGCATCCCCAGCAAGGCACTCCTGGCCTCCAGCGAATATTTCCATTTCGCCTCCCACCGCTTCGCCGCCCACGGCATCGTGGCCAAAGATCTGAAAATCGACCTGGGAGCGATGATGAAGCGGAAGCTGGATGTCGTCTCAGGTTTGAACAAAGGTATCGAATTCCTCTTCAAGAAAAACAACGTCACCCGCTACGAAGGCCACGGCTCTCTTCTGGGCAACGGCAAAGTTCTCATTACTTCCCCGACCGGAAACCAGGAACTCGAAGCCAGGAACATTTTATTGGCGACCGGAAGCTCGGTCATCGAACTGCCCTTCCTCCCCTTCGACGGACAACAGGTTGTCAGTAGTGACCATGCCATCGCTTTCGATAAAATCCCCGAATCCCTCATCGTCATTGGCGCCGGTGCCATCGGTTTGGAACTGGGTTCCGTCTGGGCCCGCCTGGGCACCAAGGTCAGCGTGGTTGAATTCCTCCCGCGCATTGCCGCCACCGGCGACATCGAACTCTCCACCACCCTGCAGCGTTCCCTGGAAAAACAAGGACTTGTTTTCCATTTGAACACCAAAGTCAAATCCGCCACAAAAGACAAAAAAGCAGTGACCCTGACTGCCGAACAGGAGGGAAAAGAAATCACTCTCACAGCAGAAAAAGTGCTCGTGGCCGTCGGTCGCAAGCCTTACACCGAAAACCTCGGTCTGGACAAAGCGGGAGTTAAACTTACTGAGAAAGCACGCATCCAAGTGGATCAGGTCTGGCAGACCACAGCTCCCGGTATCTACGCCGTGGGTGATATCACCGATGGTCCTATGCTCGCCCACAAAGCCGAAGCCGAAGGAACGGCCGTGGCCGAACGTCTCGCCGGACAGGCCGGACAGGTCAATTACAACGTTATTCCCAATGTGATCTACACTTCCCCAGAAGTCGCCAGCGTCGGTCTCAGCGAGGAACAACTCAAGGAAAAGGGTATCCCCTACCGCTCCGGCAAATATCCCTTTATGGCCAACGCGCGTGCGAAAGCCAACGATATGACCGAAGGCTTTGCCAAAATACTTGCCGACGAAAAAACCGATCGAGTTCTGGGAGTGCATGTCATCGCAGGAAATGCCTCTGAACTCATTGCCGAAGCTGTGCTCTTGATGGAGTTCAACGGCAGTGCCGAAGACCTGGCACGCACTATTCATTCCCATCCGACCATGTCGGAGGTTCTCAAGGAAGCCGCCCATGCGGCGACGCATTAAGTCTGATTCACACGAATGGCGCGAATGGGCGCTAAACGAAGACTAAAAGAATTCTTAACCGTTTAAGACACGGTTTTTTCGCGGATTTAGCGGGCTACATTCCGGCACTGTAATTTTTCCGGAATCCTGCTTCACTCTTCCCATGTCCGGCCTCGTCAACCATCACCTCACTATCGCCTACGATGGCACCCGCTTTGCGGGCTGGCAGATCCAGGCCAAGGACGACACGGTTCAGTCTCTGATTGAAAAAGCCATTACGACACTTTGGGGCGAACGATATCACCTCTATGGCTCCGGCCGCACCGATGCCGGCGTCCACGCCCTTGGACAGATCGCCAATTTCCAGGCTCCCGTAAAATTCAAGGATCTCAACGAACTTCGCCGCGCCCTGAACCACAATCTTCCCGAACAAATACGCATTCTTGGATGTAAAGAAGTCCCGGAAGAGTTCCATGCCCGCTTCACCTGCAAAGGAAAAGAATATCTCTACCGCATCTACAACGGGGAAGTCATGGATCCCTTCGAACACATGAAAGCTTTTCATCAACCGATGTCTCTCGACTTCAAAGCCATGAAGGAAGCCCAGCAACATCTGATGGGCACCCACGACTTCTCATCCTTTGCCAGCAACCCCGGTTACGCCCGGACGACCATGGTCCGCACGATGCAGTCGGTGAGCCTGCAACAGGAAGGCCCTTTGGTCAGCCTGCGTTTTCGTGCCGACGGCTTTCTGTATCGGATGGTCCGCAACTTGACAGGCGCCTTGATCAAAGTCGGTCGCGGCAGGATCACAGCCTCCGAGTTCAAAGCCATTCTCGAAGCCTGCAAGCGTTCCGAAGCCCCCCAGACTGCTCCGTCTCACGGTCTTTACCTCTACAAAGTATTTTACTGAAATTCCGAAAACTTTACGCCTTTGCCTCATAGCGTCTTTACGTTAAATTCTTCGTTCCTATGCTAAATGTTGTTCTGGTCGAACCCGAAATCCCCCCCAACACTGGCAACATCGCCCGTCTTTGTGCCGCCACCCGCACACGCCTTCATCTCGTGGGTCCTCTGGGTTTCAGCCTGGACGAAAAACATCTGAAGCGGGCCGGGATGGATTACTGGAATCTGCTGGATTATGTCACCTACGAATCCTGGGAACGTTTTGTGCCGACTTTGGCGGGAGCTTCTTTTTACATGCTCAGCACTAAAGCCAAACACTCCTGCTATGAAACCACCTTCAAGGATGGGGATTATTTGCTCTTCGGACGCGAGAGCAAAGGTCTCGGCGAAAGTCTGCTCGCCCAATACCCAGAACACACCCGCACCATCCCCATGTTGAATCCCGACGCCCGCAGCCTGAACCTTTCCAGCAGCGTGGCCATCGTCCTCTACGAAGCCCTGCGCCAAACCCGCTTCGGCAATTCATCTTCCAACCTATAAAAAAACCGGAAGCTTCACGGCATTCTTTCTTTGCACTTCACGCTTGAAATCAAGACTTGTAACGCCTTAATCAGCATCGTTGTTTTAGGTTTTTTCTGCACCGTAAGGGCTCTATTTTTCACCAACAAACGCGAAAGTGGCGCCAGAAACTACTAAGCACATCAGGGATTTTATTTCGGAGGCGATGACAATCTCTTTTATAATTTCAACCGGCACATCCGTTCCATCAACGAAATTCTCCTTTAACCAGGCCGCAAGAAATGATTTCGCCAATGGTTTGGGGCTTACTCTGGATCTGTGATGGCGGCATCGCACCGGAAAAATACTGTGCCCCATAGGGAAGCCTCCGGAATATCAGGGTCTAAAACCCCATGGTCTATCCGAAGCGACCCGGCTCAACATGTTCCACTAACCATTAAATAATGAATCCCCCTGATTTTCAAGAAAAGCACGCTTCCCGGATACCTGGTCGGGGTTGATAACTTTCGCCGCCACCAACCGAATCTTTCCCGGTTTCTCAACCTCAAGCAGCTTGTGGAAGTGTTTGGATCCGTATCCGAAAATCCCGGTGATAGAGATTCTTGGAATCTTATTCTTCGTTTTACTAATAGATCCGTGGGATAGACTACAGTCGCGGCGGGAGATTTTGTTTCTGGCCAAGGCGCGTGGAGCGAGCATCCCCGCAGGGGGCTGTGAGCGAGGAGCAACACCGGCCAGGGGCAAAAGCTCCCCCGCCCTACGGGTTGAGCCTGTGGAACCCTCATGCTGCGTTGCTTCTCAGTCACAGGTCCGCCGGACATGCTCCTTCGTCGCGCCTTGCCTGCGACTTCCACAGACTCAACGACTGTAGTTAATCCCACGGATCTATTGGTATATGGTGACTTCCCCCATCCCTTGTTAAATACGGGGCTCAAGTCTGTAACGGCTGCCTAGAGCTCTCTCCAGCACTCAACGCCAGGCAGGTCTCATCGGAGAAATCCTGGGGGAAAGGCTCAAGACCGGAATCAGCCGAATGTTCGAGAGCCAACGTATAAATACTGAAGGCCTGCAGATTTTTTCCAGCATGCCGGTGCAGATCCAGGACACCACCTTCCTTAACCTGCCGTAGCTGATAGTCTTTCGAAACTTCAAAATTGCAGGTTTTGTAGATAAACAAAACACTGCCTTTCTCAGAAGTCCAAATCACTCCGTTCCCGTCCGGCAATAAACGCATGCTCTGCATCATCGGCTCAACAACAGCATAGCTTTTTAACAAAGAGGGCATTGTTATCCTGTCCCACCACGCAGACACAGCTTCAGACGAGGGCCATTGGTTGATTTCTACCGATGGCTTGTAAAACAGGCGGACGGAGAGACCCCGGAAATAGGCCCCATAGTTGGAATCCCCATGGGCCGAGACTTTGACCGGGTTCAACTCCGTTTCCATGTCGGAAAAAATCCATTCATAGTGACGGACCATGTCGTAATCCGTCCCGCACATCGGAGTTCCAAGCAGACCCGCCGACTCCACATAATAAAGCAAACCCAATTCCTGCTGAAAAACACGTTGAATCCCAACTTCGGCATCGTGCATTGAACGGATCATCGGTTTGGAAATCGTCTCATGCCCTTTCAGGAAACCAACCTGATCCGCCGTGACCGTTTGTCTCACGGCCACCTCATAGGGTGTCTGAAGGTAATTGAACGTGTCTGCGGCCATGTTGAAGTGACTGTCCCGGAAAACTCCCTTGATCCCACAGTCCCTGGCCCGGCGAAAGCGGTCAAACAGATAGTCCCGGTAGGCAGTGCTGTTCTGATTCACGGCAAAGAGGACATGGCCGTAGTTGTTGCGCTGATTCTGCCCTGTTTGATCCCGTGCAAAGAGATCCGGGATTTGTCCTGCCAAAGGAGAAAACGAAGAGAAATGGGAACCATACCAGAGATAGACTTCCAGTCCGGAACTGCGGGCCGGAGCCAGAGCCTGTTTTAATCCTTCCCACCCGCCATAACATTCCGCTATTTCAAGTTCCAAGGGACAGCACATGTTGCCCAACTCGCCGAATTTATCGCGATCCGAGATAAAACGGGGAATGATCTCTGTCGTATTGCTGCGCCAGAGAGGCATCAAAAAGGACCGGCGTATCCCCCAACGGTCAAGTTGCCGGAAAATATCCGGTAAATTTTCCATTTTTGCGATTTCCCAGGTTTCAACGTGGGCACTGGGCCGTGCCGGATCGTGCCGCAGCCCGTAATGTTCCCGCATGTCAGTTTGGATTTTATCCCTAACCCCCAGGAAATGATTGAATATCTGGTGCGGCTTCTTTCCGGGAAGGGGTGCCACCAAAACCAGCCGTTCTGGAGTCTCCACCCGGTCCGTGAGATCAAAGCAGTACTGGTTAAAGTGAAGTAACAGATCACCGTCCGTCTCCTTGGCAAAAAGACTGCGCACATGCGAGGGGCAATTGTGCCTGGTAATCAGAGCATGGCGACCGTCATGCTGGAAGGTAAAACCCTGCAACTGGGCGTAGAGAGGAAGGTGCTGAAAGACGTTCGGGTTGGCAATGCCGGGCAGCGTCCAGCCGGTTTGATAACCTTTTCCTTTTTGCATTTTTGCGACGGGTTGATCGAATCCTCCCCGCATGATGAACGTGTTTCCAATGGCATGACCCCCCAGTTCCCAACTCCCTTTTTCCTGCAGTTGATAGATGGCAACCCCGGGAACATGATAGGAATACTTGCTGGCGAATCCTTCATAGGGAACCCCGTCCAGCACTTCGGAAACGGGCCGTATCAGCCATTCCAAAACCGCCCCATCCGGGGAAAAGCCCTCACTGGACCACGAGGAGGTATTAATCCGGGAATGCATGGAATGTTCCATCCATTCCATCCGATGCATTACACG
>JBBSCO010000091.1:0-7919 GCA_038250235.1 Methylacidiphilales bacterium | reverse complement strand
GGGGTTGTTTACGATGCTGAAACCTACCGGGAGCTCTATTCCCCCTGCCGTTCCGACCAGCTAGCAGTGGATTGCTCTCCTAGTTACCTAAATAACCCTATGAGTGCGGAACGCATTTATCAATTTAATCCGGAATCCAGAATCCTCGTCATTTTGCGGCATCCGGTTGAACGGGCCTTCTCCGCCTATTCTCATCTGGTGCGTGAAGGTTTTGAAGATCTCTCTTTCGCGCAAGGCTTACAAAAGGAGCCTGAACGCAGCGCCATGGGATACGGAGGGCTCTATAGATATAAAGAGAACGGATTTTATACCGGGAGCCTCAAGCATTTTGAAAAAGTTTTTGGCCACTCCAAGATGAAGGTCATGCTTTTTGACGATCTGGTCGCTGATCCTTCCTTTTTAATGAAAGAAATTTATAATTTTCTTGGCGTAGAATCCATCCTTCCTGCATCTTTTTTGAAGTACAACGTTTCTGGTGAAGTCAGACTGCGTTTAGCCTACAAATTTATAGGGAGGCCACATCCGGTCAAAAAATTGATAAAAAAAATCTTTCCACTGAAACTGCTTCAATCCGTCAAAGCTAAAACGCTGATCCGTTTGACAACAAAGCTTTCTCTTACCGAAGCTGACGCAGCTGCTTTGTCTCCCTCTTACCAAAGTGAAATCACTGATCTGGGAGCTTGGCTGGGGAGAGACTTGAGTGAATGGAAAACGCGCTATTCGGGGGATTGATACTTACCCCTCCCATCTAGCATCCAAACCTGGGAGAAAAAACCATAATCAACTATTTCAGACTGTTTCTTATAATTAATCTTTCTGTTGGTCTATTTTTAAATTTATTTCTCAAGGCCTGAACACAAAATGGCCCGCTTGCCCAAATACCTGAAAGAAAGAATTGTGTCATGACCCGTTACCCACCCAAAATCAGCATAGTTATCAATAACCACAACTATGCCAGCTTTGTGGGTGAAGCCATTGACAGTGTGTTGAACCAGGATTGTCCAGCCTGGGAAATCATCGTGGTGGACGACGGTTCCACGGATGATTCCCGTGATATCCTGAAAAGTTACGAGCCACGCTCCACAATAAAAATCATCCTACCGCAAAACAAAGGCAGGAGGCGGCACTGCAACGCGGATTCGATGAAGTGACAGGCGACTGGATTCTTGGCCTGGATGCTGATGACTTCCAGGGTCATGGAACCGGTCAAACACCCTCACCCGGATGACAACCGACTGATTCGGTGGTATAAATTTCTATTCTGCGACTATGGTATGAGAAATTTGTTTAGCTTCTCCCGGAAACTTTCTAGTTCTCAAAAGTATCACCTTATCACCCTTTCGCCGCCGAAATGGGCATGGATTATCCATAAGAGCAAATCAAGAAGCCGGCTGAATTCCTTAAGGCAGAAGATCCGGAATAGGCTCGGCCGATTGATGCCTGTTTTTAAACCTCATTAAAATTCTGCTTTCTCTACTTCCATCCATCGTTCTGAGGCATAGCCTCAATACATGAATTTTGAGCACTGGCAGGCATGCCAAAACGCAGGCAAAAAAATGGGGCTATTCAAATAGCCATGAGTGCTCCACGTCCTCCGTTTTTCATTGTCGGCAGCCCCCGCTCCGGAACAACGCTCCTGCAGAAGATGTTCGAAGCCCACCCCGATGTATGTTTTGTACATGAATCCCAGTTTTTACACATGTGCGACCTTTACCTGCAGGAGACATCCTCCATCTTTTCTTCCGTATCCTGGAACAAGATCTGGCCGCATTATCTCAAGTCCCACCACTTTCTTCAGCAAGGAATCCCGCCGGACCAAATAACTACCTACACAGAGGGCGCCAATGAGAACAATTGGCCCTTGCCATGGATTGAAATGCTGGGGCTTCAGCAAAAAAGGGCGGGACGTCCCGTGCTCGGCGAGAAAACACCCCACCACGTGCTTTACCTGGAAACCATTTTCAGGCTTTTCCCGGATTCCAGAGCTCTTTTCCTCGTCCGTGATCCGCGGGCCGTCGTACCTTCCATGGTCAAAGCGGGATTCGGTCCCTCATCAGCCAAGAAAGCCATGGTGCAATGGGCCACGCTAACAGCTTGCGGCATCGGGTACCATCGCCGCTACCCGGACCGCATCCTACCCATCAACTATGAATCCCTGGTCCGCGATGCTCCCGGAACCCTTCAAAGACTTTGCGACTTTTTGGAACTGCCTTATCACGAGGGCATGCTGAAATACCACGAGCTTCCCGAGGACAAAACCTTGGCGGCAGAAGACTGGAAAAAAGGCGTGCGCCAACCCGTGTATCTATCCTCTCTTGAACATTGGAAGAATATTTTACCGCATTCTGACATCCACATGATAGAAAACCACTGTGCAGTCCTCATGGATTTTCTTGGGTATCGTCTCGAATATCCGGAGATTTTCCCAAAGCTTTTTTCCCGCGCCTGGACCATCGCCATGTTCGCCTGGAAAGCCGCCCGCGCGGCTTTAGCCGTCCGCAACATACTGTCGCGGCAAAGCTATGGCAACCAGGCCTTGGGATTATTTGAAGTGCTCTCATCCGGCAGAAAACTCTTCACGCCCTTCGATCCTTCTGCCTCATGAACACACCTCTTATCAGCGTTATCATCAATAACCACAACTACGCACCCTATTTGGGCGAAGCCATTGAAAGCGTATTAGAACAGACTTGCCCAGCTGAAGAAGTCATTGTCGTGGATGACGGATCCACCGACGACTCCAGGGAGGTTATGGCCCGCTTCGGGGACAAAATCATCCCCGTATTTCAAGCCAACATGGGCCAGGTCGCCGCGGTGAATGCGGGTTTACAGAATTCCCGTGGAGACATATTCTGTCTGCTTGATGCAGATGATGTTTTCCTGCCGGAGAAACTAGCGTCAATCCAGGAACTTTTCCGAACAGTTCTCCCACTCGATCAACCCATCCTTTGCTCCCATTTTTTGCGGATCGTCCACAAGGACAAATCCGATACCGGCAAGACCCTGCCCAACCATTTCAAAAACATCCGCTTCAAGTCTCTGACATCGGGACCCGGCCTGCAGCCGATTTCCACCCCTGAACAAATGGCTGAGTTCGTGAGAAAAAACTCGATTCCCCCATTTCTTGGAGCCCCGACCAGCGGTCTTTTTTTTAACAGGAGTTTTGCCGGGAAAATGTTTCCTCTTCCTTCCATTCCCGGAATCAAAGGTGGTGCTGACGGCCTGATCGTGCGGGGCGGCCTTCTTTGCGCAGATGTTTACTGTTATCCGGTTGCGTTGGGACTGTACCGGGATCATGGCCGGAACATCTGGTTCAGCTCCACCCGCGGTAATACACGGAAAATGAGGATGGATTTCACGTTTTTGAATCCGTGGTACGATGCGTTCCTCCAGCAAACGAACCCAGGTGTAAAAACCGACTATTCCTCTTCTATTGATGCCATGTGGCTTCACATCAACCGGGAAGATCTTCCACGCCTTGCCGCAATGCCCCTGAAGTTCCTGCGCCGCGGGTTGTATCAGCGTAATATCCTGGGAGCCTTGTATTCCCTCTGGTCTCTTCTGCGGATCGGAACCTCCTTGCTTCTCAGAAAAAACGCAACCAAGACCCCTTCATGAGCCTTTTTTGCAGCATCATCATCAATAACTATAATTACGCACTGTTTCTTCGCGAGGCCATTGCCTCCGCATTGAATCAAACATGGACAAACCGGGAAATCATCGTTGTGGATGATGGTTCGACGGATAACTCACGCCACATCATCGAAAGCTTCGGAAACCGCATCCTGCCTGTTTTCAAGGAAAACGCCGGGCAGGCTTCCGCCTACAATGCAGGCTTCCTCGTGTCCTCCGGGGATCTCGTCCTTTTTCTGGATGCAGACGATTTTCTCTATCCGGAGTGCCTTGAGAGCGTGGTCAACGCATGGACACCCGACTGCTCCAAAGCCCATTATCCTTTGGATATTGTGACTGAAGCAGGAACTCCGACGGGAAAAAGAATCCCGAGAATTCTCCACAACGGAAATCTCCTGCCTCTCCTTGAAAAATTCGGGCACTATTCAAGTCCTCCAGGTTCCGGCAACATTTACTCCGCCCGTTTTCTACATGAAATACTCCCCCTTTCAGAGGAGCTGTGGATTGTCGACGCCGATTCCGTTCCTATCACACTGGCTCCCCTTTTCGGTCCTGTTGTAGGCCTGGACACAGCTCTGGCGGCACACCGCGTCCACCACCGCGGAAATTCCGTCAACGGCACCAGCGGCCTCAATAATCCCGATCATGCCGGGCGCCTCGCTTCTTTCGTCCGACGTGAAGAACGACGATATAACGCTTTACATGATGCCATAGCACGCAAAAATCACACCCTGAAGATTCCTCCTTATCCGAAGTCCCCGCATCTTCTGCGCCTTCATGTCGGATACCTGATTCTTCACGCTCCAGTGGTTGAAAAGGACAAAATCAGCCGTTTATGCATCGTCGGCATAAAAACCTGCCTAACCTTTCCCGGATACCGTTTGCATGAAAGAATCCTGCTACTGTCCTGCTTTCTCCTCCTTTTCTTTTTCCCTGGACTCTCTAAAAAATATCTCTTCCCCCGTATTCTTAAATGAACTCTCCGTCCAAACACCGCTCGCCCTTAAGCCATTCCCCTCTTTGGCTTTCCCTCTGTCTGGGAGGCCTTGTTGCTTGCCTCATCGCCTTCCCCAAAGGCGGTATCAAAGTATACGACATACCGGTAACCTGGTCCTATTTTTATGTTGGCTTTGGCGCCCTGCTGCCTGTCCTATTCACCTTTCTTTCTGGAAAAGTTGTCCTTAACTCAATCCGCTTCGTTTCACTGCTAGCTCTTATCCCCATCCAGACCCTCATCCTGTTCTCCTTAAAAACAGAAGGTTACGACGATTTCGGCAATGCTGTGGCCCTCGTGGTGAACTGGTTTGTCCTACCTATTCTTCTCATCGTAGTCTGGGGAGTACTCTTTGACGCCTACCCTGTTGACACATTATTTCTTGCACTACGCGTCGCCCTGCCCTGCATCGCGTTTTATGGATTGGCGCTCTTTATTTATCGGCAAGTCACAGGTGATTTCTTCCAGATTCCCTACTTGACAGTCAATGTCGATGATATGGGGACGCTTTCAGAAAAGCATAACATGCGTGGAGACACCTCCAAACTGATCGCAACCTACAACAACGGTAATATTTACGGGGTCTGCACCCTCATGCTCTATCCGCTTTACCGGACCCTGGAAAAACGCCTGATTCCACAGTGGATTATTCTGATGGCCCTGATTCTGACTCTGTCCCGCACCGTCTGGATCGGAATTATTCTTTGCGAATTGTTCCAGCTTCTTTGGGTTCAGAAAACAAACTGGCAGATGGCCATCAAGCGGCTCGCCTTCCTTGTGCTTCCCGCCGGCTTAGGATTCGGAGTTTTTGTTTTTATGGGTTACGACCTTGGTTTCGTTCTCGACCCAAACCTTGGCGGCCGAATTCCCCAATTTGATGTTATTGGGAAAATTCGCCTTATTAGATTCGAGTCTTTTGATGTCATTCAGGAAATTGTTTATCTTTCCGTTCTGAATCTGTACGGCGCTCTGGGTCTGTTCTTTTGGATCCTGGGGCTTCTCTCCTGTATCGTTCTCTATTATCTCGGACGTCTCAATGCCAGGATTCCAGAAACCAAAAAAGCGATCATTCTTGGGTTGCTGGTTTATATGGTTCTCAGTGGCTCAGACGGGGCTTTCCTGTTGATTCCCACCATGGCCATTTTCTGGCTCTTATCCTCCCTGCTGCTTTCTCCATACGGCGCCACACGCCGTCTTCCTCCTTTGTAGTTATTCGAATACTCGCCATGCCAGGAAAATGTTTGATTGTTGTCGACGCCCGCATGCACGGGCACACGGGTATTGGAACCTTTATCCGGAACCTCCTTCCCTTGCTGCCTGGACGCATCCCCACCGCACAATGGGCAGTCCTGCTCCCTGATTCTGATCATCCGGAATGGCTACCTCCATTTTTCGGTGTCATTACCTCTCCTGAACCTATCTACAGTATCCGGGAGCAAATCACCCTTCCGTTCAGGATCCCCTGCAATACATCTTTGTTCTGGTCACCCCACTACAACATACCCTGGAAACTTTCCTGCCCTCTTGTTTCCACAGTCCATGATCTCAACCATTTGAAACGCCCCCCTTCCCTTCTACGGCATCCCCTGCGTCACCTTTACCCCAGACTCATGTTCGGGCGTCTGGCACGCCAGTCCCAAGAAGTTCTCTGTGTCTCGCGCTTTACACAGGATGAGTTTCTTGAACAATATCCCGGTGCCTTGAACAAAACATCCCATGTGGCCAACGGCGTTGATGCCGACTGGTTCAATAAGCCCGCGTTGCCTCCTGCACGAACAAAGCCCTACCTACTTTTTGTTGGAACGGTCAGACCCCACAAAAATCTAAAAAATCTGCTTCTGGCTTTTTCCCGACTTCCCCGACCCGAAACAATGGATCTGGTGGTGGCCGGCCCACACAGTAATTTTATGACCGAAGATCCGGAAGCCCTAGCTCTTGCGCACAAACTCAAAGCTTCCGTGCATCTCACCGGGGAATTGCAAAAATCACATCTTCAGGCCCTTGTCCATCACGCCCACGCTTTGGTGTTTCCTTCCTTTTATGAAGGTTTTGGACTTCCCGTTCTGGAAGCCCTGGCAGCAGGTTGTCCCGTGATCTGTTCCGATCTGCCTCCACTAAAGGAAATAGCGGGCGACCTGCCTCTGTATTTTGATCCACATTCTGTTGAAGATATCCTTTCCAAAATTGAACAACTTTGTCTTCTCCAAGAAAACTCAAGAAGCGAAACTATAAGGCGTGGAATAAATCGTGCCCGGACTTTCAATTGGAACAAAACGGCTGATGTTTATGCCGGACAATTTATCCGTATTTTGGAACAAGGATGAAAACCACCCTCGCCCACCATTGGTTGACCGGCATGCGTGGCGGCGAGCGCGTGCTGGAGGAACTGGTCGATCTCTTTCCCGGCTCGCCGCTCTTCACACTGGTTTCACGCCCATCAGCTCTTTCACAACAACTGGCTTCGCAGGAAATTCACCAGTCCTGGCTTGGAAAAATGCCCGGGGCGGAACATTTTTACCGCCAGGCCTTGCCGCTGCATCCTGCGGCCATCCGGTCTCTCCACCTGCCGGAAGATGCCCAACTGCTGATTTCCAGTGACGCCTCTCTCATCAAGGGGGTGACTGTTCCCGAAGGCTGCAAACATCTCTGCTACTGCCACAGCCCACCGCGCTACCTTTGGGAAATGCCGGAAACCTATCTACAGTCGGCTTCTCATCGCGGGGCTTTGACACGAATCGGATTTTCGCTGTTTCAGGAATCGTTGAAACGCTTTGACTACGCCGCCGCACAGAAGGTTGACCAGTTTGTAGTGAATTCTGAATTCACGCGGGAGCGCATCCAGCGCTTTTACGGACGGGATTCCAAGGTGATCCATCCGCCCACCGATACGGACTTTTTTCATCCGGATTCTCAAGTTCGGAGAAGCGATTTCTTTTTGGTCGTATCATCGCTAGTGGCTTACAAACGGGTGGATTTGGCAGTGGCCGCCTGCCGATTGCTTAAAGTGCCTTTGGTGATTATTGGAGATGGGCCGGAAAGAACGTATCTTGAATCCGTGGCGGGTCCGGATATGCGTTTTCTTGGACGGCAATCCGATGAAGTCGTCCGGGATCACTACCAAAGGGCCAGAGCCCTACTTTTCCCAACGCTGGAAGATTTCGGCATGGTGCCGGTGGAAGCCCAGGCCTGCGGCTGTCCTATCATTGCTTTGGGTAAAGGCGGAGCTTTGGAAAGTGTGGTGGAAGGTCAGAGCGGATTATTTTGTCAGGAACAAAGCGCGGAGGCTTTTGTT
>JBBSCO010000090.1:0-7956 GCA_038250235.1 Methylacidiphilales bacterium | reverse complement strand
TCAGATTCATACAGAAATAACTTGTTCATAAAGAGTTTTGAACTTCAGGTTTTTTTAGGGATTCGGCGAAGATAACTCTTCCCAAATTTTATCATTTCTTCGTCTATTAAAGTTAAAATATAATATCAGGCTGTCTGTAAAAAGTTTCGTTTCGCCTGGAAACTATTTAGGAGGGCTCTTTCAATTATTTTATTTTTTTGGAAGTGCCACAAAAATGAGCTGGATCACCACCTTGAATCGGCTTAAATCTATAATCTGCCATGCTCTCACAACACCATTTACCCCAACTTATTCCGAACCGTGTCAATGCCTCCGTCAACCGTCTGCAGGGCTCCATCTGGACTGATGTCCAGGTTTTGAAAGTCGAAGCATCGGAAACCCGGGCCGAACAGTTCCCTCTCCGGGAAGGCATGAAACTCCGCCTCAAGCCCGTGGAAAATAATTCTTTCTGGGGAAAACTTTTTGACCAGCGCTGGTGCCGTGTTGTTTTTCCAAAGCCTGCCGATAAAAACACCTGGCTGAACTGGAAAGACCAGGGCGAAGCCACTCTTTATATCAAAGGCCAAGCCTATTTCGGTTTTAATGTAGCCCACCGCCATTGCCGTATTCCTGTAGGCACCAAAGAAATCTGGCTCCAATCCAGCTGTATTCAAAGCGCCATCTGGCACCTCGAGGCCAACGGGATGGACGCAGGTGGAAGTTATTTCGAAGGTGCCTTTCTCTGCCGCCGCAATGACGATGCCTGGGAAGCCTACCACGACCTGAAATGCCTACTTGATCTGGCCCTCGATCAGCGCAATCGCGAAAATCCCCAGGTTCCCACCACTCTGGGAGCTTTCGGCCTGCAACCTCTCGTCGATAAATTCAGCCCTTCCTACCGGCGAATGCTTCGCCTGATGGATGATGCCGTCAACGTTCTCGAACTGAAGGGTGTGCCCGCATTCCGTAAAAGCATGGTCGCGGCCTATGGTGAACTGCGCTCGGAAAAAACTTTTATCCATTGCGTTCTTAGCGGTCACGCCCACCTTGACCTGGTCTGGATCTGGCCCGAACGCATGGGCGAACTCAAAGCCGTCAACATCTTCGCCACAGCCGACCGCCTGATGGATGAATACCCCGAATTCCGCTTTGCTTACAGCCAGCCGGCCAGTTACGAAGCGGTCAAGCGCCGCGAGCCCGGCCTGTACCAGAAAGTTCTGAATCGCATCCGCTCAAAAAAATGGCAGGCCACTGGCGCTATGTATGTTGAATCCGACACCATCTTTGCCTGCGGCGAAGCCCTTGCCCGCAGTTTCATGCTGGGCCAGAAAGGCTTTACCTCCATCAATGGCAAGCCCTCCAGGCTGACCTGGCTGCCCGATGTGTTCGGTTATTCAGCCTGTCTGCCCCAGATCATGAAGCAGACTGGTGTGGAATATTTCTTCACCACCAAGATGACCTGGAACGCCATCAACCGTTTCCCCCACAGCAGCTTCATCTGGAGAGGCAACGACGGATCGGAAGTGGTTTCCCACGTTACCCAGGAATCAGGCTACGTCACCCACATGACCGTGGACAACGTCAAAGCGCCCATGAACGCCTACCAACAGGCTGATATCCATGCGGAATATCTTCTGCCCACAGGCTACGGCGACGGAGGAGGGGGAGCCACCTCCGACATGATCGAGCGAGCGCGCAGGCTTGATTCTTTGCCCGGTATGCCCTCCATGAGCTGGGACCATCCCGAAGCCTTTTTCGAGAGACTGGCCAAACTGCGTGACCGCCTGCCGGTGCACCAGGGCGAATGTTACCTTGAATACCATCGCGGCACTTTCACTACCCACGGAAACCTGAAAGCTGCGTTCCGGGGTCTGGAACGCGCCCTACAGGTGGCCGAAGCAGCTTCTGTTGTCACCGGAAAACGCTGGGACATGGAACATGCCTGGAAACGCCTGGTGTTTGCCCAGTTCCACGATTACATTCCAGGCAGTTCTGTCTGGGACGTTTATCTTGAAGGCCTGCCTGAACTTGACGCTGAAGCCGAAGCCCAGCTAGAACTCGCCGGAAGGGCGCTATCGAACGGGAAGCCCGTTGCCTCTCTCTTCAATTCCCATGCCCATCCGGTGAAGAAGTGGGTCAAGAACCCTGCCACAGGTAAAAAAGTTTACGTGTCGTTGCCCGCTCTCAGTGGAACTCCAGTGGACACCGCTGTTGTGGAGCAGCCGGAGGCCGTTGAAGTCAAAGGCTCTTTTGTCTCCAATGGATCAACCTCTTTCCGTCTTAACGCAGCCGGCTATGTCGAGTCATTGAAACTCGATGGCGAGGCCATTCCTTTGAAAGCTTCGGGTGGATTGGGCCAATTGGTTTCCTATCCGGACCGGGCCGCCAACTTTGATGCCTGGGATATTGATCGCCATGTTTTGTCCATGGGTGAGGTTGCGAAGGACAAGCCTGTCATCGCACCCATCCGGGAAGGAAAACATCGTGCAGGGTTTTCAGTGACACGTCAGGTCGGAAAGAAAAGTTCCGCCACGGTTTCGTATATTCTGGAAGCCGGAAGCCCACTCCTTCACATCACGGTGGATCTCGACTGGCAGGAGCCTGAGCATCTGCTTAAAATGCTTTTTCCGACCCGTTATGCCGGCGTCAATGCACGCTTTGGTATTCCTTACGGAAGCGTGCTCAGACCCCAGGTTTCCAGCGGTATGTTGGCCGAAGCCATGTGGGAAGTTCCCTTCAGCCGCCACCTCGAAGTGTTTGACGAAGGTGAGCGCGAAGGTTTGTTCCTCGTGACTGAAGCCAAATATGGCGCCTGTGTCCGTGACGGGGAAATTGGTTTGAGCCTGGTTCGCAGTCCGCGGGTGACAGGCCTGGACGGACACGGCCATGCCTGGCCGAAACATCTGACCCGCCTTAAAATTCCTTCCGAATTCAGCGACATCGGAAAGCATCACATATGTCTGGCCCTGGGCCGTTACGACATTGAGCTTCCCCGTGAAAGGCAGCCTGCTGCAGTTGCGGAAACATTGTTTACCGCTCCTGTGCCCTACCAGGGAAAGGCTCTTCCCTCAGCCCTGCAATCTATGGACGGCGGCGAGACGCTTCTGCCTGCCTGGTCGATGCCTTTGGATGGAACTTCCTGGGTGCTGCGTTGCAATGAAGTATCGGGCCGCCGCGGCACCACGAAAATCAAGGCCGCTGCGGGCTGGAAAGTCGTCGCTTCCGATATTCAAGGAAAAGCGCTGGGCAAAGCCGCGCCAGCAGTGACTGTCGGCTTTACCCCCTATCAGCTTCTGAGTTTCCGTTTCATCAAACAGAAATAAATTTGCTGCATTTGATTATCAGATTGAGCGCGACTTGGAGGATGCCGCAGTTCAACCGTGCAAACCACGGAGAATCGTAACATTGGTGGATTTTAAAATTTGAAGGATCAGTTTTTTAAAATGTGCTGGTTTGGGGACTGTTAGTAAATGAAAGGTGTGCTGTTTGCCCCAGAAGGACTCCAACCTGTGTTGGAAGCCTGCTTCACACCAGCAGCACTTCTTTTTGTTGGCTAACAGGCATTAGAACAGCACAACGAACCGTTTAAGGATTATTACCACTCTTTGTAATGCTCCTTAAACTTGTCCGGAGAATGAAAAGAGGCGTCGTCCTCAGACACGGGAATTCAAATCCTGGCCACCCTGACCATACGAAGCTCCGGGGCCGTGTTTGCGTTTAAAGTGCTTGTCGAGCAGTTGTTGCGGAATGGGAGACAGCGCGGGGTTGAGCAATAGAGCCTTGTGGGCCATTTCAGCGATGACTTCCAACGCATGTGCCGTTTCCACCGCTTTGGCTCCACTTGAACCCCAGGTGAAAGGACCATGGCTGCAGACCAGGACACCGGGAACTTCATCGGGATTCAGACCTTTGAAACGTTCAACAATAACATTACCGGTTTCCAGTTCGTAGGCTGTGCGGACTTCCCCTTCCGTCATGGGGCGGGTCACGGGGACTTCCCCGTAAAAATAATCGGCATGGGTGGTCCCGAAACAAGGTATGCCTTTCCCCGCCTGGGCAAAAGCCACGGCATGGCGCGAGTGGGTGTGAACAACGGCGCGGATGTTTCCAAAGGCCTGATAGAGCCGCCGATGCGTTTCGGTGTCGGAAGAGGGGTTGTAGGTTCCCTCCACTTTTTTGCCATCGAGATCCACGATGACCATGTCTTCCGGCTTGAGAAGGGGATAATCGACTCCGCTGGGTTTGATGGCAAATAGACCCTTCGCCCGGTCCAGGCAGCTGACATTGCCAAAGGTGATATCAACCAGCTTGAGACCCGGAAGCGATTTGTTCGCTTCGCAACACTCTTCCCGTATGTCGCGGAAATTCATGTTGTTCCAAGTCCCGGGATCAAATGATAGTAGAGCTCGTTGGTCCGCAGATCCTGTCGGAAATCGCGGATCGTGGTATCCCCGTCGATCACGGCGAGTTCAACCCCGGCCATGTCGGCCAGGTTCTCGATATGCTCCGTGGTGACGGAATAGCTGAAGCCGGTATGATGAGCACCACCGGCGTAGATCCAGGCCGCACAGGCCGTCTTGAAGTCCGGCTGGCATTCCCATAGTGCGCGGGCCACAGGTAGTTTGGGCAATGGCCTGGGGGGGGTGACCACCGTTACTTCATTGACGAGGAAGCGGAAGCGGTTGCCCAGATCAATGAGCGAGGTATTGATCGCGTTGCCGGGAGCTGCGGTGAAAACAGAGCGCACCGGGTCGTCCTTTCCGCCAATTCCCAAAGGGTGGATTTCAATCGAAGGTTTTCCACCCGCAATGGATTCACAAATCTCCAGCATGTGGGCACCCAGAACCTGATGCTTTTTGGGGGCCAGATGGTAGGTGTAATCCTCCATGAAGGAAACACCACCGGGCAGATCCAGGGCGATGACCTTCATGGCCCTGACGAGAGCACTGGTCTTCCAGTCCCCCTCCCCTGCAAAACCATAACCGTCCGCCATGAGCCGCTGGGCGGCCAGGCCGGGCAGCTGTTTGAGACCATGCAGGTCTTCAAAGGTGTCTGTAAAACCTTTGAACCCGCCGTTTTCCAGAAAGGCACGCAGACCAAGTTCAATACGGGCGGCATCGCGAAGCGAAGCGTGGCGATTCTGGCCTTTACGCAGGGCTTTAACCACATTGTACTGATGTTCATATTCCGAACAAAGCCGTGTCACTGCCGTATCACTGACCGCATTGACCAGGTTAACCACGTCGCCCACCCCATGGGTGTTGACGGAAAAGCCGAACTTGATTTCAGCCGAAACCTTGTCGCCTTCAGTCACCGCCACCTGGCGCATGTTGTCACCGATGCGGACAAACCTGCCCCCCTGCCAGTCGTGCCAGGCACGGGCGGAACGCATCCAGGCACCGATACGGTCCTGCACTTCACTATCAGACCAATGACCGACGACAACCTTGCGGTTGAGCCTAAGGCGGGTATGGAGAAATCCCGCCTCGCGGTCGCCGTGGGCTGCCTGGTTCAGGTTCATGAAATCCATGTCGATCTTGTCCCATGGCAGGTCGCGGTTGAATTGGGTGTGGAGATGCAGGAAAGGTTTCCTCAACTGGGTAAGGCCTCCGATCCACATCTTGGAGGGCGAGAAGGTGTGCATCCAGAGAATGAGGCCGGCGCATTCGGGAACGTGGTTGGCATCAAGGCAAAGCTGGCGGATTTCTTCCGGTGTTTTCAGCACAGGCTTAAAAACGAGCCTGAGGGGGACGCGCTTGGAAACATCCAGTGCCTTGACGATTTTTTGCGAATGGGCCGCCACCTGCTTGAGCGTTTCAGGGCCGTAAAGGTGTTGGCTACCAGTCACAAACCAGATTTCGGAGCTGGAGATATTTTTCATAAATGGATTCAGCGGTTGGTTTCTTCCTTGATGCTGATGAGCTCTTTCATCAGGTGCGAGAGGTCAGCCTGACGGTTCACGCCACCGAAGGCATCATGGATCTGGAGGTAAAGGGCGTAAAGCCTGTCATAAACCAGCTTGTTTCTGGCAATGGGTTTGTAGGTCTTACGCTTGAGCGAGGTCATTCTACGTTGGGCACTGGAAAAGTCTGGGTGCACTCCCGCCAGCACCGCAGCGGAAACAGCCGAGCCAAGGGCGCAGGCCTGGCTGGACCCAGCCACTCGCATTTCGCAGCCGGTGACGTCCGCATAAATCTGCATGAGGAGCACGTTTTTTTCCGCAATGCCTCCCGCACAGACAATCCGGTCGATGGGCACCCCGTATTCCCGGATGCGTTCGATGATGGCCCTTGCTCCGAAAGCCGTGCCCTCAATGAGGGCCCGGTAGATTTCAGTCCGGGTCGTGTAAAGCGTCTGACCCAGCAATAGACCTGTAAGGAGCTGATCCACGAGGATGGTGCGGTTGCCATTGTTCCAATCAAGTGCCAACAATCCGGACTGCCCGGGCTTCAACCCTGCCGCCTCCTCTGAAAGTCTGGCATGCAAGTTGACATCGCCCCGGCAAACACCCTCGACCCACCATTTAAAAATATCCCCGACGGCCGACTGGCCCGCTTCGATGCCGTAATAGCCCGGCAGGATTGCCCCCTTGACGATTCCGCAGATGCCAGGGATATCAGGAACCTGTTTTTCGGCAGAAACGACACCGCAATCACAAGTGGATGTTCCGATGATTTTAACCAAAGTCCCTTCCTGAATACCGGAACCGATCGCTCCGTAGTGCACGTCCATCTCACCGATGGCTATGGGGATGCCTTCCGGCAGCCCCAGTTTACCGGCCCACAGGGGACAAAGGGCTCCCGCTGCATGGGAGGCGTCATACGCCTTTTCATACAGACGGTCGCGCAGGGCGGCCAGCCTCGGATCAAGAAGCGTTAGGAATTCTTTATCAGGTAGTCCTCCCCATTCTTCCGCATAGAGTGCCTTGTGCCCTGCACAGCAGACCCCGCGCCGGATTTTCAGCGGATCGTCCACACCAGCCAGAACGGCAGGAATGAAATCCGCCAACTCCACCCAACTGTATGCCGCATCAAAAACCTTCGGGGCAGTGCGCAGGCAGTGAAGAATCTTGGCCCAGAACCATTCGGAGGAATAGGTATTGCCACATTTGGCGAGGTAATGAGGACGCTGAAGTGCTGCAAGGCGGGTGATCTCCGCTGCTTCGCGGTGTGAGGTATGGTCTTTCCACAACCAACACTGCGCCGCAAGATTTTTTTTCCATTTGGCATCGAGCCCCAGAGGACGGTTGTCTTTGTCCACGGGAATGGGACTGGAGCCGGTTGTATCCACCCCGATACCGACAACTTTTTTCGCATCAAAGCCCCGAACCTTTTTCGCCGCTTTCAAGGCCCCGCGGACACTTTTTTCCAAACCAAAGAGATAGTCCCCAGGCTGTTGGCGGGCCAGGTGATGATTTTTCGGATCAAGCAGGACACCTTGTGTTCCTCCGGGATAATCCACCACACAAACGCCCAGTTCGGATCCGTTTTTGCAATCCACCACCAGGGCGCGAACCGAGTTGGTGCCATAATCAATACCCAAAGTGTAAGCAGCCATGGAAAAAGTTCCTGCCCATATTTCTAGCGTTAAGAAAAAGCTCGTAAAGATTCATTTTACTTTACAGTAATGTCAGGTGCGCCAAGGAAAGCCGACCATGACCGATATCGCCCGCCAGGCCTGTGTATCCAAGAACACGGTTTCCCTGGCACTGCGCCACGATCCGCAGATCCCGGCTGGCACGCGTCGACGTATCGCGCAGATCGCCCGCAAACTGGGCTATCAAAAAAATCCGACTGTAGCCCACCTTATGGCCCAGTTGCGTGTCAGCCGCTCTCCTGCCTCCCAGCCTCTCCTCGCCCTGGTCAACGCCAACCTCGACCGGGAAGCTTTTCTCCGCCACCCCACCATTCCGGTATATGTCGAAGGCTGCCGACGCCGCGCACATGAACTGGGCTATCTTCTGGACGAGTTCTGGTT
>JBBSCO010000089.1:0-8038 GCA_038250235.1 Methylacidiphilales bacterium | reverse complement strand
TGACGTCCAAATGGGGTCAGTCCCGCGTATTGACGTGTTTCTTTGTTTTGGTATTTTCTTCAAGTGGCCAGACAACTACGCACGGAATACGAGGGGGCTATTTACCATGTGATGAACAGGGGGGATCGTCGGGAGGCGATTTTTTTGGATGACATAGATCGGCGTCGATTTTTACAAACGTTGGGTGAAACCTGTGAGCGGGCGGATTGGCAGGTGCATGCGTATTGCTTGATGGGTAACCATTTTCATCTGGTTCTGGAGACACCTAAGCCGACCCTGGTGGCGGGGATGAAATGGTTTCTGGGCACTTACACGCAACGATTCAACGTGCGGCACCAGATGCGGGGGCATCTTTTTGCGGGACGCTACAGGTCGTTGCTTGTGGACGAGGGAGATGATTTTTATCTGCGTGTGGTCTGTGATTACGTGCACCTTAACCCGATAAGGGCGAGGATGCTGGAGGAGGGGAAATCGTTGGAGGATTACCTCTGGAGCAGTTTTCCAGAATACCTGAAACCTGAAGGCAAACGGGCCGGGTGGCTGAGGGTGGATCGTTTGCTTGGTGAACACGGCATCGCCGCGGACAATGCAAGAGGAAGGCGGGAGTTCCGGGATACCATGGCGCTGCGATGCGGGCAGGAGGGACATGCCGAGGAAAAACTTTGGCCGGAGATCCGACGGGGCTGGAGGTTCGGGGCGGAGGATTTCATCGAGCGAGTCGCCGAGAAAATCCCGACCCCGGACGTCAAAAGCCTGGGAAGCCATATTCGCGATGTGCATCAAGACACAATGGAGGAAAAAAGCCGAAGTTTGATCGGGGCTTATCTCAGCAAACTCAGGATGGGAGAGGATGAATTCCGAGGACTTAAAAAGGGGCATCCTCTGAAAGTGAAGCTGGCAGCCAGACTGCGACGAGAGACGACTATGACAATGGCTTGGATCGCGGGAGAGTTAAATGCCGGGTCTCCGCAAACACTCTGGCGGGCGTTATGGCTCGAGAAAATGTGATAATACGCGGGACTGACCCCAGTGTGACCTAGCTGGAGAAAATGTGATAATACGCGGGACTGACCCCAATGCGACGGAAGCTTAAGCCATCGCGAGACGAGGTCGCTGCTACAGTGCAGGGAAGAAAGGCATTCCTCGTATGGATTCATTCTTTATTTGGCGTTTTTCGCGTGTTTCTTGGGGAGAATTTTGAATAGGTCCGGCTAAAACGGAATAACGTGATTGATGGCCCGCTAAAGCATTAAAAGCGCTAAATTGCAGGGGAGGGTCAGAGGTAAGATCACGAGATCTCGGAAACAGCTCCGAAAGCTTTCGGAGCGCTCAGGGGGATTCTCAATTAAGAAGCTTCGTCCGTACATGCCAGCGCGGGCGCCCAGTGCCGACATTCTGTGTGGCTTGCCGAGGTTCTTTTTCAATTCCATTCATCTGCCCACCCGCTTAAGATCTGGCTGATGTCACATGCACCCGTTTTCCATGGATCATGGATTGGTTCAACCTCGGTTGGAAGCCCTTTCTGGGGGGTGCCCGCGCCCTATGTCCGAAAGAGCTTCGCCCTGGATCGTCCGATTCAAAAGGCCATCCTGTCGGTCACCGCACTGGGTCTATACGAATGCGAAATCAACGGTCGGAAGGTTGGAGACATGATCCTGTCTCCAGGATGGACAAATTATCACAAGCGTGTTTATTTCCAGACTCATGACGTGACCGACCTCTTGCAAATTGGTGACAATGCCATCGGAGCTATTCTTGGTGATGGCTGGTATTGCGGCTTCGTTGCCCTACAACCCCGTCAGAGCTACGGGGATCGTCCGCAGTTTCTCGCACAGCTTGAGGTGACGATGGCAGATGGAGAGGTTTTCATTGTTGTCACGGATGAAAGCTGGAAAACCGTCGCGAGTCCGGTTTTGCAGAATGATCTCCTGGCCGGTGAAACCTATGATGCCCGTCTGGAAAAAAGCGGTTGGTCCGCTGCTGGCTTTGCGGACGGAGACTGGCAGTCAGTGGAAGTTTTTCAGCATCCTAACCTCATGGTGGAAAAATCTCCGGCTCCTCCGGTCCGGCGCATTGGGGAGATTCAGCCCGTAGCCACCATTGAGAAATCCGCTTCCAGCAGTGGTGGGCTGGCCATTATTGATTTTGGGCAGAATTTCACCGGACGCGTCCGCCTGACCGTCAGGGGTTCACGGGGCCAGACCATTAAACTGCGTTTTGCGGAAGTTTTGAATCCGGACGGAACGCTTTATACCGAAAACCTCCGCGCTGCCCGCGTGACTGATTATTACACTTGCAAAAGCTCAGAGGAGGAAGTCTGGGAACCGCGTTTCACCTTTCATGGATTTCGCTATGTTGAGATCTCCGGGATAAAAAAAGGCCAGAGTTTTCAGATCCTTGGTGTCGTTCTGCACTCGGATATGCCGGTCACAGGAAGCTTCCGATGTTCACACCCGCTGCTCAATCAATTGCAGCAGAATATTGTCTGGGGTCAGAAAAGTAATTTCCTGGATGTGCCAACGGATTGCCCCCAGCGCGATGAACGCCTTGGCTGGACCGGGGACGCTCAAGTTTTTATTCGCACGGCGTGCTTCAACATGAATGTGCGGGGTTTTTTCCACAAATGGATGCAGGATTTGCGGGATGCCCAGCGGCCCAACGGCGCTGTTCCTGCGATCGCACCGGATTGCGATTCCGTTCAGAATATCGAGGAGGGCGGCCCGGCCTGGGCTGATGCGACGATCATTTGTCCGTGGACGATCTATCTTTGTTACGGAGACGTGCAAATCCTTGCCGATCACTATGACTCCATGAAGCGTTTTCTGGAGTTTGTGACCTTGAACCGTTGCAAAAACAACATCCGTTCGCACCCCGATTTAAACAAATTTGGAGGCTTCGGTGATTGGCTGGCTCTCGACGGGAGCGGAAACGAGGGCGGAACTGCCCGCGATCTGATTGGCACGGCGTTCTATGCCTACGATACGGAGATCATGAGCCGAATTGCCACCGTGCTGGGACGGGAGGAGGACGTACAACATTTCACCCATCTGCATGGCAGGATCGTGGAGGCTTTTCGCCGCCGCTTCGTCACTCCCGACGGACTGATGGCCGGCGGCACACAAACCACTTATGTGCTGGCACTTCATTTTGGCCTCATTCCGGAGGCAGCGCGGGCCAGCGCCGCAAAAGAGCTGGTGCGCGACATCGAACGGCGCGGGCTTCATCTCGCCACGGGATTCGTAGGCACACCCTATCTTCTCGAAGTGCTTGGCAAAAATGGTTATCTCGACATTGCTTACAAATTACTGGAGCAAGAGACCTTCCCTTCCTGGCTCTTCCCGATTAAAAACGGTGCCACCACCATTTGGGAGCGTTGGGACGGTTGGACGCCTGAGAAAGGTTTTCAAGATAAGGACATGAATTCCTTCAATCATTATGCCTACGGCGCGGTGGGAGCATGGATGTATGGGGTGGTGGCTGGGTTGGACGTCGATCCAGAGCAACCGGGCTACCAGCACATTCGATTTCAACCCAGACCGGGAGGAAGCATCACCTGGGCGGAGGCAAGCCTGCAAACTGCGCGCGGCGAGGCGTCTATTCGTTGGGAGATCAATGAAGGTGTATTCCGGAGTTCGGTTAAGGTGCCCGTTGGGACTACGGCGACCTATTATCCGCCTCTGGAATCCGAATCCCCAGTTGTGTTGAAGGCCGGGTTTCACGATTTGTCATGGCCGCTTGTAGCTGGTTAGCATTAACCGGTCAGCCACTTCCTTCTTTGGTTAGCCTTTTCGTTCGGAAAGATGTCTTGGCACCATTCGTGCCGCGCAATCAGATCAATCAAGAGTCGGGGGTTTGAAACCCAAATCCCCACCCTTTGCGCGGGAGGCACGCTCCTACAAAAAACTCCCCATATGAGCGACCTGGTGTCGCGATGGCTCCATCTTTCGCCTAGTCCTAATCAAGTTGACTGTCCCGACAGCGAAGCTCATCTGCATAAAGAAGAGCATAACCGTTACGCAACAACTTCATTGTCAGATTACTATTTAGGCTCGCACAATGGAGTTGCATCCCCCCTTCATTAGAAACGCAGGCACCTTGCCTGCCCCTTCCGGCATCTCATGAAGTCGCCACTGGAGACTTGCCGAACGGAAGGGAGGGCCATGGGCAAGGTGCCTCTGGAAGCGGGCAAGACGCCCGCGTTCCGTGGGGATTCTTGGGGCCGTGGTTCTTTTACTCTCCGGACTTCGTTACTCGTTTGCCTTCTATCGTTCAGATAGAAGCCCGCTCTCCTGCCTCGCCGGGGAACAAAATCCCTCACGGATTTAATGAAGCAATTCCGATGTCAGGACGCTAGATCGCGCAGGGCTTCCAGATAACCGTAACCGTGCTGCGTATCCGGTTCGAGGCAACTTCCCTCTGGCCATTCGTTCCAGGCATTGACCGTTAAAATTTTGTGGGGAAGTTTTTGGAAGGTCTCGGATTCAAGAATCATCCGGGTGGCCTCTCCGAACGCCTGGGGAGTATTATGAATCAGCACGGGATTGACGACATGTGGGGCTGGTTCGGTCCAGGGAACTGAGTGGGCCGCGCGCGGGGAGTTGTCCCAGGCAACGGTGGTGTTAGGGAAATAAGGCATTGGCATTTTGGAAAGAGATTCTTTCCAGACTTGGAGGTAGCGATCCCGCCCTCTGGTATATTCTGTGATGGGAAAGGTGCTGGAATCCAAGGCGCCGTGGTGAACCCAGGTGTAGCCGGTGCCGCTGTCCAACTTCAGTTCCTGACACAAGTTAGGCCAGTCAGCCGGGGTTGTTCCATTGGGCAGGTTTGGCTGGCCCCAGATAATCGAATTGACGTGCAGCCCCGGAAAGCCGGCTGTGGTTGTCTTCCTCCGAAAATCTTCCAGAGCAGCACGAGCCGAGGCGACGGAACCGAAGCTTTCCAAAAATACCTGAATGTCGTAGATGGAGAAGTAGGGACAGCCGTCGATTTTCCAATAGCTGGGATGGTTGAAATATCTTTCAAGGATCAAGGTGGTAATTTTGTCCCAGGTTGCGGGTGTGATTTTTCCGGGATACCAAAGTTTGCATTCTTCCTGGGGATCGTAGCCTTGAATCCCATACCAATCGTGGTTCGCCCACATAAGGGAAAACTTGATCCGTTGATTGTTCGAGGCCTGCATAAAACCTTTATCGAGGGCATGCTCGAGGAAGGGGCCATCATCGTAATGGTACCAATCGAATATAAACACATGGACTCCATGATCTGCTGCTGCATCAATTTTGCGTGCCATAACTTCCGGCTTTGAATCGTCTTCGCAGCCCCACAAGGGCACCCGAGGCTGGACATGGCCGGGGAAACGGGAAGGGGCTGTGTTTACCAGATCCCATTCCGTAAACCCCGGATATTTTTGGGAATCCCAGCGTTCATGCGGATGCAGGCACGGGTAGTAATAGGCCGCAATAGTGACATCGGAAAAAGGTTGGGAGGGAACGTGAACGGGCCTGGCCGCTGAGGATGGTTCATGATTCATAGGTTAATGGGGTATTCGATCATACTAAGAGGCCAGGGGTTAGAGGTCAGGGGTCGGCGGCGGGTGTTGACTCACATGGAAAAATTAGGTGAAGAACGATGAAAATTATATCCCGTTTGTGGGGAAAATGGCCCCCTGAGCTTCCAGCACTTTGCGTAAATCCGACAAATTCACGAGATCAGCTTCCGCCAACCCGGACTGGACGGCTAGGGCTGCTGCCGCTCCCGCCGCTTGCCCCATGGCCATGCAGGAAGCTTGAACACGGTAGGCGGAATTCGCCAGGCGATCCCCCGACGCACACCTTCCCGCGCAGAGGAAACCCGGCACCCCTTGGGGGAGCATGGCAGAAAGTGGAATGGTTGGAACTATCCCCTCTTTCAACTTTTCATACTTCAAGCCCTCATCCGTGTGCAAATCAATCGGGTAAAAGCTGAAACAAACCGCATCCGGCCAGTGCCAGCCGGAAACATACTCCTTGTAGGTCACCATCGATCTTCCCGCAATGCGTCGCGTTTCCCGGATGCCACATTCGGGAGCACTCCAGGTGAAGTGCAGGGTTTCAAAGCCTGGCAGGGTTTTGAGGAAGCGATAAATACGCAATAAGGCTGCTCGTCCCAAAATCTCGGCGGAGGTCTTACCGGGGCTGTCCACCGCATTGATCGGGAAAATATGGATGGAGTTATTTCCGCGCGATGATAATAAACTACGCAACGAATCCCCGCTCCATCCAAAATCTCCCTTGTGCAACTTTCCCTCCTTTAGCGCCATACGGGCGGCTTCATCCAGTCGCGGAATATCCATGGATTCAGGGTTGTAGCCATCAAGGCGAAAAACCAAAGTTCCTGGTTGCAACTCAGGGGAATCCGCTTGGAACGGGCAACCGGCCAGACTGGCGGCATTGGCATCACCAGTGGCATCAATACACCACGCTGTTTCCACCTCATATAGTCCTTCTTTGCCACAAAGCGTTACCACCCACCCTCCGCCTGGTTTAGGCCTGATCGTCGCCAACATGGTATGAAGACGTAGTTCACACCCCGATTGGATCACATCCTGGTCGATCAGGGCGGAAAACAAGGTCGGACAGAGCGGGATTTGATGTTTCCAGTGACTGGCATGGATATCTGAAAAATCGGGAAGTTTCCTGCCCTCAAGTTCCACTGTGCGGCGAACCAGATCCCAGCCGATGCCTGCGATAATCTGTCGTCCCCAGGCGTGGAAAATTCCGGGAAAGGCCACCCGGTTCAACGAGGTCGTGCCCCCCAACTGGCCGCTTTTTTCGACCAGCAACACACGAGCTCCCGCACGTGCCGCCTGGATGGCTGCAGGGAATCCGGCTGGACCGCCGCCGAGAACCAGGACATCAAAGGATTTCATAGAACTATAAATAACGCGCCTGTCTTTTAATGCAATTCATCTCGAAGGCGTGGCGGCCACAGATATCTGGTTCCGGAGGATTGGGCTGAGGCGGATTGTGCTGAACCGCGGCCCGGATGAGTTTGCCGTTGAAAGCATGAGGGGCCAACCGCTCAATCGCTTTGGATTACGTCTGAGCGGCGTCGCCCTTGCCTGCTGGAGGGGACTGTGTTGGATGATAAAGAAATCATGGTGCAAACGAAACCTCAACGAGGACTCCTGCTGGAAAATGTGGACTCCACCGAGCTGCTTGCGAAGCGTGGCCGCGACGAAGACTTTCCGCCTATGGAGCTTCTCGATCAGTCGGGCGCAACGTGTGCGGAGGCCGCCAGCATTTTACTGCCCCAGCTTCCCTGAGCTTGAGCACCTACCCGATCTCTAGCAAACGGCAGGAGATCCAGGAAGCGGAAGCATTGTTTTCCAACCGGAGCTGGATCTTTTACTTTTCCCTTTGCCTTGGGCTTGATGGCCATAAGGGTGAAGTAGTTGGATAATTTTTTCCATCTTCCGCCCGGCGGGTCGAAGATGGTGAGGGTTCAATTCTCCACAGAGCTCACCGGAGAACGCTGCCTCCCGCTTCGCATCTACAGTCTTATCGAGAGCCATCTGGGAAACAAGTTAGCTGCCATACGATTCAAGTGGGGCGCGCATTCAGGGACGGAAACGAGCGGTAATCGTGGATCGGGAGGGCTTTTCCCGGTTGGGACCATGGAATATCACTTTCACTGAAGAGTGCGTTTTTCTCGAAACAACGGGCCACGAGGCCTTGGATGTTTTCGATGGATGGTTGGATGGAGCCGTTGATCTCAGGTGTGGTTACGAACTGTCTGGGAATCGGGGTCACCCCGGACGATTCGTTTGCCGCATTCACACAAATCGTGTGAGCGGCAGCGATTTGTAGGTTGCAGACAAATCGCGAGGGGTTGTGGATTTTTTCCAGCAGGGCATTCATCATTGCCTCCCGGATTGCCTGGGGCGAAAGCAGGCTGATCTGCAGTTTTTCAGCACCGCCGGAAAGTTTCAGGCTGTCATAACCCCATTGGATTTCCCCGTTTTCGCCGGTGATGAGAATCTCGGGATCTTCGGCGACCT
>JBBSCO010000088.1:0-8308 GCA_038250235.1 Methylacidiphilales bacterium | reverse complement strand
TTGAAATCGCTGTTGGCCCACTGGCTTACTACATTGCGCATGAAATTAGTTTTGGCATTATCTTCCGGGAGGGACTCACCATATTGCAGGGCAGCTTTGGGATCGTTCCGGGCCCATTGGTAGGAGATGGATTGCAGGGCATTATTGCGTGTCTGTCCGTCGGCAATCTTTTCGACCCAGTTCAGGGCGGCCTTCACCTCGCTATTTGCCCATTGGGTGGCAACCGAGCTGATGAGCTGATTTTTGGAAGTTCCGGCAGGAAGATTTTCCACATAGGAAGAGGCGGCTTTGGGATCATTGCGGGACCATTGGGAAAGGGCCTGGGAGAGGGCCTGATTTTTGGAATCGGAGGCGGGAAGTTTGTTGGCCCAAGCCAAGGCGGCCTGGACATCTTTTTGGGCCCATTGGTGAATGATGCGGTGAATCATCTCATTTTTTCTTCCGGTGGAGGGAAGAGCTTCCCAATAGGCGGCTGCGGCTTTGGGGTCTCTGTTGACCCAGGCGGAAATGATATTTTCCTGGGCCTGGCTTTTATCCTGTCCTTCCGGCAATTGATCCGCCCAGGCCAGGGCATCTGTGCGGTTCTTGAAAGACCATTGGGATGCCACACCCTGCACGGCATTATTACGCGCTTCACCGGGGGGTAATTGAAGGGCGGCTTGAGCGGCGGCGGCGGGGTCTTTCATGGCCCAACGGGAGAAGAGGTTGGAGTACAACCATTGATTTTCTTTGAACCCGTTTTGACTGGCCAATTGCAGGGCACGGGCGGGATCGGTGTCCACCAACTGACCTAAGACGGCCTGAAGGGCGAGATTTCGTTTTTCCTCGGTATCGAGTTTTCCGGCTGCGGCCAAGGCAGCTTCCACGTTGGTGCTGGCCATGGCGCTGAACACGCTGTTCATGACCACAAAGGACATGGATCTGTCGGAAACCTTGTCCGCATAGGCGAGGGCACCATCGGGATCCAGTTCAGCCCAGCGTCCCAGCAGGATATTGGAAGCCCCATACCGTTCCATGCTCTGGCCCATGGATTCCAGGTTTTTCATCATGGC
Source organism: Methylacidiphilales bacterium (assembly GCA_038250235.1). Taxonomy (GTDB): domain Bacteria; phylum Verrucomicrobiota; class Verrucomicrobiia; order Methylacidiphilales; family JAAUTS01; genus JAAUTS01. The sequence continues at coordinate 7,256 of JBBSCO010000088.1, read as the reverse complement.
GGGCATATCTCCAGCTTGAAGGGTATCGGCGTAAAGATAGAGTTCTTTCATTTTGCGGTAGGAATTGACCCCGCCTTTAAGAATTTCCGAGAGATTACGGCTCGAATTTGTGTTCGAAGTATTGGCCGGTGCTGGTAGAGGGTTTGCTGCGATACTGCTGCCTGTGGTGGCAGTTAAAGTGGAGGGGCTGTCATTTGCTGAAGCGGGACTTGTGAGGGAAGAGGACGCTGGAACTTTGGGCGGTACAAGGTAACGTCCGGCTACAAACCCCATGGCTAGGGTGACGGTTGCAACGCTTACAAGAAGGAGCCATTTACTCATAATCAAATCCAGACCGGAACCTACCATGGGATTGGAAGACGGTCAGTATAATAAAACGCGACGATACCTGGAAAGCCGCAGAAAAAAACATTGGGTTTGCGATTGTGCTCCGCTACATTCAGTTCGTGTCCCTGACCCAACTACTCGGTGAACTTGCCCGGCAAAGCGGCTGTGAGAATGCTGGATTGCACGAATCACTTGAACAAGCCAGAATCCAACAGCGATCACTGATTGGAACAGTGCTGGAGGAGGAAACGCTGGATGAGGTCAGGTTTTTGGGTGGAGTGAGCTCCTCGTTGGGAGTGCCCTGGTGGGATCAGGCCGTCCTGGAAGTTCCCGCAACGCTCAGGGTAAAATTTCCGGCGCGGGTAGCCTTGCGATACCAATTATTACCTGTGGCTGAAGATGATCAGGCCTTTTGGATCCTGACCTATGATCCCTTCGACTTGGTTGCCAAGCGCGTGGCAGCACAGACCATCACAGACAAGCCGATTCACTGGATGATGTCCACCCGCCGTCGTATTTTACAGGCACTGAGGCAGGGCTATGGTGTCGGCGCGGAAACATTTGACCAGATTCTGGAAGGTCGCGAAGTAGACGAGGCCCTGATGGAAATCCAGCAGGAGGTCAATGTCCTGGACCAAGACGACTCCGAGGCTTCCGTGGTCAAATTCGTCAACCAGATCATGCGTGAGGCTCTGGAACAAAACGCGACGGATATTCATGTGGAACCATTGGCGGATGACCTCCAGATCCGTTACCGTATTGATGGTCTTCTCCATGAAGTTCCTGTTCCTCCCAGGATCAAGGTGCTACAGGCCTCGGTTCTGTCCCGTATCAAGATCATGGCACATCTGGACATTGCCGAGCGACGCCTGCCCCAGGATGGCCGTATCAATCTGGAACTGGAGGGGCAGCAAATTGACGTCCGTGTCGCGACCATCCCCTCCGTCAGCGGGGAAAGTGTCAGTCTGCGTTTACTGGGGCAGCAGAAGTTCGAGTTTGTGCGGTTGGGGCTGGATGCGAACTATGAGGCCAAGATCAAGCAATTGTTGGCCATGCCGAACGGAATTGTGTTGGTAACCGGGCCGACCGGCTGCGGAAAATCCACATCGCTCTACACATTCCTATCAAGCCTGAATACAAAAGAAAAACGTATTGTAACCATTGAAGATCCGGTTGAGCACAAGCTTGACGGCGTGATCCAGATTGCGGTGAAACCGGAAATCGGGCTAACTTTTGCCGTGGGCCTGCGAAGCATTCTGCGAGGTGATCCCAACGTGATCATGGTGGGGGAAATGCGCGATTTCGAAACCGCAGAGATTGCCGTGAGGGCGGCCTTGACCGGCCACCTCGTCTTCAGCACTCTGCACACCAATGATGCGATCGGAGGCATAACACGCCTGATTGACATGGGAGTGGAGCCGTTCCTGGTAGGTTCTGCAGTCAGGGCCTTCATTGCCCAGCGTCTTGTGCGTTGCCTTTGTCCGCATTGCAAGACCGTTGCCAGCCATCCTTTAACCTATCTCAAAAGCATCGGGTTTCCTTCACATCAGGCGGGGCAGATCTATCAGGCCAATGGCTGTGAAAACTGTCGTGGGACGGGCTATTCGGGAAGAACCGCCATTTATGAAATCTGCATGGTGTCCAACAAAATGACCGACCTGATCACCCAGCGTAAACAGGCCACGGTGCTCCGTCCACTGGCACTGGAGGAGGGAATGATTCCTCTCCGGCATTATGGTTTCGCCAAGGTGTTAGCCGGGATCACCACGGTGGAAGAAGTGGTTCGTGTCACGGCTGCAGATGTCGATGTGCTGGATGAATAATTATGCCACTTTTCACTTACCAGGCAATCGGGTCAGAGGGCCGCAAAAAGGATGGGGAAATCGAGGCCCGCAGTCGCAACGAGGTTTTTCGCAGGCTGGAGCAGGAAGGGCTGCAACTTGTATCCCTCACTCAACAGGACATCAAGGCGACGATACTTCCTGAGGAAAGAAAGAGCCGTAAGGTAATTTTCGCGGGAGAAAAAATCCATCTTACCCGCTCCCAAATTATTATTTTTACGGAAGAACTCAGTGATCTTTTGGAGGCAGGGCTCCAGTTGGAACCGGCACTGCGTGCGATGGAGAGGCGCAATGAGTTGGGGGGACTGAAAGCCTTGGTAATTTCAGTAAGGGAAAAGGTGGTGGAGGGTATCAGTTTTTCCACGGCCTTGCGTTCGGTTTCGGACAGTTTCGGCGAACTTTATTGTAATCTGGTTTCAGCAGGGGAGATCAGCGGCTCTCTGCCCAACATCCTCCGGAAACAATCAGATTATCTCAAGACTTTGGATGAGCTGCAGAACCGTGTGATCCAATCCCTGATTTACCCCTGCTTCATCGTGGTGGCAGGTATTGCCCTCATGATTATTTTCATGACCTATCTGGTTCCGCAGTTGACCAAACTCTTGAAAGAAACCGGCAAAGACATGCCCTTTGTCACTCGCGTCCTCATTGATTTTAGTGACTTTGCCACGCGTTATGGGCTTTTTATCCTGGTGGCCGTTGTGCTTGGTGCGATTGGACTCTGGATGGTTCTCCAACAGCCAAGGGGTCGGCTTTGGTGGGATGAAAAGAAGTTGAAATTGCCCCTTTTGGGGAGTGTTGTTGCCGCCCGTTATTATGCCCAATTTTCCCAGACCTTGGCCAACCTGGTCGGTAACGGTATCCCGTTGCTGAATGCCCTGAAACTGATGCAACCGGCTACTCCCAACCTGTTCTATCGTTTCCTACTTTTGAAGGTGGTCGATGTAGTGGGTGAAGGCGGTAGTTTTTCAAGAGCCCTGAAAGGGGTGGGTCATTTCCCCCCTCTTTTTATCGATATGGTTTCGGTGGGAGAACAGACGGGGGACATGGGGACGGCTCTGGGAAAAGTAGCGGCCCGCTATGACCGGGAACTGAGCCGCCGCATTTATAGGCTTACAGCTCTGATTCAACCGACCATCATTGTGATCATCGCTCTGATCGTAGGGGTAGTTGCCTACGCCATGATCAGCGGCATCTTCCAGACTATTTCGGGTTTAAGAATGAGATAGCGGCACTTATATACCTTTTGTAGGGCAAGAAGCTGTGAAAGAAGTGGACATTTCCCGTATTGCAGGTGAAAAAACCCTGACGCGAGGAGTGAACGAGGAGCCTATCTGGAAATCTCCCGCAGTGGAGCTTGCGCCCATGCCCGCAGAGCGACCAAACCCAGTAAAAAACAAGATCAACTTCTCACCATGAAAATCAAAGACTCCTTTGTTCTAAGCCGTCAAACCTATGGTTCACCCAGGATTCAATTCGATCTGCGTGATCAAGGCCTGCGTTGCGGTAAAAACCGTATCAACCGCCTGATGAAAGCCTCGGGCCTGCGCCCCAAGCAGAAGCAAAAGTTTCGCCCCATCACCACTAAATCCGACCCCGGCCATCATTCCAGAATCGCTCCCAACTGGCTGGCCAGGGTTCCCTCCCCGGACAAGCCTGACCAGATTTGGGTTGCTGATTTCACCTAAATCAATACCCAGGAAGGCTGGCTTTACTCGGCCGGGATCATGGATCGGTGTTCGCGCAAGCTGGTCGGCTACCACAGTGGGGAAGATCTCACCACCGCGTTGATCACCACCGCCTGGAACAAGGCCCTCAAAGCCAGGAGACCGGCACCCGGGCTGCTTCATCATTCCGATCGGGGCTGCCAATTCACCAGTAGTGAATTTATTGAGCTTCTGCAACATAGCGGCTTTGCCGCCAGTATGAGTCGTAAAGGCAACTGTTATGACAATGCTTTCAAGGAATCCTTCTGGGCCACCCTTAAAGCCGAATGCTTCGGCACGTTCATCCCTCCGACCAAAGCTCAGGCACGGATAATGATCTTTGACTACATCGAAGCCTTCTAAAACAAAAGGCGCAGACATTCCTCCCTGGGCATGATCTCCCCGGATCAATTTGAGAATAATCTTCTCAACCCAAACCTAAACAACTAATTTCTTAACTGTATCTCCTACGCTGTCCACGTTTTCGAAGTAAGACCGGAATGGCCACAGGCGGAGAGCCTGTTATGAGGCGCTGACACACGGGCTGTATAAATGGCTTTTAAAGCGCCGCCAAGCCGTTATAATTGCGCAAAAGCCCAATCTCCCATGACAGGTTATGCCCGGCCATGGGAAAGAGTATTTAAACCCGAATAAGCAGTGTAGCGTGGATTTCAAATGACTCCCACGATGGTCAGAACCGAAAGTAACTATGGCAACTAAAAAACGCAGACTGAAGTCGAGGCACGGATTTGGGATCAGCCGGATCGACCAACCCGAAAAAAACAACCATGGATTCTATGTGCGGTTGCAGCGGGCAAAGGTGAAATTTTCAGCCTATTTTTCCGATAAGAAGCATGGGGGAAAGGCCTCTGCCCACAAGGCAGCCCAAGCGGCAGTCAACAAGTACCTCAGGAAAATCCCTCCCGCCACAAAGGTAAATCTACTAGCTAAAGATAAAACGCCGCACCAAACCCGGTCAAGTTCCGGTGAAGCAGCGCTGATCAAGCTCCTGGTCGGGAAGCATCAACTGGAGAGCAGTCTCAAGGAAGTGGATGACCAGATCCGTCAAAGGATCAAACAGCTTGAGTTTACCGGTGCATCCCGATCCCGGTCATCGAGGGCCCCCTATGGCCAGCTCCGGGGGCTGGTTTTGGCCTGTCTTGGAAGGGCGGGAAGAAGTGGAATGACTGTTCCTGAGATCGCTCAAAGCTTGGGTCGCAAAAGCACAGGTCTGCACGTTTGGTTTTCGACTAAAGGAAAAACTATCAAAGGGTTGAGCAAGATAGCCAGGGGCAGGTTTGCCTATCTTGGGGATGTCAAAACTCCAACCAAGCTATCTAAGCGCGCTAAAAAGACTCCGCGCAGTGGTCCAAGAATTTGAGAAAACCGTTCAAGCCGTTGAAAGTGTCCGCGTCGGTTCGAGTCTCAAAACCCGAATGATCCGGGAACATTCCGGCCTGTATTCTCTCGAGTTTTATCAAAACGGGAAGCTGACGGGGCTCATTTCGGTGGAACTATGGGTTTTACTCCCCATAATCCCAAGCCAACGATTGAGGTTTCCATTTATGAAAAACAAAGGGAGGAGCTTTGTCTAAAGGCCTCGCTAAATGGCCAAAATGTAAAACGGTTGGTTCGCTTCTCCATTCAGCAGCTAGCCTTTGTGAAGCCATTTGGGTCGCGTCTCAACATTCAACATTTGTAAATCAGTTGCGAGCGTCTTATCATGAGCAGTAACGCGGCCTTTGAGGATTAATCGGGCCGGAGCGTTTGGCTAGGACCTCCCTCGAGGTCTAGAGTTGCGGGAAATTTATATAGTGATAGCTAGGTATTGAAATGCTTTGAAAAAAGACTTGAGACCATTTGGGGCTTGAAAAATATATGGATGACCCCGTTGAATGTTGAGACGTGACCCTTGATGCACAGGCCGCAGTAAAACGGGGACGGGGCGTTTTTTGTCATTTTCAGGGGGACGAGCCGAATGGAAGAACGATCCGAAGAAAACTAACCGTGTTTAGTTAGTTTTGGATTAAGTGCCGAGCAGAAGGCAACGATCCGGAAGAGACATTATGAGTAATGAAAAATGACAAAAAGGCCTTGAACCCTGCTACGGAACTCCTAAGCTAAAAAAATCGCATTGACCCCTTCTGCTTGCCCCACCGTTGCTAGACTTTAATTCACAGTAATCATTGGCAATATAAATTGACGAAATTGTCGGAAGGAAAAGAAATCAAATGAACAAAAAAAACATCCCCGAAATGACCCGACGTAACCTTTTAAAAATATCTGCGACCCTTGGCGTCGGGATCATCGGACTACCGCTTTATGGAGCTGATAAAAATATGAAAAATAGCAAAACTATGACTTCTAAAAAATCTGTCTTGTCCGTCGGGCTGCAACCGAAGCTTATAGATTTTTCCGATTCGGCTTACGCAGCATATCCTGGAATGACGGCTGCGAAGGTGCAGGGTGGACTGGATAAGGATATTGCCGCACTGAACGCCATGGGATATGACGCAAGCTTGTGCCTTACTGATTTTGGAGAAACTGCCGAGTCCGTGATCCGCTCAACGCTACAACAAAGACATTATGACTGCATTGTGATCGGAGCGGGCCTACGCACTATTGGTAAAAATTTTCTTCTGTTCGAGAAAGTGCTTAATGTTGTTCATGAGTTTGCCCCGAAGGCACGTATTTGTTTTAACACGGGACCCTTCGATACAGCCGAAGCGGTGAAGCGTTGGATACCGATTACCTAAGAACTTCTATTGCTTGCGCCGGTCAGCTTGGCCGACGAGCTGAAACGGAAGAGTCCGGGGAGCAAGTTCAAGCCTCCCAAATCCTGACCCGACGACCCGACGGCGATGACTCGAGGTGGTCAGCGACCAATACAAAAGCGGCAAGGCAAAAAGGGTTAAAGCGATTTTTGTTAGTTATAAACATGGCTCCATAGGCCGCAGTAAAACGGGGACGGGGCGTTTTTAACGGGCTGGGGTGAGTCTACTACTTTATCCAAATTCTATGAACTGTCGGAAAGAAAGTATAATAGAGTAGACTTGTATCTTTGATTTAGCCGGTTGATTGAGGTAAAAGTTAATCACTGGTTTATGCGGGAGGCTGCGCAGCCTCCCGCATAAAGTCGCCGGGGGAGAAGGTCGTTGTGGACTTGAGTCTTTGAACTCGTGGGTCAGCTCGACCCTCCCTTTGACGCGTGTTTATTAACTTGAACAGTTGCTTGAGCCTTCGAGCTCGTATCGCAAGTAGAAAGATAAATATGAATACCGAAATAATCAATGTTGGAATCGACGTCTCCAAACTCAATCTCGACACCTATCACAGCTCTCAACATCTCCAAATTCCCAACTCCAAGCCTGCCATCAAACGC
>JBBSCO010000087.1:0-8317 GCA_038250235.1 Methylacidiphilales bacterium | reverse complement strand
TAAAAGCAAAACCATTGAGCTGGCCCGGGTCAACACACAGTATCGCGATGAAGTTGCCGGGATGGATCGTGAAAACCTGGTGAAGGCCTCACTCGAATTGACGGACGACCGGAAAGTGTCCGAAGCCAGTCTGAATGCGGAAGTCGGCAGGCAGACTGCACTGGCCCGGAATGCGGCAAGCCGTGAGCGGGCCCTTGCGCTGGCCGATCAGGGAAAAACCAAAGAAGCTGCTAAAGTTCTAAAAGATCAGGCTTCCTGGAATTTGGCCTTACCCAGTGCCGTCCGGTCGCAGAAATTGGACAGCGACAATGCTGCCCTGGCCTCAACGGCAAACGTTCTTGAAAAAGACGGGCAACTCGACAAGGCCAACCGCAAGGCCTTTCAATACGAGAACTACCGGCAGAAAAACCAGAAGCAATAATAAGAGTTTGGAATTCAGAAGCCAGACGTTAAAATGATGGCGGGAAGAAGAAGAAGAGAGGCCCTGAACTCTCTTCTTTTCCGTCTTCAACGCTTCCAAGGGAATGAAAAAAATCGCAATCCTGTTTGTGCTGGGGGTTTTTATCCCGGCCCTGGTTCTGGGCGTGCTGGCTCTCCAGTCCGCCCGCCAGCAGGGTGTGCTGATCGCCGACCAGGAAGCCAAACTGCGCCAACAGGAAGCCGATAACGTTGCCGCCCAGGTCGCCCTTTCCCTCCGCATCGAACATGAAACATTCGTCAAAGTGGTGGAAGGATTTCTTTTAACGACAGACCCTGAAGCGCTTTCCACGGACTTTAACCGGATGCTGGCGGAAAAATGGAAGCGAAAAAGCGTTGGGTTCTGTGTCAGCACCGAAGGCCGGATACTGTCCCCGGTCGAGGATGATTACCTCTCCCGCCGGGATTCCCTGGAGTTTATCGAGGACAATGCCGCCTTTCTGAAAGGCCGCGTCAGTGCGGAAGTGTATGCCACGACCAACGAGAGTTTGGCCGAAGTGAAGGAAGTTCTCCAACAGTCGCGCAGTTCCAAGCTATTCAGCCAGGCGGACAGTTGGGCAGGTTCAAGTCTCCGCAAACAAAAGGAAATGCCGACAAGTACCTCCGAATATGAACTAAGACCAGAGCAGCAAAAAGCGACCGACACCGATGAGAAATCGACGCCGAAGCCCGAGGCGGCGGCCGCCCCAGCCGCGCAGGCCGTTCCGGTTAAGGAGGGACAAGCAAAAAGTTTAGTTGAAGGTTCGATAGTCCCGGGGCCGGCAGAAAATACCTTGAAAGACATTGCTTCCTCAGCTGAACCCGCCAGGCGAAAAGCGGATTCTCGCTCGGATTACAACCGGAATGTTGCCCCTCAGAATATTGTGCAGAACAAACAGGGCGACATGCTCAAGCTGGCTTCAAACCTGAACGTGGCCACCTCCCGGTTCAGTGAACTCGTGGCCAAAGAAAAAAGCGGCATCCTCTCCCGCTTCGTTAATGACCGGCTGGAAATTCTGTTCTGGGTCCGTCCTGACAACCGTCCGGATCTTGTCTTCGGAGCCCGCATCCTCCCGGAAGATATCCGCGATGTGGTGGCCCAGGTTCTGAGCGGCGAAGGCGTTGAACCAGGTGTGGTGGTGACCGCTATTCTGGACGACCGGACGAAACCGTTTATTAAATCGGACGCAAGTTTCAACAGTGTCTGGGAAAACCCTTTTGTGGCGGCGGAGGTGGGCGAAGTGTTGCCCCATTGGGAGGTGGGGCTGTATCTGCGCGATACCGGGCGCCTTTCCCGGACGGCGACCCTGACAAGCTACACCATCATGGGGCTGATCGCCCTCGCCCTCGGTGCCATAGCCGTGGGTGGCGGGTTGATCGTCATGGACATGCGGCGGCAGCTGGTTCTGGTGAAAAAGAAAACCGACTTTGTTTCCAATGTTTCCCACGAACTCAAGACGCCTCTCACCTCGATCCGGATGTTCGCCGAACTCCTGCAGCAGGAATCCGTTTCCGATCCGGAAAAGCGTTCGCATTATCTGCGCATCATCACGTTGGAAGCGGAGCGCCTGACACGTCTGATCAACAACGTGCTGGATTTCGCACGTATGGAACGCAACCAGAAGAACTACGAGAAAGAGGACATTGACTTGCATGAAGTGATCCGCCGGGTCTGGGAAAGCCAGGAACTGCATCTGAACCAGCTGGGATTTCAGACATGCTGGAAGGCCGAGGAAGCACCCTATCCCGTCCATGCGGATGCGGACGCCCTGGCCCAGATCCTCGTCAATCTCCTTTCCAATGCGGAAAAATATTCCGGCGAAGCTAAAGAAGTCGAGCTGCACAGTTACAAAATCGACGGACAGGTCCGGGTCGCGGTGCTGGATCGCGGGGTGGGTGTACCTGCCGGGGAAGAGAAAAAAATATTCGAGCATTTTTACCGGGCCCATGACTCACTTTCCAGCGGCATTCAGGGCTCCGGCCTGGGTCTGACCCTGGCCCGGAAGATCGCCATGGATCACGGGGGAAATATCACCTGCGAAGCCAGGAGAGAGGGCGGGACGCGCTTCACCCTGCATTTACCCTTGATAAAATCCAAGGAAAGCAACACGTTGTAGATTCTTTCCATCATGAGCTTACAACGCAGGATCAAAGAATCCGCCCAGTTCAGCTGGGCCACCCTCACCCAGCCCCAGAAAACAGGTGCTTTGGTTCCAAGTTCTCCCATGCTGGCGGAAAAACTGGCGGAGTTGGTCAAAGACACCGGGCTTCCCAATGTTATCGAACTCGGGCCCGGCACCGGTGCCATCACCAGCAGACTCCTCAAAGCAGGTCCGATCAAGGCACTCGAGTTCAATCCGGAATTTGTCCTCTTCCTGAAAAAGAAATATCCCAGGCTGCACGTCAAAGAAGGGGATGCCCGCCATCTGGACCGTTATTTTAATCCGAACAAACCGACCGTGATCATTTCCGGAATTCCGCTGCGGGCCCTCTCCAAAGAGGATCGCACGCATATCCTCCATTCCATCCACCGGTTCCTGGAAAAATCGGGCGGCATTTACATTCAGTTCACCTACGACCTTATTACCAGACCTCAGACCCTCTACCCTACGTTCCGTCCCCTATCCTCCCACTATGTCTGGGCCAATGTTCCCCCTGCCCGCATCCATGTGCTGGAAGGCATTCCCCGATGAAAAAACGTGTTCTCATTGTCGAAGATGATCCCCATATCCGTCTGGGTGTGGGAGAAGCCCTCAAGGCCGAGGGTTACGAAACCAATGAGACGGCGGACGGCACCCAGGTCATGGCCCTGCACCGCCAGACCAAACCTGATCTGATCCTGCTCGACGTCATGCTGCCCGGCAAAAACGGTTACGATGTCTGCCGCGAACTGCGCCAAAACAAGATTTCAACTCCTATCATCATGCTAACTGCCAAAGGACAGGAAATCGACAAGGTGGTCGGCCTGGAACTGGGGGCGGATGACTACGTGACGAAGCCTTTTGGCCTGCGGGAGTTGCTCGCCCGGGTTCAGGCGGTTCTGCGTCGCACCGCTCCCCCTCTGTCCACCAAAGACATCCCCGTTCCCAAAGTCCTTGAATTCGGCAAAGTCAGGATCGATCCCGCCGCCCTGCGCGGGGCGAGGGGAAAAGCAACCTTCGAGCTGTCCCCGCGCGAACTGAAGGTTCTTGTCTATCTGCATGCCCACATCGGGCAGGCCGTTTCGCGGGATGATCTCCTGAATCATGTCTGGGGTATCGAATATTACGGAACAACCCGCACGCTTGATCAGGTCATCGTGAAAATCCGTCAGAAGATTGAAGAGGATTCCTCCGAACCAAAATTTCTCCTCACCGTGCATGGATTGGGCTACCGGCTGGAGCCCTAGCCGTTTCGGTATTGTCTACCCGCTACTTGCTATCTGCTATTGCTTCTCGCTAACCAATTTGATCAGGCCCCGGCGGAGCTTCTTCAGGCAGGCAAGCCAAACGGTGTCAGAAAGCGGGGCGTAGATGGTTTCTCCCTCCGGGGTGGTAACCTGTTCGAAAATGCTTTCCGGTTGGCTGTTCAAATCCTCCAGCATTCCCTCAAGAAAATATCCCTCGACAGTCTTGTTATATTCGATCGAGCCCTCCACTTTTTCGGCTTTCAGGATGGCACGATCCACCAGATCCAGAACCATCTGGGAGCTGATGGCGACGCCCATTTTCCCCGCTTGGAGCAGATATCCCGCAATAAAGTCCTCCATCCTCTTCACCAGGACGCGCAACTGCCCGTCTCCCGGAGTCTCCGCTTTGGCATCAGGCTTCAAATTCATCATTGAGCCTAGCCCGGTTCTCTCTTAGCGTTCAAGACGTATGAGAGATTGGCCAAGGGATAAACGGGGTGGGCAGGTCTTGCGGAATTCTCTTTCTGCGGTTCTTGCGTCGCCCTACTCATGAGCCAACCCAAACAACACAGCACAGCGGTGCTGGCCCTTCTGGCACTGGGAGTGGTTTACGGAGATATCGGGACGAGTCCGCTTTATACGGTGCGCGAATGTTTTTCTCATCATACCCGATTACCTCTCACCGAGACAAATATTCTCGGGGTTATCTCCCTGATCTTTTGGTCGTTGACAGTCATTGTGGGTTTGAAGTATCTCCTCATGCTGGTCCGTGCGGACAATCACGGGGAAGGTGGTATTTTTGCGCTGCTTGGGATTATTCGCGGCAATGCTTCTAGTTTCAGTCCCCGGCTCCTGACCAGACTATCCTTTATTGCCCTCTGCGGTGCGGCCTTGCTTTACGGGGATGCGATGATCACCCCGGCCATTTCCGTCCTCGCTGCGGTGGAAGGACTGAAGCTGGTCGAACCTGGGTTCCAGAAATATGTCGTACCGATTGCCGCTGGGATCATTCTCGGCCTTTTTCTGATGCAGCGGCGTGGCTCGGCCAAACTGGGAATGCTCTTCGGTCCGGTCATGCTGATCTGGTTTTCGATTCTGGGCATTCTTGGACTTTATCAGGTGATTCAAAACCCGGCCATCTTCAAGGCCTTGTCACCCCATTATGGCATACAACTGCTTTTCACCCATGGATTCCATGGCATCCTGCTCATGGGTGCGGTTCTGTTGTGCGTCACGGGTTGTGAGGCCCTTTACGCTGATGTCGGCCACTTCGGACGAAAAGCCATGCAGATTTCCTGGTTCTCGTTGGCCTACCCGGGACTGATGCTGAACTATCTGGGTCAGGGAGCACTTCTCCTGCGGAGCCCTGAATCGCTGGCGAATCCGTTTTATAAAATGGCTCCGGACTGGGCTCTGATTCCGCTGATTTTCCTCGCCACCTTCGCCACCATCATCGCATCCCAGGCCATGATCACCGGGGTGTTTTCCCTGACGCAGCAGGCCAGCCAGCTTGGATTCCTGCCCCGGCTAAAAATCCTGCATACCTCCGAAATCATCAAGGGTCAGATCTACATGCCCCAGGTCAACTTTCTCCTCATGGTGGCCTGTCTGACCCTGGTATTTGTCTTTAAAAGTTCCAGTGCCCTGGCTGCCGCTTATGGTCTGTCGGTTTCAGCCAACATGATTGGAACCAGCATCATGTTTTTCTTCGTCCTGACCCGCGTCTGGAAATGGAAAACTTGGCAGGCAGCTGCGCCTATTGCCGTCTTTCTGCTTTATGAAGTCGGTTATTTTGCCGGCAGCATCATCAAGCTGTTGGAAGGGGCCTGGATCACCGTCCTTTCCACCATCATCCTGTGCATTGCCATGGCCACCTGGCGCGATGGAAGGCGCATCCTGGCCGAACGCATCAGCAACGGCATGTTACCGCTGGATCTGATGATCGAGGAATGTGAGCGGGGCAACATCGTGCGTGTCCAGGGCACGGCGGTTTTTATGTCGTCCCTTTCGGACGGGGTGCCCCTCGCCCTGATGCATCACCTCAAACATAACAAGGCTCTGCATAAACGAGTGGTTCTGTTGAGCGTACAGTTTTTGGAAGCTGCGCGGCTGAAGGGCTCTGAACGAATCACCTCGACCGAAATGGAGCAGGGCTTCCATCGTGTCGTTCTGCGCTACGGCTTTGCCGAAACCCCCCAGGTCATGCACCATCTTTGCCAGGCTTTGAGTATCGACAAGCGCAACGAACGGGACGCCATCAGTTTTTACCAGAGCCGCGAGTTGCTCCTGACCAATGGGAAATCCAACATGGCCCAGTGGCGAAAAAAAGTGTTCGCATTTCTTTCCCGTATTTCCCGTCCTGCGACAGGCTATTTCGAACTGCCTCCGCGTCAGGTGGTGGAATTGGGAATCCAGGTGGATCTGTGAATTCTTTTTGATTGGGGGGACGACCTCCGTGTCGTCCGATTCCCGTCAGCCCGGACGTAGCCGGGCCCTCCCTTTTTAATCAGCTTTTCGCGAGGCTATATCCCTCTTTCCGATCCTGCATCGTCCAGCCTTTTTCGGTCAGGGCAGCCCTGATTTCATCCGCTTTTTTCCAGTCTTTAGCCTGCTTGGCCTCCCAACGTTGTTGGGCCAGAGCAGCGACTTCCGGGGGGGCTTCTTCCGCAACGGGTGCCTGCAGCTTCAGTCCGAAAGCCTGTAGAATCCGGTGAAAAGCCTGACGGATCCGGGCGGCCTCCCCAGGCGCAAGTGCCTGGGCGCGGAGTTTGGCTTCAATGTCTTTGGCCGCCACGAAGATGTGACCCAAGGCTTCCGGCGTGTTAAGATCCTTGAGCAGTGCCGTCCAAGCAGAAACAAAGGGATCTTCCGCATTCTCCGGAGGAAGGGACTGGAGCAATTCCTGATAAGTAGGAGCCGGGCCTGTGCCCGAAACTTTCTGCAAATGTTCATCCAACCGGAAAAGGGTCTGCAAAGCCTGACGTGCGGATGAGAGTGAATCCATTGTGAAGTTCAACTGCTTGTGGTAGTGGCCCGCCATCAGGACGTAGCGCACCTCCATCGGACTGAAGCCTTTGGCTTTCAGATCATCCAGGGTATAGAGGTTCCCATCGCTCTTGCTCATCTTCCGGCCTTCGACCAGCAGGTGCGTGCTGTGAAACCAGTGCCGCGCCAAGGTTTTGCCCGTGGCGGCCTCGCTCTGGGCGATCTCGTTTTCGTGATGCGGGAATTTTAAATCTTCGCCGCCACCATGAAGGTCAAAACTTTCGCCCAGATATTCCTGGCTCATGCAGCTGCATTCCAGATGCCAGCCTGGACGACCAGGGCCCCAGGGACTGTCCCACTGGTTGGCTCCGTCTTCCGGTTTGTGCGCCTTCCAGAGTGCGAAGTCCGCCATGGATTCACGTTGGTATTCATCAGCATCCACAGGTCCCTTCGGTGCGTTATTCGTGGTGATCTCGCGCTCCTGAAGTCTGGAGAGGCGACCATACTTCGGGAAAGAATCCACACGGAAATAGACCGAACCATCCGCCGCCACATAGGCGTTTTTCTTTTCGAGCAGACGTTGGACCAATCCCAGCTGTTGGGGGATATGATCAACGGCTCCGGGCTCGACGTGGGGTGGGAGTAAATGCAGGGCCGTGCAATCATCGCGAAACTGTTTGAGCCAGAAATCGGTGAAGGCTTTCAAGGTTTTGCCTTCGGCCTGGGACTGGCGGATTGTTTTGTCGTCCACATCCGTGACGTTGCGCACGTGCAGGGTGGCCGTTCCGTTCAGCTCCATAACACGTCGAGCCACGTCCTGAATGACGAAAGTGCGAAAGTTGCCGATATGGGCCGGGCCATAAACCGTGGGTCCGCAGCAGTAAAACCGCACAGCTTTGCCGTCTTCCGCTTTCAGGGGAAGCACCTCACGGGTCATGGTGTCATAAAGATGCAACAAACGGCTCATAGCAAAGACAAATCAAACTATAAGTGGGCCTTTCCAGCAATCTTATCCTTTGGGAAAAAGGTGGTGTATCGCAGGGGTAGGGGATTGGAAAATTTTTTCCCTCTTTTGCGTTCTTGGCGACATTGCGATTTTGCGTTAATATCCCCTACTTATGTCCGAGTCCAAAATATTTTTCTCTGCTCGAGGAGACACAAAGCAACTGGAAGAAGGCCTGGCCCTGGCCCCCAAATTTGATCAGGACGGCCTGATCCCTGTGGTCACCACGGATTTCACCACAGGCGAAGTTCTGATGATGGCCTACATGAATGCCGAATCCCTGCGCCTCACCATCGAGCTTGGGGAGGGTGTTTACTGGAGCCGGAGCCGGAAGGCAATCTGGCACAAGGGCAAGATCAGTGGAAACGTTCAGATTGTGCGGGAATTGCGGACGGATTGTGACCAGGATGCTCTTTGGCTGCGGGTTTCCGTGATTGGTGATGGGGCCACCTGCCACACTGGATTCCGTTCCTGTTTTTATCGTG
>JBBSCO010000086.1:0-8409 GCA_038250235.1 Methylacidiphilales bacterium | reverse complement strand
TGAAAGCCATGGGATTCGGGGTCGAATCCGTGGATGTGAAAAGTACAGACCTGTCATTACCTGAAACGACGGAGGTTGTGTTTATCTGCCTGCACGGAACTTTCGGAGAAGACGGTGAATTGCAGGCGCAACTGGAATCACGAGAGATTCCTTTCACGGGTTCATCTTCCGCGGCCTGCCGTTTGGCATTCAACAAATTGCGGGCCAAAGAAAAATTTGCCGAGGCGGGAGTTCCCAGCCCGCGGGGTGGCGTCTGGCTACAGGACACCCTATGGCCTTTCCCCTGTGTGATCAAGCCTGTGGCGGAAGGATCCAGTATCGGAGTACACATTGTGCGCTCGAATGAGGATCTGCTTCGGGCCAGGCTGGATTCTTTGGCGGCAGGCAAGCCGATGATGGTGGAGGAACTGATAGGTGGCCGGGAGGTTACGGTTGGAATTCTGGCGGATACTGCACTTCCCGTGGTGGAGGTCAGAACCAAGGATGGATTTTTTGATTATACGAACAAGTACACCGCAGGACGTAGCGAGCATCTGTGCCCCGCGGATTTTCCGGCTGAGAAAACACGTGAAATCCAGTCAGCGGCACTTGCGGCATACAGGGCTTTGGGTTGTCAGGTTTATTCCCGCGTCGATGTGATGGTTCCCGAAACAGGATCTGTACAAGTTTTGGAAGTCAACACGATCCCCGGTATGACCGAAGTCAGCCTTCTGCCAGATGCGGCCCGGGCCGCCGGAATCAGCTTCAACGACCTTTGCCGCCGGATCCTGGAACTTTCATGGGAGCTCCGTTCATGATACGCCGGGCCCAAAAACGCAACAAACGCATGCAACGGACGGTGTTGCATGTGGCGGTGAACCAAAAGGTGCAGAATAAAAAGCTCTACAACCGGGTACTCTGGCTGGGTGTGGGGCTGATACTGATGACCGTAATCGGGATCGGAGTCCATGTGGCATCCAACACCATCATCCGTAAGGCACTTTACAGTAATGATGATTTCACCCTCAAAACCATCGACGTGGAAATCCAGGGTAGTGTGACCAAGGCAGAAATTGTGGATTGGTCTGGAGTGCGCATGGGACAGAATCTGATGACCTTGAACCTGGCGGAGATTCGCCGGCGCCTGGGAAATATGCCCTACATTGCCTCGGTCCGGGTGGAACGTGACCTGCCTGACACTCTGCGCCTGGTCGTGGTCGAGCGTCAGCCTGTCGCCCGGATCAAACCTGACAGCCCCTCCGGAAGCCGGTTGGCCCAGCCGGTCTATTACATTGATGCTCAGGGCTATATCATGAAACCTAAAGCCGGTGAACGTCTGAAGCCCTTGCCCGACATCACTGGGATATCTTATGAGTATGTCCAGGAAGGCGTCCGCACGGAACGTTTTGAAATGATCAGTGCCCTTTCACTTCTGCGGCTGGCAGATTATTCAGCCCTAAAAGGAGAACTGGATCTCAGCAGGATACAGGTTGAAAGCAAAGGGTATCTGTTGCTCCGGACCCGAAGCGGCGGTTTCATCCGTTTCCGGACCAACATGCTGGATCAACAAATGCAGCGATTACAGGTCATTTTTGATGATGCCAGGCCCAAAGGACTTTTTATCCGCAGTGTCGATCTGACGCCGGAACGGAATGTTCCCGTGACGTATTTCTAAATAACAAATAAATCAAAGAAAAAATTATGTTCTCGATCTTCAATAAAAACGACTCCGAAATCATTGTGGCCATGGAGGCAGGAACCAGCAAAGTGACTGTTGCCGTTGCCGAATTAAAATCGGACGGAACCCTTTTTCTGATCGATGTCGGTGAATCTGAATCCGCCGGCATCCGTAAAGGGGAGATAGTCGATTACTACCAGGCCCAGAAATCCATTACTGCGGCGATTGCTGAAGCCGAGAAAAAAACGGACAGTGAGATCGGTGAGGTTTTCATATCCCTGAGCGGTTCCCACATTGATTCGCGCACGGTGCGGGTCAAGACAACGATCGAGAACGAGGACCACCTAGTCTCCAGCCAGCAATTGGATGATTTGAACGAGATGGCGCAGACGACGGTGCTGCCTGCCGGTCAGATGGTGATCCATGAATTGTTGCAGCATTACTATCTGGATAACGGCCAGGCGACAACAGAGCCCCAGGGATTAAGTTCCCAGAGCCTGGAAGCCAGCTATCATATCATTCACGGCATGCAGACACGTCTTGAGACCAGTGCACGTTGTGTAGCGGATCTGGGCGTGGCGGTTCAGGGATGCGCCCTGGCTTCCTTTGCTGCGGCCCAGGCAGTCCTGACGGCAGAGCAAAAAGAATTGGGTGCTGTCGCCATCGATATGGGGGCCGGGGTAACGGACTATATCGTGTATCATAACGGGGCCGTCGTGCACACCGGCGTCATCGCCGTCGGGGGAGACCACATGACCCAGGATATTTCCCTTGGTCTGAAACTTTCCTTTCCTCGCGCCGAACAGCTTAAAAAACTGCATGGGCTGCTATTTTATACACCTTCGAGCGGTCCTGAAACAGTCACACTGGACCGGCAGATGAATGAAGATGAACGCGTCATTTACCTCCAGTCGCTGGCCCAGATCATGGCAGCGCGGCAGCGGGAGACCCTTGAACTGGTGAAGTCGGACCTGGAGAAGAATGATCTCTGGCCTCTGATCTCCGGCAAAGTATTCCTGACAGGCGGAGCTTCCCGGGTTCGTGGGTTACAACGGATGGCCGCCCAGGTCTTTCCGGTGCCTGTGCAAACGGCCCATGAGCTTACGTTTGAAGGCGACCAGACGTACAGCAAACGACCGGATCTTTCCACGGTCCTTGGTCTGCTTCGTTACGCCCAACGTATCCGTATGTCGGCACCACGCCCCAAAGGCTGGAGAAAAGTGCAGGAATCCTTCAAGGATATGCTCGGGGCCGTACGCTTATTTTAATCAGGAACCGTAATCAACAATCACCAAGACGAGGAGTTTCTTATGATCGAATTCAAGCACGACAGTATGTTTCGCGTCCCTGAAGCCGGCGATTCCGGGGGGCAATGGATTATTGGGCTGGGTTCCTCCGGCGTGAATGTCCTTGATCAAATGGTCCTGGAAAACGAAGGTGTGCGGGGGCTGATGATTTTCGACACGGATGAAACCTCGGTCAGGGGCAGCGTTGTCCTGGAAAAAATGTTGATCGGGAAAAAAATGATCCGGGGTATGGGAACAGGTGGAGACCCGGAACTCGCCCGCCAATTGTTCCGGGCGGAAAAAGATGAAATCAGGGAATCGCTTAAAGGAACCCGCCTTGCTGTTATCGTGGCCGGGCTTGGCGGTGGAACAGCCTCGGGGATGTTGCCGGAGCTGATTGAACTTCTCAAGGAACTGGGAGCGGCCACTATCGTGGTGACTGCAACTCCTTTTGTCTTTGAAGGAGGACGTCGTCGTTCCCAGGCCAGCCAGGCGCTGACAACATTGCGGGCATCTGCGGATGCGGTGCTTTGTTTCTCCAACCAGAGCCTCATGCAACTCACGGATGACAGCTCGGATCTGCGCACGGGCTTTTCCAAAATGAATTCATTGTTGGCCAAAGTTGCCATGACCCTGCGCCGTTCGGTGACCCAGCGTGGCCTCATGCAGGCCAGCCTGGCCGATATCCGGCAGTTGGCGCATGATTCCGTCGTTGGATCTGAAGATCATCTGCTCTGCCGTGCCGGCTTTGCCGCTGCGGGTGGAGATAATCGAGTCGAGGATGTGGTTGAGCATGTGCTGGCCAGTCCGCTGCTTCAGGATGAGCGTCTCTGGGTGCGTGGCCACTCCATGTTGGCCAGCCTCACCGGAGGCTCTGACATGTCCATGAGCGAGTTTCAATCTGCCATGCAATACCTGCGCAAACAGCTGCCGGTGGAGATACCGATGATCACAGCCGCCAATGTTGATAGCAACAAGCGTCAGCACCTGGAATTGACCCTGTTGATTACAGGCAATTGGGAAGAGATGGAAGAAAACGCGCCGCTTCTGAAAAAAGAAAAGCAGCAGGAACCTCTCGTCGTAGCCCAAAAGAAAAAAAAGGCCGTGGTGGAAAGGGCTCCTGTGGAAGCCGTCATCAAGGAAGAAGAGCTGCAGAAGGAAGAAATTTGGGAAGCGGAAGAAACAGTGGAAGAGCCACAGCCAATCATGGCTGGGCACCATGAGGACGAAGTGGAGAACTGCGAGCCGGAGTTTGATGGCTTTGCCTCCATCCGCTCAAGTTCCAAGGAGGAAACTCCCGAGCGCTATTTCAATCGTCAGGAGGAGCTGCCTCTGGACAAAAAAATTCCCCGGGGCCGTTTTGAAAAATCAGCGCCCACCATGTGGGATGGCCAGGATCTTGATCAGCCGACCTTCATGCGGATGGGAATCAAAGTTAAAATTTAAACAGATCATTTTTTACCTTGGCGCGGGAACCGCGCCTGGAGAAATCTATGCGCTTCCCTCACCTGGCCGGACCTCATTCCAAACTTTTTTTCCTCCTGGTTGCGGCAGTCTTTGGAATAAGCTGCGACGCCTATTCCTCCGTCAAGTTGGGCTCGGATACGATGGTGGCTTTGGGTTATCCAGGACTTAAAGGTAAAAGGGTGGGGTTGGTGACCAATCCCTCCGGCGTCAATGCCCAGGGAGTTACAACGATCGATCTTCTGCGCAGGGCCCCTGGAGTCCGACTGGTGTCCATGTTCGGGCCTGAACACGGTGTCTATGGTGACATCAAGGCGGGAGACTATGTTCCCACCCGCAAGGATTTTCGCACCGGCCTGATGGTGCATTCCCTGTATGGAACAACCCGCAAGCCGACACCGGGCATGTTGAAGGATCTCGATGTCATCGTTTACGATCTTCAGGATGTAGGAGCCCGGAGTTATACCTTCATCAGCACCCTGGGACTTCTCATGCAGGCGGCGGAAGAAAACGGGAAGGAAGTGGTCATCCTTGACCGTCCCAATCCGCTGGGAGGAAATCGTATCGAGGGCGGAGGCGTCGATCCTGCCCTTCGTTCTTTTGTTGGGCAGTATGATATTCCTTATGTTTACGGGCTGACGGTTGGAGAGATGGCCTATTGGATCAATGATAACTATCTTGAACGACCCTGCCGTCTGACGGTTTTCCGCCTGGGTGACTGGAACAGGAACATGTCCTGGGGCGACACCGGTTTGCGTTGGGTGCCAACGTCGCCCAACATCCCCGCGTGGGAATCAGCCGCCGGTTATGTAGCTACTGGTTTGTTGGGTGATATCGGGATTACCAACGGGGCCAACGTTCATCCCAAACCGTTTCTGGTGGTGGCTGGGGAAAGAATCAACGAGCAGGCACTCGCTGCGTCCTTGAATCAACTCGGGCTCAGAGGTATCGGAATCCGTCCCACGGTGTTTTATCCCAGTTCAGGAAAGTTCACGAAGGTGGCCTTCCGTGGTGTCGAACTGACGCTGGATCCGCGTAGTCCGGAGAGTTTTTTGAAATTAAACTTTCAGGTCTTGGACGCCCTGCGCGCAATTCAGCCGCAGAAGAATTACTTTGTCTCGGCGCCAAAGAATTCACTTTTGATGTTCGATAAGATCAACGGTGGTCCGCGTAACCGCAATGCTTGGTTGTCCGGTAAAAATGCCGATGCCATTGCCCGGACATGGAAAGCCAAAGAAGACTCCTGGAGACAGGAACGTCAAAAATATCTTCTATATCCTTAGATCACGGACGTTTCGGCCTGCCACGGCCCCTGTCGTGCTAAAACGCCTGTCTTGAAGCCGGTTCATCGAGCCGGCCTACAACTTTCCACCGAAAGTCATTGTTTTTTGCATGGCCTTCTATAAACGATTGGGCAGCTACCATGGAACTTGCCCTCATTGATGCCATTGGTCCTTTTTTTCGGAATCACCCGAAACGCCGTATCAATTGGTCAAAAATACCTTTTACCCTTCTTCCTTTCGATGGGCCGGATTACACTCTTTACTGGGAGAATGTGCGGAACGAACTCGGCGACTTTGCCGCCAAGGTTTCCGCTTTGGGTTACAACGCCGTCACCCTGGATGATGTCATCCATCTTTCCGATCACCCCTGGCTGGAACCGGAGATCCTTCAGCGCAATGCCGTTTTCCGTCAGGAATACCGTCACTTGTTTGCTTTACTGCGTTCCCACGGTTTGAAGATTTATTTGACCTCCGATTTTCTTAGCGTTTCCATGGCAGTGGAACAACGGCTGAAAGGACGCGTCGATGCCGCTGTTGATTGGTATGCAGAGGTGGTCGATGCCTGCATGGCCGATTTTCCGGAAGTGGATGGGATTGTCCTGCGCATCGGGGAAAGCGATGGGGTGGATGTCACCGATCCCCTGCGCAGCCGTCTTTATCTCCGCAACGAGCAGGAGGTCAACCGCATGTTGCAGCGTCTGCTTCCGGTTTTCGAACGGAGACAACGCCGTCTGATCTTCCGCACCTGGACGGTGGGGGCTCATCTGATTGGCGACCTCATCTGGCATCGCGGCAGGTTGGCCTCGACTCTGCGGGGGATTGAATCACCGGCCTTTGTTCTTTCCATGAAATACGGCGAGAGTGATTTCTTTCGCTATCTTCCGATCAACCGCCATTTTTTCCGGATTGATATTCCCAAGATCATCGAACTCCAGGCCCGCCGCGAATACGAGGGGGCGGGGGAATATCCTTCCTTCATTGGCTGGGATTGCGAGCATTACGCACGGGAACTGGCCGGTGCCCGCAACATGCTGGGTTTTTCCGTCTGGTGTCAGACCGGGGGCTGGCATTCCTTTCGTCGTCGCGCATTCCTGGAACCGTCGGCTGTCTGGATCGACCTGAATGCCGCAGCCGCCATCCACATTTTCAAGAACGGAGCCACGGTGGAAGACACGGTTACTTCCTTCTTTGGATCGGATCGTGCTGCCGGGGCTTTGGAATTATTGCGACTCTCCGATGTCGTGATTAAAGAACTTCTCTATGTGGAAGAGTTTGCCCGTAAGAAGCTCTTCTTCCGTCGCGTCCGTATTCCACCTTTGCTGCACGTTTACTGGGATTCCCTTTTCATCAACGAGGCTGTCCGCACAATGCTTTCGCATTGGGTGTTGGATCCGGAAGCAGCTGTACGGGCAGGAGAAGCCGCTTTCACGCAGTTTGACCGCATGCAGGAACTGGCCCGTGAATTGAAACTGCCGGAGGATGACATTCTTTTCATGCGCGATACTTTTGCGTTGGTTCTATTGGCTCGGCGATATTATCTGTTGCCGCCCGACCCGGACTTCCCGGCCCGGATCAAGGCCGCCAAGAAAGCCTACAAAGCCCGCTGGCCCAGATCGTTACGGAATCGCTATCGTATCCGTACCGGGCTCAGGCCCTTCTTCCTGACAAAGCGCACCGCAACCTGGGTCATGCACCTGCTGGTGCGTGGGCAGCGGGGTTACCGTCCCGTGCTGGACCGGCTCTTCACCCTGCGGGCTTTATCCTGGATCTACCGCCTCTTCCGCGCCCGGCATGAAGAAGCGTTGCCGAAATTTGTCCGGAAAACCGCCATGGGAATTGACAGTTTGTTCAGGTAAAGACTTCGTTTGGTTGGTATCCGGAGTCTCCTGTCCGTCATAGCCTCGGCGATGTCGTAAGCAATGACCCCCCTATTCCCATCTTCCAGCCTGTCTCTGTTTTCCGTTTTAGCCGCAGTTTCCAAATCTCGGTTTTCTTCGCCTTTTCCGCATTGCAGGTCGGGGCGTTGACCCGACATTCTGTTTTACCTTTTTATCGGAGGGACGACCTCCGTGTCGTCCTCTTCTCTGTAAGGTTCCCCATCAACAAAGAAAAGCGTTCATCGAGTCAAGAAACCACAAACGCCAGGAGAATCCTGCGGCTCACTACCACTATTTGATCCTGAAAACAGCTCAGCTTTCCGGATCGATTATACATTCTTGAAGGTAACGTTTCACATCGAACAGTTACTTTTTAGCTAATAACAGGGCCATTCAAGAACGTTGCTGTTCCCGCTGTTGCCTATTATTTTTTTAACGACTGAACTCCAATGCGCGCACGCACTGACCCCCCAACGCACGTAGTGGATTTAGCCTCACTGCCCCGAGACGACCCGGTGTGTCTGGTCGGAACCGCCGGATGCGGACCCGCATGTCCGGTGGTGTGGGGGCCTTGGCCAGCCTATCGGTCAGTCAGGGCGATCCGATCAGACCACTTCCTTATTTTCTTTAGAGGTTCCCGCCACTTCGACTGGTCTTCCAAAAATCAGGTAAATAATTCCACCAAGCACTGGAATAACAGTGATGCACAATATCCACAAATCTTTCTTGGGTGTCTTTGGATGATGCACGGCGCATTCGATTATGGGGTAAAGCCACAAGGCTCCAATCAACACGCTCTGAATTGATAGAAAAAGGATGACAAAAGGGATCCCATCTCCCTC
>JBBSCO010000085.1:0-8632 GCA_038250235.1 Methylacidiphilales bacterium | reverse complement strand
TGAGTAGCGGGTAACCTTGGCATATTTTGCCCATCCGGTGCAGGATAAAAGTCGGGTTAATCTTGCCATCCCACTTCCGGCGGGTTTAATGAGTGCCTCAAACGCGCGCTTAGCTCAGTGGTAGAGCATCTCGTTTACACCGAGGCGGTCGGGGGTTCGAAACCCTCAGCGCGTAGATCTTTCTCTGGCCTTTTCGCGATTTGTGCTATTTTGATCCCATTCATGAAGTTACCCGCCCTGATTTCCGCTTTGCTCTGTATGTGCGGCCTTGTCTTTTTACAGGCCCAAAACGACTCCCCTGTGGAAACAAAGCCGGAACAACAGAAAAAAAACATTTACGTTATCCCCGTCAAAGGCGATATCGACGCCAGCATCATTTACATCATACGCCGCGGGGTCAAAGAGGCCATGGAGGCTGAAGCAGACGCCGTCATTCTTCACATGGACACCTACGGTGGACGTGTCGATATCACAGAAGAAATTTTTAAAGTTCTGAACCGTTTCCCCAAGCAGGATCAACTCTATACCTACATCGACACCCGCGCCGGATCAGCCGGCTCCATTATTTCCGCCGCGAGCCACAAAATCTATATGTCTCCCGGCTCGGTCATCGGCGCCGCCGCAGTCGTTACCGGCAGTGGAAGCGACCTTTCGGAAACAATGAATCTTAAAATGACCTCTTTCCTGAAAGGAGTCACCCGCGCCCAGGCGGAACGGCAGGGTCTGCGCCCCGAAGTTTTTGAAGCCATGATCGATCCGGAGATTGAGTTGGTACTGGACGGCAAAGTTATTTCTCCCAAAGGCTCTCTCCTCTCCTTGACCAGCCAGGAAGCCGCCCAAACATACAGCAACCCACCCCGTCCTCTCATCAGTTCCGGCACCATCGACTCCTTCGAGAAGCTTGTTGAAATAATCGGCGGAGCGGATGCGGTCGTCACCAAAATCGAGCCCACGGGTTTTGAACAGGTCGGTGCGTTTATCGTCATGCTCTCCCCCTTTCTCCTGGCCGCAGCCACTCTCTGCGGCTACATCGAATTCAAAACACCCGGGTTCGGCTTTTTTGGTATTACCGCGATCATCTGCGCCCTCATTTTCTTTTTCGGACACTACGTGGCTGGTCTTTCCGGCTATGGGTTTGCCATTCTTTTTGTCATTGGTGTGCTCCTGATTCTGGTGGAACTTTTCCTCTTCCCTGGAACCCTCCTTCCAGGATTGGCCGGCATCTGCCTGATCGCAGTTTCGCTTCTGAAAGCCATGGTGGATAAATACCCCAGCGATCCCTTTTTACCTACGGCTGCTCAATTGCAGGATCCCCTGACCAACCTGGGGCTCTCCTTGGCCCTGAGCGTGGCTGGTGTTCTCGTGCTCATGCGCCTCCTGCCCCGGACTCCCCTTTACAGCAAATTGGTGCTCTCCAACATCAATGACGCAACAGTGCCTGTTCACACGGACAGTTTTTCTCCAAGCATTGGCAGCGAAGGCACCACCCTGACCTTTTTACGTCCTTCCGGAACGGCCGACTTCGGACAGGGCCCCGTTGACGTTGTAACGGAGGGGATTTTTATTGAAACTGGTATCCGCGTGCGGGTTACCGAGCATGTGGGAATACGAACCGTGGTGGAGCCTGTATGACATTGATTATTGCATTAATTGCCGCTGGTTTTATCCTGCTCTTTGCAGAAATTTTTCTACCGGGACTCATCGCCGGCATCATCGGAGTTCTTTGTCTTCTGGCGTCGGTTGTCGTAACAGCAATATTTTATGGCCCCATGCCTGCTTTGGCCCTCTTCGGAGCTCTTTGCCTGATCGGCCTGATCGGATTTCTGTTTTGGATGCGCTTTTTTCCGGGTTCGCCCTTCGGGCGGCGTTTAAGTTTGCAGGGGATTTCCGGTGAAGCTCCAAAAATCGAACCCCACAAGGATCTGACAGGCCAGATCGGAAACACAGTCACCGCGCTCCGTCCTTCCGGCACCGCTCTTTTTCAAAACAAACGCCACGACGTCATCAGCGAATGCTCCCATATTGACGCCAACCAAACAGTAAAAGTTGTAAAAGTCGAAGGCTCACGTATATTGGTCCGCAAAATTTAAACTTGATCAACCACTAAAAAAACAACCCCCAATCAACCACAACCTGTAAACCCTTATGTCTGGATTCTTAATCTTCCTCGGAATTATTGCTGCGATCGCCGTCCTCGTTTTCGGTATTCTCTTCCTGAACTTCTTCATGCTCTGGATTCGTGCGTGGAGTTCCGGTGCGCCCGTCAGCATTGTGAATCTCGTGGCCATGCGCCTCCGTGGCATTCCCACCGCGCTCATCATCAACGCGCGGATCACTTCGGTCCGGGCCGGAATCAACGTGTCCAGCGATCAACTCGAAACCCATTACCTCTCCAGCGGAAACGTGAATGAAGTCATCCGGGCCCTGATAGCCGCCGACAAGGCCGGGATCGCACTTGATTTCAACCGGGCCTGTGCCATTGACCTGGCCACTTCCGGTTCCGGCAAGTCGGTCTTCGAGGCTGTCCGCACCTCGGTCAATCCCCGTGTCATTGACTGCCCGAATCCCGCTTCCGGAAAGCAAACCATCGATGCTGTGGCCAAGGACGGAATCGGCGTCCGGGTCAAAGCCCGTGTGACCGTCCGCACAAACCTGGACCGCTTTGTCGGCGGTGCCACGGAAGAAACCATTGTAGCCCGTGTCGGCGAAGGCATTGTCACCACCATCGGTTCCGCCTTAACTTACAAGGAAGTTCTGGAAAATCCCGATAAAATTTCCAAAAACGTACTGGCCCGCGGACTTGATTCCGGCACAGCGTTCGAAATCCTATCCATCGATATCGCGGATGTGGATATCGGCGAAAATATCGGAGCCCGCCTCCAGGCCGACCAGGCTGAGGCAGACAAACGCGTGGCCCAAGCCAAGGCCGAAGTTCGCCGTGCAGCCGCTGTCGCCACCGAACAGGAAATGGTAGCCCGCGTCGAGGAAATGCGCGCCAAAGTGGTCGAAGCTGAAGCCCAGGTTCCCATGGCCATGGCCGATGCCTTCCGCAACGGCAATCTGGGCGTGCTGGACTACATGAAAATCAAGAACATCAGTGCCGACACCGACATGCGTAGTTCCATCGCCAAAGATGATAGTGCCGATGCCAAGCCGTCCAAGTAAACTCAGAACCGTGACTTAAATCAAAAACCCATGGATCTTGGCGACATCATCATTCCTCTGGTCTTGATTGGAGGAGCTCTTGTGCAGTGGTGGGCAAGCCGCAGAAAAGGCTCTGCCCCTGAAACTCAGGAGCCCGATTCCTATCCCGGTGACCAAGAGAGAAGCTTCCAGCCGGAACGCAAGTCGGATGCCGATTTCGGCGATTTAATGGAGGCCTTGGGCCAAGGGCCCAAGAAAGACACAGTTCAGGAAAACCGCATACCGCCGCCGCCGATTCCTCCTTCTTTTTCTTTTCCCATGGATGAGCCGGTGATCGTCCGTCGTCCTATTCAAGAGCCTCCCGTCTATGTGGCTCGGGCACAGCCTGAGACTGTGATGTTCGAGCAGATAACCAGCCGTGATGATGATCTGGCTAAACGCTTCTCGCAGTTCTCCTCCTTTGACATCAAAGAGGCTTCCGATGCGGCACTTCTGCCCAAGGTTGCTTTTGTGGCCACCAAGGCCTCGCAGCAAAACCGTTGGAGGCAGGATTTGCGGAGCCGCACCACCCTGCGCAAAATCGTGGTTCTCAATGAGATTCTTCAGCCTCCGGTTGCTCTGCGCTGATCCACGGACTTTTGCCTGCGCTGGCTGCAAAAAAATAAAGAAAAGGCGAGCCCCTCGAGAAAGCCATTTTTCTCACAGACTGTAGCATTTGAGCGGCTTTATCCGACTCGAAATAATAGCCAATGTCCTGGTAGCGATTCGTTTGGCTTGATTAGCTGTCAGGAGTGGAGCAGGCTCCGCCTAGGCATATGCGTAGTTGAAGGGAAGAATTCCAATGTAGATGAAGGCAAAGGACAGTAGGCCAACTGCCTTTGCACATCGGGCGTGATTTATAACAACAAGGGGAAGTGCGAATGATGATTTCATGCCCAATCAGGCTGCTTGAAACATGCCAACTCCCGTGTTACCAATCCAACCAACTGGGCGAAAATGACTTAAGACACTGTTCCAGAGCACCAGCAAGATAACAGGGAAAGAATCTTCGGCACTTTGCATGACCGGAAAACGCAGTGCCGTTCATTTTGCAAGGAGCTTATCGGATCATGCCAACGCCCTGAAAGAAGGTGGGAGCCGTCTCATTTGGCGTAATTTCGACCACCAAACAATGCCGTGCCTATACGAACCAAGGTGGCACCTTCTTCAATGGCCACCTCAAAATCGTGGGACATTCCCATCGATAATTCCGGCAACAGGATGCCTGTGGTTGATTGGATGGAATCCCGCAATTCCCGAACCTCCCTGAAGTAAGGCCTGACAGCCCCGACCTCGTCACAAAATGGAACCACTGCCATCAATCCGATGACCTCCAAGGATCTTTTTTCGTTGGCGTACTCCACCAGAGCCTGCGCCTCTCCGGGCAGAACCCCGTGTTTACTCCCTTCACCAGCGGCATTGACTTCGATTAGAATCTGCTGGGTTTTCCCCGCCTCGGCAGCACGCCTATCCGTTTCATCAACCAGATTCCGGCTGTCAATAGAATGGATCACCTGAAACAGTCTGACGGCTTCTTTGACTTTGTTGCTTTGCAGGCCCCCAATGAAATGCCAACGACAGCTCGAAGGCAGCATCGTGACTTTGGCCTTCGCCTCCTGCACACGGTTTTCGCCCAGGATCTGCACTCCCAGACCCAGTAATTCCCGCAATACCTCGACCGTGACAGTTTTGGAGGCAGGCAACAACTGGACGTGTGAGGCACTCCGCCCCCCCCGCACGGCTGCATCACGGATGCGCTGCTGAATCAATTCAAGTCTGGTTGCAAGGTTTTCTGCCATAAAACAAATGTGTTAAAGATAAGAAATAGAATGATTTAACTTGACTTTCATAAGTATTTCTTATTAACTCCAGCTTATGCAAATCGATTCATTCCGCGTTTTCCGTGACCTCGTTGAGTCCCAAAGCTTCAGCAAAGCCGCGCAGATGAACAATATCACCCAATCAGCCGTGAGCCAACAGATTCGCTCCGTGGAGGAGCGTTTCCGCATCCCGCTGATCGAACGCAGCAGCAAACGCTTCGCCCTCACGCGGGAAGGCGACATGTTGTATCAAGCCAGCAAAGAAATCATCGCGCAATTCGATTCTTTGCAGCATCAGTTCAATGAGATGCGGAACATTGTTTCCGGTAACATCCGGATCGCCACAGTTTACAGCATCGGACTACACGAGCTGCCTCCCTATCTGAAACGCTTCCTGAAGGAATTCCCCAATGTGAACGTCCACGTGGAGTATCGCCGATCAAACCAAGTCTATGAGGATATTCAATCCGGAACCTGCGATCTGGGTCTGGTTGCATTTCCTGTGCAGAAAAAAAATCTCAAAAGCGAGGCCTTCAAAAAAGATCGCCTGGTCGTGATTTGCAATCCCAGCCATGCCCTGGCCTCGGAGCAGGAAGTCGAAGTCAAAGATCTCGCCAACTACAAGTTTATCGGATTCGAACCCGATATCCCGACCCGCCGGGCCGTGGACAAAATGTTCCGGGATACGGATCTTGACACCAAACCGGTCATGGAATTCGACAACATCGAAACAGTCAAACGAGCCGTGGAAATCGACGCGGGAATTTCCATCGTCCCCCGCGCCACCATTGAGCAGGAAATCAAATCCGGCAGCCTCATTGCGATAGAATTCAAGAACAAGCCCTACTATCGTCCCCTGGGTATCATCTACAAGAGCGGTCGCGTGCTCTCGCCCGCCCTGAAACGTTTTTTGAAAAACCTGAAAGAATCGGCTGATTGACTGTTTGGAATTCCACTCTTCTCCGGCACTTTTCGCCCAGCATCAACTCTTGTCATGGCGAAGCTGGCCGTGTTACCTTTTTTTATGACTGATCAGGATCGCGAGTCCATTAAAGATAAGATTCTGGCCTACATGGAAAGCAATGGCTTGCGTATCACCAACCAACGCCGTGCCATTGTTCAGGCCGCGTTCAGCACCAACGACCATTATACCGCCGAACAGCTTCTCGAAAGCTCCCGTAAAATCGATCCTTCTGTTTCCCGTGCCACGGTTTACCGCACCCTTCCTGTTCTTGTCCAGACCGGGCTTCTCCGTGAACTTGATTTGGGACGAGATCAGCAGGTTTACGACCCCAACTACGCCACTCACCCGAACCATAACCATCTTATCTGCACGGATTGCCAGAAAATTATTGAATTTGAAGATTACTGTCTGGATGTGCGTGAAAGCGTTCTGGCCAAGAATCTGGGTTTTCGCCCAGGGGCAGTGAAGTTACGGATCGAGGGTTCCTGCGAAGAATTGGCTAAAAAAGGCACCTGCTCCAAGCGGCTGGTTAGCTGAACTATCTACGTGCGGATCATGAGCATCAGACGGGCAACGCTGATCACATTGATTCTGGTATTGTCCTACGCTCTTGTCACGAGGTTGATTTTTGGCCTCAATTCCCTGGAGAATGTCTTGGGTGGTGTGGTTTCACTGAGTTTTATTTTCCTGACCCCATTTGCCTGGGGCGCTCTCTGCACCTATCTCGGCTACAAACTGAACGGTTCCGGCATTTACTGGACCTTCATCCTGCCAGTCATCAGTGTGGCTCTGGGGTTGGCCATTTCGGTCATCACACAACTCGAAGCCATGATCTGCGTGGTGATGGCCATACCGATTCTAGGAGGCATGTCACTTCTGGGGGCTTTGACCAGTGCCTGGATGATCAAAAAGAGAACCGGACACCGCCTCTATCTTTCTTTTGTCGTCCTGCTTCCCTATCTGGCGGCACCTCTTGAAAACCAATGGGAAGCCCCGCACGAGCAGGTCTCCATTTCCAACAGCATTACAATTACCGCTACACCGGAGGAGGTCTGGCCTGAAATAGCAAGCGTGTCCGCCATTCCCGCCAGGCAGATCCACAACCGTTGGATCTACTGGCTTGGATTTCCCAAACCCATAGCTGCTACTCTGGATCACGAGGGAGTCGGAGGGATCCGCACCGCCACGTTTGAACGGGGCGTTTCCTTCCATGAAGTGATTACCGTCTGGGACCATCCGGAAAAACTCTCTTTCAGCATCCATGCAGACCCCGATTTTATTCCTGCAAATGCTTTTGACCGCCATATCATCGTAGGAGGACGCTTTTATGATGTCCTTGACGGCACCTATTTGATCGAACCGGTGCCGGAAGGCGTTAAACTCCACCTCACCAGCACCCACCGCCTTTCCACACGCTTCAACAGCTATGCCGGATTGTGGAGCACCTGGATCATGGATCAGATCCAAGGTTCCATTCTGGAAATCATCAAATTACGATGCGAACGCACCCATGAAACCTGACCCGCTTTTCCGTGTCCGTGCCATCCTGACCTTTTTTATCATTGCCTTGATTATCAGTGGTATCACGGCTTTCCCCCTAGAGACGGAATTGAACCTGCTGGCCAGGATGATGGGGATCGGCGATGCCGCATCCCCTGTTGGTCACGAAGGTTTGAACTACTGGATCCTCACCGTCAAATTCGGTCTGGAGAACACCTATGCCGCCTATCCCTGGATCGCCTACGGAACGGATTGGCTGGCTTTCGCCCATATCGTGATTGCCCTGTTTTTTATCGGGCCGATGATAGATCCTTGGCGAAATCTTCACTCCCTTTATGCCGGAGTGGCCGCATGTATTCTTGTCATACCACTTGCCCTCATCGCCGGCCCCCTCCGTGGCATTCCTTTCTATTGGCAGTTGATCGATTGTAGCTTCGGGATTCTGGGAATCCTCCCCCTCCTCTACATCATCCACCTCACGCGAACCCGATTGAAACCCGAATGAATACCGCCCCCATTTTTGAAGTAACGAACCTGACTCTTTTCGGTGATAAAACACTTATTCTCGACTCAATCAACTGGCGCGTGGAAAAAGGGCAGCATTGGGTCATTCTGGGCGGCAACGGCTCGGGAAAAACATGCCTACTGAGCACGCTCTGTGGTTATTTGATGGCCGGGAAGGGTGACATCAATGTCCTGGGCCAGCGCTATGGTGAATCGGATTGGCGGGAACTCCGCACCCACATCGGACTGGTTAGTTCCAGCATCCTACAACAAATCAATGATGACGGGTTGGCCTTGGAAATTGTCATCAGCGGTAAATACGCCATCCTGAACACTTGGGGTGGAATCAAAAAGGATGAGAAACAAGTTGCCTTGGGGCTGCTGCAACTCCTCGGAATTTCGGAACTGTCCAATCGACCCTGGCTTTACCTTTCCCAGGGAGAACGCCAACGCGTCCTCATTGCCCGCGCTCTCATGGCCAAACCGCTGCTGCTGATCGTGGATGAGCCCTGCGCCGGATTGGATCCGGTCGCGCGGTCCGGGTTTCTCAAGCTGCTGGAGAATCTGGCCTGTCTGGAAAGCTCCCCGAATCTGGTTCTCGTCACCCACCATATCGAGGAAATCACGCCCGCCTTCACCCATGTTCTGATGTTGAAAAAAG
>JBBSCO010000084.1:0-8692 GCA_038250235.1 Methylacidiphilales bacterium | reverse complement strand
TCTGGATTCCGGATTAAATTGATAAATGCGTTCCGCACTCATAGGGTTATTTAGGTAACTAGGAGAGCAATCCACTGCTAGCTGGTCGGAACGGCAGGGGGAATAGAGCTCCCGGTAGGTTTCAGCATCGTAAACAACCCCTCACGAGGACCGTGTTCATTTGGATTGTTGCCGGAGCGCAACGCGAATTCCGGCCTCGCGAAAAAGTTGGGCTCTTTCAATGGTGGAAGGAAAAGTGAGGGGTTTTCCAAGAAATAATGGTAGAGAGAGGTTGTACCCGATTTTGTTGAGCCAATTAAAAAAACGGAAGGTTGTGGTTTGATGTTCATGAGGTCACTTGATTTTAACTGAGCAGAAAATCATCCAGAAGCCGATGGCCTGGCTTCTGTAGCATTGACGTGTCAGACAGTTGTTGGAAAATAACCAACGGAGAGTTTTCCACAAAGCCAAGGCCAGTAACCAGGCCCGACTGAAAGTGTTTGTTTTGATGGAAGCATTTACAGGGTGGTAATCCAAGTATTCCATCAGGAGACGACAACGTTTCTCGATGTAAAGCAAATCGCTTGTGCCCAGGGTGGTTTTCCACTGATCCAGAGAGCTGGTGTAGATTTTTTGGCCGACACCCTGCTTGATAGGTTGTTGCATGAAAGGGCTGTCTTCTTTGGGAAGTTCGTAATACTTCAGCATGCCCGGATCAAAGGGAAGTTTCAGAAAATCACATAGGTTACGAAGGGTTTTTTCTGGATTTAAAATCAGTGTTTCATAGTGCAGGTCAAGGACACGGTGAGGGTAGCGGCGGCGGTAGGCCAGTCCTGCAGCATTGAGAGTCGCCCATTGCATCATGGCCTTTTGGATGGTGGCCGGGCCGAAGTTGGCTTTGATCATGGAGGGAATGACTCCTCTGGGATCGCGTACGATCAGCAGAACCTTTGATTCGGGGTATAACTTAAAAATCTCATCAAGATAAAGGACATGATGGGGGGTCTTTTCACCGAGCCGTGGCTTGTTTTTTTGTTTTTGAAAAAGCTCCAGAGATTCGCTCCATACCGATTGCCAGGAATGTTTTTCTTTCCGATCCAACTCCGCTGTGACAAGGCTCTCAGGCAGTCCCAGTTGGGTAAAATACTTTGAGTGGAGGTAGTTTTCCTTGAGTTTGCTCCAAGGTGTGGGAGTGAACAGGGTGCTGTGTTTTTCCAGATACAGGTGGCAGTAGTGAAAAAAATTGGATTCATGGACGAAGATGACATCTGAGTGCGCCTCAAACATCCGTTGTAAAAGAGTGGTTCCAGACCGGGGTGATCCCACAATGAAGAAGGGCTGATGGGAGGAAGTCATATTTTCCAGATGGCAGATCGGATGTCGGACAATACAATGAGTACAGCAGACCAGAGTGAATATCCGGCGACCAACAGGTTACGGAGGTTCAGGTTGCGTTTCAGGAGCCGCGCAGCCAGTCGCAGAAGGCCTCTGGAGTTGCGGCGGTGGCGATAAAACCAGAGTGCATCAGTGGAAGCCTGGTAATCCGTTCGAATCTCCGTGTTGAGTGAGGCGAGAATGGTGTTGATCCATGGCTCGTAATGGCTGAGATCACGTTTTGGAGGGTATTTGGCTGATCCGGGTTTTCCGATATCCGCACCATACCAGGCATTGTTTCCATGGGCGCGATAGCCTCCCAATATTTTCTGCAGGGCATAGGTGTTACCTAAAAGCATCCCTCCTCGTATGATGAAACCGTCGCCGGTGCTTTTGACATGATCCAGAACGGGCAGGGGGAAAAGCTTGGAATGCATGGCTCGGTTAAATGACAGTCCACTGGTCGTAGAACCCAGATAAGGAGGCATCGCATGACGCCTTATAAATTCAAGGGTCTGTGCTGGTGTGGTTAAAAGTCCGATGGCGGGCAATGGTGGCAACTTGCGGAACCGTATATTCTTGAAGCAGGGAGGCATGATCCAACCCTTGGGCTGGCGGTCGGCGGAAACAACCTCCAAAGTGTGTGAGATCAGGACGGGCTTGTCCAACTGGCAAACTCCGGAGGCAAATGCTTCGGCGATTTCTGCCAGTTTGCCTGGATAGAACAAGTCGTCCGCGTCCAGCAGGCAAAACAGATCTCCCCTGGCCAATGAGCAGCCCTGATTGATGGCGGAAGATTGTCCGTAATTGTTTTGATGGATAGATATGATACGCTCGCCAAATGAATCGATAACTTTTCGTGATTCATCAGTTGATCCGTCATCCACAACAATGACTTCCAGTGGGGCCATCGTTTGGTCGAGGGCGGATTGGATGGCTTCACCCACAAAGCTGGCATAGTTGTGGTTGTTGATGATGACACTGATCGAGAGTGGGTCGGAAGCACTCACTTTTTTTGCAGGAGTTGTTTGAAGAGGCTGGAAAGGGAAAGAAAAAAAATGTTGACCCGAGACACAAGAGAAGGCGGGCTTAGGGTAATTCCCAAAATATGCGCAGAGCGGTGAACTTTTTTAAGTATTACAATACGGGGGTCCTTCCAAGTGGAGCGCAGGGCTCGAAAAGCCAATGCATGAATGAAGAATCAACCTAAAGAGAGCAAGCCTGCTGTAGCTTTCGGCCCGATCGGGCGTCGAGGGCCAGCTGCGTTTCAAGGCTTGATCCAGAACTTTTTGATAGGCAAATCCGGAAGCAGTAACGTATTTTTGCATGCGGATGATGTCGTAATTTGTTCTGGCCTGATCACTGGACTTGTGGACTCGGAAGGCTGCGATGGGTTCTTCGATCACCCCTACAGTTACTGAAACGGCCATGGCAATTCGCATGTAATCATCCGCACAGCTCAGGAATTCCTTTTCTGGGATTGGCATGTGTTTTTTTAGAAGGCTCCGTCTGAAAATAAGTCCGGATGTCGGGGAAAGGTAGGCCGTTCCATGTCTTGTCAGTGAAGGAAAAAGATCTCCTTCAGGAAGGGGATGTGGGGGAGTGAGGCATGGGCCGAGAATTTTCCGGTCGGCGGTGACGCGTAAAAGTTGGCCATAGATCATGCCCAGTTCGTCTTTAAGGCTGTTCCCGACCATTTTAACGGAATTCGGAAAGAGATAGTCATCGGCATCTAGAAACCAGATCCAGTCCCCACCTGCGGCATCGAATCCTGTATTCATGGCCGAGGCCTGTCCCCCGTTCTCTTTAATAATGCCGCGGATGGAGTCGGAGTAACTTTTGATGATTTCCCGTGAGGAGTCAGTTGATCCATCATCCACGACAATGATCTCAAAAAAAGGTTGGGACTGTTGAAGAGCACTGTCGATGGCATCCCTTAAATAGGCCGCATAATTATAGTTCAGAATAACCAGGCTGATGTTGAAAGCGTTCATCTATTTTGCGCTGCAGGCATGTATGGCAGAATTTTCAGCGATTTGAAATAATCGAAAAGCCTGATGGGATAGGGTGCGAAAAGGGACGGCAAAAGCCAGACTCCAAGGCCCAGCAAAAGATAGGTAAGTTTTTTTGGCCTGTTGAGCGACCGATCTTTGCCGTAGGCTGAGAACAGATCCCGGAGTGCTTTGGTGCTGTTTCGTTTTCGTTCCTTGCAGATTCCCAGATAGACCAATGCGTGGGCCATATCAAGCCTGCATCTGTTTGCAGCACAGACCAGTCCACAGTTCAGGGCCTCCATCCGAACGGCATGGTAAACAAGGCTATTCCGTAGCCACACGCTTTTGATGGATGGCCAGCTTTGCCGGTTATTTTTGCTGTAATTCCGTGAATGTTGGCGGTAGCAGGTTCCTTTCAACGGCAAG
Organism: Methylacidiphilales bacterium; assembly: GCA_038250235.1. Taxonomy (GTDB): domain Bacteria; phylum Verrucomicrobiota; class Verrucomicrobiia; order Methylacidiphilales; family JAAUTS01; genus JAAUTS01. The sequence goes on along the minus strand of JBBSCO010000084.1, from coordinate 4,919 downwards.
CTCCGGCATTCCCCATGAAACAACACCAGGCGGCGCATGTAATCATCAATACCGTGGATGAAGTTTTTTTCAGGGAGGGGAAGAAATTTTTCCAGAATCCGGCGGTTGAACACGAGGCAGGAAGTGGGAGGAAGGGACACCACGCCCGCTTCAAGAATTTTTGGGATCAGCATACCGTTTTGCAGGGGTTCCGGGCGCTGCATCCAGTCCGGTAGAGTGCGGCCTGCTTCATCCACACGAAGCGGCTGAACATAAATCAATGCCGGGTTGTCTATCGTCTGGACCGCGACTTCCTTCAGTATTCCCGGGCAAAGAGTGTCGTCCGAGTCCAAAAACCAGATCCAGTCGCCGGAAGCTTTTTTCAGTCCTGCGTTGAAAGCTGACGCCTGGCCGCCATTGGCTTTAAGAATGACATTGATGCGGTCATTATACGTTGCAAGGATATCACGGGACTGGTCCGTGGAGCCGTCATCCACGGCAATGATTTCGAGACCAGGATAATTTTGTTTCAAACAGCTCTCAATGGCTTCTTCGAGATAACCATCGTAATTGTAATTATTGATGATGATGCTGAAACTTGGACCTGCTTTGAGAGAAGATGTCATGGCCGTATCTCAGGATTTGAAAACTGGCTTCGGAAATTCCGGATTTCCCCGGTCATGCGGTGATAATTGCCTGCAAAAATCATTAACGCATACAGAATAAAGCCTGCCGTGATGCTGGAGAGCAGAACCGGCCAGGTCGGAGTGAGCGACAGATTCCGGATACCAGCCATCAGGAAGAGAAGCATGAAAAAGGAGGCAAGGAACGGTCGTGCGACCGCCTGGATGTAATCCTTCCGTGAGTAGCCCAATATTTTCCGAAGGTAAGCTTCAGTGATGAGCCATAGTATCCACGTGAGCAGGCAAAACATGATGGCCGCCCCAATAAGCGAATGTGAGGCTCCGATCCAGAGGAATGGGATGGCCAGAACGCAATTGATAGCCGCAAGCTTGAATTGGGTGTGGAGATGTCCCAGGGCGCTCAGGATGGCGGGCGTTCTGTAAAGGAATGTCTGGATGGCTCCGCTTAGGGCGAGCAACTGAAACAACGGAATGACAGCGTTCCATTCCTCTCCGAAAAAGAGGGGAATAAAGAGTGGGGCAGTGGCCAACGCTCCCAAGAATGCTGGAACACCGACAAGGCATCCAGCATGCAGCAAGCGCAGATAGGCACGGCGTGCCTTGGGAATGTCATCCTGCAGCCTGGAAAACAGTGGCAAGACAACCTGGGAAAGGCTGGCCGAAACCAGTTCATGCAGGATCGTGCAGATTTTGAGGGCAAAAGTGTAATATCCAAGTGCGCTGTGCCCGAGCAGGGCGCCGATCAGGATGCGGTCGCTCTGGCTTTTGATGCGGTACATGAGATTCGGAACCAGCACTTTGCGTCCGTAGGCGTAAACAGGCGAAGCCGCGAACCAGTCAAACTCTAGGGAGGGTCTCCAACGGGTCGCCGTCCAGATTACTATAAAGCGGGTGATGGATCCGCAGCAATGAAATAGTACCAGACTCCAGATCCCAGCACCCAGAAGTGCAGCGCTTATGCCGATGAAGGCACCCACCAGCATGCCGAAAAACCGGCGCAGGGCGCCTATTCTGAAGTTGAATTCTTTCTGAAATAAGCATTCCTGCAAAAAGCAAAGACCATCGCAGGCAATGATGATGGTACAAAGCTGCAAAACCGCTGAAAGTTGGGGGATATGGAGGATTTCGGCTATGGACGGTGCTACCAAAAGCGTGAAAACAACGACGCCCAGGCATGCCAGGACCTGAAAACTAAAAACGGAAGCCAACTGGTTTTGAGTGATGTTTTGCTGTTGGATCACGGCTTCGCAGAGACCGAAGTTGATAGGGATGGCAGCAAATCCGATATAAATGACAGCAATTCCCCAGGTGCCAAAATCTTCAGGACCGAGGAGTCTGGCGAAAACGACGAAGGCCAGGGTGTTTAGAGTATGGTAACTCCATTGCTCCAAGGTTGACCAAAGGATACCTTTGACGGTCTTGCGTTTGAGGTCGTTCACGTGGAGGGGCTACTCGTCAGTCTTCAATCTTGAAAACCGAATCACCTGGAGGCAGCGGCGAGCAATGAGTGCCCGGGTAGGGTTTGGATAGATCGGCGATGCCGAGCCTGTGCTCGTTTCTTGTTCCGAACACCTGCTCGTAGTACGACCTGTTGCATGCAGGTTCGAACAGCCGGACGATGGGATCCAGGATGCGGTAATACACCCTGCGGGCATTCCTCCATCCTATCAGGGGGGCAAGAGGGGCCGTCCATTTCTCAAACCATGCGCGCCTGTGCTGTGCGAACCACGGGCTGACTGGAGCGTGAAAACTCCATTTTTTATTGAAGCTGGCGTAGCTGTGAGCAATCCATTTTTCACTCCACCGTGTCCGGTAGAATGGCAGATCGTCAGGATCGAGGGGAGGCGGGACGTGATAGGTGACGGTGCAGCTTTTATCGATCAGGGAAATTTTTCCGGCAGCCTTTATGCGCAGCCCCAGGTCTGGATGGTCTTTGGCACTGAGAAGGTTTGGGTCGAAGGGATCCATGGAGCGCAGCACGTCCATCCTTCCAAGGAACGCGTGATATTCGATGACGGCCGTTTCCTGCCTTTCCGGCAGGCTTTCCGCTTCATGCAGCGGGCGGTTGGGTAAAATATGATGTTCGTTGTAAACCAACCGCCCTTTTTCCCTTTTTAAAATGATGTGGCATCCGGCGCTGTGGATCTGTGTGCAGGGGCCCATCTGCTCTAGATAGAGGGGGCCCACCAGGGCGGCCCCTGTTTCTTCCGCGCATTTCACGAGGCGTTCATTCCAACCTTTCGAAAAGGTCACGTCATTGTCGCAGAATAGGACGTATTTTGTTGTGATTAGAGGCAGAATAATGTTATAAGCACCGTGTTGGGAGATGTAATGGTCGGTCCGTTTCAACCGGAATCCCCGTTCTTTGGACTGTTCTTCCAGCCAGGAGGCAAGAGCGGGAGGAGAATTGCCGTCGAGGTAAATCAGGGGAAATTCCCCTGTTGATTTTTCTAACAAGTCGAGCAGAGAGGTCTTCGCCATGCTGAAGCGTTCGCGGGGCACCACAACAATCGTGAAGTCAGCGGAGTTCATTTATGAAATATTCAAGACAGCATACTCATGGAAACTCGCTTTCCATGCAAGCCGACAGTGCGGAACTCCTGCGGATTGGAATGTTCCGGAGACGTAAGTGCAATGGCATGACCTTATTTCAGCATCAAAAGCTCCGAAGGGCGGGGACGGAATTTATCCCCTCGACTTTTTCCTCTTGGCGCGGCATGGCCGGAAGTTTGTGAAATCCTTGGTATTCATCAGTCAGTCCAGACCCGTCCCGGGTTGCGGCGGCGGTGAAACCTACGTTGCCGACATTCTGCAATCTTTGGCCGCAGCAAGCTGGCAGATCACGGTTTTACTGCTTTTTCCCGAGGCAAATCGATGGGGCTTTTTTCGCATCCCTCCCCCTGTTCCTGGCATCCCTTATCGCCTGCCCTTTTCCCTTGGCTGGACCGGGCTGCTTTGGAGCCCGGTCGTGTGTTTGACCAGTTTGGTTTAAAAAATAAAAGGGATGCTGACCGGCAAACCATGGAAACGCAATGTTGCCCCGATGGATTGGGAGTGCCGCTGGTCCCATGGACAAATCCGTCAGATCCGCCCGCGTGCCGTGATTGCCAATTACTGCTGGGTTGCCAAAGCCATCCTGGACCAAGCAAAACCGGCAGGCCCCAAGTTGCTCTTTCTGGTGCATGATCTTTTCAGTCGCCGCGCGGAAGCTCTGGAGTTTGCCCCGGCCATGCCGTTTTGGGTTAGAACAGATCCTGACACAGAACGGCGCATGCCGGCGGCTCCGGAAGTTTTGATTGCGATCACTGAGGAGGATGCCTCGTATTTACGATAATGGTTTCCCAAGAAAAAAATGCTGGTGGCACCGATGTCGGCCCGTGCCAGTATAGCGTCGAGCTCCTCTGGATCGGGCCATTGTCTTTTTGTCGGAAGCCGTTCTGGCGGCAATACGGACGGCCTTTTATGGTTTCTGGAAAGTGTCTGGCCTCTGATCCTGAAAAAACTTCCCGACGCTCATCTGGATGTTTACGGTTCTGTCTGTAAGCTTTTTACTAATTCCTATCCTCAGGTGATCCTGCACGGCGTAGTCCCTACTCTCGCTCCGGCCTATGCCCGCAGTGATCTGGCGATCATTCCGCTTCGTGCGGGTAGTGGTTTGAAACTAAAATTGATTGAGGCTCCCGCCCATGGTCGGGCTGTGGTCTCCATCCCGGTGGGCCTGCATGGGGTTGAACTTTTGGCGGGATAAGGCGTACTCTAGGCCGGGGATGCGGAAACGTTTGCCGCTGCCGTGCTTTCTCTCGTGCAAAACCCGGGCCTGCTTCAGGAAACAACCAACAAAGCCGTCCTCTCACGCCAGCGCTTTCACCCAGATCGTGCCCACCGCGCACTGCTTGATTTTGTGGAAGAAATTTGACCGCTTTTTTGTTTCCATCTCTGCCGAAAAAGGGCTCAATTGCAATCATGACAAAAAAGCATGGCTTCACCCTGATTGAATTGCTGGTGGTGGTGACCATTATCGGGCTTCTGGCTGGACTGGCGGTGCCAGCTGTGAGCAAGGCTCTGCAAAAGGCCAACGAGGCCAAATCGGCCTCAAACCTGCGCCAGATTGGCATCGGGCTCAACGGGTTCGCCTCGGAAAACGACAACCTTTATCCCTTGGCCGGAGGAGAAATTCCATACAAGCAGAATCCCTTGCCTAGCGACCAACTCTCTTGGACCCAGCAGTTGGAAGATTATTTGGGCAAAGACAAGAGCATCTATAAAAATCCCAAGGTGAAAACCCGGGATTATGGC
>JBBSCO010000083.1:0-9404 GCA_038250235.1 Methylacidiphilales bacterium | reverse complement strand
TGTATTGCAAGGTGCCGCCGCCGAAGACCAGATCCGCCGCAGAGCTGCCGCTGCCGATACCGCTATTGATACCGGCGTTTGCAAAGGTGGAGGAATTCAAGGTTCCCGCGTTGATGACGGTCGCGCCTGAAAAACTGTTTGCCCCGGTCAGCGCCAGGGTGCCCGCGCCGGATTTGGTGAGGGAGAACGCACCGCCGCCGATTGCCCCGCCGACGGTGAGCGTCCTGACCGATACGGTGACGTTACGGTTCGCGTTCATGGTCACCGCGCCAGTTCCGAGATTCAAGATATTGCTGCCCACGAAGGTGAAGTCCCCATTCCAATTCTGCGCATTGTTGTTCGCGGTCGTGCGGGCGGAGCTTACATCTAAACTGCCGCCAGTAATGGTGAAGACGTTGCCAGCCCCGCCGAGCGCGGCGTCGTTGCCGAGTCTGAGGGTCCCATCGTTGAGCGTTAATCCGCCGGTAAAGGTATTTGCGCCTTGGAGCTGCCAAGTGCCTGCACCAGACTTGACCACCGCCACATTGCCGCCGCCTGCTCCATTTGCAATAAGTCCGGAGACGAGGTTGGTGCCCGTGTTTGCACCGTTCAAAGTGAGAGTCGTAGTGTTGCTACCGGTGGAAACACCCGTAATGCCCAACTGGATTGACAGCAAGCGGGTGGCGGTTGATGAGCCAGCGGTAAAGGTTGCCGCGCCACCATCGCCTTGGATGGCAATGGTAGAATTGATGATATCCGTGTGCCCACTGCCAGCCCCACTGGTTTGGATAAGGCCTCCGTTGGTCAGGAGGAGATTGCCACTTTGGAGCGTGTAGCCATTCGAGTTACCGGCAAAGTTGATTCCAAGGATGTTCCGATTGTTATCCACGGTGACGATGCGGGCGGCATTGATGATCGTCCCGAATGTGGCAGTGTCGGTATTGGTGGTGCCGGTCGTTGCCCCGGGAGCTGCGGCGGGAAGCCAGCTTGCGCCCGTAGCCCAGTTTCCAGCGGCGTTGACATTCCAAGTGGCGTCTGCGGCTTGGGCGGTCAATGTACCGAAAAGTCCTGATCCAAGGACGAAAAATACTGCACGGATGTTATTTGCTCTTGTCATAGTTTCCTTTTGTTAATTGCAACTGTAACTTTCAATAAACTTATTGCAAGCATAAATACAGAAATAAACATTTCCGTTTTCTTGGCAGAAGTGGGGCGGCAAAAAACCTGGTTCTGATCAGACGTTGATACTTTGCTGCAACCATTGCCCGGGCCAGAGTAAATGATCCGGACTCCGGAAAAGGGGCAGGGTCCGCCAATCTTCCGGATAAAGTTGTACCTGTTCCCCGGTGGGCGACTCGAAAAGTGAAACACCCAGGTCTCCGCACTTAAAGTGACGGGAGCGCCCTTTCATCTCCAGTTCCACCCGGGCCATGGCAGGCACGTTGGCTGTGATTTTACGAAGTTCCAGCACGACCCCGAACCACGTTGTCTTGTCAGGAAAAAGGTATTCATCGATATCACACTCAAAACTTGAAGCCAGACGGGTTTCTTCGCCTGCTGGGCGTCGGATTTTTCTCAACGGGGCAGGCACGCAGCAGCCACCTTCAACAGCAAAGGCATCCAAAAACAATTCTTGTCCATAGGCAGACAGATGAAGACGCCCGGGCTTGTCAGCGACGACCGACCAACCGGTGGTAACCCCCATGCCAAAAAATCCCATGTCCTCCGGGATACGATCATCGGGGGTGGGCATTTGCGTCCGGTAGAGCGAACTGGGCACACGTCCAAACACAAAGAGAGCCCGCGAGCCCTTTTGATCCACAAAACCCGGGGTCGTGGAAAATGTGCCTGGCAAAAAGGCCAACTCCCTCTTCTGCTCACTCTCCCCCGCCATGACCAGCCCGTAAAGATTTTGCCAGAAATAATACCCTCCAGTCATGGTTCCCAAGCCGCTATGACTATCCTGCCAGGATTTGAAACGAAAAGGCAGGGTGGTGGCACGACCCTCGGCCTCATAGGGGAAACTGCGACGAACTTCGCCCGCACTCCCCTCAAAAGGCTTGAATCGGCCGGTGCCTGGACGGAGAAAACGCCGGTAATCACGTGAAGACCCACAAACCGGCAGACGGAGGCGGGGGTGCTCCAGAATTCTCTGGGTTGCCTCCAGATGCCCAATGACCATCCGCACCTGATCTTTAAATGTTTTTTCGCTAAACAACCCGGAAAGCCTAATCAATGTTTCATGATCCACCTCGTGATAGACCGTGGAAACACATTCATCGATTCCATAATAGGAGACATGATGAAACCAGCGTTTCCATTCGCATTCCGCACGACGCTGCCAGCGGGGCAGGCCCAGGTATCCCGCACCCAGTAGCAGAGCCTGGATGTACATGAGAAAGACATTGGTGTAGCCTTTGAAATCACGATGCAGATCGAACGTTTCCTCATGCCAGCGGCGTTCCGCACCTGCCAGGAGCCTTTTTAATCCTTCATCAAGAATGGCACAGGCTTTCTTCGATAGCGCCGGGCAACTGCGTATTTCCAGAAGCAGTGGCAGATGGAAGAGCGGGGCGTTTTTATCACGGTAACCCGCACCGATGCGAAGAGGAATTCCACCGTAATTTTCGTCTTCGGGATCAGTAATTTGAGGCCTAAAGAAGCCCTCCAATGCCTGCTGGGCCAGAGACAAATGTTTCTCGCTTCCTGAGCGGCAGAGCAGGCGGCAGAATTGAAGCGTAAGCAGACTGGATGTGGCCTGATCCGGGAAAACGACGACACCCAGTTCAGGGTTAAAGTGTTGCTGAAAATGGAGCAGGTTTTTCTGTTCTTCCTTGCTGAGTGCCTTTTCCATCCATTTCGGTTTGGTTGCCATTTTTATCGAATTAAGCTGTTGCAATGTTTTTAGTTGTCCTTATTGTATTGTTTAGGTTCTTTTAGGCAAGGTTTATCGCTCAACCCCTCTAATAATGAAATTATTCTATAAGCATTCCCTCGTTATTTTCGTGTTACTCCTTTCTGCGGCTGCCAGCGACCTTCAGGCTGGGCCCATCATCTATGTGGAGGCGGAGTCGGGAGAGGGTGGCGGTTCCAAGAGCGCGATGGAGAATACGTCGGACGGTCACATGCTGCGCTACATCGGCCCCAAGTTCCGTCGCACCTTGCTGCTGGAGTTGAAAGAACCCCTGGAGGCAGGACGGCTGTTCGTGCGTTATGGCCGGGCCGGAGCAGAGAGCGGGGCACCCGCGACGCTTCAAGTTGGCATCGGCCCCGACAGTGCCAGTCGTATGGACGCATCGGATGTCCTACCGCTGAAGCCGCTCATTCTCACGCCCTCCGGAGGCTGGGATGCTTGGAAGTGGGTCTCAACACCCCTCCCGGCGCTGAAGGCCGGTTCCTACAAGATTTTTTTGCACTTCCCCGAAAACGAGGTGGCTAACCTGGACGTTCTGGCGCTGGCACCCGCCAAAAACAATGTCGAAGTCGAGGCCAGCGAACTTCTCTTCCCCACTCTCCCATGAAAATTCCCTCACTCATTTCCTGTTTCATCCTCGTTCTTATAGCCCAGTTTACCCTCGCGGAAACGCGGGCGGCGGAGCCGATCGTCTATGTCGAAGCGGAGGCCGGCGAGGGAGCGGGAGCTCCTGCCGCGATGGCAGGCACTTCGGGCGGGAAGCTCCTCCGCTACATCGGGCCCAAGTTTCGCCGCACCTTGCCGCTTGAATTAAAGGAGCCCCTTTCGGGAGGTCGTTTTTATGTGCGCTACGGACGAGCTGGTAAAAAAACCGATCCGGGTGCGCTGATGCGGGTCGGCATCGGGCCGGTGAGTGCAAAATCCCTTGAAGACCCCTCGGTCGTCAAACTTGAGGAATTCACGTTGCCACCCACCGGCACCTGGGAAACCTGGAAATGGGCCTCGACACCACTCCCGGCTCTCAAGCCCGGAACGTATAAAATTTTTCTCAATTTCCCGAATGAAGAAGTCGCCAACCTGGATCTTGTCGGTCTTCTGCCAGTCCGCAACGGCATCCAGTTGGAGCCCGGCAATACCTTCGTCGGCGGTGTGTTGGTGGGAGGACTCGCTGTTAAAACGTTTACGACGGGCAAGGTCGGAAATCTTTATTTGGAAAAAGAGGCCGTGAGCAAAGACGCCCCCGGCGTGGTCATCGAGTTGGAATTGGAAAACGTCCTCAAAACCGAGCCGCTCACTGCGACGGTGACCTGGGAACTGTTTAACGATCAAGGCGTGCTCGAAAAACTGCCGCCCAGCAAAATCGAAATTCCCGCCGCGTCCACGGTCAAAGTCCCCCTTACCCTCAAAGAGCCGGGCTACGGCTGGTATGGACTCAATGCCTCCATCCATTCGAGCTACGATGGCCAGATTCTGAAACGCCAGGCAGCCTTCGGAGTCATTCATCCGCCGCACGAGGGAGTCAAACCGGATAGCCAGTTCGGACTCAGCGCGGGATCCAACGAGGGCGATTTGGAAGTCGCGGCTCTCCTCGGTGCCAAGTGGCGGCGCGGCATACCGAATACCCATCCGAGCAAGGTCAACCCCTCGCCGGGGGTGTTTTGGGACGAAACCAGCCAACAAACCGCGCTGGATGCCATCAAAGCCTGGAAGGACGCCGGAATCCTCTGCCTCGGATACGTCGATTACAACACGCACTGGAATGTTCGCAAAGGGAAGGATGGCAAACCTGCGGCCAGCTGGTCCGTGCCTCCCCTTGATGTCAAAGCCCACGCCGAAATGGTTTACAACATGATCAAACCTCTAAAAGGCGAGGTCAAAGTCTGGGAACTCTGGAACGAACCATGGGGCCACTACTGGCAGGGCGGCACCGCCGAGGAATATCGTATCATGACCAAAACCGTCTGGGATCGCGTCAAACCCGAAATGCCGGACATCGAATTCATCTCCGGCAGCTACTACACCTATCATCTTCATAACATTCTTTATCCCAAAGACACCGAAACGGCAGGATACATCGACGGCACCGCCACGCATCCCTACGGCAAACCGGGCACGCAAACCATGGTCTCGCCCGCCATCGAAGCGGCCATGAACAAGATTTGGTCCAAGGGCAAAGGAAAAGCCGGCATCTGGGTAACAGAGTTCGGCACCGCCGAATGGGAATTTTCAGGGCATGCCCCTGAGGAGCGCCCTTTCATGGTCGCCCGAAGCCTGGCACCCATCAACCTGCTTCAGCAAGTCGCCGCCGGCGAGACCCCCGTAAAAACATTCTGGTTCACGAGCACGTATGGGAAAAAAATCGGTGCCAACGATGGTTTCGAAATCTGGAATGGCACGAGTCCCAAACCTGCGGCGGTCGCCTATTCCACCATGACGCATTTTATTGAAGACAGCCGCTTCGTGGAAGATCTCTGGATTGGCACCCGCAACGGCTTTGCCATCCTCTACAAACGCCCCGACAATTCGCACGTGATTGCCGTCTGGCCGGATCGCACCTCGTTCCTCGGGCCCGAAAACACCAAGGGCACACTCCGCCTGCCCGCTCTTGACTTCGACGCCACCGATTATCTCGGACGACCCACCGGAAAGGTCGAGAACGGGAATTTGCTGATTCCGGCGCAAACCTGGCAGACCACATTTTTAACATCAAAAAAATCTGCTGACGAGATTCGCGCCGCGCTGACAGCCGCCACCTTGGAAGGCTGGCCCGCCCTCCGCGTGAATCCCCAACCATTCACACTTCCCCTTGCCCAAAAGCCACCTCTCGTGGTCCGAGTCGAAAATCGTCTGCCCCGCAGCACCGATGCCACCGTGCAGGTGAAGGCCCCAGCGGGCTTTGTGCTCGTGCAAGACTCCCAAGTCGTAAAAGGCCTCAAGGTCGGTGAGGTGCGGGACGTTTCGTTTCCAATGCAAGAGGTCAAGCCAGATGCCTCCAACCGTTATCCGTTTGCGTGGACATCCGACGCTTCGGGTATCAAACAGGAAGGCACCCGCGACGTGCAGGCTGCGGTGATCACGTTTGGCTCGCCCAAAATCGATGGCGACCTTTCGGATTGGAAGAACGCCGTGCCGGTCAGCGTCCGCAACAAGGGGCCGATGTCTGATTGGGGCAAAGAGGCTCCTCCAATGAAAACCGGCGATGGGTATCGCTTTCAAGCCATGTGGGATGATGAATTTTTCTATGTATCTGCGGAAGTTACCGACGCTCAAGCAAAGCCTGTGGGAGGAAGCAAGGGCGATGTCACCAACTCCGACTCCCTGCAGTTTGCCTTCAATATTCTTGATAAAAACCCGGACGATTTGCTCTTGGGGAATCCTTTCTACGAGAAGGCGTTGGCCTGCGATATCGATTACGAGTTCTCCATCGGATCGGCAAAGCCCGACAGTCCCAAACCTGCGGCCAACGCCACGGAAACAGCGGCACCCCAGCGGGGCGATGGAGGCTTTGTCGGAACCGAATCCGCAACGCCTGCGACACCCGCAGCCCTGATGCCGTCTCTTTATCGTCTGACCGCCCCGGGCACCCAATACCAGCACCCGTCTGCCTACCTCCTCCAAAATCCCGAAATCACGCCAACCCTGGGTCTTCTCGCTGCGGGCCCCGACGGCGGCAAGGATGGAAAGGTCTTCACCCGATACGACGCAACGGCAAAGAAACACATCTACGAAGCGGCCATTCCGTGGAAGCACATGCCTGAGGTTTTGGAACGCCTCAAATCCCTTAAGCCTGGTGAAATGGCTCCCATCGACTTCGCGTTTCTGGTGATTGACTTTGAAAAATGGCGCCGCATCACCACCTGGCAGGAAGAGACCGGCGAGACCGTGCTCGGAGGTTACGGCTACGCTCCAAGAATCGGTACACCGCGCTGGCCGAATGACTACGGCCTACAACTCAGAACGTCATGGGGATTTGTCAGATAAAAATCGTCCTGTTTCAAATCGAAAGAGATCAAGGCGATCTGACCAAGCAAAATTTTTTCGTTTTTTCGGATTGATGGGGAGAACTCAAAAAGAATTGGCAGCAGTGTCGATTTTTGAGCTTTGCGTAATAGAGTGATGCAGACACGGGAAAAGACGTACTGGCAAGTCTCCTGAGGCGATTCTATGAGATGCCGGAAGGAGCAGGCAAGATGCAGGCGCTTTTTAAGAAGGGGGGATGCAACCCAATCGTGCGGGCCTCAATAAATCTGCCGCTCAATTGCGGGGCGTTTCGATGAAATACCACATTGATTTGAGTGGGCAATACAGCGAAGGGAAGGCTTGGGCAGGTCTCCGTAAGTGGCTCTATGGCATACCGGAAAATGACCCGAAAGCTATCGGGATACTCCTTAAAACCAAAACTACCCAGCCCTGCCGCAGAACCAATTTGATAGTGTATCAGGAGCCGGGAACAATTTCCAAAATCAGCGGATGATCCGGAACGTCAACGGTCATCTTTTGATCCATGACTGTTTTTGTTTCCAAGGCATCCTTTCCATTTGTCAACGGACGATAGGAAGAAACCTTGGAGGGGTTTTTCGCAAATGAAATCTCCACCGACTGATCAGGATTCCGTTTGTCCTTCTTTGTTTTGGCATCCCATCCTCCGATATCGTTCCAAAGACAAAGAAAAAACACGCCGTCCGAGCGTTGCAGGAGAAGGTGGTGAACGGATGGCACCGGGGTCTCCACTTGGAAGGCCAATGAACCGGGCTTGAAACCCTCCACCGCCGTGTCCTTCAGGATTTCCCTCATGGCCTTCACTGCAAAAAATGCTGGCTTGGGCTTTCCATCGGGATGCAGAAGGGAAAAACCGGCATCGTCTTTCATGATAAGCCCGTAAATAAAGGTCCTAACGATCCCGCTTTTGAATGTTTCCAGGAAAATCCGGGGCACCCCCCGTGCCTGCATTCCAGTGGATGTGCCCCGAAATCCTTTCGGGTCAGAATTATAGCCCGCTTCCGTGAACTGAAGGGGCTTCGTCGGATACTGTGTCGCGCGGCATCGCTCGATGAGTTTTTGAAGTTGCCCCTTCTCTGTGAGCGATTCGCCGTTGTCCGTGTAGATGTGTTCGTTGCCAAAATCGAGCCACTGCTCAATCGATTTGTAAGCGCTGGTTGTTCCGCTGAAACTCAGAATCGGAATGTTTCGCGTCGTCTCCCGCGACTTAAGGGCGGCATGCATGTCCTCCATGTAGAGAGCTGGTCCCTTGGGCCACTTCTCTCCCTCCCACTTGAAGTTCTCATGGCCGTTCCACGGTTCGTTCGGCCCCTCCGCTTGGTAAATGGAGTTCGGAAGAAGAAACTCCGTGATCGTCAGGAAATCATCCATGGAATACCAGCAGCTCCATAGCCCGGTGATCTTGTAACCGGCTTCTCCAAGCTCCTTGACCCGGTTGAGTTGGATTTCGCCGTTTCCACGGTTGTTGTCGCCCACCTTTTTTAGCCCCACCCGGAGATGCTGGATTCCCAACTCCGCCAGCCGTGGCACCACCACCGCCTCGTGCATGGCGTTGTCATAAATCACCGCACAGATGCCCATGCTATCGAGGAATTCCGCAGCACCACGCGCCTGAACGGGAGGAGGAACGGAAGGTGGCACGGCGGAGTTTGTGGCCGGAGCGAGCGAACAAACGCTGAGAGTGATGCTGGCTAATAACAGGGGATAGTTCATAAATGTTACTAATTTGATCCACATAAACTCAAATTTCAACAACAAACATATAAAAAAACAATTTAATACCTCAGAGGTAGGGGGAAGGCATTTTGATCCTGCCCTAAAGAGAGACCTCGCTCATTAGTTGAAAGCCCGACCGGATTTCAGTTTAAACATCGTTTGGGAAAGTCATTTTTTTCTTGAGACGTTCTTTTATGCCTATTAGGTTCTTTTTTGCTTCAGGCTCCAATGAACACAAGATTCCAACTTCCCCCGGTTGGATCGGCTTCAGAGTCGGCCCGTCTGTTTCATCTATTTTTTATGACAGCTTACATAACTCTGCCGATTTTCTCGTCCCACCTGCTTGCGACGGTTGGGCAAGCGGAGGCGTCTGACAGTTTGGTGGCGTGCGTGGGTGTAGTACAGCAGTCATCAGAGTTGAAGGCCCCAACGGGCCGGATCTTACAAAATTCAACTTTATCTAGAACGGCAATGGATGGCAGGGCGGCGTTGCGGTTAAATTTGGGTAAGCGCACGGAGCCAAAACCAACCAGACAAATCTTCATAATCTCATCAACAACACCCCGAAAGATCAACAAAACACCCTGTATTCACATCTAATATTTCCGACGCCAGCAACTCTTCCCATTTACTCTAACCTTTTGTTTCTAAACCTATGCTACATTACTTTCTTCCTTCCTGGATCAAACCCTGCAACGAATCTCTGCGTGTGGACCTCTGTGTCTATGGCGGCACCGCTGCGGGGGTAATCGCAGCAGCCACGGCGGCGCGGCGCGGGTTGAGCGCGATTATTCTA
>JBBSCO010000082.1:0-9529 GCA_038250235.1 Methylacidiphilales bacterium | reverse complement strand
GAAGCCGCCCGATCTCTGGACGTGCTGGATCTGATAGAAAATTTAAGCGCAGGCTTTCAGACCATGGTTGGTGAACGGGGAGGAAACCTGGCAGCCGGCGAGCGTCAGATCATCTGCTTTGTACGCGCCATGTTGGCCAACGCACGGATACTCATCCTTGATGAAGCCACCAGTTCCATTAATAATCGCCTTTTCGCATCCATTCTTTGTGCTTTCTTCATTCCTTGATTCGATCTCATAATGCATCGCATGATTCCTGATCTCCAAGCGGCCCTGCTATGCGAAGATGTGCGTATTGAAGCTTCAGGTTCCAACACCCTGGTAGGAGTACTCCACGCCATTGCCACTCCAGTCCTGCCGGTGCGCATCATGAAACTGTGTGTCTTCACCCGCTGGTGCTCGGGCCTGGGAGAGTTCTCCCAGACAACACGCATCCTCTCCGAGGACGAAAACACGGAGCTCGGAAAAACCGTTACTCCTTTTAAGTTGAAAGACAGCGATAACCAAGCCACCAATGTGGCGGTTTTTGGCGGTCTGGAATTTACTTCCGCAGGCGACTATCCCATCGAAATCTCCCTTAATGGTGACCTTAAAATGAGATTCAATCTTCGCGTCGTTCAGATCGAAAAGACACCCCACCATTAATTTTTTGGTTCTCCAAGCGGCCTTCAGGTAATCACAAAACTAGTGTCCTGGCAGTGAAGTCTCTTCGTTAAATTTTCATAAAAAACGACGTGGAACGGGGCCCCGTGAAACGGAGCGTATTTAAGAACACCCACCTGAAACGCAACCGCCCACCAACATTCGGCACTTTTCGCCATCAACGCACCTTAAACGCGACAGCCTGCATAATGAACGCTACAATGATTCAAAGATAGGTAGATGCGAGTAAGTCTCACTTTCAGTTTGACTAATGATATTCATTCTCATTATATGGTTGATCAATGCAATTACTCAAATCTTTCAGATATCTTAGCATCCTCAGCTTAGCCCTCCACGTATCCATGGCTTTAGCCTCCGAAGTCAGCTTGGAAGAAAGTTCTATAGCCAAAAAAAAACTGAGTGAGCTTGTTTTGATTTCTCCCACACAACTGAATGAAATCGTCGTGAGCGCCGAAGCGAATTACGAAGGGAGAGTTCAGCCGATATTTTTTCCCCCTGTGCGAAAAACCGAGATTTATTCCGGCAAAAAAGCCTCCGTTATCGATCTGGATGCCCTCCCTCAGGTTTCGGGAAACAACTACCGCCAAGCTCTTTCCCAAACCCCCGGCCTGCTCATCAGTGAGGAAACCAGTCCTCTGGTCAGCCTGGGTTATCGCGGCATAGGCGAACCTCACCGCGCTCAATTCATCAACGTCCTGAAAGATGGCATCCCTATTCATGCCGATCCTTTCGGCTATCCTGAAGCCTATTACACCCCTCCCCTGGATGTGGTTGACCGCATCGAGTTCGTTCGCGGCGGTGCCTCTCTCATGTATGGCCCTCAACCGGCCGGAGCGCTCAACTACGTCACCAACATGCCGCGTACAGATAAACCCTTCTCTTTCCGCACCCAACACATTTTCGGCTCCGACAGTCTTTACTCCACCTACAATGCTTTTGATGGAACCGTTGGCCGCGTTGGCTATCTCGGTTACTTCAACCACCGCCAAAGCGAGGGCTTCCGCGATGCCAATAGCGAATACGAATTGAACGGCGGATCCTTCAAGCTGGTCATCGACGGTCAAACCGACACCCGCTGGATCATCAATGTTGACGCTTATGAAGAGCAACACGGCGAACCCGGTGACCTGACCTATGCCCAATATATTACCAACCGGGACCAGACCACCCGCCCTGACGACGAGTTCCGCCTTCGCCGTTACATTCCCTCCATCACTTTCGAGCATGACTTTTCCGAAGACACGCTTCTGACCGTCAAAAGTTGGGGCGGTTACTATGACCGCTGGAGCGGACGCCAGACCGGCGCAACTCAACGCACTATTGAGCGCCAGGAATTTTACACTTTCGGCAGCGAGGCTCGCGTCCGCCACAACTACGAAGCCTTCGATAATGTCCACACCTTTGCCGGCGGAATCCAGATCTATGGTTCTAACTCCCCTCGCACCGATGAGCGCGGGGCCAGCACCACGGCGGAAGACGGCATTCTCTTTGCCGACTCGCAACGCAACCTTTACTACGCGTCTTTCTTTTTCGAGAACAAATTCACCTTCGACAAGCTATCCATCACCCCGGGTTTCCGCCTCGAGAATGTGGCCCAGGATGCGAACCAGGACAATTTTAACCCAGCCACGGGTGTTTTCACCAACCACCAACATAACAATAAGCTGGAAACACAGCCTCTCGTCGCGCTGGCCATGGCTTACCAGGCCACCGAAACCACGGAGCTTTATGCCAGTGTCGCCGAAAGCTACCGCACAACCATCTTCACCCAGAGCCTGATCCCTCCCACCGGCCTCAACGTCAACGGGGACATCGAACCCTCCGTCAGTTGGACTTATGAAACCGGTTACCGGGGAACCGTTCAGGACTGGCTCACCTTTGACACCAGCCTCTTTTTCATTGATCTTGATGACAAATACGGAACCGCCGGCGGAGTCATCACCAATGTCGGACGCTCAATCAACTACGGATGGGATGCCGCCATCGATCTTGATCCTTTAAAACTTTACGATCAACGCAACGGCAGTGATTTCGCACAACGCTATGGCTCGATCAGCCTCTACAATAATGTCAGCCTGCTGAAAGCCGAAATCCACGGCGGTCTGGCGGATGGCAACACCCCGCAGTATGCCCCGGACTTCATGATCCGAACGGGAGCCGTTTACCGCTACAAAGACAAAGTAAAAGTCGCCATGCTTGGAACTTTTGTGGACGACCACTTCGCCCAGGACACAAATGCCACGGCCAACGCCATACCCGGCTACATGGTCTGGGATTTGACCGGGGAGTGGAAGGTTTACAAGGATTACGTAACGTTGGTGGCCGGCATCAACAATCTGCTCAATGAGGATTATTACTCCCGCGTACGCGGCACCAATATCGATCCTGCCTACGGACGGAATTACTATGGAGGAATCAGCATTTCCTTCTGACAACAAAGATTGAATTTGAAGTGTTTAAAAATGAGTCTTATGGTTTACCTTCGGTTTTTTGACGCTTCCAACTTCAACTAACATCATTCTATGCTTGAACTCTTTCTCAAAGGCGGCCCCATCATGTGGCCCATCCTTATTCTCTCCATCATCACCCTCAGTGTCGTGATTGAGCGCGCCCTCTTTCTGTTTTCCGAAAAGAAAAACCGTAACCATGAAACCGTTCTCAACATTTTTCGACTCGTCGAACACAAGCAGCCCGATGAGGCCATCCGCATCGGCAGTGGTTCCAAAGACACTGTCGCCCGCGTTCTGACCTCGGGACTCGAACACCGCAACACCTCCTACTCCGACGCGATGCTTGAAAGTGCCAGCACCGAACTTGACCGCTACAACCGGGGACTTGTCGCCCTTGATACCGCCGTCACCCTCGGCCCTTTGCTTGGATTGCTCGGAACCGTCATCGGAATGATCCGCGCCTTTGGTATTGTCGGAGGCTCCGACCTGGCAACCCAGCAAAATGTTATCACCGGAGGCATCGCCGAATCCCTCATCGCCGTCACCTTCGGCCTGGGCGTAGCCATCGTGGCCATCATTCCCCTGAATTACCTGAACGCGCGTCTGGAAAAAGCCCGCCGCAAAATGGAATCCGCCATGACACGGATGGAACTTCTGCTCCACAAGTATCCGGAAATTTGATCAAAAAAAACCCTTGGAGCCATGGCACGCCTACCTTCACCGCGCAACACAAAGAACCGACCACGGCTCGAGATCATCCCGTTCATCGACATCATGTTCTTTCTGCTGGCCACCTTCATGATGGTCTCGCTCTCCATGGTTCAGAATCAGGGCGTGGATGTGAAGCTTCCCGTCGCCGCCACCAGCCGAAGCCAGGACAGGTCTGACGACTCAGTCAGCATTTCCGTCACAGAGTCCGGCAACTATTTTTATAACAAGGAATCCGCAACGCTCGAGCAACTGATTGGACATTTGCAATTGCTTAAATCCAGTCAGACCGATCCTAAAGTATTCATCAACGGCGATGCCTTGGCAGACTTTGAGGATGTGGTGGCTGTCCTGGACGAAGTCCGCAAACTGGGCATCACCAAGATCGCCATCGAAACACAAAAGAAGAAATGAAACTCTTCCCCTGGTTGGGTTCTATCCTTGCTCATACCTTGATCTTCTTCCTGGCAGGTCTGGCCATGTCCCAGCAGGCCGAATTCGCCATGGAACTGGCCCCCAGCAGCGTGGAAGTCACTCTCATCGCCGCCGCATCGGCGGAGACAGAGACCTTGGAAACACCAAAGGACGAAACATTGGAAAGTCCCGAAATCGTTGCACCGCCCGAACCTGACGCCATGCTCAGCCCCAAACCCAACCCTCCCGGGCCGCCGAAGGACCTCTACAAGCCCAAGCCTTTAATTCAGATTGCAAAAAAAGAAAATGCCAAAGGAGACGGCAGTTCTCCTCTGCCCGGAAAGGACGCCACGACGCTCAAGGCCAGCCGTGGTTCCGATGGCGTGGCCAAACCCGATTATTACCGCAACCCGGCCCCCTCTTACCCCGAAGCCTCCCGCCGCGCAGGCCATGCGGGCCGCGTGCTTCTGGTTGTACACGTGAATGCCACAGGACGGGTGGAGGATATCGAGGTCAAATCCAGTTCGGGCTACAGCGCCTTGGATGATTCAGCCGTGCAGAGCGTGCAACGCTGGATTTTCAAGCCCGCCAAAGCCGCTGGCATAGCCGTCAAATCCCAAGTGGAAGTGCCCATTCGTTTCAAACTGGAGTGACGCCGCCCTGCACTGGCTGTGCTCAACGATTTTTCCTTCCCAATCCATCCGCTTACCTCAAGAATCCCGTTTCAAACATCGAACTTAAAACATTAAACTTTGAACGTAAAACTTTCCCCATGCTACTCCGCCCCGATCTCCGCTCCGCTTCCGAACTCCGCCCCCTCTCCTACGTATGGGACATCGCACCCAACGCCAAAGGTTCCATCCTCCTGCGCTGCGGGCAGACCCAGGTCATCTGCGCCGCGAGCATTGAGGAAAAAGTTCCCGGCTGGATGAAAGCCCAGGGCGTCAAGGGAGGCTGGACCACGGCCGAATATTCCATGCTTCCCTACTCCACCCTCGACCGTAAACAGCGCGATATCAGCAAAGGCAGAATCGACGCCCGCTCCTCCGAAATCCAGCGCCTCATAGGACGTTCCCTGCGTGCCGTCATTGACCTGCAATTGCTTGGACCCCGCACTCTGTACGTGGACTGTGACGTCCTGAACGCCGATGGCGGCACCCGCACCACGGCCATCACCGGCGCCTACCTCGCGCTGCGCCTGGCTATTGAACGCCTCCTCAAAGAAGCCAAACTGATCCAATCCCCGCTCAAATGCGCCGTGGCCGCCACCAGTGTCGGTATCTATGAGGGCGCTGTGCTGACCGATCTCTGTTACATCGAGGATCGCGACGCCACCGTGGACATGAACGTTGTCATGACTGACAAGGGCGAGTTCGTCGAACTCCAGGCCAGCGGCGAAGAAGCCACCTTTACCCTTGCCCAGCAGCAGGATCTTTTGGCTGCCGCCACTGTCGGGATCAAAGAACTCTTTCACTTCCAGAAAGAGGCCTGGGAAAAAGCACCGAAATAGTAAGCCCCGACGATCCCGTCGGATTCCGATTGCGCGTCCTGGAGGGACGACCTCCCGCCTGCCCCGCCTTACGCGGGGTATCGTCCGCGGCCCAGACGGAGCTGCGCCCTCCAACAATCATTAGACATTAACATTTACCGTTCGTTCTGATCTGCTAAATCAGAATGAAATGAGTTCAACCTTCGATCGCCCCTCTCTCCCTCCCGTTGGCTGGGTTTCCCACCTGAACGACGATGACCGTGATCTGCTCTCGAGTTATGGCGAATTTTTCGGCATCCAACCCGATCATGACATGATCAAACAGGGCGAAGATCAGCGGCAACTCTTCCTCGTCATTTCCGGAAAGCTCGAAGTTCGACGCGTAGGCCTGAACGATGACCTGGTTCTAGGTGTCATCATAGCAGGTGAATCCATTGGCGAAATCGCCCTTTTCGATGAAGGAGCCGCCAGTGCCAGCATCCGGGCCTTGGAATTCTGCCAGGTCTGGTGCATTGACCGGGAATCCATGGGAAGCTTTGTCCACGACAACCCCGGGGCTGGCAACCAGCTCCTTTTCGGCTTGGCCACCATCCTTAGTCAGCGGGTTCGCACCCTCAGCAGCCAGCTCGTCGAGGCCCGTCAGGCCTGAGGTAGTTCAGTGTTCAACGTTTGGAGTCCCGGGTTCCGATTATTGTTTCAGGTTCCCGAACGCAAAACCCAAAACCCCAAACCTCATACCCAAAACCCTCTTCCATATCTGCTTGCCTAATCCAACCGGCCTCTCTTTACTTTTCCTCTTTCTCACACATTAACCCAATACAACTCAACCGAACCCCTATGTCCAAGAAAACGAAATCCAAGAACAAATCCTCCTCCAAATCCACTAAACTGGCAAAAGCTGCAAAATCCAAGGCTCCCTCCTCCAAATCCAAAAAGGTGAAATACGTTTACACCTGGGGCGCTGACAAAGCCGACGGTAACGGCGGCATGAAACCTCTTCTCGGTGGTAAAGGCGCCAACCTCGCCGAAATGACCCGCATCGGTCTCCCCGTGCCCCCCGGCTTCACCATCACCACCGAAGTCTGCACCTATTTCTACGCCAACAAACGCAGTTATCCTTCCTCCCTCCAGGCCGAAATGGAAGCCGGCGTAAAGAACATGGAAAAGATCATGGGTTACAAGTTCGGTGATTCCACCGGCTTCCCCCTCCTCGTCGCCGTCCGCTCCGGCGCCCGCGATTCCATGCCCGGCATGATGGACACCATCCTCAACCTCGGCTTGAACGACCAGACCGTCGGTTCCCTCGGCGCCGCCACCAAAAATGAGCGTTTCGCCTGGGACTGCTACCGCCGCTTCATCCAGATGTATGGCGACGTCGTTCTCGGCGTGCAGAAAAAAGAAGGCGAAGACCATGAGCCTTTCGAAACCGTCATTGAATCCTTCAAACACGAAACCTATCACAAGGACATCGTGGATTCCGACCTGACCGCTGCCGACCAGCAGGAACTCGTCAAACGCTTCAAGGCTCTTGTCAAAGAACGCACCGGCAAGGTGTTCCCCAATGATCCCTGGGACCAGCTCCGCGGTGCCGCCGGTGCCGTGTTCGGTTCCTGGATGAACGACCGCGCGATCGTATATCGCCGCAAGTACAACATTCCCGCCGAATGGGGAACTGCCGTCAACGTGCAGGCCATGGTCTATGGCAACACCGGCGAAACCTCCGGTTCCGGTGTGGCCTTCACCCGCAACCCCGCCAACGGCGTGAACGAATTCTACGGTGAATTCCTCATCAACGCCCAGGGCGAAGACGTCGTGGCCGGTGTCCGCACCCCCGAGCCCGTCATCAAGCTCAAGGACCAGATGCCCAAGTCCTACGCCGAACTCCTCAAAGTCCGCGCCACCCTTGAAAAACATTTCAAGGATGTGCAGGACGTCGAGTTCACCATCCAGGAAGGCAAGTTGTTCATGCTCCAGACCCGCAACGGCAAACGTACCGCCGCCGCCGCTCTGAAGTTCTCTATCGATATGGTGAAGGAAAAACTGATCACCTGGGAAACCGCCGTCCAGCGCAACCCGGCCGACCAGCTTGAACAACTCCTCGCCCCCATCTTTGACCTGAACGAAGTCAAGAAAGCCAAAGTCATCGCCACCGGCCTTCCCGCCGGCCCCGGCGCTGCCACCGGCAAGATCTACTTCAACGCCGACCGCGCAGTCGTCGCCGCCGAACGTGGTGAAAAAGTTCTCCTCGTCCGCGTCGAAACATCGCCGGAAGATCTTCGCGGCATGATCGCTGCCGAAGGTATCCTGACCGCCCGTGGTGGTGTCAGCTCGCACGCCGCTCTCGTTGCCCGCCAGATGGGTAAAGTCTGCGTCTGCGGTGCCGCTGCCCTGCAGGTGGATTACAACAAAAAGACCGTAACCGTTGATGGCACGACCTATAGTGAAGGAGACTTCCTCTCCATCGATGGAACAGCCGGAACCGTCTACGCTGGACAGATCCCCACCGCTCCTTCGGAAATCGTCTCCGGTCTGGTCGATGGCGACAAAGCCGCCCAGGCCACCGAAAAGTTCAAGAGCTACCAGCAGCTCATGACCTGGTGCGCCAAGGCCACCAAACTTCAGGTTCGCACCAACGCCGATTCCCCTGAACAGGTTCGTAACGCCCTCGCGTTCGGCGCCACCGGCATCGGTCTCACCCGCACGGAACACATGTTCTTCGAAGGCGACCGCATCGACGCCATGCGCGAAATGATCCTGGCCGGCAACTTGACCGACCGTGAAGCCGCCCTCGCGAAACTCCTCCCCTACCAGCGGGAAGATTTCTATGGCATCTTCAAAGAACTCAAAGGTTATCCAGCCACCATCCGCTTCCTCGATCCTCCTCTCCATGAGTTCCTTCCCAACTCCAAGGAACAGCAGATGGACCTGGCCCGGAAGATCAACATCCCAGTGGAAAAAATCATGGCCCGCGTGCACGAACTCCACGAGTTCAACCCCATGCTCGGCTTCCGCGGCTGCCGTCTCGGCATCCGTTTCCCGGAAATCACCATGATGCAGGCCCGCGCTGTTTTCGAAGCAGCCGCCAAGGCACAGAAAGAAGGCATCAAGACCAAGCCTGAGATCATGATCCCCCTCGTTGGCTTCAAGAAGGAACTCGACCTCCAAGTCGCCCTCGTCCACGAAGTCGCCAAGGCTGTCCAGTCCGAGCAGAAAGTGAAGATCAGCTATATGGTTGGAACCATGATCGAAGTCCCCCGTGGTGCCCTCACCGCCGACGAGATCGCGGAAACCGCCGAGTTCTTCAGCTTCGGAACGAACGACCTGACCCAGACCGCTCTCGGCATGAGCCGCGACGACTCCGGCAGCTTCCTTCCTGCGTATGCCGAACTCGAAATCGTGAAGAAAAATCCCTTCGCCACGATCGATACAACTGGCGTCGGCCAGCTCATGCAGATCGCAGCAGAAAAAGGAAACAAGACCCGTCCCGGAATCAAGCTCGGCATCTGCGGCGAACACGGTGGAGACCCTGACTCCGTTAAGTTCTGTCACAAGCTCGGCCTGACCTACGTCAGTTGCTCCCCCTACCGCGTTCCAGTTGCAAGACTGGCAGCGGCCCAAGCAGCACTCTCTGACAAAAAATAAACTTCGATTCCTAAATCGAAACCCAAAAGGGCGATCCATACCGGATCGCCCTTTTTTGTTTTTAATCTCGAGGAGAACGGAACGGAGAATCGCCATGGAGGCCTTGTCCGTTTATCCTGATGTCAATTGTAGCCGCGATCTCCGAATCGCGGTTCCCCCTAGT
>JBBSCO010000081.1:0-9722 GCA_038250235.1 Methylacidiphilales bacterium | reverse complement strand
TTCGTGTTTCCTATCGCGTTACCGATCGCCAATGAACTATCGCTTGAATACCGATGTCTTTCTGGACGCTCTTTACGGCCTGAAACCGGCCACCCGTAACCTCAAAAATTACCGAAAATCTTTCCAGAACTGCAAGCCCCCTGGTGCCTGCCTTTAAAATGGGATTTGACCTCTTTTTTCTGCGTTTTTAAAAAAACTCTGTGCCCTCGGTATTCTCTGTGGTTTAATTTTTAATCTCTATGAAAGCAACCGTCATCGTCACCCCTAAGAAAAGCGTTCTCGATCCCCAGGGCGAAGCCGTCCGCAAAGCCATCCACGGCTTGGGCATGGAGTGCGTCGAATCCGTCCGCATCGGTCGCATCATCGAATTGGAAATTTCGGGCAGCGACCTGGCAAAAACGAAGATCAGGCTTGAGGAAGTCGCCAAAGATCTTCTTTCCAACCCCGTAATCGAAGATTTCACCATCGAATTGAAATAAATTTTTTACTACAGGAAGTCCGCCAAGTCACACAAAGAAAAACACTGACCGAAACCTTCACGATCTTCCCGTTAAATCTCATGAAATTTGTCGTCCTTCAATTTCCCGGCTCCAACTGCGACTCCGACTGCCACCGAGCCGCAGGTGAAATTCTGAAACAACCCGTCCGTTTTGCCTGGCACAAAGATACCCGGATCGATTCCGACGAAACCATCATCATCCCTGGTGGTTTTTCCTACGGGGATTATCTCCGCTGCGGAGCGATCGCCCGGTTTTCACCGATTATGAAATCGGTGAAAGAAGCGGCAGCCCGCGGCCAAAAAATCATCGGCATCTGCAACGGTTTTCAGATCCTCTGCGAAGCCGGGCTGCTTCCAGGTGCTTTGGTTCGCAACCGTAAACTCCATTTCATCTGCGAGCACGTGCGCTTGCGCGTGGAAACCAATGAGACCGTTTTTACTTCCCGCTACCAGAAGGGACAAGTCCTTAACATCCCGATCGCCCACGGTGAGGGCTGTTACGTTGCCCAGCCCGATGTGTTGGCCGATCTCAAAGCCAATAATCAGATCGTCTTCCGCTACGTCGATGCCCAGGGTGAACCTTCCGACGCAGCCAACCCGAATGGAACCCTGGAAAACATCGCCGGCATCCGCAACAAAGAAGGGAATGTGCTCGGCATGATGCCTCATCCTGAGCGCGCCTGCGAAGCGCTGCTCGGTTCCACCGACGGTCTTCCTCTATTCCAAAGCCTGTTAACCCACTCATTTTCATTTGATAAACAAGAATGATTTTTTGAATTTCCAGTCAAAATTAGTGCTTTTTAGTTGTTAAATACTTCCTTATGTCCGATCCAGCCATTACTCCAGAACTCATCGAAAAGCACGGTATCACTCCTGATGAATACGCACTCATTCAGAAGATCCTGGGCCGTGATCCCAACTTCACCGAGTTGGGTATCTTCTCCGTGATGTGGAGCGAACACTGCTCGTATAAAAATTCGCGCCTTGAACTGAAAAAATTTCCCACCACCGGGCCCAAGGTTCTGGTCAAAGCAGGCGACGAAAACGCAGGTGTCATTGATATCGGTGACAACATGGCTGTCGCTTTTAAAATCGAATCCCACAATCATCCCAGCGCAATCGAGCCCTTCCAGGGAGCCGCTACGGGCATCGGCGGCATTCTTCGGGACATTTTCACCATGGGCGCGCGGCCCGTGGCCAATCTCAACTCCCTTCGCTTCGGCCCCATCCATGGTGATTCCGAACAGGCTAAAACCAACCGGCGTCTTCTCTCCGGTGTTGTCGGGGGCATCGCCCATTATGGCAACTGCTTCGGCACCCCCACCGTGGGTGGCGACGTTTATTTTGACCCTTCCTACAACGGTAATCCCCTCGTCAATGCATTCTCACTGGGCCTTCTCCGCCATGATCAGATCCGCAAAGGGGCGGCCACGGGCTTGGGCAACCCCGTTTTCTATGTCGGTGCCAAAACAGGGCGCGACGGACTGGCCGGGGCCGCTTTTGCCTCCAGGGATTTGACAGAAGAATCCAAGGAAGACCGCCCGGCTGTCCAGGTGGGCGATCCCTTCATGGAAAAACTCCTGCTCGAGGCCTGCCTGGAACTTTACGAACACCCTGAAGCCGTGGTCGGCGTGCAGGACATGGGGGCAGCGGGTTTGACCTGCTCCACCTGCGAAACAGCCAGCCGTGGCGATTCCGGCATTGAAGTCGAGCTCGACGACGTTCCCCAGCGCGAGACAGGGATGACGCCTTACGAAATCATGCTCTCCGAATCCCAGGAACGCATGTTGATTATTGTGCGCAAGGGCCACGAGGCCACTGTAAAAAAGATTTTTGAAAAATGGGATCTTGAGGCCGCAGAAATTGGATTCGTGACGGACACCGGACGCTGCGTGATCAAACATCACGGCCAAGTCGTGGCCGACATTCCGGCTCATCCGCTGGCAGCCGACGCTCCTCTCTACAAACGCGAAGCCAAAGAACCAGCCGACCTGGCCAAACGCCAGACTCTGGATTTCGAAAATGAAATCCCCCTTCCCAGCGACCTGCAACCGCTTTTACCCCGCCTGCTCGGCGCAGCCAGTATCGCCTCCAAACGTTGGATCTATCGCCAATACGATCACATGGTGCAAAAAAACACCGTAATCTGTCCCGGCTCGGATGCCGCTGTGATCCGCATTCCGACAGGTGAAGGCAAAGTCAAATTCCTCTCCATGGCTTCCGATTGTAACGGGCGCTATTGCTGGCTGGACCCCCGCGAAGGCTCCAAGGTCGCCGCAGCAGAATGTTGCCGCAACCTGACCATGACCGGGGCCACCCCGATCGGTTTGACTGACAACCTGAATTTCGGAAACCCTCACAACACAGAAGTCTTCTGGTCTCTCCGTGAGTCCGTTGAAGGCCTCTCCGAAGCCTGCCGGGCTTTTGATATCCCCGTCACGGGCGGAAACGTCAGTCTTTACAATCAATCCCCGGCCGGTTCGATAGATCCGACTCCTGTGGTCGCGGTCGTGGGCGTGATTGATGAAGAGGCACATATCACCCCCTCCTCTTTCCGCAGTGCAGGTGACGCTATTCTTCTGGTTGGGGGATTGGGCAGTGAAATGGGAGGCTCCAGCTATCTTTATGAACTCCACGGCCTGAAGAAAGGACTCCCTCCGCGTCTTGATCTGACCAGGGAAATCCAGTTCCAGAACGCCGTTCGTTCCCTTATTCATCAGGGCAAAGTCCGGAGCGCTCACGACCTGAGCGACGGCGGCCTTGCTGTTGCCCTGGCGGAATCCTGCTTCTCAACCGGAGAAAAGGGGCTCGGTGCAAAAATTAGCATCGCCAACGACACACTCCGCAACGATGTCCTGCTTTTCAACGAAACCCAGGGTCGAGCCCTTTTGAGCGTTAAAGCATCCGATATCGATGCTGCGCTGGCTCATTTCCGGGCCCAAGGCGTAGAAGCCATTCAGATCGGATCAGTCAGTGGAGACGGTCGTCTGGGCCTGCAGGTTGGAGAAGATGTTCTCGCCTGGTCTGTGTCGGATCTGGAAGAGTCTTTCGAAAACTCCTTACCCTCGGCACTGGATTCCTGATTTTCAGAGTTTCAACAAAAAAGGCCGTTCCGGAATGGAACGGCCTTTTTTTGTGCCCGGCAGATTCAGGATGCCGGTTCTTCAACGGGAACAGGATGTAGTTCCTGTTCGGCCAACGCGGGAATTTCTTTGCCTTCCCTGGCCAGACGCTGCCGATCGAGTTCAGCTTCCTGTGCTTTGCGGATTTTTTCATCGCCTACCTGACGTAGATTGCTGGTCAGGCCTACTTTGCTGAGCAGCCAAATGGACCATTTGGTCGGATCAAACTGCCAGGGCTTCACGCCGTTGCGGTAATCGTGTTGAAACTCGTGGTGGAAATTATGATACCCCTCGCCAAAGGTGAAGATAGCCATGACCCAGCTGTCACGGGCACTACAACGGGCGGAGTAGGGTTGGGTTCCGAGAGTGTGGCAGGCGGAATTAATGCAGAAGGTGCAATGCTGCACGGCCACCGTGCGTGCCACCCCGGAAATCAGAAGGGCTCCCAGTGCCGCAATCGGCCCACCGTAAATATAACCAATGATTGTGGGCAAAACAAAGCCGGTGCTGAATCCGATCAGGTGCCAATAACGGTGCTGCCACATGACCAAGGGATCCTTGCGCAGATCAGCCACATTTTCCATTGGGGGAAGAGGTTTTAGTTTGAACAGCATCCAGCCAAGGTGGGCATAGAAAAAACCCTTGGAAATGTCATAGGGATCATCCTCATGATCCACATGCTTGTGGTGTCGGCGATGGTCCGAGCACCAGTCCAGGGCCGAATTTTCAAAAGCTGCCGCCCCGAAGAGCAGGGAGGTCAGACGGAGGGGGGCTTTGGCTTCAAAGGATCGGTGCGAGAAAAGGCGGTGATAGCCGAAGGTGATGCTCATTCCGGTCAGAAAGAACCAGAAAAAGAACAGGCCTACCTGGAACCAGTCCAGTCCGTAAGTGAGAATATACCAGGGAACAGCTGTCAGAGTCAGGAGAAGGGTGCCTCCCAAAAAGAAACAGGTGACCCATTCGACCCTTTTCCAAGGGATGTAGAATTTATCCAAGAATTTCATCATGATTATCGTTTGATCTGCTTGTGCTTACTAAGCCGGACTGCTCCAGAGCCCGATTACGAAACAACAATCTGCCACGCTTAGTCTTTTTCGCAAGTTTTTATCTGGAAACATGTAAGGAAGAAAATCTTATAAGCCATCCTTTCCCAAGGAAGGGAGTTCCTGTTTTACCACGCAATCAATCGGTTTTTTTGATATTCAAAAACTCAACCGGGGCAAAATCATCGGTCAGAACTAGGGCTTTTGTTACGGGCGGGATGATGAGACGCTGGGCCAGTTCCAGAACACGAACATAACTCATGACGCTGGGATTGACGGAATCTGCTCTAAGCCCGGAGAGCCTCTCACCGAGGACAGGCTTGGCAAAGGGAGCGGCAATAGCCACTACATTCCTTGATTCCGCGACCTTGAAAAAGACCACCTGCGCAAAGGAGGCCCGGAGGGTGGCCACATCCGCATCAAAGAGTTCGTTGCCTTCAATCAGATTGGTTGCCACCAAACCATCCGCTGTCAGCTTGTCGCGGATTTCCTGATAAAATTCCCTGGTTTTCAGATGGGCCGGGATGTCGCCCCCGCGGAAGGCATCCAGGATCACCCAGTCGTAACGCTCCTTGCTGCGTTTGACAACCATTCTGCCGTCCTGAAGATGCACCTGGTTGTTCGGACCCGGATTGAACCCCATGTAATGTCGGGCCAAGTCCAGAACCAACGGATCAATTTCTGCCGATTCCATCACTGCCTCTGGATAAGAAGCATTGATCAGCGCATTGATTCCACCCCCTCCCAGTCCGATCAGCAGAATCCGGGAAGGATTGTCTTTGAAGACGGGCAGAAGAAAAAAGTGACGCTGGTAGGGGACGGCAATCTCCTTCGGATCTTTAAGATACACTCCGGAATATTTCCAAAGCCTTCCCTTTCTTTCGCTTTTCATTACCACGACCCCGCCTTCCATCACGATGGTCAGGGGCTGGTAAACAGATTCAAAGGCGAGAGGCTCTTTTCCCAGGGGCGGAAAGTTCGATTTTGCCTGACATTCCGGTAGAATCATTCCTCCATAAACTGAAAGCATGAAAGCAAAACCGGCAGACATTTGGAAGCCGGTTTTCATACTTTTAAACGGGTGACGAGTATTCCTGAAAGAACTGTGGACAAAAGCATCCAGGCAGACAGCAGCGTGCTCAGGGGGAACCCGGGGATTAGAAAAAATGCGGTCACCATCACTCCTGAGATGTTCCCCAGTGTGCTGATGCCATAAACAAGCCCGGAAGCCAGCCCGGGCTCCAGGCCACGGCGGCTCACCTCTTGAATCGTTAAAGGAGGTAATGCCGCCAAGGCCGCCACCGGCAATAAAAAAAGAATCAGACAGGCCAGAACAAGGCCTGGAAGTAATGCGGGAACGGAGTTTTCCAGGAGGCCAAGCCACCATCTCCCTAAAAAGCCAGTCTGGGCCAACCCCAGAGCCACGGTGCCAATCACAACAAAGCATCCGCGTTTTTTAACAAGGGGGGAACATCCTGAGAGAAAACCTCCCACAACCGAACCGAGGCTGAAGGCGGTCAGAAAGGTGGAAATCACCACGGCCCAGATCAAGATGGAAGAGCCATAATAGGGAGCCAGCAGGCGGGTGCCCACCAATTGAAAGCCCATGCTCAAGAAACCCAGCGCAAAGGTGATGATGAAAAGCAGGGGCATGGCCGTTGAGTACACCAGAAAGCCGGCGCTTGAGAACGGCTTTTTTTGTCAGGTGCTGCCTGATTGGGCAAGCAAGTGCTGCGTCAACTGGTTGCTGCTACCGTTGGAGAGATAAAAACCGGTGGACATCTTGTGGGGCATGAGAATCATGGCCAGCGCGTCTTTCCAGTTGCCCTCCACCCAGAAGGGCTCGCCGACAAATTGTCCGTTCTGATTAAAGTCGCAATAAAACCAGATATAGTTCTCCGTGCCGTCGGCAAAGCCCCCGTATTGGGCCACGACCATGGAAAGCTTTTCCCCTTGAACCGCCTCCAACTGGCAAGCCAGCTGCCCTCCCTCCTGTAAATCCCAGCGGATATCCCAGAATTCCTTGTCCTGATTCTGCCAGTTGGCCCCGTATTTCCGGATCATCCCCGCCAGCAACCTGGCAAAGTCCGCCCACTCCTCCTTTGACCACACTTGAGGCTGAAGGATCTGCTGCACTCTCTGCAGCTTGACCCGCCATTCGGAAAACAGTCTTTTAAATTCAATGGGTGTCATGACTTAGCAGGGTAAAGCCAGTGATTGGTTGATCAGGTGATGTGGTGATGTGGTGGATAAGTTGAGCGGTTTTTGGGCCGGAACATAGTCAGTCTGACTCAACGGTTGCGGCGAAGCTGGGCCAGTTGCACGTCCTGATCCTGGGTCTTTTTCTGGTAGAGACTGAGGCTGCGCTCCATGCTGCGGTTGCTTGCTTTCAACTCGGCCAGAATCTGTGCGCTTTCACTCCGATAACTTTCAAACTGGGTGGTCAACTCGACCAGACGGAGATTGGATTGTTCCTGAACCTTGGCCAGATCCGCATCATTGGCCACCATTTCCGCTTTCAGGTCGAACATGCGATCCTTGGTGTTTTGTTCGAGAACGGCCAGGCTGGCACTTTGATCCTGTAGTTGTTTCCAGAGAACATAACCACCTGTCCCCGCTAATGCGGTTACAAGCAAAATGCCGCAGATCAGGGCCAGGGCCATGCCGTTAAGAACGTTGCTGACGGTTTTCTGTTCCTTGATCTGCCTCTCGATGCTCCCGGTGCGGATCGGGGCGGGATTGCTGCCGGGGTTGGGCGTGTTGGTTGACATTGCGGGTCTTTCCTCTCTGGTGGTGGTTGTGGGTGAAAGTGATGGCCCGGGATTTTCCGGTCTTTCGTTTGCCGCGGGACTGGCGTCCGAAGTGCTTTCCAAGGGGGCTGATGCAGGATTTAACCGCACCTTGTTTTTATGGGCCCGCGAGGTGGCGGCACCACCTCCGGTTATAAAATTGAACTCAAGATTCGCCCGCTTCCGTTTGCGCGGCGTTCCTGGTTCTCCGTTTGAAAATCCCAACATAAAATAAACTGTCCTTTGACAAGGTCATATATATCTGATAATCAGATAGCCTGTAAATAAAAATATCATGTTATCTGTTTATTTATGACAACGCAGGCTATTTCCATCACGGAGGCTGCTCGAAATTTCTCCGATTTCGTGAACCGGGTCGCCTATCGGCGAGAAAGTTTTTTCCTCATTCGGGGTAAAAAGCCGGTGGCTGAGCTGCGTCCAGTCGTTTCGGGGAAGAGGCTCTCCGAACTACAGGGGCTTTTTCAAAGTCTGCCCCCCCTTTCCCGGGACGAATTGGAATCCATGCAACGTGATCTCAGTGCAATCCGGAACCAGGATCGCCGCAAGCCTCGATCCGGCCCTGCCCCCTGATGACCAGCCGCCCTTAGCCCATGTCCGTCCTGATTGATTCAAGCGTTCTTCTCCATTGTCTGAAGGAGCGGCTTCCTCCGCCTTCCGGGGATGACGAATTTTTCCTCTCCATCATCAGTGCTGACGAACTGCTCAGAACCGTGGACTGGGCTTTGGAAGAGCATGGGCGAACCCGTCGTCTCGCATGGGTTGAAGCCGTGCTGGACCTTTTCCCCGTCCTCCCGATTGACCGGAGCACCATGCGCATGCACGCGGAAATTCTCAAAGGGATCGAAAACAACGGGTTGAGGATCGGGTTGCACGAATCCTGGATCGCCGCCACCTGCGTGGCACATGGACTAACACTCATTACGCTGCAACCGGACGTTTTTAGCCGGGTGCAGGGCCTGCAGACCCGGACTCTTTAGCCTGTTACGCGGGTGGTCAACGTCAGCTTTTAGGGCCAGAAGTCTATCTAAACCTTGTTAAGGCAGTGGATTACGTGTCTTGAGCCTGGGGCAACGGCTGAAATCCCTATCCACCGTCCAGAGCTCACGGATTCCATGGGTAATGCAGCAGGCCGGGATACGGGCATCATGAATCAAAGCCCCCCTGACTTTTCCTTTTAAAGAAAGTTCTTCAAGTAATTCCTGACTAGAATCCGAATCATAGAGCACTCGAAGGCTTGGTGATTCTCTCCAGGCCTGGATCTGATCCCCACAAAAGCATCACGAAGCCTGAAACCCTCAGCGGGTTTCTCCAAGCTGCGCTCCAAAACATCGATCACCAGATCGTAGAAGGTCATCTTACGCTGAGCGGTAAGCCTCTTGACCCGTCGGAAGAGTTGACCGGGCATATTTATGGTTGTCCGCCTGCATAAAAACATAAACCAGATAAGGTGAAAGACACGTTCTTAGGCTCCCTCTTGGATAAGAACCGGCCAAGCCTTCCTTACGGCAATTCCACCTTTTCCAGTCGGAAAGAAACGGGCACGACTTCCGGGGAAACGGGGATGAGGACTTTGGCGATGACATTCTCGGGCAGGGGCTCCTCGCTGCGCCGGGACAGGATCAGGGTTCTGCCGGCCCCAAAGGATCCAGCCCGGGAAAGCACTTCCTTCCCTTCGGGAGTCTCCAATACAAAATCACGGATCTTCCGCGTGTTCCCGCTGATCTCTAACGCAACAACCGAACTTTTCAGCCGGGCCAGCTCCGTCTCTTCCGTCACTCCCGGGAAGGCCTGGCGGGGGTCTACCACACGAAGCTCGATGCCGTGGGCTTTAAGCAAAGGATCCTGGATGGTCTGATTCAACTTTGTCTGGATTTTTTCAATCGGAATCAACTGCTGGCGATAGCTCCGGAGTTTCAGAGTCCCAGCCAGAATGGTAAAGGACATCTGGTTCCTTGGTGGCGAGGGTAGTTCAAAGGCCAGCAGGGCTTCGCCAAGCTTGTCTCCGAACCCGCTCCGTTTGAGTGGAGCAAAGCCTTCTTCATCCGCTCCGCTGATCGTGCCGGTGCGCGGTTCCGGCTCATTGATCCTGACATCTCCATACTCCAAGGCACTGGAAACCTGGTCGCCTTTGATTTTTAAGGTAATTGCCAGACGGGAGTCCGCTTTGTCCAGACTCCGCAGATCCACCAGACGTTCCAACGAAACGGTGAGCGGCTTTTCCTGGGCCTCCAGGGTTGTGGTGGCCAAG
>JBBSCO010000080.1:0-10439 GCA_038250235.1 Methylacidiphilales bacterium | reverse complement strand
GAAGATTTCGGCATGGTGCCGGTGGAAGCCCAGGCCTGCGGCTGTCCTATCATTGCTTTGGGTAAAGGCGGAGCTTTGGAAAGTGTGGTGGAAGGTCAGAGCGGATTATTTTGTCAGGAACAAAGCGCGGAGGCTTTTGTTTCGGCAATATCGGAGTTCATGGCAGGAAAGCTGCCGAAAGATGCTGAGGCCTGCCGCTCCTCTGCGCTACGTTTTTCCAAGCCTCTTTTTCGGGAAAAGTTTTTATCTTTTGTATCTTCCTGACTTTGCAAATAGATCCCAGGGTTAGCCTTGTTTCCCAATCGCAGATATGCCATTCTGTCAAATATGCCAGATAGCTCCAGACACAACGATGATTACTCTGCAAAGATCAAACTCTGGGCCAGCCGCTCGGCCATCACCTCGCTTCCTCCCGTCCCAGCCTTGCCAACTTTTCCTCCCCAACGTTTTAATTCCTATGAGGAACTCGCCTT
Organism: Methylacidiphilales bacterium; assembly: GCA_038250235.1. Classification (GTDB taxonomy): domain Bacteria; phylum Verrucomicrobiota; class Verrucomicrobiia; order Methylacidiphilales; family JAAUTS01; genus JAAUTS01. The sequence continues at coordinate 9,966 of JBBSCO010000080.1, read as the reverse complement.
GTTTAAAAACCGTTTGATTCAATTGGCCGCACGAGGAGCCACCCAGTGGACGCCATCTTCCAACGACTAAACAACGCCAAGGCCCGTTATCTCCTGATCGGAGGCCAAGCGATGCGTCTCTATGGAATGCCACGGTTTTCCATGGACTGGGATCTCTTCATCCCTGCCCGTGATCTAGCTAATTTAGAGCTGATCAACCACTTGCTTGATGATGAACTTGAGCTACCACTTCTCCCCCTTGGGCCACATGGCCAGTATTTTTTACAAACCGAACAAATCTCTTCTGGCATTCTGCAATTTCATCTCTTAGTTCCCGGACTCTCCTCGTTTGAGGAAGCTGAGAATCGGGCCTGTCAAATTTCCAGCGAACATGGCGTTCCCATAAGTTGTTTAAGTCCAGAAGATCTCCTTAAATCAAAACAAGCAGCGAACAGAGCGGTCGATCAACAAGATATTCTTTTTTTAACTGAAAAATTAAAGCAGTCCCAAAAGCCCCACCGTTCACTTGATACTTGATGTCTCTTGTGAGAGCTACTCTTACTTTGGAAGATGATATTGCTGATCTCCTGAAGCAAAAAGTAGATCTTCAGGGGTAATCATTTAAAGACGTGGTCAATAGCACCTTACGTCAAGGGCTTGGCTTGGAAAAACAGGTTCAGCGCGAAAAATTCCGCGTCGTAACACATTCCTCCCCGTTCCAGCCTGGAATCGATTCAGGTAAGCTCAATCAATTGGTTGATGAACTCGAAGCGAAAGCCTTCCGTAAAAAGGGGTTGGCCTAGTGATTGTACCCGACATCAATCTCTTGGTTTCCGCCCATAATGATCAGTCGCGGGAACACGAGGCCGCAAAACTTCGGTGGGAAGACTGCATGAACGGGGACGTTTTGGTCGGCGTAGCGTGGATTGTCATCGCGGGGTTCATCCGTCTTATGACTCATCCACGTGTGCTGGAGAAACCTATGCCCACCCGTGAGGCAACTTCGCATGTGCGGAAATGGATAGCTCAGACTCCGGTTCGTATCTTGGAGCCGGGCAACAGGTTCTCCGTCCTATATCTTCGTCAATGGGAAGATTTGGGCACCGCCGGAAACCTTACCACGGACGCGTGGCTGGCAGCGTTAACCATTGAGCATCAAGCAGAGTTACACAGTGCGGATGCTGAGTTTTCCCGCTTTCAGGGTCTGCGCTAGAAAAATCCACTTAAGTGAGCAAACAAAGGAAGGGCAAAGAATAAAGAAATCAGCTCTCTTTCCTCCATGATCTCTTTGTAAATAACCCTTCCCTCAATACGCATTCTTCCGCCGGAACAGCGTCACCAGCATGATATAAAGATCCAACCACAGCGACCAGTTTTCCGCATAATACAAATCATACTGAACCCGATCGGATATACTCGTATCCCCCCGCAATCCACTCACCTGAGCCCATCCAGTCATCCCTGGCTTGATTTCATGCCGAACATTGTAGTAACGGACCGAATGTTTCAGGTTTTCAATATGCTCGGGCCGTTCCGGCCTTGGCCCAACCAGGCTCATGTCTCCAATCAAGACGTTCCAGAATTGTGGAATCTCATCAATGTTCCAACACCGCATCCAGCGACCACATTTTAGAACACGCGGATCATCGGGCGTTGTCCACCCCGCAGCACCTTGTTCCGCATCCAACCGCATCGTCCTGAGTTTCCACATGCGGAAGGCCTTTCCTTTCCTGCCGGAGCGGATTTGACTGTAAAAAATAGGCCCTGGCGACTCCCGGCAAATCTGGAATGCGGCAATGACCATCGCAGGCGTTCCCAACAACAAACCAACGATCGCACCTGGCAGATCCACCAAACGCTTGACCACACGGTGATGCAAGAACTCCATCGATAACGGCTCAAGCCCCAATACCGGCACCCCGCTGATGCTCTCCAATTTCAATCCGGACAACAGGATTTCAAAATAATCAGGAATAACTTTGAACGCAATCATCTCCCGGCTGCACAGCTCACACCAGCGGCTAATCTCGCCAGGCGTGGAACTGGTATCGGCCAGGACTGCCAGATCAAACTCATGCTGTTTTTTTAACGAACCAAGATCATCGATCGAACCCAATATCTGCAGGTGAGGCGGAACCTGAACGGTCTGCCCGGCTAAGGTCAGACAACCCAACACCCTGTAGGGATGATAACGGTCTTCCGCAATACTGCTGGTCAACTTCTCCGCCTGGGGCCCCCATCCCAAAAAAACCACCCGCTGTTGCAACCCTTCCAGCCAATTGCTGCCGCGAAACAGCCTCTGCCCCAGTTTTCTTCCGGAAAGAAGAAGTGCCATCATGACCAAGGCAGAACCAAAAACATAAAGACGCGATATGGCCGGCTCAAACCGGGTGAACAAGGTCAACAGCAGATAAAAAACGGCCCATAATGCGACCGTCCGCAAAAGAAGAAAGATGGCGGATCTGGTGTGGAGAAACTGTAGGTTCCGATACACACCCTGCCAGGTAGCGAGGAGGAAAAAAAGCAGTGAACCGAAAATGAAATGCCCAAGATAGTCTTCCAGATTGTGTTCTTTTGTCTGCAGAATGCTCTCGGGCCATGGCACACGGAAGCGGAGCAAAAATCCCACACATTGTGCCCCCAGCACCATAAGAAAATCCACCATCAACAACAGGCACAAGGACAATTCCCTCGGATGCAACCTGGATTCTTGTGCTTTCACTACCTTCATGTCAGCATAGATTAAACATGTCCGGACTCTTGGCAAAGGCGGAATCTACCGCCCATTTTCTCCTGAATCTCGCCCGCTGGCTGGCTCTCGCCATTATTGTGATTCTGCCCTGGCTGATTGGCGGGGTTCAACCCGTCACTCTCCGCTTGTTCCTCTTCTGGTCCCATCTTTGCGGTGCCTGCGCCTTGATAGCCTGGATTCTGCGCTTACGGCTTCCTGCCCTCCCCCCGCTACTTCCGCTCATCTGCCTGGCCATCTGCTCTCTGGGTTGGTTTTCCATCTTCAACGCGCGCTTTATCTATGACCCGGCTTTTTTCCAATTTGTTCCTCTTAGCCAGAAATTTCCGGGATGGATGGGAAGTCACAGCTTGTTTTCCAGCGAGCTGTCCATATGGCGAATCCAGGGACTTCTGATAATCCTCTTGATTCTGACCGATGCCTGCCGCCGCAGCTTCTGGCGTAAAAGGTGTTTAAAATGCCTCTTTTTGTCCGGCGGTCTTCTGGTCGTTTTCGGCCTCTTGCAGGAATTGTTTCAGGCCCCCTCGATTTATTGGCTTTCCTGGAATACAGGAGAATCCTTTTTTGCTTCCTACGTCTATCATGGAAATGCCGGGGCCTTTCTTAACCTCTGCTGGCCTTTGGCCTGGGTGGTTCTTCTCTCCCACCCGACGGATCCGTCCGCACAGCTCTGGAAAAAAACCGCCTGTTGGCTCGCCGCCCTTTTCGCCATAGGCCTCTGGGTCAACACCTCACGGGCGGCGGCCGGGATCGGAACTCTGACGATGATCCTTGCAGCAGGCCTTGTTTTGGTTTCCCCCTTCCGCCATCGCCTCCTTCAACTGGGAGCCTGGCTTCGTCTGCTTCTTGCCCTGGCTTTGGGCTCTCTTGCTCTGGCCGCGGCCGCCGGACTCCTCCTCCCCACCCAGCTGCGTTGGAATCGTTGGGCTGAATCAGAATTTGCCTTTGACCAGGGACGTTCCGTTGTTTTTGAAATTTGCGGCAATATCATCCGGGAGCAACCCTGGTTTGGCCATGGTCCCGGCACTTTTGCCACTTTGTTCCCCTTTAAATCCGGAGCCCTCGGCTCCCTCGTTCCAGGAGTTTGGCAATATGCCCATAGCGATTACTTGCAGACCCTGGTGGAATGGGGCTGGATCGGCCTGGCCCTTTTTCTCCTGCTGATTCTCGGTGCCATGGGTAGAGTTTTTGCCAAAACCGTCCTGAAGACTGAATCCGCAGGAGCCGAGGACCGGCTGCTTTGTTACGGCTGTTGCATCGCGCTGATGACTGTTTTACTGCACGCCGCTGTCGATTTCCCCCTACAGATTTTATCCATTCAAGCCTGGACTGTGACTCTTCTCGCCATCTGTTGGAGCAGGAACGGTTCGGGCGAAAAGGCCTCTATAACAGGAAGCCCGCAAAGTTCCGCCAAGGACAAATCTTGAGCAAATCAAGTTGACCAAGTGGCTGGCCCTTGTGGCTTGGGCATCTTGCCCATGGTTTAAACGACTTGGGCAGGATGCCCAAGCTACATCCGGATCCCTCAATCAATTTGATTTGGTGGGAGTTATCGTTTTTTTGATGCTACGAAAGGAATGAACCTGCCTCCCATCCATGTCCGCCTTTTTTTAAATCAACTTCCGTAAACTTTCCCATACCCACTGGACGAGGAATAGTGATAGTGATAGGGATCGCTTCCAATTCCCCCACGTCTGGGCACTTGGTTCATCACCACCCCGACCATTTTGCCATCTGCCTGTTCCAGCAACTGGAGGGAACGCCTGACCGCTCGTTTAGGCGTGGCGGAGGCCTTGATCACCAGACAAACCGCATCCGCAGCTGGCGCAATCAGCAGGGTATCACTGACCGCATTGACCGGTGCGGAGTCAATGATGATCCGGTCGAACTGGCCCTTGAGTTTTTCCAACAGAATCTGAATTTTGGTTTCACTCAACAACTCTGCCGGGTTCGGGCAGCGACTTCCTGCCGATAGCAGGTAAAGGTTGGGCGTGCCTTCCGCCGCCTGGATGGCGGCCTCAACCTCCACATCGCCAGCCAGCACATCATGCAAGCCCGGCTTGTTTTTGACCTGGGGCAGGAATTCCTGCATGACGGGTCGCCGTAAATCCGCATCAATCAGTAATGTTTTCAGGTTCTGCTGGGCGGAAGCCACTGCCATATTGGCCGAGATAAAGCTCTTCCCTTCACCGGGAACCGAGGATGTGAACAGATAAAGTTTCCAGCCCTGCTTGCGGGACTTCAGCTCCAGTGCAGTGCGTAGAGTCCGCATACCTTCAGCCAGATCACTGTCAGGGTCCAGAAGAAGGCTGAGTTTCCGCTTGGAAAGTCCCCTTCTCTTGGGAATAACCGCCAAGACGGACAGGCGGGTAAAACTTTCCGTGGCATCCACCGTGCGCAGCGTCTGATTCAAGGCGTCCAGAACCACCGACAGCGCCACACCGGAAGAAAGTCCGACCACCAGGCTTGCCAGCATGATCAGCAGTTTTTTCGGCTTGCTCGGCTTCTGCGGAAGCAGTGCCGATTCAAGGATCTGGAGTTCGGTCGGATCCGATTTCTGGCTGACCATGCTTTCCCGCATCTGACGGATCAAAGAATCATAAAGCTGTCTCACCGTTTCCAATTCACGCGAAAGTACATTAAACCGGGCTTCCAGCGAGCGAAGTTTATAGGAAAGCGTATCCGCATCGCCCTCCACCAGTTTCCAACCGGCCTGTTGCCCTTCCCAATAGGCCTTTTCTTCGGTATTACCCAGGCGGATTTTGGCCAGTTCCCCATCCAGATCAGCGCGCAGGGCAACCAAAAGGCTCTGGGCCTGGATCATGCGGGGATGCTTTGCACGATAACGCTGCTCCAGGACTGCCATGGCCGCCAGATGCGTATTCAGCCGATCACGCACAGCCATGGCCGAAGCATAGAGCTGAACCGCGTTTTCCGCCTGCTGCAATTCCTGTTTTAGTTGGGCGGATTGATCCGTTAAAAAAGTTGAAGCCTCCGCTGTGGTGCCGCTTTTGATCCCGCTCCGCTGCACGATGAATTCGTTGACAATGGCATTGGCGAGCAACTGCGCCATCTCCGGAACCTGATGCTCCACCGTCACATAAATAAGCCTGGTTCCGCGCCGTAACTCCACGGTGGTGGCATCGGCCAGACTCTCCGCCAGCTGGCGTTCCGTGGCCAACTCATCTGGCCGGGCAAAGCCCTGTAAGGCACGGGGATTCGCTTTGACATCCGGACGCTCAAGAACACCCATGAACAAACCGATACGCTGCAGACTTTGCTCGATGGTTTTGACCATGTCCAGACTGCTCAGATCTTCCAACTGGGCCGATGCCACCGCAACTTGACTCTCCTCCTGCCGCTGCACTTCCAGCACCACGGCGGATTCAAAGAGCGGCTCGGTGGTTGTGATATAATAGAATGCCGACCCGACAAAAAGCACCAGCAGGACAAAAATCAAAAACAAGTGCTCAAGAATCACCCGCAACAGATTCTGATACAGCTCAAAAAAACTCAGATACTGGGGTTCGGCCTCTTCAGCGGGCCATTGCGGAGAAGCCATATCAGAAGATACTTTCCGCAACACTGATGGTGTCGTTGGGCTGTAGAATAAAGGGCCTGGTCTCCTTGTCGGAGGCCAGACGTTTGGCGTTGACCCGCAGGATGGTATCCTTGCCATCCACCAACCGCCTGATGGTGATCTTCCCGGGATCGGCTATTTTGGTATATCCCTCGGCCATGGCAATGGCCGAAAGCAGATCCATGTCGCCTTCGTCCGGCATTTCAATTGATCCGGGTTTGTTCACCTGCCCCAACACCGTCACACGCCGCTTGGCGTATTCCATGATGGTCAGGGTCACTTTGGGTCCAACGATGTAATCCTTGTCCAAGGCCGCCCGGATTTTTTCCGCCGCCTGAGGGAGCGTCAATCCTTCGAGAGTCACCGTGCCCAAAAGAGGAAAATTGATCGTGCCATTTTTGGAAATCCTGCTCTGGGTCAGCAGGTCCTCTTCCTGGAAAACCGTGATGATGATGTTGTCGTTGTTTTGGAGCCGGTAACCTTCATAAACCTGAACGCCCATGGGAAGAGTGGTTCCGACCGTAGCCGCGGAAGTGACCGGCGGCGCTGTTTGGGCGGAAAGAGAGATCTGGAGCGCCAGTATCAGAACATTTCCTATCAGCAAGAATCTGCGAAACATATCCATAAGCTAGCGGGGAACCGTGACATTGAAAAGCCGTTCCTTGCTTGGAACGGCTTTCCGGAAAAGAGGCTGTTAACCCGGACTCAATCCAAGGGTTACGGTTAATTTTGATTGGGCGTGGGCGTGGGGTTAGAACTGCTGTTTGGGTTAGTATCTGACGTGGTTGTCCCGATCAAGTTCGAAGGATTGAAGGTTCCGTTAGAAGTCTGTCCACCAGTGGGAGGCACAACTGAAATTTTTGAGCCCCCACCAGACAAAGGTTCCACCTTCACATTAAAACCTGCGTTTTTAAGCGCGTCGACAATCTGATTAAAATCTTCCTGGGTAATGGGACCTGTTACGCCTGGCCCACCATTGGTCGCCTCGACGAAGGTTCCCGCCTCGATGCGGACCACGCGGCCGTTTATGAATGTCACCTCAACCACCCCATTATAGACCTTCGTTTTGGTCGTGTCCACTACCCAGGTCGTGCCACGCGCAGCAGCCACGCCGTAAGGGGTCTTGATTTTGAAGTCGGATGCTCCCGTCTTCTGAAGATTGCTGAGGACCGAACCTTTTTTCAGATCCAGAAGAACACTGCGTCGCACGGTATTGTCGGACTTCTTTTCGTAATCCAGCCTGTTGATGGCCAACTCCGTGGAAGGTTGCAAGATCGTCACCGCGCCGGGCATAAGCTGCAAACCGACCGATCCGGTTTCCGTGCTGACGGTGCTGCCGGGGGCGAGGGTCATGCCGGGCCGAAGTTCCAACCTGGCCGTGGATCCCGGTTGCAGCACATAGGCTTTACCGGTCACCGAGGAAACCTGGGCATCAATGATGATGGCCTTGGCCGCATGGGGCAGACCCACAGCCAGGAAGGCCGCACTGAGAATAAGAGATAGTCGTTTGTTCATAGGTTTTAGCGGTCAGAATTAATAGCGGAAAGTGGTCTGCACACCGGCACGATTGTTGGTGAATTGATTATTGAGAAGATTGGAATCATTTTCGCGGAACTCATAGAACGCCGTCAAGGTCCACCAATCGGTCACATCCCAATCAAAAGAGGGACGGATGAAGAAGTAATCATCGTCACGGTTGGAGATAACCAAATTATTGGTCGACTCATACTCGGAATTCTCAAAACCACCGGCCAGTCCCAGGAAATACTTTTGGAATATTCTCTGCCGTGCAGTGACCGAAAAACCCGTGCTGATGTAGTTCTGCCCGGCCAATACCGAAGAAGCCTGCACCCGGCGGTAAACGTTGAGGGAAAGCTCCGTTCCATCAAAAGGATTGTACAGCGCCTGCAGCGACATGACCGGGGTCAGTGTATCATCCTCACCGTTACCAGTGTCCTGATACTGCCTGAATTCAACGCCGGCCCGTGCAGTCAGGGAAATCTTCTCACTCACATCATAACGCAGACGTCCCGTCAAACGCTGGTAGGTCTGGTTGGGGTTGTTTTGAACATCCAACCAGCCGAACTCAGGTCCAAATCCCAGAACAAGCTTCGGGGCAACCTGATAAAGCCAGAACAACCCAAAATGAATGTCGTTGGTATCAAACTTGGCGTTGTCGTCGTAGTCCGCCACGTCATATCCGACTTCCAGCTCAAGCTGACTTTTACCGGTGACCTGGTAATTGGCCAGAAATCCCGAGTTGTAAATATCGCGGTCGATCCGGTTTCCAGCGTCGGTGGTCGAGCCACTCAGACGTTGAAAGCGCTGATCCAAAGAAAGTGTCAGTTTCTCTGAAGCGTAGCGATACATGGCATAGGCGTTATGCTCCAAGGCATCCTGGTCGCTGTTGTCTGTGAACAACACAATGGTCGGATCATAGGAGGCCGTGAAAAAATGCTCGAGATTCAGCGTGGGATCGGAAGTTTCATAGGAAACGCCGGGCGTGATATTCCAAATGTAATCGGACTGCTCGTTGGTGGGCGAAATGAAAATATTGTCGTCATAGATACCGGAAACCGCCAGCCGCGCACGGATCGGAAGGCGCCCCCCGCTCTCATCCCCACCGGAAACCGCATCCACAGCCGACGCGTCGCTGGCTTGCGCCGCTTTGACTTCCTGGGCCTGAAGCCGGGACGCACAGAAAACAGCGAGCATCACGCCCGCTGCCACACTGAGCCGCAGTACTTTTTTATCAACGTTCATACAAATTCTTCCTGAAAAAACACTTCATTTTCCCACCGGATTCTGAAGGCCTATCCAACTGTTGAGTTGAGATTCTCTTTTTCTCTGTTTAAAACAAGCCTAAAGTGTACAGAATTATGGACTTATAAACAATTCACCCTAATCACCCCGTAGAGAAACCAGCTCAGGATCCGCGAATCTGGTCCAGAAGCCGGTCCAGTTCCAGCTCCGTATTATAAAAATGGGGGGCCACTCTGAGCAATTTCTCCCCGGCACGATTGTGACGAACCGAAACGGAGAACCTGGCCTCCGCCAGTCTCCTCACCAATCCCTCCACACGATCCTCCGTCCCCAGCCGGAAACTGATAATCCCGGACTTTTCCGCATCATTTCCCGGTTCTGGTAAATAGGTCGAATATCCCAGAGCTTCCATTTCCGGGACAAGATAGGCCCTCAGCTTCAGTATCCGCTCCGCTATTGCAGGCACTCCCAGATCCGCAATCAATTCCATCGACGCCCTCATGGACAGGATTCCCGGAACATTCAACGATCCCGGCTCATAACGTCTCGCCCCGGGATAAAATTCAATCCGATCCTGGGCAATATAATTAGGCGAGTCCACGTTCCAAGACCCAAGTAAACTGGGCCTCAAAAGCTCAAAATTTGATTCTTTAACGTAAAAGATTCCAGCTCCTAAAGGGCCCAAGAGCCATTTATGGGAGTCCGCGCTTAGAAAATCGATATGTTCTACAGACAAGGGAAAAGCTCCCAAGGTTTGGATTCCGTCCACACAAAACAAAATGCCCCGTTCATGCAGAAACCTTCCAATTCCGTCCAGATCAAGGCGGTAACCACTCAAAAAACTCGCGCTGGCCAGGGAAACCAACCTGGTTCGTGGGCCCACTACTTTTTCCAG
>JBBSCO010000079.1:0-10541 GCA_038250235.1 Methylacidiphilales bacterium | reverse complement strand
GGCCGCAGCCCCGGGATCCGGCAGGGACTCATCCGGTTCCGCCACTTCATCTATGATACCCTGATCGAAACTTTCCCCCAACACGGCAGGCTTGAAACTGGTCTTGGGAATCACCTGCTCAATGATGACAACACCGCCAATAACCATCATAAAAGCCAGATGCACCAGCAGCGAAACAGAAACAGGACCTATCTTGGCAACTTTGGATTTTTCCGACGCTACTACAGGTGCGGGGATATTTTTATTCACTGGCATGCCCATAAAATGCCATCACTCTCATCAGATGACAAGCTGATTACGGCTCGATTCCATAACCACCGGATTCTGCAATAGGCCAATCTTTTCGATCTCCACGACCAACTCATCCCCGGGTTTGAGCCAGAGCGGGGGCGTTCTCGCCATCCCCACCCCCTGGGGGGTTCCGGTAAGAATAACCGTCCCTGGAAGGAGAGTCGTACTACCACTCAAAAATTCAATCAGTCGTGGAACGTCGAAAATCATGTCGCTGGTGTTGGAGTCCTGAACCACTTGCCCATTTAACGTGGTGGTCAATCTGAGAACATTGGGATCGGGGATTTCATCCGCAGTGACCAGCCAGGGGCCCAAGGGACAAAAAGTGTCGAACGTCTTGGCCCGGCACCATTGGCTGCCTCCCCTGATTTTCTGCCAATCCCGCGCGCTAACATCGTTGGCGCAGGTATATCCAAAAACATAATCAAGGGCCCGATCACGGCTGACATTTTTACACCGTTTTCCGATCACCACGGCCAGTTCACATTCGAAATCCACCTGATCACTTGCCAAATGCGTGGGTATCTCAATGGCGCCCCCCGGATGTTGCAAGGCGGTGGGCGATTTCATGAAAAGGACGGGAAAGTCCGGAATCTTCGCTTTGGTTTCTTCCGCATGAAGACGGTAATTCAGTCCGACACAAAGAATGGATGACGGAACCAAAGGCGCCAAAAGCTTGAAAACACTGTCCCGCTTCTCTGACACCTGATAATCGGAAAACAAATCTCCTTCAATGCGGAGCGCTTTCCCTTCCGCAATCCAGGAACCCCAATGGATTTCACCTTCCGACGTCCTATAGCGCATCACTTTCATGAATGCCCAAGTATTCAGCAGAGCCATGCTGAGAACACGCAGAATCGTTGCAGAAAAAACGAAAACAAGACTGACCCTGTCCCGATCAGACCGGCTCTTTTTGCGAAACTATGCCTTGAGCAACCTCCTGAAGTCGAATCCGATCCATCTTCTCCAGCGGTAAGCTGAGGAAAAGTTCGATGCGGCGATAGATTTCCATTCCAACTCTCCGGAAAACAACCCTCTTCTGCTCGTCGTCTCCTGCCGCATGGCCCGGGTCTTGGGAACCCCAGTGGGCAACGATTGGCTGGCCCGGCCACACCGGACAGGCTTCGCGGGCATTGTCACAAACCGTAATCACAAAATCGAAGTGCTGTTCTTTGAATTCATCCCAGGCCTTGCTGCGGGCACCCTCTGCATCGATCTTGATGTTTTTGAGGAAATCCAATGTCCATGGATTAACCGATCCGGCAGGATGGGATCCGGCACTGAATGACTCAAAGCGGCCCTTGGCCAGAACCTTCATGATATACTCCGCCATGATGCTGCGTGCGGAATTCCCTGTGCAAAGAAACAAGATTTTGAACTTATTATTTTGATCCATTCTCCATTTCTAAAAAAGTTCTGTTACAAAAAGACGACAATTGTCTGAAATCTGGCCTTCAATACCTCATCCTGCATCCGATACCCCCTGCATCAGGCTTGCACGTGCTTCGGTTATGGCCAGTTCATGCCGCTTACGCTCCAGAAAATAACTGATCGTTGTAAATCCGGCCTGCTCAAGCAGGTCATAGGCCTTCGAAAAATCGTCCCCCACCCGTTGGGGAATGTGGGCATCCGCACCAACCACCACAGGAATCCCCCGCTCACACATGGCGGCCAACATCCTTGACCCTGGATTCATTTCAGGTAGTGTTTTGTTAATCCCTGACGTATTCAGCTCCATGGCCACCCCGGCTTTGGCTATTCGGTCCAGAGCCCGCAGGATATCCGTCCACAAGACATCCACGTTCCATTCTTCGTGGCCAATATTTTTCACTATATCCGGGTGGGCCATGGTATCGAAAAGCCCCGTTTCCGCCGCATCCGCCAGGCTCTGAAAGTACTGACGATGAAAGGCCTGCCAATCACCCTGATAATAACGAAGCCGGTATTCTTTAATGTGCGGGTGCACTGAACCCAGCACATGATGAAAATCCATGCGCTTGTGCAATTTTTCAATGTAGCCCTCCGTCCCTGGAAAATAATCGCTTTCCATCCCGGCCCGGACATCCACCCTGCCTGCCCAGGCCTCCCTCGCCCGCTGGATCATATCCAGATAAAGAGGCAGCTGTTCCTCATCCATGCGCACCGAGGAGGATATTCCATCAGGCAAGGGGGAGTGACAAGTTACCACAATCCCCTTCAACCCCTTGTCCCATGCCACCCGGGCATACTCCTCCGGCTCTCCCTCAGCGTGTTTGCACAAGGGGGTGTGCATGTGGGTTTCGTAAACGAGTCGGCTCATCTCAGAAAATCATCGGGTCACCAGATTCACCCACGCATCGGCAATCAACCCATGACCCGCTGCACTAGGATGAACGCCGTCCGGCAGCCAAAAATCCATCGGGCGACGCGTCGCCGCCTGGGCAAACAAACCATCCAGAGGAAGATACAAGGCACCAAACTCCACCGCCAACGCCCTGATTGCCTGGATGCGGGGATCCAAATCCTCCCGCCATTTCACACGATCCTCCGGCACAGGCAAAAGAAAAGGCTCACAGACGACAAAACGTGTTCTCAATTCTTTTTTTAACGTGAACAGAATCCGGCGAAAACTATCAGCAAATTCGGGAATAGCCGAGACCTGATGACCGTCGTAACGCCTCCAGGTGTCATTGATTCCGATCAAAAAAGAAATCACCGTAGGCTTCAAGACCAGAACATCTTCCGAAAGCCTTTTTTCCAGATCATAAATCCGGTTGCCGCTGACCCCTTTATTCGAAACCGTGAGCTTGAGATCCGGAAAGCGTGCCTGTAACAGGCTGTGGCACAGATTGACATAACCTCCGCCCAGACGGTCATCGCCTGTGCTTTCCCGGTTTCTTCCACAGTCCGTTATACTGTCGCCATAAAACAGGACGTGATCGTTTTCTTTGAGAAACATAGGAAAATAAAAATGACAGAGCACTCCCCCACGTCGAGAACGAAAAGCCCACATGTAAGCTTTCGAACTTGGGAAGACTCAACAATGGGGTGTTTACCTGAGCAAACACAGTCTTGCCTTGCGCGGCACATGGACTAGATTAAACCTTCCTACCAACAACCAATTAAAACTTATGGCATATACACTACCTGAACTCGGTTACGCGAAAAACGCCCTCGAACCCCACATCGATACCCTCACGATGGAAATCCACCATGACAAACATCATGCGGCCTACGTCAACAATCTGAACAAAGCCCTCGAAGCCGCTCCCGAGCTGGCTTCCCAATCCATCGACGAACTCATCAGCAACCTGAACAAAGTCCCCGAAGCCATCCGTCCCGCAGTCCGCAACAACGGCGGCGGTCATGCCAACCACACCCTTTTCTGGGAAACCCTCGCCCCTGGCGGAGCCACCGCCCCTACCGGCAAACTGGCCGATGACATCAAAGCCAGCTTCGGCAGCTACGATGCCCTTAAAGAAGCCATGGAAAAAGCCGGCACTACACGTTTCGGTTCAGGCTGGTCCTGGCTCATCGTCGATGGCGGCGGCAAACTCGCGGTGACCTCCACCCCAAATCAGGACAGCCCTTTGACCGACGGCCACAAGCCCATCCTCGGAATCGACGTCTGGGAACATGCTTATTACCTCAAATACCAGAACAAACGCCCGGACTATCTGAAAGCCGTCTGGAACGTCGTCAACTGGGACGTGGTTGGTAAAAAATACGCTGCCGCCAAATAAGTCCAAATCAAGCTGACCAGGCCTACGGGCAGGGTGATCTTGGTTCTTAAAAGGAGCGGAGGCGTCTTGAAAAGCCGCTCTAGGAAACCCGCCGCCTGGGTCGGGCTTCTTGTGTTTCCTTAAAAAAAGGCACGGATCAGTCCGTGCCTTTTTGTTTGCAGAAATGCCAACCCAACAGCATAAAAGCCACCGAAGCATAACTCAGGGTGAAGGCCGGTGCCTGCCAAAAACCAAAACTGTTCTGCACGCCCCCCGGCGTCAGGGTATAGGCATGAATCAATCCAACGGAAGACAACAGCGCCGCCACCATCAGCCAGGCTGCGGCATGTAGCAATTTCCGTTCAATGACAAAAACCAGAATCGCGGATAACAACATCGATGTAATCAGGAATCCTTGGCTCAATGAAATAACCCCCTCCGGATAAAGCTGCGTTCCGGATTTCGGTAACGATTCCAACAGATTGCTTCCCGCCACCCGCAAGATGGTTTCAATCAAAAGCAACGCCCAGGCCGCCTACAAAGGCACCAATCCGATAGCCACAGCAAGGGCATGGTTCTTGGGCGTTCTCTAAAAGCATTGCGCCATGATAATCAGCCCTATCCACAACAGGATTCCAAAAGTCGCCTCAATCGGAATCACCTTCATTACCAGCGTCAGCCCCCCGCAACGACAGAGCAGCAGGATAACCACACCGTTGATCGTGGATTATACGCTGCGTGTCCCCGTGGCTTTCCAGCCCGGATGCCCGGTATAAATCGTGGTGGCAAAAAGGCACTCCCAAAACAGGCCGCCACCAGCGAACCCAGACCATTGGCCAACAAAGAGGGACGGGTCTTGTAGTCGTCCCCGGCCGCCGCCGCGCTCTCCAGGCACTGCAAGGAACCAATCACATTGAAGAGTCCCATCGGCACAATGATGGAAAGATATTTCCAGCCTGAACCCTCAATCAGAAAACTCCACAAATCCCCCACAGCAAGCTGGGGAGGGTAAAAACCTAATCTGACCGGCGTTGCATCCGGTATAAAACTTCCGACACCAAGGGCACCCAGACCCCATGCCAGGCCCACCCCCACCAGAACCGCCACCTTCCCCGCCGGAATGCCCATGGGCAGCTTGGTTCCGGACGCATAGAAAATCAAAATCAACAACATGGGAATCAGCGCAATAGCGGGCGAAGCAAACATCTGGAAAACAAAACCCATCGAAATAAAGGTAATGGCAATTCCAGCCAGGGTGGAAAGCATCGCCGCCCTCGGGGTCCAACGCCGCAACGTGTCCCCGACAAAAGCACCGCACAACTCCAACACCGCGCTCAGGACACAGGCAAAAAGTCCTGCCTTCCAAAATGAAAGCAGACAAATAGACAGGACTGGGTCCAATAAGGCCGTAACTGTTCTGAACTACTATTCAGTTACAACACTCAGTCCAAGCACATTTTCCAATAATCAGTATGACGACTTACGTGCATGACCGCAATGACTCGTATCCGCTCTGGCAGATCAACGTATATCACTGCATATGGGAACACGTTGGAAAAGTGCCTGCAAAAAGGTAAACTCTACACAGAAAAACTGTTCAGGATTATTTCTGATATCCCTGATCAGCCGTTCCATCTCATCGTAAAAACGACCGCCTAACTCCGGATCAATCTCAGTATAATAAATCGCCGCATCTGCGTATTCTTTCTCCGCCTCCGGATGAAAAAAAGGGAGCTTCATCGCCCGGTGATCTGCCTGACTCGCCTGGACACTTCCTCTCCCCTTATTCCCTGCACCTGACCGCTTTCCAATTCAGCAAGCCGGCGCTGGGATTCTCGTTCCCACGCCTTGTCTACAACCGGGTCCATGGCGTGATGCAATCTGAGAGTCAGGCGATCCAGCAGTTCAACCTGCTTCGCTGGAGGCAATTGACTGACTTCTTCGGCCGACTAATCCAAGGTCATCATGGTTCTCAATATAACAAGTTTGCCTCTTGATTCAATTTGGGATTTCACAACAGGCCGGGTTCTGGCTGGTCTGCCGAACACTCACGTTGTAGACGTCCCGGACACTCTATGGAAAACGTGGAAGCAAGAACCCCGTGCCATCAAGCCAGATTTCGGGCGAAGACACATGATGGAATTCAACATCGGGAAGTTTCCTATTCAAGGTTTTTTGAATTTTTCAGAGAAAACGGAAACCAACTCATCCACGGGTCTGGCAATATCCAACACAATGGCATCCAGCGGTTCTTCCAGGGCGGCAAACTGGCTTTCCAGAAGTTTGACCGGCATGAAATGATCTTTCCGCGCCGCCATCCGATCCCTGATCAGCTCAAAAGATCCCTTCAAATACACAAAACGCAATCCCTCCTGACCTTCGGAAAGGTAGTCGCGGTATTTCTGCTTGAGGGCGGAACAGGCCAGAAAGAACGGTTTTCCGGAAGCCGCTCCCTTGGCCAGTTCCCCTCTCAGAATATCCAGCCAAGGCCAACGATCCGCGTCGGTCAGCGGAATTCCCTGCGCCATCTTCGCCTTGTTGGAAGCCGGATGAAAATCATCCGCGTCAAGATAGAGACCGCCATGCGCTTGGGCCAGTGCTCTCGCAATAGAGCTTTTTCCGCAGCCCGACACACCCATAACAATGAAAAGATTTTTAACCACGGATTTTACGGATAATACCACGTCAAGATGCCTGAGCATCCTGGTAAATGGATTTTGGTTCGAAGGAGCGCAGGCGTCTTGAAAAGTCGCCTCAGGAGACCCGCCTGTTGGGTTGGGCATCTCGCCCAACCCTTCCCTTTGCCGGGGCGTTTACTCAGATAAAAATGATATAACATGAATTTAAACTGCGATTCTTTTTTCACTAAAGTTTCTCATCAAGCCCCGGCTCGGGGTGATATCTCAACGAACGACGCGGGCACTACCTCCAGACATCAACTTCTCCACCTCAGCCAGCGTCGCCATGGATGTATCTCCCGGCGTTGTCATGGCCAGCGCTCCATGGGCCGCCCCGTAATTCACCGCCTTTTCCGCATCGCCCGTCGTCAGAAAGCCATAGGCCAATCCAGAGGCAAAGCTGTCCCCTCCCCCTACCCGATCCAGAATCTCAATATCCGGACGGTAAATGGATTCGTAGAATTTTCCGTCATGCCAGCAGATCGCTCCCCAGGAATTGATCGAGGCGCTCTTCACCGTGCGCAGCGTTGTTGCCGTCACCTGAAAATTCGGGAACTGCTTCACTGCCTTTTCAATCATCTTCTTGAATTTGTCGATCTCGATGGTGGAAATGTGCTCATCCATGCCTTCCACTTCCAGACCCAGGCAGGCAGTAAAATCTTCTTCATTCCCGATCATGACATCCACAAACTTCGCGATTTCCCGGTTCACTTCCTGGGCCCGCTTTTGTCCACCGATCGATTTCCAGAGCGAAGGACGATAGTTCAAATCGTAGGAAACAATGGTGCCGTATTTCTTGGCCGCTTTGACGGCTTCAATGACAACTTCCGGTGTGGAGTCGGAAAGAGCCGCATAGATCCCGCCGGTATGAAACCAGCGGACTCCGAGCTTCCCGAAGATTTCATCCCAGTTGATATCCCCGGGTTTGATCTGGGAGGCGGCCGAGTTACCACGGTCCGAAACCCCGATCGCTCCGCGCAAACCGTAACCGCGCTCGGTGAAGTTCAGCCCATTGCGCACCGTGCGCCCGATCCCGTCATCCTTGGCCCATTTGATAAACCGCGTATCCACCCCGCCCTGCATGATGAAGTCTTCAATCAGGTGCCCAACTTCATTGTCCACAAAGGCCGTCACCACTGCAGTCCGTAATCCGAAACATTTGCGCAGCCCCCGGGCCACGTTGTATTCGCCGCCGCCTTCCCAGGCTTTGAACTGGCGGGCCGTTCGAATGCGCCCCTCCCCCGGATCGAGGCGAAGCATGATTTCGCCCAGGGAGATTTCATCGTAATGGCATGTTTGGGGATCGCGTAGTTTGAGTGACATAAGGTTATTCTCCAAGATAGGCATTCAAGGCCTGTTCGACTTCGGTTAGAAATTCATCTTCCACCACACCCATCTCGTCATGCAAGCGTGCTTTGCTGACCTGGCGGATACCCGGTAGAACCAAAAACCCGGGCTTCATCCCGCTGATACGAGGCATGGCCAGACGCAAAGGCCAGATCACGCCCGGGCGGGCAGAAATGGGCAGAATGACCACACTGGAAAGGGACAGGTTGGCTTCCGTATTCGACAGAACCAAACCCGGTCGCGCCTTGCCGAATTCCGGCGGTGACGCGTCTCCAAGATTGACCCAGACAATGGAACCCCGTGTCATTGCTTACGTTTTGACGCTGAGGAAATCTCCGATGGGCTCGAAACCAGATCCGCCTTCTCCCAGACTTCCAGCTCCTCTTTCTCAACAGGATTCTGCTTCAGAAACTCCCGATACGCACGGGAAGCCAGTTTCAGCTTCTTCCGTTTGACGTCCCGATAAACCACCTCACGCACGTAAGCCGTAAGGGTCTGGTCTGGTTCCAGCACGGAAGAAACTTCTTTAACAACAGAAGCGTCCAGCTTAACCGTGGTGTCGGTATATTTAACCATACTCTTATAGTATTTTCTTAAATACTTATGTCAAGTCCCTTGAGCATGACACCATTTTATTACAACCTCTACGTAGCTTGGGCATTTACTAGAGTCGCGCCAGGAGAACTGCCCAAGCTACCTCCTTCCCGCTAAACACGCGAAAAAGCGCGAAATAAAGAGAGAATCATTCTAAGAAATCCCTTGGTAGAGGTTCACAGTAAAGTGACGCCGATTTCCCTTTATTTTTAATGCATCCCCTCGTCTTTTCGCGTCTTTTCGCGTGTTTCGCGGGCCCTCCATTCCGGTGTTGGCTACGCCTCTGTCTGCTTCTTGTTCCCCACCCAATCCAGATGGAAGAACTTACCCCTGGGCTGGTCCACGCGTTCGTAGGTATGGGAACCGAAATAATCGCGTTGCGCCTGCAGCAGGTTGGCCGGAAGCCTTTCGCAACGATAGCTGTCGAAGTAGGCCAACGACGCCGAGAACGACGGGATCGGGATCCCGGCCAGGGCCGCCTGAGAAACGATCAGACGCCAGTTGGACTGGGTCTTGAGCACGATGTCCTTGAAGTAGGGATCTAGCAACAGGTTAGCCAGGGCCGGGTTCTTTTCGAACGCGTCCTTGATGCGCTGGAGGAAGCGGGCACGGATGATGCAACCGCCGCGCCAGATCATGGCGATTTCGCCGAACTTCAAATTCCACTTCTGCTCGTCCGAAGCCGAACGCATCAGCGCGTAACCCTGGGCATAGGAACAAATTTTGGAAGCGTAAAGCGAGTCGCGAACAGCTTCGATAAGCTGTTTCTTGTCGCCAGTGAACTTGTAACCTTCGGGTCCTTTGAGGGACTTGGAGGCTTCGACGCGTTCTTCCTTGATGGCAGAAATACAACGGGCAAAAACCGCTTCCGACATGGTCGAAGCCGGAATACCCATATCGAGGGCCGAGGTGATCGTCCATTTGCCGGTGCCCTTTTGACCGGCGCGATCCATGATGACATCGACCATCGGCTTGCCGGTGGTGTCGTCTTTGAAAGCCAGGATCTTGTAACTGATTTCCATCAGAAAGGAATCCAGTTCGCCCGCATTCCATTCTTCAAAGGTTTTCTGGATTTCATCCACGGACAGGCCAATCCCGTAACGCAGAATGTTATAGGCTTCGCAGATCAACTGCATGTCGCCATATTCAATCCCGTTGTGGACCATCTTAACGTAGTGACCGGCACCATTGGGTCCGATGTAGGCCGTGCAGGGAACCCCGCCTTGGATGGGCTTGCCGGGAACCGCTCCTTCCAGAGGCTTGCCGGTGGTGGCATCGACCTTGGCCGCGATGGCTTTCCAAATGGGTTCGAGCTCTTTCCAGGAGGATTCGTCACCGCCGGGCATGAGGGAAGGGCCGAAACGGGCTCCTTCTTCACCGCCGGAAACACCGGAACCAATGAAGCGCAATCCTTTGGCGCTAAGATCTTTTTCGCGGCGGATTGTGTCCGTCCAGAGAGCGTTGCCGCCGTCGATGATGATATCGTCTTTTTCCAGCAGGGGAACGAGCCCGTCGATCACCGAATCCGTGGCCTTGCCGGCCTGAACCAGGATGATCATCTTGCGCGGGGTCGAAAGGGATTGAACAAACTCCTGTAAAGTGGCTTTGCCGACCAGACCGCCCGGAGTGCTGGGGTTTTCCGCCACAAAGGCGTCGGTTTTGCTGGTCGTGCGGTTAAAGACCGAGATCTGAAACCCGTGATCCGCGATGTTGAGTGCCAAATTCTGGCCCATGACAGCCAGACCGATCAAACCGATATCTGATTTTTCCTTCATAAAATGAGCTGGATATTATCTTCCCCGTTTACGGGTGTCCATCCCGTTTCTTTTTGCCGGAACCGTGCAGCTTAAACCAAGGATTACACGTTCGCCAAAGGACGAATCCGTCCGGAGTGCGGTGATGAACACGGATAAGAAGAGGGATGAGGAAG
>JBBSCO010000078.1:0-10995 GCA_038250235.1 Methylacidiphilales bacterium | reverse complement strand
CCTGCTACCTGGCCCTGGGTCGCCCATCGATTGTGCAGGACACAGGCTGGAGCGAACATCTCCCGCACGGTGAAGGCTTGATCCCCTTCAACACCCTGGAAGAGTGCGTGTCGGGGATCGCAACCATCAATGCCGACTATGTCGGACATAGCCGCGCAGCACGGGCCTTCGCGGAAAAACATTTGGACGCGAAAGTAGTTTGTCAGGATCTGCTGGATCAGGCGCGAGTAGGTTAAAGTTATTGATCAAATCAAACTGACCAGGTGTCCAGGCGGGGTAATTTTGGCTTGAAGGAGCGCGGGCTTCCCGCCTGCCTGTTTGGTCATCTCAAGGAGCCGCCTCAGGAGGCCTACCCTACCCCCCAGATTGCTGTATGACCCACTCAAAAAAGACACCCCCAACCCGCATTTTTTCCGCCGACTCGACGCGTCCGCCTCCGCCTCCGCCGTCGCCGTAGCTTACGCTGCAGCTTGTGCGTGACCAGCACGCTCCGACAAAACCATCCATATAAGCGGTCTAGCGTTGCAATAGCCCTAATGAAACAAATTCAGTGGGTTGAGGGCTTTGATGGGATTGGAAAGAACCCTGCCCAACACATCACCGACATCCACCTGGGGATCACGTGTGCTTCCTCTCAGTTCAAACGGAATGATCACGTTGCCATCGGCATCATGTTTGAAGGAATCCCGCGCAATGGAGGGAATTTCCGCGTCAACGGTCTTGTTGCCCGTGAAGGTCAGATTGGAAGAAAGCGACCGGTCATATCCCACCACGGCGGATCCGGTGATCTGCACATCGCTGTTTTTAAGGTTCAGCTCGTTGATGACAATTTTTTCTTTATTGAGCTGGAAGGCAGCCGGACCTTTCAGATCACCCAGATTACGGGCCCGCACAAAAATCGGGGCATCGTTGAAGGCGGGAAACCTTGGCAGGCTGACCGATGGTTTGATTTTCTTCAAGGCGGCTTTGCCCGCACCATTCAGTAAACGCCGGTCCGGGGTGAACACACCCTCCGCCTGGAGGCTCAGCTCCGCTTCGCCGGAAAATTTATCGGAAAAATCCAGCGCCACCAACAGGCTTCGCACGTCCGGACTATTGACGGAAAGATTCGTCTTTAAGCTGCGCTTTCCAGACAGTTCATAGGATCCGGACAGTTCGAGAGCTGATTTACCGGGCAGGCGGGCCCTGACTTTCTCCACGTGCAGGACACCGTTCTCGATACGAAAGCTTCCTTCCAATTCTTCAAGCAGCAGCTTCCCGATTTTGGCCTGCGCGGCATAGATGGTTCCTTCAATGACCGGAGAGGCTCCGGAGCCCGACTGTTCGGCCTTGAGATCACAGCCGGTCAATTCCAGGTTCCATCCGCTGAGATTGCCCATACGGATCGTTCCTTTTTTCAGGCGGAAGGAATCTGCCACCGGCAAGGCGATTTGGGGGGCATCCCCTCCATTCAGCCGGATCTGAATGACTCCGCCCTTCATGACCAGGGATTTGATGGACAATTCATTCTTCAAAAGCGGAATCAACGCAAAGGAGGCGATCATTTCCGGGGCCTCCACTTTCTGCACATTGAAAGCACTGCCGTCCAGATCGAGGTAAAGATCTTTCAGGTCAGCGGAAAAGATGCTGCCCTTGATTGTTTCAAATTTAAAAGTGCCCTTGGTCTGATCGGCAATCTGGCTTTGCACCCAGGCCTGGAAGAGGGGGTTGCCATACAGCAGACGGGGGCCGATCAACCAGGCTCCCAGCAGAACCACCAGCAGGGTTCCCAGTATCGCCATGAGCCCCTTGTTTTTCAGCATGTTCTTACGATTGGTCATTTTCATAGGCTTGTTTCTTGCCCGTAGATTGGCTTAAGAATTCAAATCGTCAATTGTTCCTGAGAAGCTGTGGAAGAAATCCTGCCCCCTCCCCGCCTCCCGCCGGACGGCTTTCTAACCTTCAGTGCGGGGTATCAGGACTTTTTTCACAGCTTCTAAGAAAGTTGTGTTAAGGTTGTCGTACGATTTCCCCGAAAGATCTTCATGCTCAATTTACAATGGCTCCAGGAATTGACGGAAAAACACAGCGCTGATCTTCAGGCGCAGGTGCAGGCCTTTTCTTTAAAAGGGAAACCGTTCGACTCCGCTTTACGGCCCTCAACCATGGGCGTGGTCAATCTTTCACCCGATTCCTGGTATCGCGAGAGCGTCTGTCTGAACGCCGACATGGCCATTCAACGGGGACGACGACTCCATGCGGAGGGGGCGGATCTCATTGATATCGGGGCTGAATCCACACTTCTCCAAGCCGGACGAGTCGACGCAGCGGGGCAGAACGGAGCTCTTCTTCCCGTAGTTCGTGCCTTGAGCAGCGAGGGGATTCTTGTTTCGGTCGAAACCTATCATCCTGCCGTGACCGAGGCCTGCCTCAAAGCCGGAGCGGCCGTTCTGAACCTGACCGGGGCTGAGGAAGCGGAAACACTTTACCGGATGGTGGCGGACCATGAGGCTGGCGTGATTATTTGTTATGTTCAGGGAGCCAACGTGCGGGAGGTGGATTCGATTCACTTGGCAGAGGACCATACACAGACCCTGCTGGACTATTTCAACAGACAGGTCGATCTGGCCACTGCCGCCGGGGTGAAACGGATTTGGATTGATCCCGGCATGGGCTTTTATTACAAAAACCTCCAGGACAGTGCCGAACGCGTCCGCTATCAAGTGACCACCCTGCTCAACACTTTCCGCCTCCGCAAACTGGGTTGGCCAGTCTGCCATGCCCTGCCCCACGCCTTTGAGTATTTTGGCGACGAAGTGCGCAGCGCGGAAAGTTTTTTTGCCGTGGCCGCACTCCTCGGTAAAACCGATCTGCTCCGCACCCATGAAATCCCCAAAATTCTGGGTGTGATCCGTTCCATGGCGGTTCTCTGAACGTTTTATGAAAAAAGTAGCATTAGTGACAGGAGCGGGGCGGGGCCTCGGTTCGGATTTGGCTTTGCAACTCAGCCGCAAAGGCTACTCGGTGGCCGTCCATTACTACAAGAGCCGGAACAATGCTGAACAACTCGTCCGGGATATTGAAACAGGGGGAGGCAAAGCCGTCGCCATGCGGGGGAATCTTTCCAACTGGGAAGACGCACACCGTCTCTTGGAGCGGGTTCAGGTCGATTTCGGACAACTGGACGTCCTGATCAACAATTCCGGCGTTTACCACAAAAAAGATCTGCTCCAACTCACGGAAGCCGAATGGCATGAGGGTCTTAACACGACGGTGACAGCCGCTTTCTTTGTCACCAAAGCAGCACTGCCGCTGCTGAGGCAGAGTGATTCCGGACGTATCGTCAACATCGGTGATTCCAGCTGCGATCGCCCGGGTAAACGCGACCTGGCCCTCAGTTATCACATCGGAAAGACCGGAGTTTACATTCTCACCCGCTCCTTTGCCGCCAGCGAGGCCCAACATGGTATCACCGTCAATATGGTCTCGCCTGGCTACCTGGAAAACAGCGTGGGCCTTCTGGAAGCCACCGAAATTCCGGCAGGTCGCCTGGGAAGCTTCGACGACATCTTCAACGCGGTGGAGTTCCTCCTCAAAAAGGAAAGCAACTACATCACCGGAACCAATATCGTGGTCGGAGGCGGTTGGAACCTCATTTAAGCCTTACGCCTCATTTTCTGCCAAATGATATCCGGCAACATGCTTTAAGCTTATAGTTTTTTGCATTGTTGGCCTTTCTTTTTTGGTAATCAACCGGGAAAGCTTTTGCGACTGGAACGCCAGTTGCTTCATAAAGTTGATTTTCAACACTCCTGCCACACAATCGACATATACCCAGCCCATGATTGACATTGTGAATACGAGAAAAGCAACAAGCCGCGCCAAAGGTTTCTCTCTGATAGAACTACTGGCGGTCATCACGATCATCGTGATCATGGCTTCCATGTCGGTGCCTGTCCTGACATCTCTTTCCAACCAATCCGGACGGAAGGGTGCCGTCAATATCCTGCTCAACAGCTTCGAGCAGGCGCGGGTGACCGCCCTCAGTAACGGCGTCAATGCCTATGTCGGCTTTGCCAATGAAACCGCCTTCCCCGCTTCCGACTCCCCCTACCCCTATCGCGCCTTTATTCTTTTCCGCGACCGCACAGACGACGACCCCGGCACCGGTCAATACATTGCGTTGACCAAATGGACTCTTCTTCCCAAAAACATTTCCTTTAAGAGCGAACGCTATTCCGTCGTCGGCGATCCTTCTTTTGTTCCCCACACCGTCACCTCCGACGGCTCCATCCCGATCGTCGGGAACGGAACAGCTCTGCCCGCCATCGTTTTCAGTCCCAGCGGCTCCATTCAGAATCCAACAAACACAGCCGATTTGAAACTCTATATCTACGAAGGTTTTTTTGCTTTGGGCAAAGACAACTTCATCAGTCCCAACCGCACCTTCTTTGAGAGGCTCTCCTTCCGCCGCTTCACCGGCCGCGCCGAGCTTGATATTACCACAGCCCCTTCGAGCTAACGCTCCGCTTCTTGTATGCGAGCCTCAGGCCGGAAATGGGAAGTCGGGGGTTCAGCGTTTACTGTTTCCCGTTCACCGTTTCCCGTTTTTAAAACCTGGCTCCTCCTAGTTTTAAAGAGTGCCCCCAACCGAAAACCGAAAATCAAAGATCCCGCCGAAGGGAAATCCTGTCTTATGACAGGATTCGGGACCGAAAACCGGAAACCTTTTACCCCCCCCAGCAAAAAACTCTCCCCGCGCTTCGCGCCAGGCTTCAGCCTGATCGAGGTCGTCGTAGCCATGGGCATCCTGACCTTTGCCCTGGTCGGTCTCCTCGCCCTTTTCCCCGTTGCGTTGCAAACCGCCGCCGAAAGCAAATCCGAAACCCGAATCACCCAAATCGCACAAAGTGTCTTCGCCGACCTCAAAGCCTCCCCTCTCAGCGCCAACGTCCTGATTGTGGGAAACGATATCCAGCAGAGCGGAAACAGACAGACCGTCAATTTCTCCACCGCTCAGACCCATTACATAGGCTACAACGCGGACGGAACCTGCGTGGGTGCGCTGACCGTAGACAACTATAACAATGGTATTTCCGGTAAGGGGGAATTCATTCTTAAACTCAGCTCCGTGCCCGTCACACCCTCCACGATTCCGGCCCTTTCCACCATCACCCTTTCCGTCGAAAGTCCCTCCACTGTCCCCGAGGCCAACCGCCAAAAAGTCATCTTCGTCACGATGAAAGGGGATTTATGAAGAAACTGTTTACAGTTTACGGTTTACGGTTTCCCGTTATTGCAACCAGTTTTGTCCCAGTTTTAAAGAGCGCAGCTAGGAGAATTGCCGTGGCGAACATCTTAAAGAGTCGCCGTGGAGACTTGCCTCCAGGTGTAGGCGTCCCGCCTAAACCTCTTCCCTCCCCTAACCCAAAACTGTTCCGGCGCTCCGCCCCCGCCTTCAGCCTGGTCGAATTACTCGTTTCCATGACCATCCTGACCACCCTGATGGTTCTGCTATTCGGTTTCTTCGAGCAGGCCACCCGCGCCTGGCAAAACAGTGAGAAAAAAGTAGACGCCTTTCGCGAAGCCCGTGCGGCTCTTTTTTTCCTGAAGCGCGATCTGGAAGGCCTTCTGGTCGATGCCTCCATCCCGTTTTTTCAGTCGGATGATCCTTCCGCTTTCAGCCCCATCATCTACTCCGGCCCCGGTGGCACCCCGACGGCCAACGGGGATCTTCTTTTTTTCATTTCCAGCCAAAGTTTCGACGCCCAGGACAGCGCCCGTGGAAAAAGCGATCTTTGTGCCGTGGGGTATTATCCCGTTTATGATCGTGACAGTGCCGCCATGGGCAACCGTCGCTCTTACCGTCTCCTGCGTTATTTTAAAAGCAGCGACGATACCTGGGAAAACGGGAGCGCGGGATTGAAAGTATTCCTCACCACGGTGCAATCTGGCACCCCGGATTACGCCGTTCTTTTTCCACCGGCTCAGGGAACAGCGGATCGGGACGAAGTCATTGCCCGGAATGTGGTCAATTTCAAAGTTCAGCCCTTGGATGAAAATTATCAACCCTTGCTCGCAACCAATGGCAACAGGTTCAACACCAAGCCCGCCTTTTTTGATATTTCCCTGACTGCGCTGAACCAGGAAACCGCCCAAAAACTGAGCGTGCAAGACGACTGGCACAAATTACCACCCGGCTACAGCAACAGTCCTTTATTCAAACAAAACGCGCAGGAGTTCCGGCTCCGCGTGGCGGTGCCGAAATGAGTTTGGGGTTTGGGGTTTAGAGTTCATGAGCACGATTACTTCATTCCGTGATTTCGATGCCTACAAGGAGGCCAGGATATTCGTCAAGAATCTCTATGCCTTAACGCGTCGCAAATCAATTTCCCCGGATTATGCCTTGTGCGACCAGATGCGCAGAGCTGCAATATCCACCACCTCCAATTTTGCGGAGGGCTGTGAGCGCGAAGGAAAGCAGGAATTTATCCAGTTTATCTCCTATGCCAAAGGAGCGACCGGCGAGACCATGACTCAATTAGACATTGCGGTCGACCAGGATTACATCTCAGCGGAACAGCACCGGGAATGGGATCAATCGGCTGAAAAAGCCCGGAAACTGTTGGCCGGACTTAGCAACTATCTAAGAAAAACGGAACATGCCGGCCTCAACTTTAAGCGAACCGTAAACAGTAAACAGAAAACCGTAAACCTTCCCCACCGCCCCGGCAAAAACGGCTTCGCCATCATAAGCACTTTGCTGGTGTTGACAGTATTAACCATCATGGTGGTGGCTTTTCTTCAATCCATGCGGATCGAACGCCTGACTGCCCGCTCCTACCTGAATAAAACACGGGCGGATCTTGCGGCTGATGCTGCCAGAGATAATGCCATCATCAGGCTGAAAAATCTCATCACGCAAAATCCTTATCACGCCATAGGCTACGAAGAACGTGTATCGCAGATCGTCCCGGTTTTTTACGGGGCGTCAGATGGCAACACTCCTCCAACTTTTACCTATCTGTTTTCCACCAAGACCCCACAAACAGCCCCGACAGCGTTTGCAACATCGGACTCCGTGGATTTAAACATCAAGCCAGGCACCGTGGGCGGCTGGATCGGCTCGCCTGTCGTCAACGGCGTCCTCACCGCTGCCCCCGCCAAAGCCTACTGGATCGATATCCTCCAAAATCCAGCCCTGCCCAATCAACCGGATCCCAAACTGGCTGACTTTAACCCAATCGTTGCCCGGTATGCCTTTTGGATTGAAGATGAAACAGCCAAGCTGGATTTCACTGTCAGCGGCAATAAAAACGGAACCGCAGGAGCTTTCCTCCGCAGTCCTGTCGCCAAAACGGTCTCTGACCTTGATCTCGGGGCACTTCCCTTGGTGGCCAAAAAGGCACTGGCTGCCGGACAGGAGAATTTCAATAAAGTCTTGATCGAGACACGGGATCTTCTTCCGGTTTATCCCTTTGACTCCGGGCTCATCAATCGCTTTGCCTATCCCGACGGATCCGCCGATATCCGGGGTGATGTCAAGTATCACGCAACCTCTTTCTCTCTCTCCAATGACCTCTCCGCTGCAGGTCGTCGCCGGATCAACCTCAATCACTTGGTCACGAATGTCACGCCGACAACACTCAATGCCGCCAGTGTCATTGCTGCTGATCTGGATGATATTGTTTTTGCCATTTCCGGAAAGCATGTGTTCAGCGGCCTGAACAACGCTACGCATACCGGCCTCCTGCTGGACAAAGCAGAGGAACCGGCATTGCTGAGGAATTTCGGAAAACGTTTTTATACAAGCCCTGCTCTGCCCACAACATTTGCCACATTGAAGGACAATCATGAAATGACGTATCTGCTCCGACTTGCCGCCAATATCCGCGACTACATTGACAGCGACAACCTGCCCACCTTTATTGATTACACCGGCACGCTGCTTTATGGAACACGTCCGAACTTTTCCTGGAGAAGCGGTGAAGAGCCTGTCGCCATCGGCAAGGAATCTGTTCCCTCGCTGCAGGAGCATGCCTGGAGAGGCGTCCAAACCCAATATGATGTTGTGGCAAATGCAACCGGACAGCCCGCGAATCGGCGCCGCATCAGTTTCACCCTGGATCATTATTTCGAATTTTATAATTCCAGCACCAAAGATTTTATCGCTCCGGCAGGCACAGAATTAAAAATTTATAACCTGCCGACGTTCAACAACAACACCGCTTCCGGGCCCATTACCCTACCGGATATGACTCTGAATCTGGCAGGAACGGTCTTCCCTGCCGGCCAGGCTGTCGTGATCACCACTTGCCCCGGAACTGCCGCAACCAATGATCCTCCCGGGTTCATCCTCAGTTCCAATGTTGTCCGCATCACTGTTCCTTCATCCGCCCGTTCCTTTGGTCCTTTTTTGGCGAATGAAACCGTGGGCAGCAGTCCCACTAGATATGGAACCCAACTTAACGGCCGTACAAGTGCCTCAACGGACTACCAGTCAGAAATGATTTTGAGTACACCCCAGGGCGTGCTGGGTGCCCATCCTTTCCTTGCCTTAACCGCCGATTTCAGTATGACACGCAGCACTGATACCAACAATCAGACCCGCTTTATTTTTGCCACCAATCTTCGTGGGAACGATAACATCAGCCGTTCCGGGGATTCCCGCAGCCTGAGCGAACCTTTGGCCCTGAATGCCGGCTCCAACGCAGCTTGGGGAAGCGATCAGGCACGCTTTTTTTCCAGCATCACGGGAGGAGGAACCGGCACCATCACGGTTCCTGGAACTTCCAGTTTCGGCATTCCCTCCAACTCGTTTATCAATCCCGGTAACTGGCCTGATTACCAGATACCCCTGACGAACAATGCCTCCAATGCCTACGCATGGATCAAAGATGGTGTAATGGACAGCATTGGGGAACTTGGAAATATCTTTGATCCGCATCGCAAATTCTCTGTCGAGCCCGCCGCCACCATCAGAAGCGCCCGCGGCGGCGGAAGAACCCTTAAGATCGGCCAACAGGACGATCTTGTCTCAGGTGCCCGATTCTCCGTTGCCACCCCCACTTCCGTAGGCTGGTTCAACGCCTCTTGGCGACTCCTCGATATTTTTTCGACCGGGCCCGCTGCCAACGCGCTTTCACCCGCCACGCAGCGGGGAAAACTCAACATCAATGGGGTCATGCGCGATAAAGGCGTGGCCTTCCGCGCCCTGCTTAGGAGCTTCTTGTTTGCCAACGCACCGGAAGGAGATCTTGCCCGCGCAGGAAACAGCCTTCTCGACAACCCCGCCGTTACCACGGATGAGGTGGACAACCTGGTCACCCAATTGGAGGCCTATTTAAGAACAAACGGTCCGATGATGGAACGCGGGGAACTCTCACAACTGGCTTTTTTCAGTGGCGCCGGATCTGCCAATACAGCCGGCCTGGCCCCGTCTTCCACATCAATGGATCGCAGCCGCGAAGAAATATTCCGCAGGATCGTGGAATTGACCACCACGCGCAGTTCTTCCTTTACTGTTTATTGCATGGGACAGGCTGTTCAACAGTCACCCGCCGGAAAAATCACCCGGCTCTCCAGCTCCAGAAAAAAAGCTTCTTTCACCATCACACCAGTCATCAGTGACAATCCGCTGGCGGTCCCCACAGACTATCAGGTTCAAATCTATGCCAATCAACAGGATTAAAATTTATTATTTATTTTTTCTAGGTCTGATGACTGTGCACCAGGCATGGGCCCAGCCCCGTCCTGAACCAGGCACGGGGAAAGTTCCTGCCCAGATTGAACCCGGAACTCCGGGAGAACCCACCATCGAGCCGGAAGACGCTTCAAAAGGAAAAAAAGCCCACCTGCGCGTCTGGAATTTTTCCGGACGTAGCACCAAGGAAGCTCTCGGAGTTTTTGCCAAATCACAAAAAGCCGCAGCAGAAACAGAAGTCGCCTGGCTTTCCCGGGCCATTCCTTATGGAACTGTTGGAAACTACGTTGACCTCGAACCCGGCAAATACCGCTTCTTCATCGTCTCGGATCCTGCCGCCACTTTTGATGGTGAAAAACCGGTCAACCCCAACCTTTCTCCCAAGGCCGGAACGGAAAACCTCGTCATCGATCTGGCAGACAAAGACTACCTCACTCTCGTTATCGAAGATGATCAGGGTCGCCTGAAAACATCTCTTCTCAAAGATTCCGAACTGCCAATGGAGGGCTTTACCTATCGCGCCATCAATATGACCGATTTGGCCGATGCCAGTGTCGTGGAAATCAAGGCTGGCGTTGCCGAAACTGTTTTTGCTCAACTTTCCCCGGGTCAATGGGTCAACAAAGCCAATCCTACCGCCCGCCGCACCAGCCTGGAAGCACGCTATAAAAACGATAAGGGATTCCCACTTAAACAATATATCGAAATAGAGCCTGAAAATACACGCAGCGTCAGCCTGATCCTGTTCTACGATCGCTATGATCGTCCTACTTTCAGGAGTTTTCCTGATGCGCCCAAATCCTGAATCTTCCCACCGGTTGCCCGCGAAAATCGCGAAATAACGCGAAATGGAGAGGTAAATAAAGAGAGACTCTTTACGGGAAATACCTTTGAGCAGGCTGGTTGAAGAGGGTTTTTGGTCCGTCGCGGCGGATCTTCGATTTTCAGTTGGCGGTCGGGGCTTTGACCTGTCGGCGAGAGGGCGGGTTGGAGCGTTCACCATTCTGATATGGTTGGAGTAAAAGATGGGGCCATCGCGACGCAAGGTCGCTCCTACGGGAATCTTTTTGTAGGAGCGTGCTTGTCACGCGATGGGGGGGTTGGGGGAGGGTTTGGGTTTTGGGTTTTGGGTCCGCCGCGGCGGATCTTCGATTTTCGGTTTAAGGTTTAGAGTTGCCCGCGAAACTCTGCAATTCTGACCTCCGCAGGGACAGAACTTCTTGCAAAGCTTCTTAGACTTCCGTCAGATTCTCCAGCTCATGCCGGGCGACTTGCCAACGGCAAGGAAATACCTTAGGCTAAAATCTGTGCCT
>JBBSCO010000077.1:0-11004 GCA_038250235.1 Methylacidiphilales bacterium | reverse complement strand
TGTGGTGAGGCCGATTTGGGTAAGCTTGTTTCCCGAAGCCAGGCTGAACTGGATGCTGTCGCCGGCCCAGAGTTTGGAATCGGCGGGTTCGGGTTTGTGCGTCTGATCTTTCACCACAAACGTCGCAAGAATTCCCTTTTTATCGTTTGCGAACCACGCCTCGACCGAAAGATCGTCCGGTCCTGCCCAATAAAGAGTGCTGGGGTCGAAGGCCAAATCGCGGATGTCGTCTTTCGACATGAGCGCGATACGTCCCGCGGGAGGCCGGGTCTTCGGATCCGCGCCGACGGCCAGCGCAGCGGTCAGGGGAATCACTTTGGCCACCTGCACAGTGACCGGAAGGATGTCTTCCCGTACGTTAGCCCCGGATACACGCAGGGCATATCCGTGCATTCCCCAGGCGATATCCGCAGCAAGCGGGATGGCAAATGAGCGCGGAGTCACACCCCCAGTGGGTATCGCGATGGTGTCTTCTACAAGAACCGAACCACTCCCATCGGCGAGCTTTACCGCCAGCGTGACGGGCTTGCCCCAGATGTTCTTGAATTCAACAGGTAGGTTCACGGACGTACCTGGTGCCCCACCGATGGATGCGGGATACTTGATATATTCCATCCCTTTGAAGGCCGCGATGTTCGTGGAGGCGTTACTGTTCAGATAGAGCGGATAGCCGGCCACTTCCAGGAGAATCTTGCCGTCAACGGGCCTGAGTTCCCGCGTGTGTCCGAACAGATCGGTCACGGTCACAGGACCCGTCGCCATGAGCGGCTGCACAAACTTCGCTCCGCGCTGCCGCGGCCAGGTGAGCCAGACGCGGGATCCGTCACTTCTCGTGAGCTGACAGGTCTGCAGCCGGGCGTCCCACTCAACCTCACCGCCGGGTTTGGTATTGGCCAGTTGTCGGATGAGTTCGTTATAGGCTTGACCGGAAGGTTTGAAGCGCTGGTTGGAGGTGATTAGACCCCAGTTCTCGTTGAAGAGATAGCCGCCTTGAGGATCGTAGGTGTCGGTGGTCGTGAACCAGATGTGGAAAAGGGAGTTTCCTTGGGACTTCGCCCACCCGGCTTTTTTTACGAGTGCATCCGCCTGATTGAGTCTCTCATCGGCGTTCAGGCCCGAAGTAATGCCAGTCTCCGAGTTCCCAAGCTTTTGCTTGTTGAGGGGAACCCCTCCCTTCTCCAGCCAATACTCCACTTGCCGCTGGAGCTCAATGAATTTCTCCAGCGTGCCGTGGGAATGCCACACCGTGACATCCGCTTCCTTCGCCAATTCAACATACATGCGTTCGTTGAAATCCTTCTTGGCTTTGCCATGTATGACCGTGTTGCCGCCGGTGCCGATCGCAACCCCGGGAATGACCTCGCGAAATGCCTTGCTGAAGACCCGGTGCATTTTAAGGTAGGCGTCAATCTCGGGATTAAAACAGAAATCGGGAAGATCGGGCTCGTTGTAAAACTCCAACGACACGATGGAATCCTTGTAAGGAAGGTATTTCTCCCGGGCCTCTTTCTTCACCCATTCGAAGTAGGCTACGTAATCATTTGGCTCGCCGCGATCGTGTTTGTCCCCTGGCATGCG
Organism: Methylacidiphilales bacterium; assembly: GCA_038250235.1. GTDB lineage: Bacteria > Verrucomicrobiota > Verrucomicrobiia > Methylacidiphilales > JAAUTS01 > JAAUTS01. The sequence goes on along the minus strand of JBBSCO010000077.1, from coordinate 9,426 downwards.
CAGTTCGGGGGGCATGCCTCCATATCCGGCCGCCTGCAGTAGACCGGCCTTGACCAGGACTGGGTCCGGCGCGCCCGTTCGATAGATATCCAGCCCGATGGGAATGATGACATTTTTCGTCACAAAATCATTTTCCGGCCCGGCAATCCAATCGCCAGGATGCATGCTCCCAAACCACATGGGCGTCGTGTTGACACGTTTGCCGTTGAGGATCATCACCGGAATCTGGTCAATCTCCTCGACGCTCAACCCCTCGCCTTCCAGCTTAAGCTTGGCCTGATAATGCCCCGTCGGGATCTTGCCGAAGTTCGCGGCGATCTCCTGGCTGCTCATCGCCGGAATATTCAGCGGGACTTTGAGTGTCTTCACAGGAGATTTAAATTTAGAATCAAAGCTGCTGAAAAGCTGGACTTCGAGCGCGACGGTGAGAGGTGCTTCCGTTCCATTGCGGATGAGATACTTCGGGGCCACCGGAGCCGAGGGTGCGTAGGTCATGCCTTCATAAACCCTGCGAATTTGCGCGCGCATCGAGCGGCCCGCTTTGCCAATGGCCGCGATGTCATCGAACAAGACATCCCCTTTTCCACCTTGCTCCGAATCCATGAAAATCATGTTCAGTCGGAAAGGGGGTTGAAGGGTGGGCAGGTTCGGAATCGTCACCGCGTTGAGATCGACCCCATACAATTTCCATTCCGAACCCGTGATCGCCACGGACGGGGTTCTGAATTTGCGCTGCTTCGCATCCAGCAGTTCAAACCAAATCGTTGCAGGATAGCCCTGCGGGTTGGCCCAGAACTCCAGCCGCTCAATCAGCATTTCTTTATCCGCAACAAGCCCCCGCTTCGCCCACGTGCGCTTGCTCTCGCTGTTGTTTTTGAACCAGTAGCGGAACTCGCCCACGCCCTGGCCGGCTTTCGCGCGCTTGGGATCGTTGATGCCGCAGAGCCAGATATTTTTGCCATACGTCCGTTCGCCTTGCGGCTGATCCGTGTTGTTGGCCCAGGTGCGCCAGCTCCCGAAGTCCTCAAAATCCTCCAGCACATACCGAACCTTGCCCCTGCCGGAATCGTCCGCAAACGTCAGTCCTGTCACCTCACTGAGGATGAAGCTGCGCATAGCGCCGAACAGCTTGGTCTTGGTTACGCGCAGCTCCAGGCCGTAGGCTTGTGGAACCGAACGATCAAAGCGAAACTCGGCCGCCCCTCCGCCGCGAATGGTGGCGACCTTCATGTCATACTTCTTATCGCCCGTCGTGTCGGCCCAGATTTCCATCGTCTGCCACACGTAATTGCCAAACTGATCCCCACGACCCAGGCTGACCCCCGCCAAACGCGCCTGCGCTGTTGGGAACCGCAGAAAGATCGAATCGGCCTTTCCCTCCCTTGCCGATCCTTGTTGGGGATTCATCGAGGTACTCAGATCGCCATCCACCACCTTGTCCGCCCCCTTGTCCGGTTCAGTTGCCAGCGTAGTGGTGGCCGTAGTGCCAGCAGGCAGGGGTTCCTGATAAAAGAGTGCCGAAGCCTCTAATGCCACCGGTGTGGCGGGGATGATCGGCATGGCCGTGCTCGCAATCAACCCGATTTCATTCATGACAAATGCCCGCTTCAGCTCTTTCGCGCTTTGATTCACCACCCGCACGTCCAACCCGTAAACCTTCTCCAACCTTCCATCGAAAAGATGATCGCCCGCGCTTTTGTCGCCGGGCCCCAGAGCACTCGTCCCGCCGACTTTGGTGTCAAATGTCCCATCGTTATCGGAATCCACCCAGAACTCCATGGTGATGGGGTAGTAGTTGCCAAACGCATCGGATTTGCCCGTCCTCACACCGCCCAGACCTGAGACCGGAGTCGGAAACCGAAAATAAATCGAAGACAAGGCCTCAGGGGTTGGCGCGGAATTCCCTGCCCCGATCATGATGGTTTCAGGATTGCCGTCGATGAGATTCTCCGCCCCTTTTCCCTCCTCGGTCGGGAACGAGGTGATCACTGTTGTGCCTGTCGGCAATGGCAGCGGGGATTGCCCCCAGCAAGGGGAACAGGCCAGCAAACATGACAGAAACAGAAATTGGGAATACGTTTTCATGTAACACTAGATTATAAAGGATTACATAAAATACGCGAGAAAAATTACATTACATCTAAAAGAAATACTGTTACTTTTTTATTTGATACGTTGAACTTATGGTTTGTTTAATACTAATTCACGATTGCTCCTGCCAGGATCTCCTCTGCCGATAAACTCAACCTGTACACCACCACAATATGACCATCCCCTACTGCCGCCTGATTCTTGCCCTTTGTCTGCTAACCAATGTGACAGATGCGGCAACGCAAGACAAAGCTCTCGAACGCAGCCGCGAACTGCTTGGTTTCGGCCAGCATGTGGCGCTCAACTTCCCCGGAGGGCTCGAAGTTGACCGCGGGAAACGCATCGTCAGTCTGCCGGCCAGCGACAAGGAACTCTTATTCGACATCAACATGACCGGCGATACCCGGCCGACCTTCCGCCGGGGGAAAAAGATTACGATCAGGGCTGAGGTGCTTAAGGGCAACGGCCTCGGCGCAGCGGTGTGCTTTATCGACGCCGCAGGCATGGAGTTCACCACTGGTAACATCGAGCTCAAGCCCGGCGCGAACGCCCTGACCTGGGAGGTCCCGGCCAAGGTCGGCAACCACTGGGGTGCGCCGAGCGACGGCACGATCACCGGCGAGTGCCGCCTCACCCGCGTAATTCTCATCCGCTGGCCCAACAAAGAGCCGGCCGAGGTCCGCCTCGACGGCATCGACGTCACCGAAAACTACAGCCAGAGCGATCTGGTCGACGTCGCCCTGAAGCCCGACCTGCCGATGGCCGCGGTCGAGCCGGGATCCAAGGACGCCTTTTTCTCGCTTACCAACAGTCACGACGCCGCGGTGAAGCTCTCCTGGTCGCTGACCATCACCGCCGCCGATGGCCAGCAGGTGAAGGATGAACGCCAGATCACCATCCCGGCCAAAGGCGAGCTGAAGGTGCCGATCCCGGCCAAGCTCACGCAACGCCATGGTCTGCTGCGTTGCGACTGGAAGCTCACCGACGCCAGCGGCGAGCGCAGCGGCCAACTGCGCCTGGCGGTTATGCGCTTCGCCGGCCCGGATAAGAGATTCCGCGACCACTTCATGTTCGGCTGCGGCGGACCCGATCACAAGGAGCGCAACGCCAAGCTGCTCCAACAGGTCGGCATGGACATCGTGCGCTTGAGCGACGACTGGACCTACAGTTCAAGTGCTCCCGGGGTATATGACTGGAGCAAACCGCTGAAGGAACTCGACTTGGTCACCGACCACGGTATGGAGGTCGTCTGGCTGACTGCCTACTGCCCGGACTGGGCAGCGGTTAAAGGCAGCAAGCCGGGATGGCAGGGCTGGCTCGGGGCGCGCCCGCCGCGGCCCGAAGCGTGGCGCGAATACATGCGCCAACTGGCCCAGACCATGAAGGGCAAGGTCGGCTATTACGAGATCTGGAACGAGGCGGATTGGGGCTTCTTCTTCTCCGGCAACAGCGATCAATATCTGGAGATGCTGAAGATCGCACACGAGGAGGTCAAGAAGGCCGATCCGGCCAACAAGGTCCTCAGCAGCGGCATGGCCGGCGACGTCGGTAACTTTGAGCTTCAGAAGCGCGTTGCCGTGGAGGGGAAGGACTTTTTTGACTATTACGGCTGGCACCAGCACGGAGCGTTTGAGCAGCACTTCCAGCCCAGCGTAGACGGCCGGGTCAAGCTCTTTACCGGGTTGTCCGGCAAGCCGGCATTCTATACCGAGACCTCCGAGCAGAGCGGGCACGATTGGAGCGGTCTGGTCTTACAGGGCGAGCAAGTGGTGAAAAAGATCGTCCACGCATGGGCACGCGGCGCCCGCGCCTACCAGTGGTTCGTCCTCACCGATTATGAAGAAACCTGGGGACTGCTCGGACGCAACTACGAACCCAAACCCGCCTACCTCGCACACAACACCCTTGTCAGCACTTTACGTGGACTCAAACCGCAGCGGCTGCTTGATCTCGGCACCGACCGCTGGGCCTACGTCTTCGCCGACACGCCGGGCAAACGTCAGGTGGTGGTCCACTGGCGCGAGAACGCCAGGCTGCCAGAAGCCGACTTCCGCCTCGCAGTCGGCAGCGGATCCACCGTGTCAGTGGTCGATATGTATGGCAACGCCACACCCGAGCCGCTGGTCGCCGGCCAGATCCGCATCAGCCCGCGCATATCACCTGTGTTCGTGGTTATCGATGGCGCTCCGGCGATCACCGCCGCCCTGCCGCTGGTCGTGCCGCAGCCATCTGGCGGCATCACCGCGGGCGCCCCGTTCACCCTTGCCAGCATCGTCGGCAACCCTGGCGACCGCGAGCGCACCTTGTCGCTCAAACTCGCCCTTCCGGCTGAGCTGCGGCTGCCTGCGCCGACGGCCAAGAGCCTCGCCCTGGGCAAGAACGCCCAGACCAGCCACCAGACCGACCTGACTGTGCCGGCCACGACGGCCCTGCCCTTCGCCGTGCTCAAGGGCACGCTGGCCTATGACTTGCCCGGCGCCTGGTCCGGCACCCTCTCAGTACCTCTAGAGTCCGTGAGACTGCTCCCCACCGGTCCCATCGGCGGCCGCGCCCCCGATTTCGTGCTCACTAGCAAAACGGACATCATCAACCAATGGGACAACGACCCGATCGCCAAAGCCCGCCAGTGGCAGGGCCCGAAGGATCTCTCCGCCCAAGTGTGGGTCGCCTTTTATGACGGGGCACTGCGCCTGCGCGTTGTGGTTGAGGACGATCGCCAAGATAACCAGAATGTTGGCGGTAGCCAATCGTGGAATGGCGACAGCCTGCAGATCGCGTTCGATGCGCCCGGACGGTTAGGCAACTGGGAGGCTGGTGTGTGGGAGCACGATGGCAAGGCCAAAAGGCACATCTTCCAGGCTATCGAGGGCCTGCCGAATCCATGGGAAAAGATCGACGTAAAGACCACCCGCCACGACAGCGGCATCACCTATGACATCGCCTTTCCCCAGGCCGACTTCGGTCTGACCGAGGCGGCTCTGGCCAGTGGCATAAGACTCAACCTCATTGTGAACGACAACGACGGTGAGGGCCGCCGCCAATACGCCCGCATCGCCTCCGGCATCGCCGACAGCAAGACCATGATATTCGCTCCCATGGTGCGCTTTGCGCGCTGATGCGTAAGGGGTGATGCCCGCCCCAAATCCGCACGTTAGCAAAAGGTAAAAGAAACTCGGTCCGGGTTCCCCGACATGTCGCCTTGTCTTGCGGTTCATGGTGCGGAAAACGGAACGTTTTTTAGTCTCGACGCCCTAGCCACCAGAACCGGAGAGAAGCAACCCCCGGTCCGACTTGTTTACGTGCTGGAAGGAACACCATGGAAGGGTGATCCCGATCTTCCGCTCCCAGTGGCGACGTTGATCCCTGCCGGGTCCTTATACTCGAAAAAAACAGATTTCATCATCGCTGATTCGGATCACGTTTTTGACAGCAATAAAAACGATCCCAACCGGATAGCCTAAAGTTGGAAGGGGCCGGAGGACCTACGCGCACAGGTTTGGTTAGCTATTGCTGGTAACGCCTTGGTCATGAAAATCGATGTCACGGATGACCTACACAGGCAGCCGAATCAGGCTTCCATAACCTGGCAGGCTAATAGTATTCAAATAGGCCTTACGCTGCCCGGCATGGAAGGGCCGTGGCAAATCGGCCTTGGCCGGTCTGATTCCGGTTAAAACCTGGCATACGCGTGGAAACCTCCTGCAGGATTGAACTCAGAGTATGCCAAAAAAATTGAGCTGAAGACCACACCACGGAACGGCCGTATGGTTTACGAGGTCAAGTTCCCCTTAGCAGGTTCCGGGATGGATGCCTTAAAACTCCACGACCGCGCTATCGGGTTTAACTTAATCGTTAACGTCGAAGATGGCAGAGGGCGGGAGGGATTTTGCTTCATCGCTGAAAGGCCCGGCAAGGATGAGGACTCTGCTAAATGGCCGCTCTTGACCTTTGATTAGTAAATGTGAAAACTTCAATCTTCCCTTAATGAAAAACACCAACATTCCAGATATACTAACCAAAGCACGCTGGATCTGGCCGGATAATCTGCAATATGATTTGGTCAACGGATACGCGCTCTTCCGCAAGCACTTTCAACTCGCCACCGTTCCTCGGAAGGCACTCCTGCACCTGACCGCTGATCAAGCGTATCATTTGTACATCAATGGCCGGTATGTTTGTCGTGGGCCGGCCCGTGGGTATCAGAAACATTGGCCTTTTGACAGCGTTGATGTGGCTTCTTTTCTGCGTAAAGGATCCAACCTGATAGCTCTCCGTGCCTATAATCCGGGTTGCGGCACCTTCCAATATGTCAATCAGGGTTTCGCGGGTATTCTGGTGGCTGCTCAATGGGGCCGGGTCACTCTCCTCAGTGGTGAAAATTGGAAATGCCGCCGTCAGGTCGGGATTAAACGGGACACGGTCACTTCCAGCCTTCAGTTGTTTCACCAGGAATCCATTGATCTGCGAATCGAAGATCCCGAATGGATGCAGCCTACTTTTGACGACAAGGACTGGGGCAGCTGTCATCTCAGCAGGAAATGGAATAGCATGCCTTGGTATACCTTGGAACCACGGGGTATTCCCATGCTGGAGGAAACCGAGGTCAGCCCCCTCGTTTGTCTCGGCGAAGCGTCAGGTAAAAACCTTTCAGGCTGGGAAAATGCGCGCAACCTGGCTCTGCACAGGACACAGGAGGGCCTGCTTCACCAACCCGTTTCCAACGCCGCGCCTGATCGCGGGATTTTAGCCGCTGGCAAAGGGAAGTTTCGCAGCATTTTACTGGATTTTGGTAAGCCCGTAATAGGCAGCCTTGTTTTGGAAATCGAAGGTGCCATGGGAGGGGAAACCATTGAATCGTTCCACACGGAGATCATCGACTCCCAACAGTTGGCTCCGATTTCTTCGGTCGATACACACTGTCGGACGGCCCTCGCTTCCCGTTTGATTTGTAAGGCAGGGAAGAACGACCACACCTTTTTTCATCCCTACGGATTCAGGTATGTTGTCCTAACAGTGAGGGAGAACGTAAAACCCATTCGTATCCGTGCACGTCTCCGCACAGCTTTTTATCCCCTTGAAAAAAAGGGGAAGTTTGTCAGCTCCAACAAAGAACTCATGCAAATCTGGGATTGTTGTGCCTGGACCCAGCGTATTTGCAGCCTGGATGCTTTTGTGGACACGCCTTGGCGCGAGCAGGCCCAATGGTGGGGGGATGCAAGGGTGCAGGCGAAAAATACCATCTTCTACGCGGGAGATACCCGCTTGTTCCGGCGTGGAATCGCCCAGATTGCCGGGCAGACCACTCCCAATGGCCTCACCTATGGCCATGCTCCCACCATGGCCCATGACTGCATCCTGCCGGATTTCACGCTGATCTGGCTTATCACCCTCTGGGATTATTATTGGCAGACGGGATCGACTGAGCCGTTCATCACCCACCAGGAAACCGTTGAGGAAGCACTGGCATATTTCGAAGGTCAACTTGATGCCAGGACGGGACTGCTTCCCTATGATTCGCGATACTGGCTTTTCCTTGATTGGACCTCCTTGTTGAAGGAGGGAGTTACCAGTGTTTACAATCTCTGGTATCTCATTGCGCTGGACAAAACGGCAGAGCTTTTCCGTCTATCCGGAAAACCGTCCGCCGCGCGACGTTTAGCCGAGGCTGCCCAGGCACTACGCCAGGCCTTAAAAAAGCTTGTCCAGGCCGATGGCTTGATCGGCGATGGTATCTCCGATGCTGGCAAGCGGGTCCGCACGACTTCGATTCACGCTCAAACGCTTGCTTCCATGGCCGGCTTTGAGATGGGACAGGAAAAAGCCCGCATTGAAAAAGTTCTTCTTCCCTTCCTGCGTGAGGGCCAGGTTTTCGGTGCTGAACCTTCCTCGTATTGGATAACGTATGTCTATGAACTGCTTTCCAGAAAAGGTTATGGAAGCGAAGTTATCCGACATATCCAACGACTCTGGGAGCCGGCGATTGCCCAGGGCAGCACCGTGGAACACTTCAAGTTTGTGCCGGGCGATACCAGCCACTCCCATGCCTGGTCGGCCCATCCCCTTACCCACATGATGGAAATTCTTGGCGGCATACGTCAAACTGCTCCCGCCTGGAAGAAAATCTCCTTCGCACCGGTATTCGAGGGCACTCTGGCCGATGTCGTCATACCTACACCGCAAGGTTCCATCCGCACGTCCTGGCAACGGAAGCCCGATTGCATTGTCGTCAACCTTGACTTGCCCGAAGGATGCTCTGCCCTCAGCACGCTTCCAGGCATCAAACCAAAAATCGTTACCGGCCGTTGCCAATGGAAACTGAAAGTTTGAGCCTATTCACCTAACATCGATTCAGAATCCGAACGAAATCCTTTTCTCACGTGGCTATCCGGGACTGTTTTTTCCGGAATTCGGACGATTGTGTTGCCATCAAGTCCGGCAAGTGGGACATGGATGAAACGAGAGTGATGGAGGATATTACCGTCGAACGGTGTGTATTTTGGAATGATTTGCCAGGCAACGCAATGGAAATCGGCTTCGAGTTGAATAACCGTCCTGTTAAGAGTGTTCACTTCCGGGATTGTGACATCATCCACGTGCTTTTAGGTGCGGCATTCAGCATTCACAACGGTGGTGCAGCAAAGATAAAGGACGTCTCTTTTGAAGATATGCGGACCGAGGACTTACGCGATGAGTTTGCCGATCTGTACGTTGGACTATCGATTTATAGCTTGGATTGTCCAAACGAGTTTTTCCGCACAAATCCTGATCGTCTGCCTGCTCCGAGCGAACGCCAGGACACTTCCTCGCCGGACAATCAAATGCAGTGGATACTGCCCTTGAATCAAGAGGAAAGCTCCCTCTGTGCCGGGGGTAGAGGAAGTGTGGACAAAGTGCGCTTTCATCGTATAGCCTTTTCGGGAGCGTCAATACTAATTGTATTAAAAGGCTATGATGATAAACATACTGTCAGTAATGTCACTTTTACGGAGATCAGTTGCGCGGGAAAACCCGTAAAGGAATGGCCCGTGGACATGTTGAGAATGAGCCATACACGGGCCGTGCGTTTTGAAGGGAAAACCGTTAGTCCGGATTAAATCGTCCCCTGTTCAGGAACGGTGGCAGTTATGAAAATATCTAAAAAACCCATGATTCAACTTACCGGAGAATGTCTCTGCCATTGTGGAGCCTGACCCCATGCTACATTACTTTCTTCCTTCCTGGATCAAACCCTGCAACGAATCTCTGCGTGTGGACCTCTGTGTCTATGGCGGCACCGCTGCGGGGGTAATCGCAGCAGCCACGGCGGCGCGGCGCGGGTTGAGCGCGATTATTCTA
>JBBSCO010000076.1:0-11031 GCA_038250235.1 Methylacidiphilales bacterium | reverse complement strand
TGGCAGCCGGCGAGCGTCAGATCATCTGCTTTGTACGCGCCATGTTGGCCAACCCACGGATACTCATCCTGGATGAAGCCACCAGTTCCATTGATGCCATCACCGAAACCCGCCTTCAGGAAGCCCTGTCCAAACTGCTCAAAGGCAGAACCAGCTTCGTCATCGCCCACCGCCTCAGCACCATCCGTCAGGCGGATCTGGTAGTGGTGATGGAACAGGGGCGGATTGTCGAACAGGGAAACCACGCACAATTGATCGCCCGGCACGGACTGTATGCCTCCCTTTACCGGAGTTTCACCCGGATGGAGCATTGATCAGGTAACCGCCTTTGCGCATCCATTCTTTGTACTTTCTTCAGCCTGTGATTCGATCATGTAAGTCGCCGGACAATTCACCGCCCGGCCCGGCGTGATTCCTGCCACCGCAACCGCGACAATTAGCCAGCCTCCATCACAATACAAGTGCTGTGAGGAATGTTAGCAACCTACTTCATGGGGCCTTGAATGTGAGGATGCCCGTATCCGTGCGCCATCCCGTATCAGACCGTAATAGAATCGGGCTGTTTCACAACTGCCCCCGACTGATTGACCTCTGCCATATGGATGAGGTAAACCTCCCTGGCCTTCGCGTTGAACGACCGGGTCTTGATTTCCTCCCCATCCGCAATCAAGGCCCGAACCTGTCGATCCCCTCCAAACTCCAACTCATGCTCTCGTAATGACCAGAAAATACTTTCGTCCTCCCACCGATAAATCACCCCCGATCCATCCCGCAGCACTTCGCGGGTGGAACCGGGCCGGTTCGACCGGTCAAAAGCCGCCAGCAGTCGCAGATGCCACGGCGTTGGTCGGCAAAGCGGGTCATTTCCACCGTCTGGGGTAAAACTGATCGAACGATTATGAAAATCCCAATAGAACATCCACACATTCCGCCAGACCAGACCCTCGAAAAAAATCTGATCCGGATCGTGTCCGGCCGCTAACAACGCACGGGGATCAAATGTCGCCAGAAATTCATTCCACATGAACATGTGCTCGGCGCGAACCACGCAACTCGGTCCGTTGCGATGAATTCCAAAGACCCCGCTATCCTCCCCTGTATAGGTGAACCCGGCCTTTTGCATTTCCACCATCAGACTGAGGTGGGCCAGATATTGACTTTCAATAATCCCCTCCTGCTCGCTGTATGGACGGGAATAACCCAACAGCTCGGTCACATCCATCGTCGCGCCCCCGCTCCCCGTCTGCGTGTTGCGCTGGTAATGAAAATGGTCGCCGGAGAGATTGAACGAACTGTCCAGAAAGATCCCATCAATGTTGGTCCGCTCCTTGAGCTTTTTCCAAGAACGCATCCAATAGTCCCGAATCACCGGATCGCGCAGGTTGAGCACGGCAAACGTGGCGTGATAATGATCGGCTTCGGCACCTCCCGTGGGATTGTGCAGCCACGGCGTCCGTGCCGCACGCAGCGCCTCGAGAATGGAGTCGGGCCCTTGCGGCAGAGGATAGTCAATCTTGCGTTCCCCATTCGTCTTGGCGAGTAGGAGCACCAGGTTGGAAATCGAAGTGTTTCCCCACATCTCCACCGAACAACCTTCCTTTCGCGCCGCCTGAACAAAGTCAGCCAGCTTCTTCTCACCCACTGACTCCGCCACTTGGAAATCCACATTGCAGCACATGTTCGACACCCCGTAGGTGTTCATGTTGTTCTGGAAATGGTTGGCCAGGCCCACCCGACGACACCCAGCTTCCAACATACCGGGCAGGATCTCCGTCCGATAACGTTCGAGATCAGCATTCTGCCATTCTTCGACAATTGCATACGGAACCACCCGCTCTTCCCTCATGCCGATTTGTGTGTGGAGAGACGTTGAAACCAACGCGCGCACTGAATCGTACAACCGGATCTGCTGCAGCCGATCCCGCTTGCCCGGGAACAAAAGCACCTCCATCGGTGACGTGGAAAACTCGTTGGAAAGATCACCACAATGCTGGTGCCAGTGGCTCAGGCAATTACTTCCCTTTTCCTTTTCGAACAATGAGCGAATGTGCCTGACCTCAGTTGCCCAGGTTACCAATGTCTCCCCCCCTCCCACTGTATATGTGAAGCCTTGGAGATGGGTCTGGAAGGGCAAAAACTGGAAAATATCCGGATTGGACGAACTCGGCAAATACCACTCGGTGCTGTAGGAAGAATCCCTTCGCAGTACAGCCAGGCACTGGGCGAATGGGTTTCGCATCCAGAAGGAACGCCCGACAATACTCCCGCCCGGTTCCCACGTCGCACGATCGGTCAATTTGTAGATCCGGTGTTTGGCGCTGCTGAAATGCCATTGATAGGTGAACCCAGCCGCCATCTCCCCGTCCACCATCCGTGTTACTGGTTTTAATTCAAAGAGAAGCTTCCCACACTTTTCCAATCGGCTGCCTTCCGACCAATCCCCTGTGACCTCACGGTTGCGAACACTATGTAGCATCCATTCCATGGAACCTTCTGCTGCACCATGGCATTCCAGCTCTAGGTGGATTCCATCCGCATCGCATCGATGCCCCCGCAGCAGGAACTTCCGCACTTCGAAACCAAAGGGAGTCCGTATCTGCGGAATCATCAGTCGTCGACCCCGCAGCAGCCTTCCATTCAGCCAAATACGCCCCAATCCCAGAAATCGATCGGAAGCGCGAAATTTCAGCTCCAAATCTATTTGGTGCCCATCAAAATTAAAACTCAGCATCTCAGGGACTGCAGATTTCTTGTTGCTCACCCCTTCAAATTACAGAAAATATCGTAAATATCAATAAATATCTTTTAAAAGGTCTCCGATATTTACGTTGCTTAAGACTAAAAATATCATAAGCTATGGTAACGTGCCTGAAAATACCACCACATCCCACGATCTCGCCCCACCGACGGCTTTATACGGAAAAACAAAAAAAGAGCGAATATATCAAAAGCTAAAAGCTGGTATTACGGCCGGAACATACCCACCAGATTCTTACTTCCCTGCCGCCCGCGCATTGGCTGAACAATTCCAGACCAGCATCACCCCTGTCTACCAGGCCATCGATATGCTGGAAGCCGATGGCTTGGTCGAGACTTTGGCGGGCTACGGCACCCGCATCCTGACCACCCAGAATCAGCCCGGGAAAAGTCACCGCCCTTTGGTCGAGGTGATCACCACCCTGAAATCCCTTTCAGAACATCCGCGCTTCAAACACCATTTGCCCGCAGTCCAGGAGCAACTCATTTTACGCTTGCGCGAACACGCCGGTCTGCGCATCAGCCTGGCCACGCTGGACGACACCAGCAGATCCCACGTGGGTGAAGAGGGTTTGCGCAGTATTCTGAGCGAATGCCTGCACCTCCGCCCGAAGGTTCTGGTTTTCTCCGAACCGGAGGATTTTTCAAACGATATAGAACAAATCCTGCACCGCCTGCAACAAAACGGCACCGCCATTGTTTACCGTGCCTCACGCAAAGATTGTCCCGCATTTGACCGCGTCCACTCCGCTTTTGACCAAGGCCAGGCCGACCTGACCAATCACTTATGGCAGAACGGCTACCACCAACTGTTGCGCGTCTGCATTTCCCGCCAACCCTTCTTCGAGCAACAGAAATCCATCGGCTTCCGCCGCGCGCTCTCTCAAATGAACCTCGACGATTCAACCGCAGAATCCTGGACATGGGAATTGGGCGACTCCTTTCTGCAAAAAAAGCCACACGACCGCGTCACCCACCTGATTGGCCTGCTCACCGTTGAACTCCGCAACCGCCCGGTAACCGCCATCATGGCCCCGGATGACCCTCTGGTCGCTCCTTTCCGGATCGCCCTTGATTACATGAACCGGAGGAACCTGATTGTCGCCGGATACGACGACCTTTGGGAGGAGGCCGTGGGCGGCATTCTCTATGACTACCCCAATGACCTCAAGGATCTCAACCCACCTCTGTCGGTCGATACCTGTTTGCCTGCCGTAGGAGAGAAAATGGCGGAGATGACCGTTGCACGGGCCCTGCAACAAACCCCCAAAGAACCCCAACTCGGCATTGTTGATCAAAAGGTCATCACCCACGAGCCCGCCTCTCAGAAGTAGAAAAATAAGAAGGCCGGCTTCCCCCTGCCTTTCTTCTTTGTCGTCACGCTTGCTCTGGCTTCTCGCCCATTCAAAACCCCAGCCTTCGCGTGACAAGCACGCTCCTACAAAGAAAACCTCCCCGTAGGAGCGACCTTGTGTCGCGATGGCCTTGGCTTTTTTGCCTATTCAAAACCCCAGCCTTCGCGTGGCAAGCACGCTCCTACAAAACAAACCTCCCCGCAGGAGCGACCTTGTGTCGCGATGGCCTTCATCTTTCGCTCAGACCAAAACAAAAGGTAGAGCTCTCCGACCTACAACCTACAACCTACAACCTACAACCTACAACCGGAAACGGCAAACCTGAAACCCACCCCCCCAAAGCATTAGTGGTTAAGTCCTGTTAGTGAAGTTTCTTCAGTAATAATCCCCCCTGTAGCACCGCATCCTGACCTTACTAGCCCTACCCCACGGCCACCGTGATATATCGCCATCACTTTATTATCAGCTTTTATATATCGAAAAATATCTCCCGATCTGGACATTCGTTCCTGTTAAATCAATAATTAATCCGAGAATAAACCCTTTTGATTTTCCTGATACTTAGCCGCGGTTCATGTAAATTCCAGATTTGGAACCATTTAGAAAAAGCCTTTTTTACTTAATATGGAAGCAAAGTTCCCCGCTTTTTTATCAGACAACCTACAGATTCCACAAAACTCCATCACTTCTATAAGTATATTAAAAAACACGTTGACATTTACAATGTAAACGAGCATAATATCAATATGCATCGAAAACGACTAAACAAAAACATGCGCGGATTTAGTTTGGTAGAAATGATTGTTGTCATATCTGTAATGGCCATTTTGTCAGCCGCCAGTTTACCAGCCATACGGTCCATTACTCAACCCACCAGTGTCTTTGCCGAGGCTCAACAATTATTGCAATCCATACAAGAAGCCCGCCAACTGGCCCTCACTTACAACACGCCCACGCGGGTGGCTTTCTTCCAGGATGCCAGCCAGCCCGGCGGCCCCGTCCGAACCTATGCTCTGTTGCGCCTCGTTTACGGCGATACCGCGGAGCTCAATCGCTGGATCCAGCACTCCCGGCGCAACCAGATCAATGATCAAGTCGCCTTCGCTACCGACTCACCTCTGTTACAGCTTACCAGAAGCAGCGATCTTATTTACTTATCAGCTGAAAACGACTCATCCGACCTGCCGTCCAGTGATTATGCCCACATTGAGTTTCTGCCAACCGGTGAAGCCAGTGGGGTGGCCTCAGATTTGGTATTTGCTCTCAAACCTATGCAAGATTCTTCAAACAGCGGCATGACCTCCCCGCGTTCCGTGATTGTCTCCGTTGCTCCAACAACTGGAAGAACCTTCCTACTGCGTTCACGCTAAAATGCACTCCATTAATAAACTCCTGCCCAAACCCCGCCGCTTCCCCAGGGCTTTCAGTCTTGTCGAGGTGGTCTTGGCCATGGCCATTACCGTCGTGGGCCTGTTTTCCATGATCGGACTCTTGACCGTGGGCCTTAAGTCGGGACGCGAAAGTGAGGATGCAACGATGGCGGCCATCTTCAGCCAGGAAATCATCCGACGTCTGCAAACAAAGCCTTTTAACGCTGCCCTGGTTCCAACCTCCGTGGATACAGAGGAAATCTTTCCCCTCCCCGCACTCAACACAGCCAGCTCTCAATCGTTTTTTCTTGATGCTGATAATCGCCCCGTTACTGACCCTGAAAAAGCTGTCAGGCTCCTCCGAATCAATGTCAACCCAGTGCTCCCTCTGGCTTCTGCGGACCAACCCGCCATTCCTCCCGCGATGACTGTTCTTTCCCATGTAACGATCACTGTCGCCTGGCCCGCCCAGGCCACAGCCAACAACCAACAAAGCGTCTCCTTTTCAACGGAACTCTATTCGGGGGGGCAATGAAGCTCCTGCGTCCAAACTGTCGGCACGCATTCACGCTGGTCGAAATGCTGGTGGCTTCCACCATCTCTCTGATCATCCTGCTGGTCCTGACCCAGTTGCTGGGCACCATGCTGGATACATGGAAAAAAGGTGGAGAACGCGCTGAAATCCGTTCCAATGCACGCCTCGCCATCGATCTGCTGGGACGCGAACTGGCCGCCGCCTTTGTTGACTTGGAACTTGGCTGGCAACTCCTGCCCGCCCTGGACGGAGTCAACCCCAATAATCCGGAACTCAAAATTCTTACCCGCAAAAGTCCAAACAATCCGGACAAATCCTCCCTCAACCGCGTTAGCTACCGGCTGGGTTGGGCCGCCTACACCTTGAGCGGCAACATCCCTTATAACGACCGCTTCCGCACCAACTACGTAAGTGGCTACGATACTCCCGTTCTCATCCGGACCGCCTCAAGCAATATCTCTCCTGTCTTCAATGCCATATCACCCCGCACTGCCCAATCCTGGGTCAACGAATGGCCCACTCTCGCTAACCCCTTCGCCTCCAGCAACGGTTCGGTCGAGGCCGTGGTTGACCATGTTCTCGGATGGAAAATCGAAATCCTCAAATGGAATCAGACCGGGGGCAATTTCGATATCTTCCCGGCTGACAATACCGCGGCCAACAATTTCGGACGCCTCCGCACCTCAGAAGAAGATTTCCGGGTCGTCCGGGTCACCCTCGCCATCATCGGCTCAAAGAGCATGCCAATCCTCCGCACATTGCCGAATTTTTCCACTGTTCGTGAACGTGCCGACCTTTTCACCCTGCAGGAAACGAATGCTGCACCCGCTGATCCCACGGAACGCTTTCTTCGCCAAAACCTCCGCCTGATCACCAGCACCTACCGCCTGCAGAGCAAAACCCCCTAATCGTGCCATGAAAACCTTACCCCAGCTCCGTCACGCGGCCACCGGTTCGCAAGGCATGGCTCTATTGCTGACGCTTCTGCTCATCTCCCTGAGCATGATCGTTCTGATTGCCTATCTGCTGATGACGAAAACGGAACTGCGCACTTCCTACGCCTTCAGCCAAAGCGTCCGTTCGGAATTGCTCGCTCAGGGAACCCTCATGCGTCTGGTGGCCCAACACGCTTCCGCCGCCGCCCCCTATGCCAGCGATCCCGCCACCGGCGGTCCAACCGATGCAACCCGGACCGCCTTCTTTAGCGATACCCCCAACCCCGCCATTTTTTCCATACAACCTTTGCCGGGTCTTGATACTTCCAAAGACCTTGTCACTCTCTCCCGCTCCACCCCTGCCGAACCCGCGTATTCCCCCCGCCGCTGGGCCTACGCCGATATCAATGACAGCTTTTTCTTTCCTCGTGACAACAGCCTCAACCCCGTCGCCCCGGATTGGGTCAACTACTTCGCCCCCGATCCCGATGGCGGGCCTGATCTCCTGATCGGTCAAATTGCCTACGCTGTCTGGAACGATTCCGGAAAATACGATGTGAACATGGTCGGACGCGACCAATCCAACAATGGTCTGGCCCCCCACAACCTCTTGCTCGAAAATCTGACCACTGACCCCACCAAACTCCTGAAATACCTCAACGGAGCCGACCCCGACCTTCCCCCGCCTGGATCCCGCGACCGCACTAACTTCAGCCTCCGCCGGATCAGCACCAGCCCGCTCCTGAACAATACCGGGAACGACCGTTTTTTCTTCACCGTTGAGGAAATGATGCTCCGTCCGGAAATCTTTACACCGGCCCAACTCCTCCGATTCACACCATTCTCCCGTGATTTCGAGGTGCGCGCTGACTGGGATGGCAACCGCAGTTCCGCCTCTCAATTCCTCAAGGCCTACGTCAACAATCCCAACTTCAACACCGCCTTCAACCGTGCCATGGGCAACGACGCCGTCGCCGGAAACCTGGGTTCCGCGGCCATCAACACGGCAGCCGCCGCCATCCCCGGGGCGGCACCCATCGAAGCCAGACGTGAACTGGCCCTACTCATGGGCGTGATGCGCCAGATCCTGCCCAATCCTAACAACACCTACGCCAAGGCCCCCTTGCCGGAATATACCAGTAACGCCACCCTTCCCAACGCCCTCATTCCTTTGGCAGAACCCTCCGGCCAACCCAAAAAATGGTTCGACCCCGATATCGCCGCCATCGCCCTCAATCTTTGGCAGGGATCGGATCGCACCCAGGAAGGGAATGGCGCCGGCCTCACGGGCGTCAGCACCAACTGGCGCGCCCTCAGTTGGCTGCCCGGGACGCAAGCCCAGTGGGATCCCCACCGGCGCGTGGGCACCCGCGCCCAGCCTTACATCAACGAAGTGACCGTCCGCGTTGAGCGGGTTAGTATCAACCAAATCCGCATCACTGAATATTACGAAATCTGGAATCCCTATGCCATCGACTGGAGAAGGAAAGAAATTTCCTACTGGAACTGGCATGAACTGATGTGGGAATATCGCACCACATCCAGTCCCCCTGGTATAGTGCTCAGCCACGGGGTCACCGGCAACATCAGTCCTATCTCGGGAGGTGGCGTGGTTCAGTGGGTGGCTGGCCCCGGACCAGGGGGCTTTTCCATCGGAAGTTTCACAAGCACCCTACGCGACTTTCCCATAGGGGTGGACTTCCAGATGCAGACCCGTCCCGCAATCGGCTACAGAATCCTCATGGGCTCCCAGGCCCGCAGCTACGCCAGCGGACCCACCTTTGACGGCCCGGCCGTCGGCACACCCGGCGGTGGCGGTCGTCGCGCCGTCTATGCTATAGAATACTTCATTGCTGCAGCGAAAATCGATACCGTCGGCGAGGTGGCCTGGCAGTCCTTCCAGGTGGATGATCCCCGCACCCTGACCCTTCCCAGCATCATGGACCGCGACACCAGCACCACCCGTACCACCCCCGCCGAGTTTGATGCCGATGTTAGCAACCCGGACATGATTTATAGCTTCCGCCGCTACCCCGACAGCCACACCCTGTTTGGAATCACCATGGGCCCAAAAATCGTAAGCCCCTACGGCGACGGCTACAACCAAAACTTCGGGGATAATTTCCCTTCCTCATGGAACTCCCTCACTCTCGCCAATCGCCGCATCAAAGCCCTTGCCACCTTTACCCTGCCTGGACGCCCCTACTCCAACCTCGGTGAGGTAGGGTCCATCTTCCTCATCCGGCCTTGGCGCACCCTCAATCTCGCCGATCGCACCACCCCGGCCGATCCCACCCAACCCGTGCCCGCCAGCCTGGAAAACTATCCCTCCCGCATCTTCGATTTCTTCACCACTGTGGGCACCACCAACCTGGCACAAAACCTTCCGGCCGACGATGCCAGCCGCACCCAGAATCAGGAATTCATGCTCTATACCGCCGATGGCGGCGACCGACGCCTGCGCCCCATCCGTGGAAAAATAAACCTCAACGCCGCCTCCCCCCAACTGCTCAAAGCCATCCTTGAACGCCCCTATTCCGTCGTCAATTACGTTGGCAGCGGGATCGCCTCCCCGACAGCCTCCACGGCTGATGATCCAGCCGCCAATCCCAACTTCATCGATATGACCATCGACAGCACAGACATCGACGGCGTCATTAACGACCTGCTGGCGGCACGGCCCCTGCGTTCCGTTGGCGACCTGGGCCGCCTCGCCAGCGTCAACAACAGCACCGTCCTGCGCATGTACCAGGGCACCAATACCGGCAGCGGACGGCTCTACCCCGATCACCTTATCAACGCCATGCTGGCCCGCCTCGCCGCCTTCGGCACCACCCGACAACAAATCTACACCATTGATGTCGCCGCCCGCACGTTTCATCCCAAGAACCCGGACGTGGTCACCGCTGAAACACGCCTGGAAGCCCGCGTCTATTTCGACACCTACTCCCGCCAGAGCTTCATCCAAAGCGTCCGGTTGAAATAAGCACGCTCCCAACAAACAAAACTCCCCCGTAGGAGCGACCTCGTGTCGCGATGGCCTTCATCTTCCGCTCAGACCAAATCAAGGGGTAGGGCTCTCCTACCGACAACTGGAAACCGGAAACGGTAAACCTGAAACTCCAAACCCCCCGCCCTTCCCCACCGGATCAACGCCATAAAAAATCATGGATACTCCTGGATAAAAGCAACTTACCACTGGTTTTATGTCCAAAAGGGAAATAGGAGACACACCATAAGATTGACATCAGATAAAATGTGATGTATAAAACACATCATGACTCGGACGCAAATCCAGTTTCCCGAACCGCTCTACCAACGCCTCAAAGAAATCGCCAAACGTCAGGATTGGTCGCTCTCGGAGGTCATGCGCAAAGCCGCCGAGCACTTCGTTACCCGATTCCCTGAAGAACCCAAGCCCAACGCTGTCTGGCACTTTCCGACGCTCGACTGCGGAGGTGATTTCATTACCGACCCCGCCACACTGCGACCTGAGGCCGACGCAATCCTGGAGCGTAATGTTTCATGATCCTCTCCGCCGATACCAACCTCTTTCTCTACGCGGCGAATCCTGACTCGGCTTATCACGAGGTCTCTAATCGATTCTTTGAGGAAGAGGCTTGCGGCAAACAACGCTTCCTCCTCTGCGGCCTTGTACTTGTCGAGCTTTACATGCAGCTCCGCAATCCCGCCGTGTTCCTGAAGCCTAAGTCCGCCAAGGAAGCCACCGCCTTCTGCAATACCCTTCGCGCAAATCCAAACTGGGAGTTCGGCGACTACGAGCCCGAAGTCGCCAAGCCCCTCTGGAATTGGGCGGCCAAGACCACCACGGGATTTCGCCACATCATCGACGCCCGCCTCGCCCTCACCCTCCGCCACCACGGCGTCACCCACTTCGCCACCGCAAACGAGAAGCACTTCGCCGGTCTGGGGTTGGAGAAGGTGTGGAGTCCGCTGTCACCGTAGAGAGCCCCCATCTCAAATCTGTGGACTTGTGTTGATCTAAAAATGTAGGTCCACAAAAAACATCCCGGCTTGAGAGCTGCTGAAAACCCCACCCGAAACGATGCAGTTGATGG
>JBBSCO010000075.1:0-11257 GCA_038250235.1 Methylacidiphilales bacterium | reverse complement strand
GCGAGAAGGATTCTATTTCTGATCACTGTGAAGTGCTAAATGCTCCATGTGTCAAAAATGTGTCATACGCGTGTGAAATTGGCGTCGCTTTAAAAGCATTCAAATTTTTCTGTGTTGTACCTTATTACAATTGGCCTTGAATAATGATGCTTGAAGTAATGGATGTCTTTTGACTCCGGATATAATCCGGTCTGTCCTCCGGCAGGTATGTCGGCAGCTACCCTACTGAAGATAGGGATTGTGTGCTTTTTCCTCACCGATCGTAGTTACACCGCCGTGCCCGGGATAAACCACCGTTTTTTCAGGCAATCCCAACAGATTTCCTTTAATACCTGAAATCAGTTGTTTCTGCGATCCACCGGGCAGGTCCCAACGGCCTACACCGCCTTCAAACAAAACGTCTCCACCGAAAATCAATCCTTCTTTCTCCTCATACAGACAAATACTTCCAGGGCAATGTCCCGGGATGTGCAGAATCTTGAAGCAAAAAGGAGCCATCTTAAACAATTCCCCCTCTTCCAGAAATTTTGTGGCTTTGACCGGTTTAAGGTCGATAGGCAAACCAAAGTTTCGCATCAGCTCAGGATGGGTGATAAGCATCTCGTCATCCTTGTGATAAAAAACCGGGCACTTCGCCCACTCCACGATATCCGCCGCATCCCAGATGTGATCCCAGTGCCCATGAGTCAGAACCAGGGCTTTCACCACCATTTTTTGGTTCTTGAGATGATCCAGCAATTCTTGGGGCGCATCAATAACCAGCCAGCCGCCTTCCACCTCCGCCATGTAGGCATTGGTTTCAGCCAAACCCCCGGTATACACACGGATATTCATCTTCATTTCTTAACTACAGCGCTCAATCCGCGCACCCAGACTTCTCAGACGGTCGTCGATCCGGCTGAAGCCACGGTCGATCTGGACAATGTTCTGAATCTCCGATTCCCCTTCTGCGCACAAGGAGGCAATGAGCATGGCCATCCCGGCCCGGATGTCGGGACTGACCAGACGCGATCCACGCAGCCGCTCGGGCCCTATCACCACCGCACGATGCGGATCACAAAGAACAATCCGGGCCCCCATGCCTATCAAGGGATCGGTAAAATAGAGGCGCGATTCAAACATCTTCTCATGCACCAGGATTGTTCCCCGGCACTGGGTCGCCGTGACTAACGCCACCGAGGTCATGTCGGCCGGAAAAGCGGGCCAGGGAGCGTCTTCGATCTTGGGGATGGCCCCGCCCCTATCCATCTGGATTCTCATTTTCTGTCTGGCTGGAACCAACAGATCCTTGCCCTGCTCGATGGTCTGAATTCCCAATCGTGAAAAAACCATCCGGATCATCCGTAAATTCGGAATATCGGCATCCTGGATCAATACCTCGCCACGGGTCAGCGCCGCCAGGGAAATGAAGCTGCCCACTTCCAGGTAATCCGGACTGACCCGAAACTTGGCCCCATGCAGTTTTTTTACCCCCTGGATCTGGAGGATGTTGGAACCAATCCCATCAATCCTGGCACCCATCTTCACCAACAGGCGGCACAAACCCTGCACGTGCGGTTCGCTGGCCGCATTCCTTAAAATGGTATCCCCCTGGGCCAGCACCGCCGCACAGACCGCATTTTCCGTTCCAGTGACGGAAGCTTCATCCAGGAGAATGTCAGCCCCTTTCAGCACCTTGGCACTCAGCTCAAACCCTTCCTTCGACTCCTTGATCTTCGCCCCCAATGCCTCTAACGCCAGCATGTGCGTATCCAGTCGGCGACGTCCAATACGATCCCCTCCGGGCCTTGGCAGAAACACTTTTCCGCAACGCGCCAACAACGGGCCGGCAAAGGTCACCGAGCCCCGTAAGCGGCTGCTCAGATCCATGGGCAAGGCGTGGGAGGGTTTTCTGGATGCCTGGATCGTGACGGTTTCCTCAGCGTCTTGAGTGTGCACCTCGACGCTGACCCCCAGTCTGCGCAGGATTTCCTGCATGAGAAAGACATCCTCAATCTGGGGAATATTGGACAGTTGCACCGGCTCGTCCGTCAGACAGGCGGCCGCCAGAAGCGGCATCGCTTCATTCTTGTTGCCTTGAGGGCGGATCACTCCGGAAAGGGGATGCCTGCCTTGGATTTTAAAGATGTCTTTGGGCCCGTGTTCGACCATTCACCATGCGAACATGAAAGCTTTTAACGGTCAATCCCTGGTTGTTCCCAATATCAGTTTTGATTAATTGATACAACTTTCAAACCGACCAACGAGCCAATCAGCATCAGGAGGAAGAAGATCCGCCAAAAATCAGCCGATTCCTTGAAAAAGATGATACCCACTATGGCTGTTCCAAAGGCTCCGATTCCCGTCCAGATCGCGTAAGCGGTTCCAACCGGGATCTGCTTGATGGCCAAGGTCAACAATCCAAAGCTGGCAATCGCGAAAACAGCAAAACAAATAGTAGGAACCAAACGGGTAAAACCGACACTGAGCTTGAGGGAGGTGGCGAAACAGATTTCAAAAAAACCCGCCAATATAAGAATAAGCCATGGATTCATAAGGTGGCCAACCTAGCCCGACGAAAGCCATACGCAACAAAGAGTTTCATCCGCATCAAAGGGGGATCCCAAAAAACCTTCGCGCCCTTTCCCGGCTTCCTGTTAAATCAATGGCATGAACGAAAACGAACACATCGCCCGCTGGCTCAAGCTCTGGCCCCAAGGTCGGAAGCTCCCTTTGGGCCCCGGCGATGACTCTGCGGTTCTGCCTGCTTTCCCAAAAAAACATCAGCCCGTCTGGAAAACAGATGCCATCGTGCAGGATGTACACTTTCGCCTGACCGATAAACCCGAACGGATCGGCCACAAAGCACTGGCACGTGTCCTGAGTGATTTTGCCGCCATGGGCGCCACACCGCTCTCGGTCCTGGTAACCCTGGGCATTCCCGCCAGACTGCCTGACCGGTTCATCGACGGATGTTATCGCGGCATGGCCCGGCTGGCTGGGACTTGGAAAATCACACTCGCTGGTGGAGAAACAACCCGCAGTCGTGATTTCTGGATTTCCGTCACTGGATTGGGCTCTGTTCCGCAGGGAAAAGCCGTCACGCGCTCCGGGGCGAAAGCTGGCGACCTTCTTTTTGTCACTGGAAAACTGGGAGGTTCTTTGCCCCTGCGTCATCTCAGCTTCACCCCCCGCTTGTATGAAGGTGTCTGGCTGGCCAAGCAGGGTTTTGCCAGTGCCATGATGGACCTAAGCGATGGCCTGGGCAAAGACCTTCCCCGCCTGACGGCCTCTTCCAAAGTCTCTTTTCGCATTCAATCCTCCGCCTTGCCCAAACAAAGCGGTTGCACGCCCAGCCAGGCCGTCAACGACGGGGAAGACTACGAACTCCTCTTCAGCGTAAAACCGGGGAACACCGCCGCGCTCCTGAAAAAATGGCCCTTCAAAACCAGGTTGACCTGCATCGGGCTTGTTGGCAGGCCGGGCCTTCCCCATTTCACCGACGGCATCCCCTTTCAGGGTTACGATCACTTTCTGCGGAAAAGTCAGCGATCAGAAATCAGAAATCAAAAATAGGCCATGTCTTTCCTTTCCCACAATCCTGCCGAAACCATGCAGCACGCCTGCGATTTTTCCGCCCAATGCACTCCAGGCACCATCATCCGTCTGCATGGAACCCTCGGGGCAGGAAAAACTACCTGGGTTCAGGGGCTTGTTAGTGGCTTGGGCTGTTCGACCGGGGCCACCAGTCCCAGCTTTGCCCTGCTCCACGAATACCGGGGAGGACGTCTTGATGTTTTCCACTGGGACCTCTACCGCCTGGAGTGTGACACGGACTGGTCTGTTCTGGATCTGCCCGAACACCTTCCTTCCAATGGCGTAACTGTGATCGAATGGTCCGGCCGCTATCCCGGTCCCTGGCCAACTGAAAACATCTGGGATCTCCACATCGAACCTGGGACTAACAATCAACGCAGCTTGCAACTTTCTCCGGCCAATACGTAATTAACATGATCCTTTCCATCGAAACTTCCAGCGCCCTCGGCAGTTGGGCCCTGTTCGAAAACGGCCAACTCCTCGAAACATCCACTTTCGAAGGCAGAGCCTCCTCTTCGCTCATTGCCTCGCTCGAAAATTCGAAATTCGAAATTCGAAATTCGAAATTAATTCTGATCGGCGTCGGCCCCGGCTCCTTCGGGGGCATCCGTGTCGCCATCGCCACCGCCCAGGGCCTGGCCCGCGCCTGGAAATGTCCCATCCTTCCGGTGCGGAGCAGTTCCGCCCTGGCCTGGAAACACCGGCACGTCTCCTTTCTCGGTATTTTTGCCGATGCCAAACGCACCCAATACTTTTTCACTGCCTACGAGAAAGGCCAACTCTCCAGACCCAGTTCCCTGATTCCCCAGGCAGAGACCGAAAACTATCTGTCGAAATGTTCCCTCGCCCTCAGTCCGGATCCATTGGCAGGCATCCCGACCCACGAAGCCCCCACCGCTGAGGATTTGGCACGGCACTACCTCGCCTATGGTGCTGAAGAAGGACTTTCTCTTGGGCCCATCTATCTTCATCCCCCTTTAAAGCCTCCGGTAAAATAAAATTCTCCCTTCCCCATTCATCTCAATTAGTGTCAATTAGTATCCACCTTTCCCGCCTTAAGCGCGATTAGTGGTTTAATTATGTCCCCTGTTCCTTACCGCACCTGGTGTGAAATCGACGAGTCCGCCCTACACCACAACCTGGCCGTCATCCGCGCCCGTATCGGGCTTCATCCGAAAATCATGTGCCTGGTCAAAGCGGATGCCTATGGGCATGGCCTGAAAGCCCTGTCCCGTTTTTTTCAGAATTCCGACTGCCAGATGCTGGGCTGTGCCAACGTCACCGAAGCTCTTTTGATTCGAAAGGCAAAAGTCCGCCTGCCCGTCCTTCTCCTCAGCGCACCGTTGAAGATGGAAATGCAGGAAATCGTCCGCAACCGTTTCATCACCACGCTCTCATCGCTGGAGGAGGCCGAAGAACTGGGCAAAGTAGCACTCCGGCAAAAAACACGGGCACGCTGCCATATCAAACTCAACACTGGCATGAACAGGTTGGGAGTGGATTTGGAAAACCTGCTGGAGCTTCTTTCCCAGGTTCAAAATGATCCTTCCCTGAAACTCGAAGGCTTTTACTCCCATTACGCCTGTGCCGACAGCGACCCCGCCTTCACCAGGAAACAATGGGAACTGTTCCAGGGCATCCAGAGCACTGGTCTCTGCCGCCATATCTGCAATAGTGCAGGGCTCTTGGCTCTGCCGGAAAGTGCCGCCGATATGGTTCGTCCCGGATTGGCGGTTTACGGGCTGAGCACCTTGAAAAAATACCAGAAACTCTTCCGCCCGGCACTTAGTTGGAAAGCGCGCATTACCTTCATCCGGGATGTTCCGCGCGGCACCCCTCTCAGCTATGGAGCCACTTATAAAACCCCACGCCGGATGAAAGTGGCCACTGTCGCCGCAGGCTACGGAGACGGGCTTTTCCGCTCTCTTTCCAACAAGGGAAGAGTGCTCGTCAACGGAAGGATCTGCCCGATCCTGGGACGCGTCACCATGGATCAGATCCTCATCGATATTTCACGGGCCGGTAACGTGCCCAACGAATCAGAAGTGGTTCTTGTCGGAAGTCAGGGCAGGCAAACCCTGCTGGCCTCGGATATGGCAGACGAGGCCGGCACCATTGCCTACGAAATCACCTGTCACATCACCGATCGTGTGCCCAGGTTATACAGACATGGTTGAGCGTCCCGGCACTACAAAACTTTCTTTTCTCTCCGGCTTTTTGCCGACACTCAAACTTGCCTCTTTTCTCCCGCCCATGCATTGGCTAAGCTGTAACGATGAAGAACGCTCTCCTACGTTGGTTGGTTTTGACCCTGGCCGTCTTTCTCGCCGCCACGATTGTTCCAGGAATCTCCTACAATTCCTGGTCTGATCTTCTCATCGCAGGCCTGGTGCTCGGCCTTCTCAACACTTTCCTCAAGCCTCTCCTGACACTACTTTCCCTCCCCTTCATCCTGCTTACCCTCGGACTTTTCCTCGTCATCGTCAACGCCCTGACCCTGAGTCTGACAGGTTGGCTGGTCAGCGGTTTCAACGTCAACGGGTTTTGGCCCGCAGTCCTTGGCTCATTGATCGTCAGCCTGGTGAATCTCTTCTTCGGAGGCAACAAAAAGAAGACCCGCAGGCCCGTTCAGGCTTCCTTCAATGTCAAACAACCTCCCAATCCCTCCTCCTCCGCCGTTTCTAACAAAATTGATTCTGATGTGATTGATATCTAAAAGCCGATCCTGACCCGTTTATTCGGCAGGAGCCAGAACCGGCCAATACCCGTCCGGAATCACGACATCCGCCATGTTGACATGAAGGTGTTTGCCCGTGCACAGCCCTTCGATCTTCATCCGCATGCCTGCCTTCATCGTAAACGGCCCTTTGGTCGCATCACCTTTTTTGGTGAAGCTGGCCGTTTCATTACCCTCCGAACGAGTGCGCTTGATATCCACATCGGAGCTTTTGAAAACAAATTGCACCATATTCTGGTTCCCTTCCTCATCTTTCATAAAAACATTAAAATGCGTTCCATTTGAAAAATCCTGGTCAAAATTGGAGATGGTTCCTTCCACTAGCATGCGTTTGCCGGTAAACAGGCGGTTGGCCATATCCTCTATTTTGTAATAACCCAGAATCAACGATCCCGCGCCCACTTCATAGACAGGAGATAGTGAGTCGACCGTCCCCCCCCACTCCAGACTTTCCTTGAAGGCGGACTGAATGGACATGACCACACTGCGCACTGCCAGGGCATCATCAATTTTCCCTTCCCGCGTCAGGGCCCGCTGCCGGGGCAGCAATATCCCAAGGTTCCGTGCCACGGCCTCGTTTGTCTTTAAAAAAGAACCCCTTCTATGATCTCCCTGCAAAATGGCCAGCATCCCGGGCATTTTGACAACACTGGAAGAAGGAATCTGGGGAGTTTTGTCAAAACGGGCGATTTCATCCCTGACGACCAGATAGGAATCCAAATCACCAGCAGCCTGAAATTCTTTCAGAAGTTTCTGGAGATCGCTTTTATAATTCCCCACCAACACCGCCAGTGCCGTATTCACTTCGTCCTGGCACCCTTTCAAGGTTGGGTCCGGAGCCTGGGCGAAAACCCGCTCGTACGGCCAAAGGGTTAAGAACAGCACTACTACAGAAAGGCAAAATTGGCGTAGACAATTCATAGATCTAATTTTTATAAACTGAAACAATCGCAAACGCAAGTTTTTGCCGGGAAACGGCCGTGGGTTATTATAATTTGTGGTGGCCGAGCTCTCCCAACCCCGGTTTTTCATCCATCCCCCCGAAGCCCGGGGGCTCCGGCCACAACTTCGAATTTGAGCCACCTAATCCTCCATATGGGAAACTCACCCGCGGGGGGTGAATGGTTTCTTCGGATAACTCTTGCGCCTCTGCATTTCCGGCATTGGCTTGGTTCTGAGCCGGATGGCAGCCGGACCAAAGGCCGAACGCATGATCCGCAACACCTGAAGGGAACTACTGACAGAAAAGTCCTCTGCCGCCTCGATCACGGCCCAGCCCCCTTTTTCCCCCGGAATCTGCAGGCAAAGCGGTTTGTTCCCGCGATGCTCCAACGCCAGCTTCCTCAAATCACTGAAACGGTCTCCACAGCAGGCATCCCGGTTCAAACAGACATAAACTTCCCGGATCAGGGTTTCACAGGCTTCTTCCAGAGGGGTCAATACCTGGGCCAGCATCTTGGCCTGGTCTTCCATGCTACGGTCTATGAATCCGGCAATCACCATCGGAGCCCCTATTTCCAACAAATTCCCGTATTTTTGGTAAAGATCATTGAACAACGTGATCTCAATTCGTCCCGTGCGATCCTCCACCACGATGCGGGCATAAGGCCTCTGATCCTTGGCCAGACGGACCTCCTTCGAACAAATCACCCCAGCCACACGCGCTGGTGCATCGTGCGCTTCTTCTCCCGCCTCTCCCAGATCGAGATTCCGGAAGGAGCGCAGATCATGTTCATACTCGTCCACCGGATGGCCCGTGACATAAAATCCCAGCAACTCTTTCTCCCCATCCAGCCGCTGCCGGACCGGCCAGTCATCAACCTCGAAAGTTTTGGACGCCACATTCTTTTTCCCTTTGGCAGAGGGCGGCGCTTCCATCAACAACATCCCCTGACCACTCTCCTTGTCCCGTGCCAAAGAGGAAGCCTGGGCCAAAGCCTGCTCGATCTGACCAAACACCTGCGCCCGGTTTTTGCCGATCTCATCGAAGGCCCCCGCCCGCACCAGGCTTTCAATCGTCTTGCGGTTGATTGCCTTGAACTCAACCCGTTGACAAAAATCATCCAGGGATTCAAACGCACCCCCTTCCTTCCTCGCCCCGACGATGGCCTGGGCTGCTCCTTCACCCACGTTCTTGATCGCGGCCAGACCATAACGTATCTCCATCGGACCCACGCTGAACGCCAAATCGCTGCGATTCACACTCGGAGGCAGGACGTTGACCCCCATCTGCTTGGCCTCATCCACAAACAGGGCGATCTTGTCCGTGTTATCCAGTTCGTTGGACAACAAAGCCGCCATGAATTGCACCGGGTAATTCGCTTTGAGGTATGCGGTTTGATAGGAAATCAGGCCGTAGGCAGCACTGTGCGATTTATTGAAACCGTAACCGGCAAACTTTTCCAACAAATCAAAAATTTCCCCGGCTTTTTTCGGAACAATCTGGTTCACCTTCTCGCAACCTTCAATAAACGCCGCCCGTTGCTTGTTCATTTCCTCAAACTTCTTTTTCCCCATGGCCCGGCGCAACAAATCCGCTTCACCAAGACTGTAACCGGCCAGCACCCGGGCTGCCGCCATAACCTGCTCCTGATAGATCATGATTCCGTGGGTATCAGCGGAAACCTGCTCCAACAGGGGATGCTCGTATTCAAACTTCACTTCCCCCTTCTTTCGCTTGATGTATTCCGGAATCAACTCCATCGGTCCCGGACGATAGAGCGCAATCAAGGCAATGATGTCATCGATGCTCTCAATATTAAAATTGAGACAGGTGCGGCGCATCCCCGGTGATTCCACCTGAAACACTCCGATATTCTGCGCCCGGTTCAACAACTGGAAGGTTTTTGCATCCTCCATGGGCAGCTTCAGCACATCGATGCTTTCGCCTGTCGACTCTTTGATCAGGCGCAGCGCATCCTGGATCACGGTCAGGGTCTTCAGCCCAAGAAAATCCATCTTTAACATGCCAATGGCCCCAAGCGGATCCATTTCATACTGCGTGATGACGTTGCCGTGATCGTCCCTCGTCAGCGGGATGTATTCGGTCAAATCACGATCCCCAATCACCACCCCCGCCGCGTGGGTTCCCGTCTGCCGGACCATGCCTTCCAGTGTCAATGCCGTATCGATCACCTCACGCGCCTGCTCATCTTCTTCGTAAAGTTTCTTCATGTCAGGGTTGGCCTCCATCCCGGTCTTGATCGTGATCTTGGGATCTTTCGGAATCATATCCGCAATCCGCGAGGCATCACCAAACGACAGTCCCATCACGCGCGCCACGTCACGGATCGCCATCTTGGCCCCGAAAGTTCCGTAAGTGACAATCTGCGCGACCGACCGTTCCCCATATTTATCCTTCACGTATTGTATGACCTCACCACGCCGGTTCTGACAGAAGTCCACGTCGATATCCGGCGGGGAAATACGTTCCGGATTCAGAAAGCGTTCAAAAAGCAGCTTGTAACGGATCGGATCCAGATCCGTGATGCCCATGACAAAGGCCACAATACTCCCGGCGGCGGATCCGCGACCCGGCCCCACCGGAATACCGTTCTTTTTGGCGTAACTGATGAAATCCCAGACGATGAGGAAATAATCGATAAATCCCATCTTCTCCAAAACTCCCAGCTCAAACTCAAGCCGCTCCCGAAGCCCGGAGTCCTGAGCCCTGCCTTCATAACAACGGATCATCCCTTCTTCGCAGATCTCGCGCAGATAAGACCCGCGCGATTTTCCTTCAGGCGCCGGATAAGCCGGATATTTGTTCTCACCAAAGGTCAGCTTCAGATCGCAGCGCCTGGCAATCTCCACCGTGTTGATTAAAGCCTCAGGCACATCCGCAAAAAGCAGGGCCATGTCCTGGGGGCTCTTGAGATAAAATTCATCCGCCGGATAACGCAGGCGTTTTTCATCGCTCAACTTGGCCCCGGTCTGGATGCAAAGAAGGATTTCATGGGCGCGGGCATGATTCTTAGCCACGTAATGCACGTCGTTGGCCGCCACCAGGGGCACGCCGGTTTTCTTCGATAATTTTTTGTAAAACTCCCGGATCTGTTCCTCCACTTCCAGCCCGTGATTGTGGATTTCCAGGTAGAAGTTGTCCGGACCCAGAATGTTTTTGAAATCGTCGAGCGACTTTTCCGCATCTTTGATCCGGCCCTGCAGGAAAGCCTGGGCAATTTCACTCTTCAGACACGCACTGGTTCCGATCAACCCTTCACAATGTTTGCTGAGCAATTCTTTATCAATGCGGGGCTTGTAATAATTCCCTTCCAGATGGGCCTGACTGACCAAGGTGACCAGGTTTTGATACCCCTTCAGATCCTTGACCAAAAGCAGAAAGTGGGAGTTCGGGTCTTTGCCGTTCGGTGACGTTTTATCCAACATCGACCCCGGCGCCATGTAAACTTCGCAGCCAATGATGGGCTTGATCCCTGCGGTTTCCGCAGCCTGGTAGAATTCGATGGCCCCAAACAGATTGCCATGGTCGGTAATGGCGAGGGCCGACATCCCCAGGTCCCTGGCCCGTCCCACCACGTCTTTGGGGCGGCAGGCCCCGTCGAGCAGCGAATACTCGGTATGGACGTGGAGATGAACAAAGTCAGGCATGGAAAAAGATTATTCTTACCAATTTTCCCATCCATGCAACCTGTGATTCAGCTTTTTTTGAATACGCTTCAATCCTTTCCCCGGCCATCCTGAGCTTGCCGAAGAATCAGGGGGACTCTTCGTTGATGCGCTCCAAGTAGCACAAAAATCTCCCGAAGTCCGCCTAAGCCGGAGCCACTCAGAGTTCTGCCCGCGAAACACACGAAAATTCGCGAAATAAAGAAAGGCTCGGCTATTTCATAGAAATCCAAAAAAATTTCCTCGAACCTACTTTCAAAACGGCCCCTGTTACGATCAATCCACTCCACTCCAACCTGATAGATAAAACCGTTT
>JBBSCO010000074.1:0-11374 GCA_038250235.1 Methylacidiphilales bacterium | reverse complement strand
TTTGGCCATTTGAACAAAAGCCCAACTGCCCAAAACGAAGCTTACCAATGCCACCCACTCCACCATCAGCAGGTGACGCACCTGTTCCGGAAAGAACAGAACCGGCAACACAACAGGATTCAAAATTCCAAGAGAACCGGGGTCCTTGAAAAAATTTACGCCCCCGAACAAGTACGGATTCTCGAAAATATTCTGCCCGAGCCATATCCTGCGCAACACTTCTTCCATCGCGGGCATGAAACCTGTCAGGTTATCGTCCGTTAAAAAGTAATAGGGGCGCAGCAACTGTAGTACACCAAAAAGTATAACAGAACAGACTGCCGCCCACCACTGGGGCTTTTCTGCGAAGGAGTCGTAGAGCTTTTCTATCTTAAACCAGCTGCTCTTTGGGCAATCATCCATGGTAGAGAATTACACTGCACACATAGTTCTGCACGAGCAAATTTTATACATCCCGGCATCGCTCAAATGGCCCTAAAGCTCTCTGGCTTTGTCCATTAGCAAGCGCTCTCTGGGGACAGCATAACAGACCAGATCCCAGCTTTCAAAGAGGTGGGGCCGGAGGAAGAAACTGTATTGATCCGAAAGCCTGCTGATCTGAAGAGGAATGCTCCAGACATGATCCTGTAAGTGATAGACGCAGATGGCCAGGACAGGACAGTTCTTCGCAATGATATCTTTCGCTCCGTCAATAGCGTCAGGTTCAGAACCTTCGATATCCATCTTGATCCAGGTAGGAGTGCTGCCCTTCAAAGTCGCGTCCAAACAGTCACCATCAATTTCAAGGCTTCCCTGTCCCACGGCTGATGCTTCCGTTCCCGTCGGGTCAAAACGGACTTTTCCTGAACCCTTGCCCACCGCTAATGGGAAAACTTTAATTTTTGAATTCCGGTCGGCAGGTAAACGCGCCACGTTTTCCTGGAGTTTTTTAAAATTCCCCGGATCCGCTTCAAAAGCAAAAAAACGTCCAAACCGGCCTTGGCTTACCCGCAGGAAACTTTCGAGGGTGTCACCGTCAAAGGCACCGCAGTCCACAAACTGCTCCTCGGGGGAAAGTTTGACGAGATCATCGGGAAAGTAAATCTCATGTGCAACCGGGCCCGGCAGGCCATCGAAATCGAGATGAAGCCTCCACCGGATCTGGGCAACAAATTCTTTCCGCGACGCTTCATCCCCCCAAAGTCCGAAGGCCCGCCGGACGCATTCGGCATTTTCCAAGACCTTGTGAGGCAGGTCGAGGGAATAATGGGGCAGGAAAATTTCAGGGCATTTCCAAAAGAGCGCACCGAAATGTATGACACCCCGACACCCAAGCTCCGTCAGGGTGCGGCACCTTTCCTTCATGGTCTCAGTCGCCCTCCCCCTCCAGATCGTAACGATGAATTTGCAGGAATTTCCGAATTTTTGTGCCGCTTCAAGTGGCGAATAAACCGGAATTCCTTCCACCGTTTTTCCCCAGAGCCTGGAATTATTATCGGCAAAGGCGACCACCTTGAAACCGGTCCTGACCAGACCCCCGAGAACTTTTCTTCCTAGGCCTCCTGCACCGAAAAGGACAATGGAGTCCGCCTCCGATGAAACCAGACTGTCAAAGGTTGTTGACTCTCTCCGTTTGGCCTCGCCGATTTCCTCGCCAAGCAAGGCACTGAGTTCCTCGGCGGGAGATGCGTAGATGTGGCTCATCCTGCTTTCTTACCAACAAGTCCTTCCCCCATCGACAACTAAATTTGAACCCGTCATGTAGGAAGACGCATCCGAACACAGGAAAAGCAGAGCCCCTTGGTACTCATCCACTTTTGCCATACGGGCCATTGGTATCAGGTTGCTCAGGCGCACGACAAAGTCTTCCGGTTGTGCGGTGTAGATGCCTCCGGGGGAAAGCGCGTTGACGCGCACACCCTGTTCCGCCCAGTAAGTGGCCAAGTAGCGCGTCAATCCCAACAGTCCGGTCTTTACCACCGAATAGGTAACAGGCTTCACCGGCTGGTCCCGTTCCGCCGCGCCTTGCTTGCGGTAAATTCGCTGATCCGGGGCGATGACCGCGAGGTCGGACGCAATGTTGACGATGACACCCTTTTTCCGGCATGCCATCTCAGCCCCGAATATCTGGCTGCATAGGAAGGCCCCATCCAGGCCCACGGCCAAATCGGCCCGCCACCGGTCGAGCGAAAAATTCTCAAGACGTGAAGAAGTCAAATCCCCCGCCTTTTCAACCTTGGGGTTGTTGGCCGCATTGTTGATGAGGATATCGATTCGTTTGAATTTTTTCAGGACAATCCCAAGAAGCCGGATCACATCCTCCTTCCCGGTGATGTCACCCTGTAGTGAAAGGGCCTTTGGCCCAAAACGTTTCCGGATCTGCAACGGGTCGGCCGCATGCAGGTCAACCAAAACCGGTATCCCACCATGTCCGGCAATCACTTCAGCGTGCTGCTGCCCCAAAAGGCCGAGTCCCCCAGTGATCACCGCCACCCTCCCCTTGAGGTCAAATAGGTTTTTTCTGCTTTTTTTCATCTTATTCACGCCAGATGTACAACTCTCCCAGTCCTGATCGATTCCTTCGCCGCCAGTGCCATCTTAAGGCTTTGCACTCCATCACTCAACGAAACAAGTGATTTTTCATCTCCCTTGATGCAGGCGAAAAAGTGGCGCAATTCCGACATGAACATCTCGTTCCGTTCAAAGTCGTGGAAGGACTGCTCCGTGGCCACTTTTCCATCTGCATCAAAATGGGTGAAGGAAGCAGTCCTGAAATCCACCATTATTTTCCCGGTATCCCCGATGATCTGCAAGGTCCTGCTGGGAGGACGCTGAACGTAATCCTGATGAAGGTGCACCGGCACGCCGCCGCAGTCCATCAGGATGCTCGCCACATCCTCCACGTTTATCTCCAGGCTGCTCAGGTGTCCACCCATCGCGAAAATGCGGCCGGGCAGGCCAAACAGCCAGTAGAGATAATCCATCTCATGTATCTGGGAAAGGATGACCCCGCCCCCCAGTTCATCACGGGAAGCGTACATTTGCCGGTAATCCTCGTAAACATGCCAGCCGGGAAGATATTCCCCCACTTCGGCCCGGACTGAAAGCACGCGGCCGATCAGCCCCGCGTCGAGAACGCTCCGCACCCGTTGCAAACAGGGATGAAAACGTAATTGGTAGCCTACGAGCGAGACCAGGCTTTTGCTCGTCGCCAGTTCGATAAGGCCGGACAATCCTTCAAGACTGTGGGAAAGGGGTTTCTCCAGGAAAAGATGGCAACCAGCATGGGCGGCGGCGGTGGCCGAAGCAACATGCAGGCTGCTTGGATTGCAGATGAAGGCGGCCTGGGGTCTTTCCGCAAGAGCCCTGTCCAAGTCCTTGAAAACCCTGATCTGGTATTTATGTTCAAGATTGCTGCCTGCTTCAATTTGCAGTTTGTCCGTCAGCGCTTCCGACTGCCCGCGCACGCGGTAGGCAAGGATCTCCACGTCATTTCCGAATAATGTCCGGAGATTTCGGGTGTGTCTTTGTCCTATTCCACCCAGGCCTATCATAAGTATTTTCATATCAGAATCCCGCTTCCTTCCCGTGACGTTCCACAAAAGCCCTGTTGTGAACCGCCCAATCCATTTCCCCGCCAGCAACATCGCGGGCAACCTGAAGAATAAAATCTCCCTGGTAACCAGCCCGCTTGAGTCCGCCAAAGACCGACACAAAATCGGTATCCCCTTTTCCTAACGCCACTGTTCCTCCGCCCTTCAAACGGTCCTTGATGTGCACACTCCCGATCCTTCCGCCATAGGCCGAAAACTCCTCAAGGGGATCAAAGCCCAGTGAAGCACTGTTGCCCGAGTCATAATTAACTTTGACCATCGGATGGTCAATGCGCTCGAGCAGAGCGGAAAACTTCGCGGGAGGCAGGGACGTTTCAAGATGTAGTTCAACGCCCGTTTTCTCTACGGCAGGCAGAGCCCTCTGCAAAAGCTCAGCCACCAAAAACATCTCAGCGTCGTTTTCAATCCGCGAAGTATCAACGAAGGGAAGAACCACATGGCTTACTGGCAGCTGCCGGCATTTTTCCAAAAGATCGCAGAGCAATGTGATCCTTCCCGCAGCTTCTTGGGAGGTAGCCCTCAGGAAAGGCCTGTCCATGAAGTAATCGGCACACACGGAACGGACCTCCACCCAATATTCTTCCGAAAGCTTTTTGATGCGGTCGATCCCTTCGCCACTTGCCAATGGATTGTTTTCCTCACCGGGTAGTTCATAGATCCACTCAATCGCATCAAGGCCCGCGCGCTCCACCAGGGAAAATTCCTCCGCCCACTCCTTTTCTGGAAAAGCCTGGATGCGCTGCCCAAGGGGCGGAAGCAGCCGGCCTTGCATGATGCCTATCTGCATTATTCCTCCACGGGTGGGATGATCATGTTCTCCAGGAATTCCTTCCTGTCGAGGAAAGGCCAAAGGTCTTCCAATGGTTTTGAGAAGAGGGAACCATCCTTGCGTTGCGCCGAAGAGAGGCTGGGAATGCGGGCTTCGTCCGGAAGGGATATGACATCGCACACGACGGGCCCGGGCATGTCCAGAACGGCCCTGACCTCCGCACGCAGATTTTTTTGGTTCTCGATTCTTTTTGTGGCCAGGCCGTAGGCCGCCGCAATACCCAGAATATCAGGGAGCTTCAGCCCGCTGGTCGGGTCGGCCGCCGTCAACCGTCCGAACCATCGGAGCTGGGAGGTCCGGATGGAAGAATAGCCGTCGTTGTTCAGGATGAAGAACTTGATAGGAAGCCCAAGCCGGGCCACGGTGGCAAATTCCTGGATATTCATTTGTATTCCGCCATCTCCGTCCACACAGACAGTGTCCCGTCGTTCTGAACCAAGGCAAGCGCCGATGGCGGCGGGAAGACCATAACCCATCGAGCCCAATGCCGTGGTATGGAACAGGCGCTGGCCTGCCTTCAGTTTCAACACGTGCTGGAAAATTTCTATACCGGCTCCGGAGCTTCCCGAAACAATCAGATCCTTTTCCTTCAACTCTTCCGATAGCACTTCCCCAAGGTAATAGGTGCTTACGCGGCTTTCCGGACTGCGGTGTTCGGGAAGAACCACTGGATATTTTGTTTTCCAGTCCCGGCATCGTGCCCACCAGGCATCCCGCTTGCTCGTTTTGATTTCATTACGCCGATTCAACAGTGCCGAGATAAATTGTTTTGCATCAGCACAGACCGCAACGTCGGAGAAGGAGGAAAGCTTCCCAAGTTCGGCGGGGTCGACATCGTTGAGGATTTTCTTCGCCCCGCGGGCCAGGCGTTCAGGGGCATAACCCGTGATGGTGAAATCAATCCTGGAACCGATGCTCAAAAGAAGGTCGGAATTCTGCAAGGCAAAATTGACACCGCGCGGTGCCACCGATCCGGGTTTGCCAAGGTAAAGCGGATGGTCGTAGGCGAAATAGTCCACGGCCAACCATGTTGTCAATACGGGAATCTGCAGGGATTCAATGAGTTGGTTGAACTCGGGCAGGGCCTTCGAGAGACGTATGCCATTCCCGGCCAGCAGGACAGGACGCTCTGAGTTGTTCAACAATTCAATGACGGCGTCGATTTGCGAGCCCAGATCCGCACTACCGGATTCCACTTCACTTGGTTCCGGTTTAAACCCTTCCAATTGTTCCGGCTGGATTTCCGCCGCCTGCACGTCGAGAGGGATATCAACCCAGACAGGGCCCGGTCGTCCGCAGCGGGCCGTATGAACCGCCCGCTCCAGATGGTAACGGATTTTTACAGGATCCATTACGGTAACGGCATATTTGGTGATGGGGCCGACAATGGCTGTGATGTCAACTTCCTGCACTCCCATCTGCCGAACACCGGTCAGGCCCTTCATGTCGCTGCGCTTGACCTGGCCGGAAATAAAAAGGCAGGGAGTCGAATCCAGCCAGGCTCCGGCCACGCCGGTGATGGTATTGGTTCCGCCGGGACCCGTCGTGATCAGTGCCACGCCCAGATTACCGCTGGCCTTCGCATAGGTTTCTGCGGCCATGGCGCTGGCCTGCTCATGAAGATTACAGACATATTCAAGTTCCCTGCACTGGCCGAGAGAATCATTGAGATGCATGGCGCCTCCTCCCGGCAGCATGAAGATATGTTTCACGCCCTGTCCGGCCACAAATGCCATCACATAGTCGGAAAGTTTCATGGGGCAATGAGGTCCAGCAGTTCCCGAACCGCACCGGAGCCTGCCGGAAATTTGGTGACATAATCCACCAGCTCGCGCACCGGTCCATAGGCATCGGCTGGAGCCGCGGAAAATCCCGCCGCTTTCAGGGCGCCGAGATCATTGATGTCGTCCCCCATGAAGCATATGGCCTCCAATTCGATACCGGTGGTTAGGGAAAACGAGCGCAAGGCGGCCTCTTTGTCTTTGCAGCCTTGGAAAACGTTCTTGATCCCCATTTTGGCCGCATAGCGATCGATGAGGGGGCTTTTTTCACCGGAGATCAGGGCGAAAACAATGCCGCGCTTCGTGGCCTGGGAAATTCCCATGATGTCCCGGAATGAAAAGCGCTTCCACTCCTGCCCGTCCCCCCCCCACCAAAAAGTGCCGTCCGTCAAAACTCCGTCCACATCCAGGGCAACGGCTTTGATTTCGGTTTTCAAACTTTAAGGCCCACCCGGCGCAGCTTTTTCATGACGGGAATCTCGCTTGGAAGAAGCTTTTTCTCAGATGACCCCAAAGACATTTCCACTAATCGTATATCACGGGCAATGCGGGAAATACCGCTGGGCGCGACGGATGCCGCCTGATCCGAGCCCCACATAGCGCGATCCAAAGTAATGTGCCGCTCGATAATGCATGCGCCCAGAACTACTGCGGCCACTGTCGAAGCTATTCCAGTTTCGTGACCGGAGTAGCCCACGAGAACGTCATAACGCTCCCTTAACGCCTGGATGACACGCAGATTCAAGTCCTCATAAGCTGAAGGGTAGGCACTGCAGGTTTGCATAAGAATAAGATCTTTTTTTCCCAGAACTTCCACCGCATGATCCACCTCCGCGAGCGTGCTCATCCCGACAGAAAGAATAATGGCCTTGCCTTTGGCGCGGGTATACTTCAACAGATTATCATCCGTGAGGGACGCCGCCGCAATTTTATAGCAGGGTGGATTGAATTGGGCGATGAAGTCAACCGACGGCTCGTCCCAGCAGGAAGCAAACCAAGTGATTTCGTTGTCCTGACAATACTCATTAATTTTCTGATACTGCTTCTGGCCAAATTCCAGGCCACGCTTCAGGTCACCATTGGTTGCACCGAAGGGGTTTTCCCTGGGTTTCTCAAGCTCTTCCTTCGTGTAAACAACATCAACACTGCGTTTTTGGAATTTGACAGCATTCCAGTTGGCTCCTTTTGCCACGGAAATCAGATTTTTCGCGATATCAATTTTACCATTGTGATTGATTCCTATCTCCGCAACGAGATAACTGGGATGTCCGTCTCCTACTAGTTGATTGCCGATTTTGATCTCAAGTTTAGACATAATTTTAAGAAAGGGTGGAAGTACTATCACGAATTCTCAATTCCATCTGTCTTTATGTCAAGTACTTGCCCTACGTAAAAGCGGAATTTAACCAACAATTCCGTGGAATTGGGATTTAAAAATTGATCCGCTCTTTTTCAACTACCAGCGGACGGTTCAAAACCTTGGTATGAATGGAACCTATGTATTCGCCCAGAATACCAATAAAGAACAGCTGAACCGAACTGAAAAAGAAAAGTCCTATCACAATCGGTGCCGTTCCAAGCGAAAAATCGCGCCAGTAAAACAGCTTGTAAAAAAAGTAGATGACTGCGACGAAAAAACTGAGAATGGAAGCCCCGAAGCCGAGCATGGTGGCCAGGCGCAGGGGCACCTTGGAATGTTCCGTGATACCCAGCATGGCCACGTCATAAAGGAGATAGAAGTTGGATTTCGTAATACCGCGCTTTCTCTTCGGCTGGGTGAAGTATACCTTCGCGCTTTCAAAACCGATTTCGCAGATCAGTCCCCGGAAATAAGGATAAGGGTCACGTATGCTGCGGAAAACTTTGACTGCCTCGGCGTCATAAAGACCGAATCCCGTGCTGTTGATATTCATCTTCACATCGGCAAAGCGCATGACCAACTGATAGTAAAATTTCCTGATGGTAAAAAAAAACACCGATTCCTCGCTTTGATTCTTGATACCCAGAACGATTTTATAACCCTTTTCCCAGTTTGCGATGAAGTCACTTATCAGTTCCGGCGGATCCTGCAGATCCGAGGCCAGTGCGATCACCGCGTCTCCGGTCGCCTGGAGGATGACATGGTAACCCGAACGGATAGGTCCGAAGTTACGGGCATTAATGATGATCTTGACCTTGGGATCGGTTGCTGCCAATCGGCGCAAAGCCTGCACAGTCCCGTCCGTGGAACAGTTATCAATAAAAAGAATCTCATAGGTATAGCCTGGGAGTTTCTGAAATACGGCGTTCACCCTGGAATAAAACTCGTCGATGTTTTCCTCTTCATTGTAGGTGCCGGTGGCAACAGAAATATGTTTCATAATGGAATTCAAATTGTTTCCTGATTTTTTCACAATAGCAAACCATCCGCAGCAAGATTCTCTTTGATGCAGGCATGGCTGATATCGTGGAAGAAAATGAAATTGGTTTCCTCGGTGCTTTCATCCATCTTCGTCATTTTCTTTATGCCTACAGATCCAACCGCGTGACATGAATATCCAAGCTCTTTGAGCATGTCCACGATCTGGTTGGGATGATAGCTGAACTTCGCACTCCACTTTCGCAGCATTTCACAAAAAATCACCGGTTTGTCGGACGCCAGGCACTCCGCACCACCGCGAAAAACGAAAAGTTCAGCCCCTTCCACATCGCATTTGATGAAATCCACACGTAAGGCATTTTCCCGCCACACATCATCCATTCTGCGAACCCTGCATTTCTCGGTCCGGACCGTATCCCAGCCAAGGATATTGGCTCCCGAAGCGGCGCCGGAAATCTCAGGGGCAAAATAAAAGATTTTTTCCTCCTCAGAATCGGAAAGGCCATGATTATATACGGTGATATTGGACAACCTGTTCAGCTCAACATTACGGGAAAGCCTGCGGCACGTGGATGGAATGGGTTCAAAAGCCAACAATTTGCATTGCGGCATTTTTTGGGCTATTAGAAGTGAATACCATCCTATATTGGCTCCTATGTCGAAAACTGTCATGCCCGGTTTGACT
Source organism: Methylacidiphilales bacterium (assembly GCA_038250235.1). GTDB lineage: Bacteria > Verrucomicrobiota > Verrucomicrobiia > Methylacidiphilales > JAAUTS01 > JAAUTS01. The sequence goes on along the minus strand of JBBSCO010000074.1, from coordinate 2,127 downwards.
ATCCGGAACAACAGATCTCTCTCCGGGCGTTCATAGTCCCCAAAATTCAACAACTGGGTCGGAGGCAGATATTGATCCTCCGTGTCCAACGGGAACAATAGACCATCGTCGGTCAACAGGCTGACCTCGTTTTTACCGATCTTGATTTCTTTGATCCCTGTTTTTTCCAACCATCGCGCATAATCAAACAGGCCCATGTGGTTAGAATGGAGATCGCGCGAGTACTGGTATTTATCGATGTCGCCGGACAGAAACCTGCGTTGTATGCCGTCCAATACGGAATGGTGTTTTTCTTTATCCCTCATAACGATCTCCCCTGAAATGATCCGTCATCTCCCAAAAACAAGAGGGGGTTGCTATATCCCAATTTTTCACGGATTTGTTTTCTGATTTCTTCCCTGAAAATGAAAGTGGCCACCAGAACGGGATGAGGAAAGTCCGCCACTTCCAAAGGAGAGATAATCGGCCGGTTCATTAGGAGTTTGCCGTGGTAGTGTGAGTTTGAATCTACAAAGGCCACAATATTGGCCCTTGCCAGAGGGCCTGTCATCATCAACCTTTGCGTATTCGTTCCCACCCCCCAGACCAAAATCGGTTCACCGCTTTCCGCCACTTTTTCGAGCTGGGTTTCAACTCTGTTGGCCAAATCTCTGGAAACCCTTATGTAGTCGCGCAAGGATGATTCACTTTTTTCTTCATACTCCCATGATCCGGCAGAGGCCTTCCTGAAAATTCCTTCGATACCAGGATAACTGTAGGTAAGTGTATAAGGTTGGGCACTGGCAATGAGCCGGACCGGCTGGAAACCATTTATTTTCATCAGGTTTACCAGTGCCGCTTCTGTAAAATATTGAATGTGTTCAATGCTGAATTGTTGATAAGGACCATCCAGATATTTCACAAAAGCCCCAGCATCCGGAACATTGACATAAAAAAGTCCGCCGTCGGACAATAGTTTGCGAATATTGGCTATCGCCGGATTGGGGTCGTAAAGATGCTCCAATACGCCCGAGAGCGTAATCAGGTCAAATTTCTCCTGTAATTGTGACAAGTCACCAACCGTCAATGTTAAAACATCTATCCCGTAATTTTTCCTGGCAAGTTCGGCACAACGCAGAGAAGGATCAAGCCCTTTCAGACGCGTGAATCCGCCTCTCTTGAAGGCTGCAAGCAGACCGCCTGTTGCACATCCAACATCAAGAATCGACGACTCCAAATCCAGCTTTTCCTCCAACATGTAGCCGGTCACCGTTTCGAATCGTTGTTTGTCCTGCGCCGATTCAATGCCGAAATTGTCAGGAAATTCCCATTGTGACATTTCCTTGTAATAACGGTCGAATTCCCATGCCGCTGGCAAGCCGTCGGCAAACCCCGTCCCGCATTGGGCACAGACCACAACGTCATAGCCATGTAAAAAACTTCCGGAGGAAAGTCCACTGAAGGTTTGATGGATGAGCCTTTTTTTTTCATTACCTCCGCAAACAGGACACACACGAAAAGTGATATCTTCCGCCTGCCTGCGCTTGGACTGGAAGCTTTTGTTCGGTTGTAGTGGCTTCATCTCTTGTCTCTGAACGCGATCATTTTGCTGATCTACCCCAGAGGGGTCAAGCCTTGCAGAAATTACCATAAGAGACAATGGTGCGCCTAAAACCTTCCCCCAAACCCACCTGCGGAAGCCAGCCTAACCTTCCGATCTTTTCTATATTCACTTTTACCCCGGGATTCCATGGACGAATTGGGGAATCACCCGAGGAAGCTTTGATCACCCTCAAATTCCTTTCAGGAAAAAGACCGCACAGAAGTTCGGCCAGATCCACTATCCGGATTTCTGCCCCAACGTTGACAAGGTTGTAAGCCTCTCCATCGCTGCCATTCAGGAGTATAAACAACAAGCCCTTTGCGGTATCGCTCAGATAACAGAACTGCCTGAAATCAGCACCGTCACTTTTGAGAACTATGTCTCTGCCGCGGACGATGCTCGCGGTGAAATCAGCAAAAACCCTTCCATCCTCCAGATCCATTCCGGGACCATAGGTATGCCCAAGCCTCGCAATCTTTGCCGGAACTCCAAACTGCAATCCCCAGGCCATACACATGGTTTCCGCAGCACGCTTGCTTTCAGCA
>JBBSCO010000073.1:0-11903 GCA_038250235.1 Methylacidiphilales bacterium | reverse complement strand
TTTGTAGGAGCGTGCTGGTCACGCGAAGGGTGGGGGTTTCCGGTTTCCCGACCCCCAACTCCTGACTCCTGACTTTGAAATTAAAGCGAGATGGCAGGACGGCGTCTTTCGCGGCGGGCGCCCGATAAAAAGAAGGAAACACAAAACCTGAAGGTGCCCCTATTCCTAAAAAAATGAGTATTTACCTGTCCCGCTTCGGGCGGGATTAGTGGTTTAAAAATCCGCCATAACCACTGAGGTCGTTTCTTTGCATACGGGAAAGCTCCGCAGCACCGCAGCACCCCTTTTTATTCGCTAACAATCCCTAATCCTTCGGTTCCCAGTCCACCAGTTTCTTGATCATGGCCAAATCGACGATCGATTCCAACCCGCCGTCGTGGCGTCTTCCCCAGCCCGGAAAACAACGTGCGGCCACTTCGCCCGGTGCTTCCCCGCTGATGGTTTTTTTCGATGCAGGAAAAATCACGTGAAACCCGGCCGGGTCCCGATCCAGAAATGCCGCAAAAAGACGCGCGGCATCCTCCATGGTCAGATAAGTTTCGCCCTCGTTTGACGCCAGTTCCTTCAGCCGGGTTTTGCCATCCACTAAGGCCTGGTATCCGGGTTTTTCTTCCAGATACAACAAGTGAGGGAAACGCAGGGCCACACCCGTTTGCGCCCCCTCACGAACAAAGTATTCCAGCATATGCTCACTCATCAACTTGCTCAGCGCATAGGAATTGCGCGGGCGGGGCTTGATGTCTTCCAAACGCAAGGGCAACAAACGCGGCGAATCCTGGTAATCCTCAGGATGATGCCTGGGACTCAAACCAAAGGCCTGGATCGAACTGGCAAAGTAGAGTCGCTGCACACCACACTCCAGCGCGGCCTGGAACACGTTCATGTTCATGGACACATTGTCATGAACCATGGTCTGCGCATCCCGCCTGACCTCGCCGGGATGATTGGCCAGGTGAATCAATACCTCGATCCCATCCATCAGGGGATAAGCAACCTCCCGCGAAACCAGGTCCGCCACGACCGTCCGCTTCAGGTGTTCCCGCTTCTGGGGCATGCAGATATCCACCGCGCTAACCGTGTGGCCCGCAGCAGCCAATTCTTTGGTGACAGCCGAGCCCAAACGCCCGGCAGCTCCGGTAACCATCACATTCATAGAATCCTTTTGCATCGTGCCCGGGTTTGGAACATGTTTCAAAAACATGCCCCAACCCGCAGCATTGTCCAGCCTGACCATCTGTGGGGTCGGGGGGAAGGGAAAACTTGGGGGTTTTCGGTTTGCGGTTTTCGGTTTCCTTCTTTTTATCGGGCGTCCGCCGCGACGGACGCCGTGCTGCCAACTCGCTTAGATTTTAAAGTCAGGAGTCAGGAAACTGGAAACGGCAAACCTGAAACCCAAAACCCCACCCTTCGCGTGGCAAGCAAGCTCCTACAAGAAACTCCCCGTAGGAGCGACCTTGTGTCGCGATGGCTTCATCTTCCGCTCCAGCCAAATCAAAAAGGTAAGGCTCTCCGGCCTACAACCGGAAACTGGAAACCGGAAACGGCAAACCCAAAACCCCACCCTTCGCGTGACAAGCACGCTCCTACAAAGAAAACCTCCCCCGTAGGAGCGACCTTGTGTCGCGATGGCCTTCATCTTTCGCTCAGACCAGACCAACAGGTAGAGCTCTCCGACCAACAACTGGAAACTGCAAACCCAAACCCCACCCTTCGCGTGACAAGCACGCTCCTACAAAACCTCCCCGTAGGAGCGACCTCGCGTCGCGATGGCCTTCATCTTCCGCTCATAGAAAATCAAGTTGACTAGGGCTGCAGGGGTAAACAGAACCGCTGTATCAATGATTCTGCGCAATTATCCGCTCTTCCGGCACAACCGGTTCGCCAGAACGAAAAAGGTGCTGGCCGTCCACGTGTAGCCCAGATCCCGCAGGCCGCGACCGCTGATCGCGTCGTAATTCTCCGCAAACCCATGCTTGGCGCAGGCCCGGCAAAAACGGGCGGCCAGATCATCCGCCAAATCCACACGTCCCGCAGCATCCAGGCCTTCCACCACAATCAACATGGCAGGTGCCCAGATCGGACCACGCCAGTATCCGTCACTTTCGTAATGCGGACTGGCCACGCTTTCCGAAGCCAGACCCCAGTCGGTCAGAAATCGACCCGGTTGCATCAACCCGTCCACTAATGGACGCAAAATCTCCTCAGGCAAACGTGTGCCCAGCAACACCGACATGTATGGCAGTAAACTGTCCGCCCCAGCCGCCGGAGCCACCGACCCCGGAACGCCCGTGCCCGCCGGGGCAAACCTGCCATCAACCCAAAATGTCTGTTGAAAGCCGCGTAGGAGACGATCCCTTTCCCCCTGCCATTTCTCCGCTTCCTGCGACAGTTCCAAATCACGGGCCAGTCCCGCCAACACTTCCAATTGACGAATAAGATAGGCCAGTAAGTCGGTTCCGACGATGGGCGACTGGGTCAACATGGCGGTCGTGTTATCCCAACCCGAGTCATTCCCATGCCAGTAAACCGGAAAACCCGTCCCGAACGGATCGCGTTGCTCCAACCAGAAACCCGTCTGTGCCGCCAACACGCGATAGGCCTCCCGCAAACGTTTTCCATCATAAAATCCTTCCGGAGCCTCCTGCATCATCCGCTCCAGGATCCATCCGTGGATGGGTGGCTTCACATGGCACACATACAAATCCCGGTCACTGACCGCATCGGGCAGGCAACCCCCTTCATCCTGCAAATCAAACATCACCATGAATTGATCCCAGGCCATGTCCGGCAACCCACGGGCCAGCGCCAGGGCGTTGACCGCGTGGTCCCAACTCCACACGGCGGTCATCCAGTTTTTGGACATATACATGGCTTCCCTCTGCAACCGCCCGGTGGGTCGCACCAGACAACTCCAGTTCACATAGGCCGCCAGATGCCCGGCGTTTGCCCACTCATCCGGCACCGGCAACTGCTTCCCGGCAAAGCCCCGGAAATCGCGCTCTCCCTGCTCCACGCATTGGTCCCATCGCTGAAACTCCCGCTCCGAGCAGGGCTCCCGGCACGCCGACTCGATCAACGCCAGTTCCATCTCCCCGTCCAGCCGATCAGGCTGACATACGACCGAAACGGATGATGTTTCTTTTCCGGTCCAGGGTGCCTCCACCACCAGCTTGCCGCGCAAAGGGACCAAATGAAAAAGAGTATTCATGGACTGCGAGGCCAGCCGCCATTTACCGTTGCCGAGACCCATCGCCAAGATTACCGCATCGCTGGCCTCCAAGCGGAGCAGGCCGCCCCGAATCCGTAACCTCAAACAGTCCGGCCCATCGAAACTGATCCCCACCTGCAACCCATCCGCACGCAGCAACTCCAGGACCCCCGGTTCAAATCTTACGACCTCTTTGGAAGATCCCTCGAATCCCTCCAGGCGCAACAGGGCTCCTGAACCAAAGAGCTGCCGAATACAACGCAGCCATAACCCGTCCCGTGCTGGTTTCCGTCCTTCCAGGATGGAAACCGCCCAATACGAGCCGCGCCGACTGAACGGTATCGCGGCCAAATCCCATAACTCACTTTTTTTATCCATTAAAATCTTCTTTCTTGAATTATCAGGCAGAAACGGATCGGCCCATTCATTCCGTTTTATGCCTGCTCAGACTTTTCTGCGATAGAAATATCATCAAGTATGTGCAAGAAAAGCCAAATTCGCTTAGCTTCTACCGCAAAGTCCTGCAAAATGTTGAAACTGAAAAACATTCTAATTACAACCTTCGCTCTTGCGGAGATGATTTATATTGATATATTTTATGGGATGTTACCCCCCGAAGAAAACTCTCCCCGCATTCTCCGCTCGCCATGCTCTTCTCCCGCCCTTTTCTCCAGCCTCATCCTGTTTAGCTTAATCGTCCTAGTCCTCCCGGCCACAAGTCAGGCCCAACTTCCGGGAGTCTGGGCGGAATTCGAATCCGGGCAATGGCATAACGCATCCAAGGACTCAGATCGAGCTTCCGGCGGTCGTTTTGTCTCGTGGTTCGATCAACCTGAACGATCCAACTACCTCGTCTTTACCCTGGAAGAACCCATCCCATCCGCAGTCCTCTTTATTCGTTATAGCCGCCCCGGTGCCACCTCATTCCTTAATGTCAAATTCGGTCCTGGTACCAAACCGGAAGACACCCGATCCCCCGACCGGCTGGCCACCCAACCCACCGGCGCCGAAACAAGCTTTCAATGGATCAGTCAGCCTGTGGGCAATCTCTCAAAAGGAACCTACGTTCTGGTCGTTGGCTGCCCGGAAGCGGGCGGAGGAGGCAACCTCGATGTGGCAGGCCTCGTTCCAGACGATAAAGACAGTCGCTGGATGCCGCCCAATGAGGTGGAAAACGGGGCCTTGGTCGGAACCGGCGCCTTACTGAATGAAACGCGCCCCTCTTCAGTCTATGATCCCAAAAAGACCCTCGCTGCAAACCAAACCCAAGGGGATAAACCGCGTTCTCCTGGAGCTCCCCTCAAAGGCCCCACTATCACCCAAAACCCCGAAGAAATCAAAGATCCCGCACGTAAGCTCAACTACACGACCACCTGGTTTGGCAACGATATCGTCACCGGCGAAAAAGCCTCCTACGACTCCGGCTACACTCCCCACAACGTCAGCACCATATTTGTCACTCCGGACGGCGAAGTCTTCACCAATGTCCAATGGGAGGAACATGGAGCCAACGTCACCGAATTCAAAGATGGCAAATGGGTCAATGATGCCCGCGTCGGCAATCACGGCGGGGGCCGTCACATCACGGCCAACTCCCAATATATCTTTTTCCAGGGCAACCGCCACCGCACCGGCAAGGGCGGCATCGACCGCCGGGATCGGGCCAACATCGGCGACCAGAGCAAAAACCTGCACATCGACTTGAACAGCCTTGTCGGTCTGGCCAGCACTGAGGAAAAAGTCTTCGCCGCCACCCGCGAAAAAGATTCCAATAAAAGCTCCATCATCATCTACAACGCCGACCTCAAGCCGGAGCAGACCCTTGAGGTCCCCTACGCCGATAAAATCACCATCGACCCCCAGGGAATGCTCTGGATGTTACAACCCAACAGCGAGACCAAGTCTTGGACCATTATCCGTTTCTCCCAGGACGGAAAAGTTCTGCCCCAAAGCATCACCCTGCCCGAGGGCGTCATCCCCACTGCCCTCAGCGCCGATCCGCTAGGCCGCCTGCTGGTGGCCGACGGCGGCCCCTCCGAACAGGTTCTCATCTATGAGTCGATTGATAGCGAACCAAAACTGGCCAAGCGTTTCGGCGAGGAGAACGGTGTTTATGCCGGTGCCGCCGGAACCCTCGGACCGCGTCGCTTTGTCCGTCTCACCGGCGTCGGTGCGGATAAAGATGGCAACATCTATACCGCCAGCCGCCTCTCCAACAACGGGTCCACACTGCTCCACGCGCATTCCAAACAGGGTGAACTACTCTGGCAGCGCGCCTGCCAGACCTGGATTGACTGTCCAGATATCCACCCGGATGACCGTAACCTGGTTTTCAGTGCAGGCTCCTCCATGAGGATTGATTGGGACGCCCCCCTGGGCACAAACTGGACCCCGGAGTCGCTCACCATCCATCACCGAAAATTCCCAGAGGAGTACCGGTCCAAAAGCGGTGGTTCAGGCAGCACCTTCCTGCGCAAACTCTCCAATGGAAAGATCTATCAATACGTTATCGATATGCTGGGCAAAGAGGTTTATGTTTACCGCTTTGATGCCGCGAACCAAGGCGCCATCGCGGTCCCGGCCGGACGCATCGATGAACAAAGCATCTGGGCCGATCTGAACGGTGATGGACTGCAATCCGATGATGAAGTGACCAAGAAAAAACGTGAGATCACCGTCGGCCATTACGTGGACAGCGAAGGCACGATCTGGAACGCGTCCCACGGCCAGGGAATCTACCGCTATCCGATTTTTCGCTTCACCGATTCCGGTGTGCCCGTTTATTCTGTGGAGAACCGGGAGGTTTATGATGCCCCCGAGGGGATGAAGGATCTGCGCCGCGTCTACTCTTTCCCGGCGAATGGCCGCACCCTGCTGGTCAATGGCTTCACGGAGGAGCACCCCAATGTCAAACACCACTGGAAAGGCGCCGGTAAAGTCATCCGCCGCTTTGATTCCTGGGAACCCGGTCAATGGAACATGCGCTGGCAGCTTGTTCCCCCTTCCGAAGACCGGAGCGGCGGCAATGACGGCGACGGAAATATCATGTCCTTCGACGTGGCCGGTGATTATCTTTTTATCGGGCGCAACGGCGGCTCCCGCGAAATGGGAGTGCGTCGTATCCGCGTGGATGTTTACCGTTATGACGACGCCTCCTACATCGGCTGGATGGAACCCGAACGCGAAGTCGGCCACATCGGCATTCTGGACATCACCCACGGAATCAAGGCCTTCAAACGGGCCAACGGCGAATACCTCGTCTTCGTCGAAGAAGGCAGCAAAGCCCGCACCCTGGTCTATCGCTGGAAACCCTGAACGGCAGAGTAAGTATCTTCACTCCTGCGGTCTGTTACCACGGGCAGGATCGAGAAATATGCCAAACCCACGAACGTGTGTTTCCCCTCTGTCCCTCAAGCCTCTTTTCTCCACACACAACGGCCATGGTAGCCGTCCAGCGGATGGTGAATGACAGGCCAGAAAGCTCTTAACATCCGTCCGCTTCCAAGGACTTCAACACACCAGAAATAGTCAGGTCGGCACCGCAGACATATTCATCGGCTGAGCCATAATACATATGAATGACATCACCCTTGACGACATGGCCGTTGGTAAATACCACGTTCCCGAAGAATCCCCTCGTCTCATAATCTTTTTCCGGGCTCATCAAGGGTTCCTTGGACCGGGCCAGCACCATGGAGGGATCCTTCAAGTCCAGCAACAAAGCTCCCAGACAATAACGTGAATCGCGGTTCGCTCCATGGTAGATACATAACCAACCCTGCTCCGTCAGAATCGGTGCCGCTCCGGCACCCATGCGCTGTTCATCCCAGCAACCCGGGCGGGTCCGTGCGATACACTGATGATTGCCCCAATGGGTCCAATCGGTTCCCTCCGCCAGCCAGATGTCCAAGCCACCCAAGCCAAAGCCCTGGGCGCATGGACGGTGCAAAGCATAACGCCTGCCGGAATCGGGCAATGAAAACAAGGCCACATCTTTGTTGTGCGGCGCAAAGGCCACCCCGTGGCGCTCAAAGGATTTCCAGTCACGCGTCGAGGCCACCATCACCGTCACACCCATGGGCGATACCGCCGTGTATGTGATCCAAAAAACCCCCGCTTCTTCCCAAACCCGCGGATCCTCCACCCCATACTCCTCGTAGGCGGTGTCTCCTTGCAGAAATGGGCCCGGCGCCACTTCAAAATGGATCCCGTCATCACTCCAGGCCAGACGCAAATGCGAAAGAGTGCTCAGATAAGTCTTTCCGTTCAACTCAAAGGCACGCGAATCGGTGTCTTTGGAGCCCGGTAGAATTTCGTCCTCGACCATTTCCAACCCCCCACCAATCCGTACGATGGCCCGGCGTCGACCGGCCACAGGCGATGGACGCTCCGCGACACGCAGCAAGAGACCTACGCGGCCTTGATACTCAAACGCGGCCGGATTTAATACGCAGGCCACTTCCAAGTCAGGATGTAATGGAGTTATTTGCGAGGGACGCAGAATGGGATTATTCGGGAAACGTTGAATTAGAGAGCTCATAAGTGGGAAGTCGGCATCAACGCCATGGAGAACATTTGAGTGGGCAGTTCGTTCATACGATCCAAATATCCAAGCCCGATATAATGTATCATACAATATCTTTTCATAAAAAAATCAACACTGCTACAAAGGATTGACTGGCTTAGCAAAAGCATTGAATATGTATCAGTGATTTATCTACCCCCTGCCGGTTTCCATAATCTCTTCATTTGGATTTTCTTTTGCCTTATCGTTCAACCCTTTTACAGTATGGCTGGTGTGTCCCTACAAGTAGCGGACGGAGTTCATGGTCTGGTCAACCGTGAATGGTCTACCCAACGCCAGGCACCCTTAGCCCCTGTCCCTCTCACCCTCCTGGGTCTGAATGATCAGCCGTTGACCCTGCGGGCCACCGATGCGTGGGGAAACCCGACCGATTGGACGGCATCGGTGAAGGCGTCCAGCGATGGTTCCGCCAAGGCGGAGTTCAATGGCGATTTCGGTGTCTATCGCATTGAGGCGGTCAACGAGGCCGGAGCTGTCCTGGCCCACACCCATCTTGGAATCATCCCCCCTTTCCATCCAGGCGTCCGCAAGGATTCCTTTTTTGCCTCCAACACCTCAGAAGTCCGGACGGGCAAAGATCTCGATCTCATCGAAGCGATCGGGATGAAAGTCCAACGAGCCCATGTTCAAAAAATGACCCCTAAAATCTTCCAAGAGCAACAGCGACGTAATACCTGGGTATTGCCCGTTGTTGGCTATGCCGATCCCACGCCACGCACCGCGTTGGCGATCAAACTTAAACAATGGGGACCGCCGGCCGATTTCGAGGCGTTCACCGATTTCTGGGAGAGCCACATGAAAAAATTCCCGGAGATCGAAACCTGGGAATTCTGGAACGAACCTTGGATCTTCGGTTGGACCTGGGCGGACACCCCCGCAGAGTACCGTCGCCTCCAGCGCATGTGGTCGGAGATGGCGTTGAAGAGTAATTCGAAGCTGAATATCATCGCCGGCAACAGTTGGATGTTTGTTCAGGATCACATGGAGCAACATCCCGACTCATGGAAGAATCTCATCTCTGCCACCAGTCACCATCCGTACAGCGGCGCTGCGGATCTCACTTGGAGAGCCGGAGACAGCCAACGCTCCATTGATGCCGGCTTTCTCATCAACCAACGCATGGGCCTGGAGCGCTACTACATCACCGAGGGGGGAACCAACCTCGGCACCACCGATCACGGGGGCAGTGTGGCCGTTTATAAAACGCCCGCCAACATCGTGAATGCGCGCAAGATCGTTCAGTTGTATGTGACCACAGCCTTGGCCGGGGCCTTCCAAGGAAATGCCCAGTGGGGCCTGGGTTATGGCCCCGCGTGGACCCATCCCAACGCCAGCTTTGCCTTTATGACCCATATGCTGGAGGACCGGCCCATCGTCGCCGACCTCTGGCCGAAACAGTCCCTCATCCGCTGCGCGGTCTTTGCCAATCCCCGCCACATCGATGATGCCGTGAAGAAACTTCCACGCGCACAAGAACTCGGTGTCCGTTGGAAAGTACCCGTCCCCGCTGAAAGAAGCAACGACCCGACCAAAGTCGCCGTGCTCTGGGCCTGGACCGGATCGAACGCCTCCACCATCGACACGAATGGAACCCTGACCCTTGATGCACCGGAAGATGTTCAAGCCTATGACCTCTTTGGACGCGAAATCCCCAGACAAGCCAATGGCAGTTTGATCATCCCTTTCAACGAAAACCCGGTCTACCTGACCACTGACAAGCTCAGCATCAGCCAGTTCCATCAACTCATCGATTCCGCCGCGTTGAACAAGCTCACCCCGGTTAATATCTACGCCATGCCTCTGGGCCAGCCCGCCGATCAAGCCCAGCCCCTCCGCATCCGTTTGGACAACCAAATGAATGAAATCGTTGCCGGAACCTTGTCCCTGGCCATTCCCGGCCATGATCTGGTTTCCGTTCCTTATCAGGCTTCCCCCGGCGCTTTGCTCGACCTAACTATCCCGTGGCCGGGAACCGCCCTCTCAAACGACAATCGCTACGGAATCGCGCTTCAGGCAAAGGTCAACAGCAGCTCAGGACGCGACCTCGGCGCCGTCAGTCATTCCCAGGTGATCCAAGTTGCGCGCTTCGTCAAAAAAACCATTCAAATCGACGGACAACTCAACGACTGGCAGGGCATAACACCCGTTCTTCTGACTGGACCGGCCCAAGTCGATTTGACACGTTATCTCCTCGATCCCCACCTCGAGAAACCCACCCTGGAGAGCGCTGACAAGAACCCGGTGCGCGTCTTTACCGCCTACGACGACAATTACCTTTATGTGGCAATCGAAGGCCAGGGCAACAAGACCAAGGTCGGCACTCCTCGTTTTGAAGATCTCCCCTATAAACAGGGCGAACCCGGCGGCCTTCAGTTCGTTCAGTATGTGGCCGACACCGTCCAACTCGCCTTTGGATTCCGGGACCGTATTCCGGGCCATGGGCGCCAAATGGACGATCCCTGGGCTTGGAAAGGACACTTCTACGATACGGATTATCTCTATGTTGCCCACGCGACTGTGGATTCCGGCGATCAGTTGATCCGACAATGGGGGCCGGAAACGGATCGTCGCACCGCCTACCAGACCGATCCCCTTCCACATGTCCAGCCCGTGCCAGAAGCAAAAATCATGATCAAGGACAGCATCTGGGAAATCGCCATCCCTCGCAAAGAACTGGCCATGTTTGATCCGGGCAAGGATTCGTTCCGATTCGGCTTTTTGGTTGGCGGCAACCGCAACTGGTCCGATACAGCCGGCGTGTTCGACTACTGGCGCGGCTCTGGTTCCTTCAATCCGTCTTGGGAATTCCGCACCGCCGCACAGACCACTTTCGGCATCGAAAAATAACCACCTACGGTTCAGTCCTTTGACATTAAAGTCCCTGAGTTCAGAAAGTAATTGCAACAGATAGTCGAGTAAGCATACCGTAAAAGCAATGTCGGGTTCGACCTCTCCAAACAAGGCTGAATTCACAAGGTAACCTCTTCCCCAGCGGCCACATTTCGATAAGATGAAAACCGCTGAGACGACAACGATGACCGCAAAAAAGCAGCCCATTCTAAAGCAACCAAGAGCCCTCTCTTTCAATCCTCAGATGGTTTTTCTCCGCGCTCGGATCTTTCTTCTCATCGGCTTCACCTTCATACTCCCCCTGTTGTCCCGGGCAGAACCTGAGCCTGCCGCCGATGCCAGACCGCGCCTCGCGGTTCCCTTCACTGAAACATCTCCCGCCCTGCAAGCCGACCCGAAAGAAGAGATCTGGCAGAAAGCCGCCATCATCCCGCGTCTCGGCCTCGCCATCAATCCTGACAAAAAAGGCCCGGAACCCTTGCCCACGGAGGTTCGCCTCTTCTGGCAAGCGGAAACTCTCTACGTCCGGTTCATCTCCGTCGGACCGGGATTCCATGTGCCTTACGGTAATAAACACGATGCCAAACATTACGAAGGTGATGTCGTCGAAATCTTTCTCGATCCGGTCGGAGACGCCCGCCAACTCATAGAACTCCAGGTCAATCCGGAGGGCGGTGTGCTCGACCTCATGTTTCTGGCCACGGCCACTCCCCAATCCGGACCTTATCGAATGCTAACGCACGAATTCCTGCAACGCGACTGGTGGACCCGGCAGGAATGGAATTTTAAGGAACTCCGCGTGGCCAATTCCCGCCATCCTCTGCCTGATGGCTCCACACAATGGATCGCGGATATCGCTATTCCCGCCAAGGAGATCCTCCGTCGACGAGGCCAGGAAAAACTCAGCCCGGGAGAATTAAAAGCCAATTTTCTCCGTTACGCAGGCGCGGTCGATCCGGCCACCGGCAAGCGGTCCGAGGAACTCTTCATGAACTGGTCGCCCGTCCGCCACGGCTGTCCGCACCTTTCCCCTGAAGCTCTTGGAACCCTCGTCCTTGAAAAGGCCGATCCTCCCAAATAATGATTTCCTGCGAACCCGCAAGTTAGTCACTCAAAAAGCCCGGCTCGGACGGCTCATCAGCCGCTTTACCTCGGATGTTGAAAGTGTCCGCACCGGCATTCAGCAGGTTCTGTTTGTCAGCATAGTGCAGGGTGGACAAATGCTGATCACCGCCGCGTTTCTTGTGTATTATGATTGGC
>JBBSCO010000072.1:0-12210 GCA_038250235.1 Methylacidiphilales bacterium | reverse complement strand
GATTACTTTACCCGTTCGATGAACTCAGCGGCCAACTGACGGTAGCTTTGGGAGCCGATACCTGAGGGATCATAGGCCAGGATGGGCTTGCCGAAACTGGGTGCTTCGCCGAGGCGGATGGAGCGGGGGATGATTGATTTGAATATTTTATCGGGGAGGTGCTGTTGCAATTCACTCATCACCTGCTGGCTCAAGCGCGTTCTAGCGTCGAACATGGTAAGGGCCACACCAACCACTTCAATTTCCGGGTTCACACCATTATTTTTGATGCGGGCCACCAGATCGAGAATTTTGCTGATACCGTCCAAGGCGAAAAATTCGCACTGAACCGGCACCAAGAGTCCTTGGGCCGCCGCAAGGGCATTGGTCATGAGGATACCCAGGGAAGGGGGGCAATCGAGCAGGACATGCTGGTAGTTGTTATCGTTCCGCAGGGGTTCGAGAACCTCTCGCAGACGTCGCAGAGGATTTTCCATACGGGCGATTTCGACCTCGCAGCCCGCCAGATCGACTTCGGAAGTCACTATGGAAAGGTTTTCGTAGGGGCTGGCCTGGATTTTGTCGTGGATGACCGATTGACCGATCATGCAGGAATAGAGGCTGCGCCCGGGCTCTGCGGTGCAGCCGATGGCGGTGCTGGCGTTGGCCTGGGGATCCAGATCGATGAGGAGTGTTTTGTGGCCAACCTCGGCCAAAGCCGCCGCGAGATTCACGGCTGTGGTGGTTTTTCCAACACCACCTTTTTGGTTCGCTATGGCCACGACTTTCATGCAGGGATAGACGAAAACGAATTCCGGGAGGAAAGTCGAGAGCTTTGATTAAGATGATTTTGCTGTAAAAAATTACAATTTGGTAAAGGCGGGGCGATTAACTTGACAATGTCCATGCCCTCCACCATTTTCTCTACTTAATTTTAAATGATTTCCGTCAAAGATTTACATAAGAGTTACTCCGGCTACCAAGCAGTGCGCGGGATTTCGTTTCATGTTGATCAGGGGGAGATTGTTGGTTTCCTGGGACCCAACGGAGCGGGAAAAAGCACCACGATGCGTATCCTGACCGGTTATCTTCCGCCCACCTCCGGAGATATACGGATTGCCGGTCACGACCTTCTAAACGAATCGATCGAGGTTAGAAAAAAAATCGGGTACATGCCGGAAAATGTTCCCCTCTACCCGGACATGCGGGTTCAGGAATTTTTAGCCTACAGGGCAGGGCTCAAGAGGGTCGGGGGACGTGAGATCAAAAAACGAGTGTCCGAAGTCATGTTTAAATGTGGCCTGCACGATGTTTCCCGCAAGCTGATCGGCAATCTTTCCCGTGGTTACCGACAACGGGTGGGGCTGGCGGACGCGCTGGTGAATGATCCGCAACTGCTCATTCTGGATGAACCCACGGCCGGACTTGATCCGAATCAAATACGTTCCGTCCGCGATCTCATCAAGGAATTGGGACGCGAACACACTATTTTACTTTCCACCCACATACTGCCCGAAGTAGAAATGGTCTGCAACCGGGCGGTCATTATCAACCGTGGAAAAATCGAGGCCTCGGACACACTGGAAAATCTCTCCCGGCTCGTGAAAAGCGCATCCCTGTTCATTGATGTCAGGGTTCCGGACAGTGCCGAGGCCGTCAAAAAAATCAAAGAAATTGAGCACGTATCTGCCGTCTCCATTTCACGTCAGGAGGATGGGTGGGTTGCACTTGAGTGTGTGGCCAAGCCCGGATCCGGCATACGGGAACAGATCGATTCACTGATCAAAAAAGAAAACTGGCCCCTGAGGGAGTTCCGTCTGGGCAAGGCATCGCTGGAGGATGTCTTCGTCGAACTAACTCAGGATTAAAGGAAAGATATAATCAAATGACGAGTGCTTTTTGGGTCTTGTTGAAACGTGAGCTGGGTGCCGTTCTTTTTTCGCCCATCGCCTATGTGATTTTTGTTCTGCTATATCTGGTGAACGGGTTCTCGTTCCAGTTTCTCCTCTATGCGGTCGGCCGCACGGGTTCTCTCCAGAATTTCACTATCATGCAGTATTTTTTCGGTTGGTCGCTGTATTGGTTTGTTATTATCCCTACCGTGCCGATCCTGACCATGCGCCTGTTTTCTGAGGAATACAAAAGTGGTACGATTGAGCTGCTTTTGACGGCACCTGTCACCGATTGGGATGTGGTATTGTCCAAGTTTTTTTCGCAGGTGATTTTTTATATCATGCTGTGGTTTCCTACGTTGAGCTATCTTTGGATTTTCCAGGTTCTGACCAAACACCAGATCCCGATCAACTGGGGCCCTCTTCTTCTGACCTACAGCATGGTAGTCATGACCGGAATGTTTTTCATGGCAGTGGGACTTTTCGCCTCTGCTCTGAGCAGGAACCAGGTCATAGCCGCCTTCATATCCTTCGCCATTATTGTTCTGGTTTTTTTCTCGGGTTTTCTCGGTTCTGGAAGCACCGATTCGGTTTTTCAGGAACTGGTGTCCTACGTCGGCATTCTCAACCACATGAATACCTTTACCAAGGGAATTTTCGATTCGCGTCCCGTTGTTTTTTACCTTTCCCTGACGGTTTTCTTCCTGATTATGACACAACAGGTAATGTCCCTGCGGAGATTGAAAGCCTGAGAAACCAACCTTTGGACACAGTAAAACAAATCCCATGACCTTGAAAAAATCATCCCGTTGGCAGCTTCGCTTCAACCAAGTGATCGGTCTGATGCTGGTTGTCTTTATCTTTTTTGGCGTCAACTTTCTCGGTTACAAGCATTACTTCCGCCATAATCTTTCACTCATCAACTACACCAAGCTTGATGGTCAGACGCTCAAACTGATCGAATCCCTTCCCGCGCCCGTTAAGATCATTCATTTTGCTACACCCCAGGGCGACCCATCCGCGCCTCTCATCATGGGGGATGTGGAAGCTGTTCTCGAGGAGTACCAGTACAGCAGCAAGGGAAAGATTGAACTGAAAAAAATCAATCCTTTTATCAACTTCGAGGAAGCCAAGCGTTACTCGGAAGAATACAAAGTGAGTGACCAGGAAAACGTCATCATTGTCGACTACAACGGTCAGAGTAAGATCATTGCCTACAACGAATTGGCTGACATTGACAACACTCTGGTCGGAATGGGAGGGGCACCCAGTCTGAAGGCTTTTAAGGCGGAGCAGGCCATTACCTCCGCGATCCAGACCTTGGTTCAGGGTAAAAAATCCAAGGTCTATTTCCTCAGCGGCCACGGGGAATACGATCCGTCAGCAGCCCCACAGGATCAGAGTGGTTATTTCTTTTTGTCAGAGTACATCCGACGTCAAAATGTCGAGGTGGCCAAGATCAACCTTATTTCCCAGGGTGGTTTACCTGATGACATGGATTTACTCGTCATTGCTGGTCCCAACGCAGCCCTGGCACCCTTGGAGATCGAAATCCTGACCCGTTACCTCAGTCGTACGGAAAACCCGGCCCGTCTGATCCTGATGCTTGATCCGAAAACCGAGTCCGGTCTGGAAGAAATCCTCAAGCCTTATGGCGTGACCTTTGAAAACAACCTGGCAATGACCAAAGTCTCCGTACTCGGTCAGGTGCGGCTTTACGGCGAAGTGCGTGCCGGCGAATTTGCCGTGCATCCTGTGACGGAATGGATAGGGAAAGGTGCCATGGATCTGAACCTGAGGGGATGTCGAACCTTGTCTTTGGCCCAATCGCCGCAGGTCACTGCACTTGTCAGAACGCCGGAAGTATACTGGGGCGAATCGGATATCACGAACAAAACACCGGAATACAGCCCCGACAAAGATATTAAAGGACCTCTGGTCGTGGCTGCGGCCATTGATACGGGTTCCGTAGCCGATGGTGGGGTAAGGCTGCAGGGGGCAAGAATCGTTGCCGTGGGCGGGGCCAGCTTCCTGATCAACCAGCACATTGGAGTCGCCCAGTTGGATTTCTTCCTCAATGCTATGAATTGGACCCTGAACAGAGAAACATCGCTGGGCATCGCTCCCAAGATTCCTCAACAATTCAATGTGAACCTGGGAGACAAAGAACTCGGCACGAGTTTCCTGCTTCTCACGGCCATTCCTTTGGCCGGCTGCTTTCTGGGCTTGTTAGTCTGGATGCGTCGCCGGAAGTAAACCAGATGGCTACCTCTCCCTGAAAAGAGGGGCAGGACAAGACTTACATGAATACACGCACAACACTTTTTCTGGCAGTGGTGGCCCTGGGCATTCTGGTCTATCTGGTGACAACCGGTCTTGAGAGCCCCGGGACTGATGAGAAAAACCGCAGGAGCGAACAGGTGCTGCTGGTGGACAGTGGTTCTATCAGCCGCCTGGAACTGGTGAATGCCGAAGGCAATCTCGTTCTGGCCAAAAATGATGCGGGCAAATGGATGATTGAAAAACCTGTCAGTTTTCCCGCCGATGACAACGCCATCAGCGGGCTGCTATCCGAGCTGGAGTATTCCCGACGCAAAGCCACGCTGAAGGATGATGAACTAGCAGACCGGGAAAAGGCCCTGAATGTCTTTGGGTTGAAGCCGGCCAGAATCCAGCTCAATCTGCGGGAAAAAGACAAGACCTATCAACTGACTCTAGGGAATGAAACAGCCCGCGCAGGTTCTGTTTATGCCCTCATCAACGACGGGAAGAAGGATGAAGTTGCCATCATTGACAAAGGCCTTGAGAAACTACTTTCCAAAGGCCTGAATGAATGGAGAAGCCGGAAAATTTTTGATTTTCTCACCGCGGACGTCAACCTCCTGGCCTTGCGTAAGGATGGCACGGAAGCCGAAATCATCAAAGAAGGGAACAAGTGGAAGATCAGTAAACCGCTCATGACGGGGGCTGACGAAAACGAGGTGGCCACTTTTCTTACCAATCTGGCTTCGGCCCAGGCGGCAGGATTTGTCGCGGACAATGCGGCAGATATAGGGGCTTATGGGCTGAGTTCGCCTTCCCTGGTGCTTGACATAGTCCGGGGTGAAAACAAAGACACCCTCCGAGTTGGTTCCGAATTGCCGGAGGAAAAAGGGTTTTATTATGCGCAACTGGCCAGTCGTCCAACCGTCCTTAAAATCAACGCACAACTTTACCAGTTGATTGCCGGGATGATGGAGCGTCTGAGGGATCGCCGTCTGTTTGTTACTGGTGCCAAAGAGGACATTTTGAAAGTAAAAATCCAAAAAGGGGATTTGATCCTGGATTTGGAGAAGAAGCCGTCCGGATGGATATGGGCAGGTCCGGAAGCGCTGCCGGCGGATGATGATAAAGTAAAAACTTTTATCGAAGGATTGAAAGCTGCCCGGGCCGAGACATTCCACCCTTTGACCGATGAGTTGAAAAAGAAATCCGGGCTCCTAAAACCGGCTTGGAGTGTCACTTTGGCGATCAGGAATGAGCAGGGGGAAACTGAGGAAAAGACCCTGCGCTTTTCCCCTGTGAAAAAGAATGAGGTGCATGTGGAAACGCCTTACCGTTCAGCCATTCCCACGATCCAGGAAAGTAGTCAACCCCTCCTGCCTGCCTCACCCTATGAGTGGTATGGCAAAATTTTGAAAACGCCTTTCGTCGGCGAGCCTGATTTTTTGGAATGGGACAAGGGAGACGGGAAACCGCTTCGCTTGTCCAAGTTACCTGACGGTCAATGGCCGGTTGAATTTGGAAGCCAAACACTTGATCGCAGCATCTTTGACCAACAACTTCAGCTTCTTTCAGGGCTGCTTCTGAGAGAGTGGCTGCCGGTTACGGATAAAACAATCGGGTTGCCTTACCTTCGCCTGACCTTGGGCCAAGGAGACATCAGACGCGTGATTGAGTTTGGCAAGGAACTGGAAGATGGTTGGCGTATGGCCCGCATCCAGGGTGATGACCTGGCGTTTGTGATGAGCAATGAAGCCTATCTTTTGTTGAACGTGGTTCCTATGAAGGATTCCTCCGCGAAGAGCGGGGACGGAACGGAAACCCCCTGAAGAACATTCGATCCCGCTGCTGAGAGCTTCCGGATACGTGGACGGCTGCGTTGTTTTTTCAGGACTTCTCGTGACGTGTACGGACTTCTCTGCTAAGTTATTTTCGTGGCGGAAAACGATTTATTCCAAGGGTCCAAACGCAGGTTGAGGCCCAAGGCCTACTCTGTGGCGGTCTATGTGGTGGGGCTCTTTATCTTTTTGGAATTGGTCTTATTGGGCTTTATTTTCTGGTTCCGCCAAACCGTGGTCGAAACGGAAGCTCCGGAATTAATCAACAGCACGGCGGCTTTCACCGTTCCTTCGGGCAACGAAGATGAATTGGTGCCTTACCTTCCAACTCCTGAAATGGTCGGGCGTATCCCGGTGGGGAAGGGGGGGGAACAGGCATCCAAAATCAATAAGTTAAACGAGGATGCTCTTAAATTCCGCAGATCCGGGGATTTTGTTTTGGCAGAAACCGCATTGAACGAAGCTCTGAAACTGGATGGCAACCATCCGACCACCCTGACCAATCTGGCCATGCTTGAAGAGGCCCGGGGCAACAGCTCCAAGGCCTTGGCACTTTGGCGGAGCATCCTGGGACTGAAAGCCACTCCGGAAGGTATTTTACAACTGGCCCAAAAAAGAGCGCAATTGATCGAAGACCGGGTGCGACTGGAAGAAGAGGCCCGCCTGCGTGAGCAGCAGCTTTTGAATCTGAAACGAAAAATCATTCTGACGCAGGTAAAATCGACTCCGGAAACTGTCTCCGCCACCACGTTGGAATTCCAGAAGGATTTCACTTTAAAACTCAATGGCATCAAAGCTCCTTTGGACTCCTCAAAGTTAAGAATACAGCTTTTTTTCTATGATATGATCGGAGATAACAGACTGGCACCGGCCAACAAAATTGAAGCCCGTTTCCTTAGCAACACACCGGACTGGTCCAAAGGGGACTCGGAGATATTGCGAGCCCGATATATTCCCTCCACGGAGAAGCAGGGTGACGAAAAACGCCGCTATTACGGGTATGTTTTACGGGTATTTTACGATGGAGAGCTGCAGGAAGAACAGGCTTCCCCGATGGGGCTTCTGCGGTTGTTTCCCCAGGCCAAATAAAAGGACTTTCAATGACATTTCAGGATGCCGGAAAATCCGGAGCTGACGGGGCTCGAACCCGCAACCCCCGCCGTGACAGGGCGGTGCTCTAACCAATTGAGCTACAGCTCCAAAAATGGAAGTGAAATCGTAATGGGTTCATGCAAACTCGGCAAGTGTTTTATCAATGTCAACGTTGTGGAAATTGCTGCCGTTGGCCGGGTTTTGTCCGGCTGACGTCTGCTGACCTGGAAACGATGGCTACCCACTTCGATATGAATACAGATCTTTTTGTTGATCGCTACACGGAACTTAACCCGGATCGCTCAGGACTTGTCTTGAAAAACAAGACAAACGGGGAATGCTGTTTCTTGGAAGGGCACAATACCTGCACTGTTCAAAGTGCGAAACCCTTTCAATGCCAAGGGTTTCCCAATACGTGGAATTTTCAAGGATGGCAAGATGTGTGCGAAGCCCTTCCAGTCATTACGAAAGAAAAAGAACCCCATGATTCGTGATTTTGATTGTTTGATTCTGGGCAGTGGGATAGCCGGACTCAGTTTTGCTTTAAAAATGGCCGAGCATGGCCAGGTCTGTGTTCTGACAAAAAAAAACCGGGCGGAATCCAATACAAATTATGCCCAAGGCGGAATTGCCAGCGTTACGTCCAAGGAAGACAGTTTTGGACTCCATGTTGCCGATACTCTCGATGCCGGCGCCGGCCTTTGTGATGAAGCGGTCGTAAGGGCCGTCATCGCAGATGGTCCGGCGAGAATTGAGGAATTAATCGAGCTCGGGGTCCGTTTTTCACAAAGGGAGAACGGGCCGGGAAGTGAGTACGATCTGGGCAAGGAAGGGGGCCATAGCAAAAGACGTGTTCTTCATGCCAAAGACATGACTGGCAGGGAGATCGAGAGAGCTCTTCTGGAGTCCGTGGACACACATCCCAATATCACAGTGCTGGAGAATATTGTGGCTATTGATCTTGTCCGTTCCGACAATGCAGGTGTTTTCGGCGGACGGCGTTGTCTTGGGGTTTATGCTTTGGACAAGAACAGGAATAAAATTGATGTTTACCGCGCCCCAGTGACGGTTCTGGCAACCGGTGGCTGTGGAAAATGTTACCTTTACACTACAAATCCCGATATCGCCACCGGTGACGGGGTGGCCATGGCATACCGCGCGGGAGCGGCGGTGGCCAATATGGAATTCATCCAGTTTCACCCCACTTGCCTGTATCATCCTTTTTCCAAATCGTTTTTGATCTCCGAAGCATTGCGGGGAGAAGGCGGTATTCTGGTGGATAAGGAGGGGAAAGAGTTCGCCCTCCGCTATGATTCACGCGGTTCACTGGCCCCCAGAGACATCGTGGCTCGTGCCATTGATGCCGAAATGAAAAAAACCGGAGCTGACTGTGTTTATCTGGATATGACAGGAAAAAGTCGCGAATTTCTCAAAGACCGTTTCCCGGCGATTTACTCCTACTGCCTGAATCTGGGCATCGATATAACATCGCAACCCATTCCGGTGGTTCCGGCAGCCCATTATCAATGTGGAGGCGTGCAGGTGGATCTGAACGGCGCCAGTTCGTTGCCTGGTCTTTTCGCCATTGGCGAGGTCGCCTGCACGGGACTGCATGGGGCCAACCGTCTGGCCAGCAATTCACTTCTGGAGGCCTTGGTCCTGGCGGACAGGGCGTCAGGGGCCGCGTTATCATTTATTAGGCAATTTCCGAATAAGCATCCAATACAGGAGTGGCAAACGGGCGATGCCCATGATCCGGATGAATTGGTGGTGATCACCCATAACTGGAGGGAAATCCGCCAACTGATGTGGGATTATGTGGGAATCGTGCGCACCGACAAGCGTCTCCGACGGGCAGAAAATCGTTTGAACATTTTGCTTAAGGAGATCCAGGAATTTTATTGGAATTTCAAGGTAACGGCGGATTTGCTTGAACTCAGAAATCTTTCACTGGTTTCCTGGCTGATTGTCAACTCGGCCCTCCAACGCAAAGAAAGCCGGGGTCTGCATTACACCCTGGACTACCCCGGCACCCACACCCAGGCAGTCAACACCGTATTGAAAAAGCACAGCGAACCTTGAAAGGTCTATCCCGTACGTGAAGAAATCAACGGAATTTGTCTTTTGTACGAGCCGAGGGATCACGGGTGCGTTCAAGAGCACTGACACGGCCGTTTTTGAATTCCACATTCAATGAGCCCACCTGAACTTTGACCACATACGCCACATTCACCAGTTGCCGCGTGGCGGGATCTACAGCCTGCCGATATTCGGTTCTGCGCTCAAAATCAACATAGGCCCAGATGTCCAGGCGGCCCTTCTCGTCGCTGCGGAATGTCTTATTGGTTGGTTTGCCAAGTGCCTTCTGGACATGCTCAAAGCTCATGCCCGGAAGAACTTCTTCGTCTTTGATGGCTTCGTCGAAGATTTTGGCTTCTTCGGCTTCGGCTTTCAGTCGGGCAATCCACTGGGGATCGACGTCGCTTACATAAGAAGGTTCAACCCATCCCTCATAACCTGTGCGGGTGTTCTTCACAAGAAGGGCCTTCGGATGATAGGCCATAAGTTCCAGTTCTTCGCCCTGAATGAAGGATTTGACAAATGGCTGGAGTTGCCGGTTTGCATAAACCGGGGTTGCACTTTTTGCTTTCAAAATTTGAGTTTTTTCCGCTTTCAGGTAAAAAACTTCAGGGTCGAGGTCAAATTGGGCATTGACGGAAGAGGTGCAGAAAAGCAGGAGAAATAGGTACCCAACGGATTTTTTGGACCTCATTTTTCAAGCTTAACTCAAGTCAGACGGCAAGCAATATGATTTGAAGTGCTTAATTTTAAGATTGTGGGCCGAAAGAAGTCTGATTTACTGGATAAGTGTTTGGTTTCAAAAATAATAAGGAGGCAGGATCATTGACCCAGCCCGGACGTCCCAAATCGGAGACTCAAGCCCCTGCATCTCCGCCTCTTTCTGGCGATGCCACTGTCGACGAGAGTGCCCCACCGCCACCGCCGCCGCCCAAACGTCCCAAGCGAATCAAATTACAGGAACTGATACGTAAAACCGGCAAGATGACCATGGCCTTGGATAGATCCATGTTGCAGGAGGTTGCCGAGAAAAAGATGGGTGTTGAGTCCACCGTCCAGATAAGTCCGGACGCTAGCGCGGAGGATTTATTGACCTATGCCCTGTCACTAGCACGGGAAAAGAAAGTTCGTGAAGCGATCCGTGTGGGCGAAGCAGCTGAAGAAAAAGGCCTTCCCAAAGAAAGCGCCCGCGATCTCTGGACCGAAATAGGCAACGCCTGTTACGATGAAGATTTGATGAGCATGGCGGCCAAAGCGTTCCGAAAATCCTTCGACAAGGATCCGGATTCCATGACAACCGTTTTCAATTTGGGAGTTGCGCTCCACTGCATGGATCAGCTCGATGAAGCCCAGCGCTTCTATGAAAAGGGAGCCGTCCTTGAACCGGAACACCCTAAACTTTGTTGTAATTACGGTGTGCTTCATTTCCAAAAAGACCGCTTCGAAGAGTCCGAGCGCTGGATGAAACGCGCAGTGGATGCCAAGCCTGACTATGTCAGGGCCTGGGACAATCTGGCCAGCAGCTACGGCGCCCAGAACCGTTTTGATGAAGCCACCGCAGCCTGTGAAAAAGCCATTGAACTCAATCCTGAATGTTATGCCGGATGGTTCAAAATCGGCCTTATCCGCTTTGCCTCAGAAAATTATACGGCCGCGAAAATGGCCTTTTTGCATGCCCAGCCCTTGGAGGTCTGCCGGGCCTACATCGATTATCATCTGGCCATGATTGCCTGCCAGGAATGGGATGAGGAAGAAGCGGAGAAGCTCTGCCGCTCGGCCTGCCTTTTGGATCGTAAATGTCCCGTGGGTCCTGCCGCCTGGATCGAGCTGGGTGATTTTCTTAAAGTGTCAGGTAAAATGGAAAAATCCAAAGCGGCCTATAAAGTAGCTTCGGATCTGGAAAAACAATTTGCCTCCCAATACAAGGAAGAGGAATCCGACGACGCGTTAAGTTTTGGAGTCCAGGCCTGAGGCGGCAAGTGATCCAGAGTTTTTGCGTTACCGGTAGAGGGGGTCGAACCCACACTCCCGAAGGAACTCGATTTTGAGTCGAGCGCGTCTGCCAATTCCGCCATACCGGCGCAAAGATAGAGTATCTCAAAAAGAGGGCTTCCAGCTCAAGAAAAAAATCCTGGTTCCTTCCACCTTGTCTCCACAAAGCTCCTCCACTAGGCTTATCCTGTGAAGATCGGATTATTGGATTATGGCCGGGGAAACCTGCGCAGTGTCGAAAAAGCGCTTCAAAAAGTCGGTGGCAATGTCGTGCGTGTTGATTCTCCCGAAAAGCTGGAGGCCGTTGATGCGATGGTGCTGCCCGGTGTGGGATCCTTTGGTGATGCCATGCAGAACTTGCAAATCCGGGGCTTGGTTGATCCGATCCGCACGTGGCTGAGTCAGGACAGGCCCTTCCTGGGTATTTGCCTGGGCTACCAATTGCTGTTTGAAGAAGGGGAGGAATCCCCCGGTGTCGAAGGGCTGGGTTTTCTTCCCGGAAAAGTGGTGCTCTTTCCCGAATCCGTGGGAAAGGTTCCACATATGGGTTGGAATCAGATACTGCCGCAGCCCGGGCATGATGAGGTGCTGGTAGGGCTGTGCTCTGAATCCTATTTTTACCATGTTCACTCCTATTACCCTGCCTTTGTGGCCGATGATGTGGTGGCCTGTCGCACAGAGTATGGGATTTCCTTTGCCAGCGGCATCAGCAAAGGAAATGTACACGCCTTCCAGTTTCATCCCGAAAAAAGCCAGGACAACGGCCTGAAGCTGCTTGAAAATTTTGTAAGAATTTCCAAGGCGGCATTGGTTTGAGTCTTTGGATTGGATGTATAAAATGTAAGTACGTTCAGTGGTTGGGCACATGATTTAATTCGAAGCCCTGGGAAGTAGAAACCAAGTCACTTGAAACGAATTTTAGTTTGAGGCATCAGTCCCGATAGCTATCGGGACGGGTCGGACTTGAATTTTCTTTCAGCCTAGTTCATCATTTCACCTTAACAGCTCCCGTAGCTCAGTTGGATAGAGCAGTCCCGATAGCTATCGGGACGGGTCGGACTTGAATTTTCTTTGAG
>JBBSCO010000071.1:0-13363 GCA_038250235.1 Methylacidiphilales bacterium | reverse complement strand
TGAATATTCAATTCTCACATTCCTATATTTTAAATTTCTTTCAGAACAAACAATGCTATTTTGAATTAAAATTGGCTTTGTGACGTTTAAAGTTTAAGATTATGCCTAATTCAGGCAAATTTGAGATAACTAGCTCCGAATTCACCTGTTTACCTATAAAAAGGCTTGCCCTATGATATTAACCTCTCTATTACCTAAGGACTTGATCCGGTCTTCGTCATTGCTTGTCATGGCCCTGCTCTCCCTTGGATGGCTTTCTCCGTTGTCAGCCGCCCCCGTCCTCAAGCTGGAAGATGTCAAGCTCAAGTCCACGTATCCGGTCAAAACCAATATCGTCACGACCTATTTCTGGATCGGCCAGGGAAGCAGCGGTTACAATAGCACGACCAATTACGCTTCGGCTTGGGACATGCGTTGGACCAAAAATTTCGGCGGGGTGGATCAGCCCTACAAACGCGGTGCCGCCCCGGCTGGACGCGTCACGCTGCCCACCAGATTTGCCCCAACCCGCAATCCTTATTACGTTGCCCTCCCGTTCAACGATGTTAAATACCCCAAGCTGGCCGCCAAGTATGTTCCCTGGTGGAACGCGGAATTTGCCAAAAAGAACCGTTGGCGGTCCCAATGCAAGGGACGCTGGATCATGATCGAATATAATGGGAAGGTTTGTTTCGCCCAATGGGAAGATGTCGGCCCGCTGCGCTATGATCATGTTGGGTATGTGTTTGGAAAGGAGCGGCCGACGCGCGAACATTCCAATGCGGGTCTGGATGTTTCCCCGGCTGTGCGCGATTATCTGGGCCTGAGCGGATTGAACAAAACCAACTGGCGTTTTGTGGAAGACGACGAGGTTCCCTACGGTCCCTGGATCGAATACGGTGAGCAAGCGATCATCTTCTCCGCCATCAAAGCCGAAAAGCTCAACACTCTGAATTAACAGCTTTTTCAGTTGCCTTCCCGAGAGCGTTTACCTCCAGGATTACCCCTCCCACTCTGGCGTTTTTTCGCGTCCTTCTTGGGCGAAGCCTGAATGCTCCTAACGGCCACCCCGAGCGTTCCGGGACTACTTGGTTTCTCTCTGGATGTCTTTACCAGCACCTTCCATGTCTTTACCGAATCCGTGCGCCGTTTGGCAGGCACTGAAGGCGAAGAGCGCCGCCACGCAAAGGACTGAGAGAATGATGATGGTTTTGAAGGGTTTAACGAATTCGAGAATCTGTTTCATCCCACTATCTTACGTAAGCCTTTGTTCTTGGCGATGGGGTGTTCTACCCATGGGGGATCGGGTTGTGAGAAGTTCCTAACAATAAAGCGAATGGGTTTCTGATGACAGGACGGGGTTTTTTCACTTCATATACTAATAGATCCGTGGGATAGCCTACATCATTATCTTAGGAATGAAGCAGCAGCAGTTTCAATTTCTGAAATTGTGTAAAGACGGCATCGACGGTCAAAAAATCGTGTTTTTCCGTCTGGGCGAAAGCCGCCAGATAGGCATCCATTCAAAGCTTTGTTGAGGCCGTGTCGCGGCAGCCCAGATCGCGCCAGACCGCTTCGATCCCAGGCGGTTCATCGAGGTAAATAATTCGAAAATCCCCGCGCAGTTGGTCATACATCTGCCAGGCTTCTTTGTTGACCAGCGGGGGCACGCCGTAGGTTTGCACTGCATCCGTGTTGGAGAGCAGGCGCAGGAAACCTTGTTGCGTAACCCGGCAGAATGCGACTTTCTGCAGCTGATCCTGCAAATCCAGCCATTGAAGCGCCGCCATGTGATGGGTGTGGCGTTCGATCAGCAGACCCGCCCAAAAATTAATGTCCGGTAATTTCATGGTGCCTGCGGATTTCCTGTTCCCTAAGCAGCCGGTCAATGTCTTCCCCACTGAGTTTAACTTTGGGTGTGCCTGGCGGAGAAACGATCAGGGGCAGCTTTACCCGGCGAATTTCTGGTGTGGCCACGAACTCCAACCGGGGAGGCCCGCGTCGGATCACCTCAGCCGTGACATCCTTGAACTTTTTTCTTTCGTCCAGGGCGCGAAGTTTAAGCCCGCGCACTAGATCGGGCGTAAGATCAATTGTCGTTTTCATTAAGCCAGCAAACCAGTAAACCAGCTAACTGGCAGATCCCTGCTGGTCTGTTACAAGGTCAACCCTTCGCGCATTGACAGCTTTATCAATCAACATTTTTGTCAAAAGTCGACGACTGGTCCCATGGAGAACCCCTTGGAATCGTTGAGGCTCAATTTTTCTGAAAGCTTAGCCGGTGGGTTTTTTTAA
Organism: Methylacidiphilales bacterium; assembly: GCA_038250235.1. Classification (GTDB taxonomy): domain Bacteria; phylum Verrucomicrobiota; class Verrucomicrobiia; order Methylacidiphilales; family JAAUTS01; genus JAAUTS01. The sequence goes on along the minus strand of JBBSCO010000071.1, from coordinate 11,089 downwards.
TCTTGTCCCGCCACTCCTCGGAGAGCTTCGCCGCTGCGGCGAACTCGGGCCAGCGTTTAACCGCTGACTGGACTTCGTCGATAATCTTTGCCGCACGGCCCCGCTTCATCAGCGCCGTCTTTGCACACACCTCGTAATCCGACATGGTGAATCCGTCCCGACGTCCGTTCAGCGTCATCTGGTGCGCGGTCCTCCACGAACCTGATGGATTGTAACTATAGGTCAGGTCGAAGGCCGGTGCCAGCGACCACTCGCCCCGTTTGTTCATCAGGAATGATATATTTTTCACATGGTCATTCTGATTCCGGCTGACGATGTTGAAGACCATCCGCCTGAACTGTTCCTCCACCGCCGCCATCGGCAGTTTGAGCTGGCGAACCGTCAACAGCGCCTGTTCGTAGGCGTAGGCGCCGGCTTGATTGAAATCGAAGTGCGCCAACGCGCAGAGTGACTGCATGTGCAGTTTTTCACCACTGGTCAGTCGGTCGAAACGGCGCGTTATAAAATGCTTCCGCCCGTTCTCCTCCAGCAATCGGCATTCGGCCATCGTAATACCCGCCTCCCTCGCCATCAGGTGATACGCATACTCAATCGTCCCGTAGCCTTTTGGATCTTCCAGTTCCTTGTCTTTGCTGCCTGCCACACCATCGAATTTCAACAGCCAATAGTCGAAGCCATCGCCCGCCGCGATCTGCCCGTAGCGCACCTCGTTCGTGGCGCGGTTCCACGCGATCACCGCCTTGGCCCGCGCGCCACCGGCGGAGGTGCCCACGCGCAGGATGTCCTGCAGTGCCTTCTCCTTCCCGGCTTCGTGGAAATGCCCATGCAAATCGCCGCGATGCGTCAACACCTCGTTGGCCAGGCGCACCAGCTCATCGATCTCGATCTTTGTCGCCTTGCCCGGCTTTGGCCCCAGAGCCGGTGCAAACTCCAGCGCCCCCATGCCACGCGCACCTGTGTAGCACAAACGCTCCACGGCGCTGAAATTCCCGGCCGTGCGCCCCTGCGTCGCCAGCCAGGCATCGATCAGCGCGTTGCCGAATTTGTCCGGCAGCGAATCAGCCAGCAGCCCCGGCAGACCGTGAAACGTGTTTCGTGGCAACGCTGGAAATTCATACACCCGCTCGCTCAATGGCATCACCAGCGGCGAAAGCTCGATGCCGCTCGCGGCGAACGCCCGATCATATTGGAACGACGCGACATCGCGTCCTTCCTCCAGCGAGACCGCGCCAATGGTGCGCCCCCAAAGTTGAACCTTGGCGATCATACCGATTTACCCCAGGTCCACTTGTTAGGTTCCCCGGATGCCGCTTTGCGGCCCGATGCGCGCTGGCGCTTCCGGCCCTGCATCTTCAATTGTTCCATCGGGCTCGTCACCACCTCTGGAATGAATGCGTCGAAACGCTCCAGCAAACCCAGCGTACGGCACACCCGCAGAAAGGCCGAAAACTGCGTCGACACCCCGCCCGATTCCAGCCGCTCCACCGTCCGCTTGGACACGCCCGCCTGCTCCGCCAATGCCGCCTGGGTCAGGTTGCAACCCAGCCGGGCACTGGTCAGCCGCTTAGCCACTTCCTTGAGAATGCTATCGTCGGTTAACTGTTCGTTAAATTTTACAATACGCCAAATATGGCGAATAGAGCTTTTTAATCAATACTATTCGCCATAAGTTACGACTCGGTAAACTGCAGCTGTTTTTTAAAAATAGTTTCTTCCGAAGGATGAGCCGCCGTTTTTTAGATGCCCGCCATCCACCGGATAGCCCTTGATGGTGATGGACTTGATAATGCCTGTGGCCCATTTGCGGAACTGGTAGCCGAGAGGTTATTCGAAATGTTCTGAGCAACTGTATCCTCCGGCAACCTGCTGTCCGTGTAGATGTTCCTGAGGTGGTTGTTAATGGTAGGGCTTTCCACGTCGTAGAGCCGCCCCATGATTTTCCGGCTAAGCCAGACATTTGCGTCGGCGTAAACGGCTGCCACACTGCCATAACCACTGGCCGCCAAAAAAGTCAGACACTCCGCCGCCGATGAGCGGGCCAGCGAGATGCCCTACAACCCATTACTTTTGATTTCATTCTGCTCTGTTTTCTGGCGTTGCTCCCCCTGACCCCTGCGCACCCAGACGGCGAGGATGGCAAGGTCTGAGGGGTTGACGCCGGAGACGCGGGAGGCCTGGCCAAACGAGTGGGGGCGGATTTGCCTGAGCTTTATCCGGGCCTCGGTTTTTAGGCCCTGGACGAGATCGTAGTCAACCCATTCGGGAATGGTTTTGTCTTCCTGGGTTTTGGCCCGTTCGATTTGGTGGAGTTCGCGCTCGACGTAACCAGCGTATTTAATGTCGGTCTGCGCCTGCTCGGCGATTTCATCTGGAACCTGTTTAAATTCATCCGGCAACTGCGGCCATTCAAACTCGGGCTTTTTTAACCAATCGTGAAGTGTTCGGTTCTCTACCCGCGTGCAAATCAATTGGTCTTTGAGGACATCGATCGCCACTTTCTTTTCACGCACTTTTTGCAGGCGTTCGTAACCGGCTAGGCCAACCTCTGCCCCTATTTCGGTCAGCCGCAGATCTGCATTATCCTGGCGCAGAAGGAGTCTGTATTCGGCCCGCGAAGTAAACATACGATAGGGCTCCTTAGTTCCTTTGGTCACGAGGTCGTCGATGAGAACCCCGAGATAGGCCTGATGCCGACCGAGGATCAGGACGGGTTTGTGCTGAACCTTAAGAGCGGCATTGATCCCTGCCATAAGCCCCTGCCCGGCAGCTTCCTCATAACCGGAGGTGCCGTTGATTTGACCGGCGAAATAAAGACCTGATACTTTTTTGGTTTCGAGCGTGGGTTGAAGTTGGGTGGGTGGGCAGAAGTCATACTCGACGGCATATCCGGCCCTCATGATTTCGACATTTTCCAAGCCCTCAATGCTTCGGATGAATTCATACTGCACTTCTACCGGAAGACTGGTGGAGCAACCGTTGATGTAATACTCGTCTGTGTGTCGGCCTTCAGGTTCCAAGAAAACCTGGTGCCGGTCCTTATCGGCAAAGCGAACAATTTTGTCTTCGAGGGAGGGGCAATAACGTGGCCCGACCCCTTCAATGATGCCGCAATAGAGGGGGGATTTATCCAAGTTGGATTTGACGATTTCGGCTGTCTTAAGATTTGTGTAAGTGATCCAGCAGGGAATTTGTTCCACGTGGAACATTCCTTTCCCCCCTACCCTTTCCCAGTGGTTCAACGTAAAGATATCGTGTTTACCTTTGGTCACGCGCTCGGGCATGAAGGTGAACATACAGGGGGGGTCGTCCCCGTCCTGTCTTTCCAGTTTGCTAAAGTCGATACTTTTACCATTGAGTCTTGGAGGAGTTCCGGTCTTGAGACGCTCGACTTCAAAGCCGAGGCGACGAAGGCAATCGGAGAAATCGCTGACCCCATCGCCCATGCGGCCACCCGTGACATTTTTGAGGCCGACGTGCATCAGAGCTTTAAGAAAAGTGCCGGTGGTGATGATGACGGATTTGGTTTCGTAGCGGACCCCCATGTTGGTGACGACAGCAAGGACTTGGTCATCTTTGATTTCGATATCGCCAATGTTGCCCTGCTTAAGGTCGAGATTAGGTTGGGCTTCGATGGTCGCTTTCATCCGGAACTGGTAGGCTTTTTTATCCGCTTGAGCCCGGGGGGCGCGAACGCTGGGGCCCTTCTTCATGTTCAGCATCCGGAACTGAATTCCAGTGGCATCCGTGTTCAGCCCCATCTCACCGCCCATCGCATCGATTTCGCGAACGATATGACCTTTAGCCAAACCACCGATCGCAGGGTTGCAGCTCATCTGCCCGATGGTGTCGAGGTTCATGGTCAGCAGCAAGGTGCGGCAACCCATTCGGGCGGCGGCGAGAGCGGCTTCGCAGCCGGCATGGCCGGCTCCGGCCACGACGACATCATAAGGTGTGGGATAATGGAACATCAGGTTTTGGAAAAGTAGCGGACTTTGGGCATTCCGGCAAAGTGGGAATCCATGGTCCAGAGAGTTGCGTTGTAAGCCTGGGCCGTGGCCCAGATAATACTAGCGAAAAGGGGCAATGCTGAGTTGGCCGCGCGGAGCGCCAATTCTTCATCGAGAGACACAACCTGCCCCTGACACATGGCCATGCTGGCCTGCACGGCTTTTTCTTCACCGCCTCGACGCAGGATGATTTTATAGACTTCCAAAAAACAAATGCTTGGGACGATAAGAGATTCGAAGTTTTCTACAGTAGCCGCCACCAGATCCGCCTTCTCCGTATCTGCCAGATATTCAATCCATAAAGAAGAATCAACGACGTTCATAAAATGCGATCGTCTTCCCTCTCGGAATCGGTGTTCATGCCCCTGAGAATACCACGCATTTCCCGGATAGGCTTGACCGGGACCAATTGAATGCCGCCATTTAGATGAAAGGCACGGAAGCGTTGGCCTGGCTCCAATTTCATCTGTTCCCGAATTTTTTGGGGAATGACGACCTGATACTTGGGCGAGAGTGTAACGGGATCATCCATTATCGATTGAATCATGGTATGACGATACATCGATCGATCATTTAAGTCAAGAGGTCCTTTTTGGTTGGCCCTCATTTGAGGGAATCAGCTGTCGAATCAAACGCCCGGAGGGCCAACTTAAGATAAGAAACCATTTAAGTCGAGAGGGCTCGCTATCGTTTTAGAGGCTGTTAGTAAATTTCGCCAAGAAGCTCTGCAATCACTTCGACATCATGGATCGCAGACCTGAGCTGAATCTTGGAGCGATCGCATTGTTGACGGGCGAAGTTATGCAAAAACATTTGCAGGCCTGAAAAAAAAGGACATTATTGAACAAAACACCATCCCGTCATTTATGAAACGAATCCTATCCACCCCGTCCCTTGTCACCCTGCTTTTTTTGCTTCTTCCTACACTGGCTCAAGCGCATACAGGTTTAGGTCACACCGACAGTTTGAGTCACGGTTTCCTGCATCCCATCGGCGGGTTGGATCATCTTCTGGCCATGCTTGCTGTCGGGCTCTGGGCCGCCCAACTGGGTGGCCGTGCGCTCTGGGCCGTCCCCACCACCTTTGTCTCAATCATGGTTCTGGGTGGAGTGCTAAGCATCACGGGTGCAGGACTACCTTTCGTGGAGCAAGGCATCGTTGGCTCCGTCCTCATCCTCGGTGTTCTCATCGCCGCAGCCGTCCGTCTTCCACTTGCTGCCAGTATGGTACTGGTGGGACTCTTCGCTCTTTTTCATGGCTTCGCGCACGGCTCAGAAATGGCTACGGGCTCTTCCGCCTTAAGCTACAGCATTGGCTTTGTGCTGGCCACCTCCCTACTACATCTGACCGGCATCGGTCTCGGAATGATCATCCAGAAAACGGCCCGTCCTGTCCTCGTCCGCTGGGCGGGGGGCGCGGTTGCTGTGGCCGGACTTTACCTCATGGTCGGCTGATTGCTTTCAGGCCATGCGCCTTTGATTTCGCGTGCGTTGAAAGCAGGAAAGGGTTGTTTGGAATCTTCCAGCCCACCGCCCCGATTCACTTGCACTACGCGCCATCAAACCTGGTGATCTGTCGCAGCACATTACAGGGGAAAGATTAGGAAAGTGGTCTCCTGCTCCATGCCGTCATCCTGATCCGTCTCAGACGGAGAAGGATGACAGTTGAAGGCGTAAGTCTGGTTTGTTAGCTCAATAATGATGGGCAAAGTTTTTTGTGCCTAAATCCTGACGCACAATAATCTGTGCCGTTTGATCTACTATGCAACCTTTGGAGTAACGAAAATAAAAATCAGAATGATCGAAAAGCAGAATCCATTATGGCAGGAATTTTCCGGTCAATTGTAGCCAAACCCCTTCAGTCGTCCTGAAGGAACTAAAGGACCCACCCCGAGACAGGCCGGGGCAGCCAGGCATTATTTAAAGATTTCGTTAGAATCCTCATACCCAATTAAATAACAGGATATTGCCTCTAGCTCCTCCGCTTCACTCAGGATGACCCGGGGAGGCAAACAAAAAACCGCCGGACTCCGAGGAGTGCGGCGGTTTTTAGTGATTCTGTCCGTGACTCAGAGAGTCTGGAGGAAACGAACCAGCTGTTCGCGGTTCGGGCTGGTGGCGTGGCGGACATAAAATCCCGAATTGGCCACAGCCAGTTGCAGCGAATGTCCAAGGCTCAGGCCCAGCAAGCGGCCAATGAGGAAACCGGCATTGAAGTGGTCTCCGGCACCGGTGGTAATCTTGGGTTTCGCCGTGAACGGTCCGGTGACGAAGGCTTCGCCTTCCGCATCGGCTCCGCAGGCAAACTCCACGGGGTGCACCACCACGGTGTGAAGAACCAGCTTCTCGCGGATTGCGCCGGCCAGGGAGGCATAACCTTTTTGGCTGCGGGGAAATTTCTTCAAACGAAGAACTTTGGCCACATGTAGGGCTTCGCTTTCATTAAGCCCAAGAACAACATCATGATATTGCTGGAATTCGCCGATAATTTTCAAGGCGGCCAACAAGTCGGCATCGATACGCTTGGCGGGATCTGCCAGGTCAAAAAACAACACTTTCCGCTTTTCATCTTTGCCGGGTTTGAATTCGCTGAGGATTTTTTTCCACAGGGCGGACATGTGAGGAAGCATGGTCCAGTTGACCATGGCGATAAAGTTGGCCTGGTTCCAGAGCTTGCGGAAGTTTTTGTCGCCGAAACGTTTCTTGATGGTTTCCCAGCTGACTTCGTGCACGGAGCTGTGCTGGCCGAACATCAGTTTACCATCGCCGAATTCGAAGGCGGAGGTCAGACCAGGTTCCGCAATACCGTGAATCTTGGCACGCTTGGCGAATTCGCTGTAAACGGGATGGACTTTGGGGTAGCCGACCATGCCGAGGTATTCGACTGGGGCGCCGAGGGTGCTGAGAGCAAAGGCCATGATGGGTCCATTGCCGCCAAGTTTTTCAAGAGTGTTGACCGTTTCAAAATTGGCACTTCTTCCGGCCGCTGCTTCGACGCGCTTGGAAAAGTCCTTGATGGAACGGAAGGGCGTGTATTTGGTGACGCTTTGTCGCTGATCAACCACTTCGACAATGGTGTCCACGAAGCCATCAAAACCCACTAATCCATTATATTTCAGGAGTTGGGCTCTGGATCCAATAAGCCTCTCTGCTGTCTGTCGCGCTAAACGTGAATCGGTCATAAGCGATCGATAGTAGCAAGTTTTGGCCGTCTGACAAGCTTGAAGAGAGCCGTTGGCGGGAAGTTTGGGCTAATCATGCCTCCGGACTGCCCCGCCACCCAGCTAAGATTGCCGGACAAAAGACCAGAATCAGTCCAATGCCCAATCGACTTTGACTTCCTGTTTCAGCTTGGTCTTGTTGCTTTCAAAATACACTTTTCCGTGTTGGGCTCCGTATTCGTGGATCAGCTTGGTGGCTTTGACATCATAACAGCAGTATTGGGCAATTTCGAGAACTCTTCCCTGCTTCCACCATTTAAGGGCTTCCATGCCATCGGCCGTTTTATTGATTCCCATGGAAGCCTGGGCCACCGCGTCGAGTCCAACACGGTGGCCGAGTTTTTCCTCAATACTGACCATTAAGTCAAGGCTGGGCACCTGGGAGAAGTCAAAGCAGGCGTAGGGCTCCAGGACGGTATAGTCGAAGCGGATGATATTAAAACCGACAACAAGATCAGCCCGCTGAAGTTCTTTAACCAGCTCCGGGACCTGCTTTTCCTGATAAATCTGGTAGCCCCCTCTGGCAGTACTGTAGGTAACACCGATGGCCACCTTCATGTCCCGGATGTTTCCCCAGCCCCCCACCTCTTGGGCACTCTTTTGGGTTTCAAGGTCGAAGTAGACAATGTTACGGGGCATCCCGAAAAGTAACCGCAAAGACTTCTCTGAAAAGATAATATTCTCAAAGATATGGAACAGAAACTCCCTCTTCGTGGGAGCGATCTTGCGTTGCGAAAGGCCGGGCCTGCCTCCTCAAGCCTCGCGAAGCAAAGTCGCTCCTACAAAAAAAAGAAGGGCGATACAGGATAGCTTTGGTTTAGTAGAAGAGGACTACGTTTTAGTTTAGTAATGCTGTATGGAAATTGTGGATCCCTAGGCCTGCGCCAGCCTGAGTTACGCTTCATCCTGTTTAGAGCGCAAGAGAAGGAAGGCACTTCGGCAAAAAAACTTTTAGGGAAAAGAAAAACGCGGACTCACCAGTCCGCGTCTTCTAAGGAGGAAGAACAAAATGTATAAAACTATCTATAAACTTAGACAGGCCTCCTCATCAAATGTTCAAAAAAAGATAAAGAATTTTCAGGGCCTTGCCGGATAAGACTCGATGAAATTTTAAAAAGTATATATCTAGTTGGCTTACAACTTCTTACAGGTCTTTTCTTTACCCGGAGTAATTTTCCAAGAGGTTGTTTGGCAGGTGACTTTAAAGCAAAAAGGGCCAATATATGTCTAAATTTGAACACGAAAAGCGGGACAAACCTCTGCAGATGGGAAAAAACCTATTGACGCTCTCTTTCTTTGCACTATAAAGGCTGAAGTATTCATCAAAGGAGTGCATGGCACGAGTTGTGCTTTGCATGATGAACAAGGTTCGTGAAATTCACTTACCAAATAAACAAACAATAGGAGAAAAACTAAAATGAATAAATGGATTACAAGTCTGTTTGCCGTCGCCCTGACAAGCACCGTCGCTTTTGCTGACGTGGCTGCCCCAGCGGTTTCCGCAAAGGACCTCGAAAAGGTAGTTGACGAAGCTATCTACGTTGAAACCAACACCAAGGGTGTTGTTCTCAGCGGTTACGTTGATGCAGGTTATATGTATAACTTCCAGGGTGCTGGTCAGCCCGGCGTTTCCGCCTCTGACAACACAGCCCGTGGAGACTTCAGCCTGAACGCATTCAAATTGACACTGCAAAAGTCTTTGTCTGACGCGAATGAATTCCAAGCCGGTTTCCGCGCCGACGTCAAAATCGGTGAAGATGCTAATAACCTCAGTGGCAACGGTGCTGTCGGCTCTTCTGACACCATCTCATTGGATCAAGCTTATGTCATCGTCCGTGCCCCTATCGGCAACGGATTGGACATCAGTGTCGGTAAATTCTACAGCCTGCTCGGTTACGAAGTAGACGATCGTCCAGCCAACTTGAACATCACGTTTGGTTACGATTATTTCTTCGCAACGACTCATCAGACCGGTGTGAAATTGTACTACCCAGTGAACGACATCATCGAACTCCAGGTTGCGATCACCAACGGTTCCTCGTTGGATTCCAACAGCGCCAACCTCGGCGGTGTTGCTGATTCCAGCACTGATGGTTACGGCGCATCCGCCACGATCAACATCAAAGCTCCAGGCGGCAATGCCAACTGGTTCCATGGTGTTTATGGCAGCAGCGGAGCTGCTGATGGATTCACAACGGAAAATGAAGGCGTCTTCATGTATAACACATGGGGAAACTGGGCTCCCAAGTTCGCCAACGACAAGCTCCTCTTGGGCTTCAGCGCTATTATCGCTGACGTCAACGACGCCACTGTCGCTGGTGAAGGTTATACCTACGTGACCGGTTCCTTGTATGCTAAATATCAGTTCACTGATATCTTCAGCCTCGCTGGTCGTGGTTCTTACCTCCACTCGGACAGCGGCTTAGGTATTCCCGCGGCCTTTGACGGGAACCTCAACGGGGACGCTTACTCCTGGACACTCACCGCTGGTTTCAACTTGCTTGAAAACCTCTTGGTTCGTGCTGAGTATCGTATTGACCTCGCTGATGAGTCCACCAACGGAATTGCTAACACCGTTTCGGCTCAGGTTGTCTATACCTTCTAATCGTTTAGTTTAACTACGATTCAGATCTGAAGCCCCGGTCTCACGACCGGGGCTTCTTTTTTGTCCAAAAATAAAGGGTGTTCTACCAGCTTGATGTCATTCCCGATAAACTCCGCCTGCCCCGATGAGTCTGGGCAGAACCCACCGTTCTGAATCCGCCCCATACGGGCGACTCCTCTTTTCTTGGCGCCCTCTGCTTTTTACGCGAAAATCAAACTGCATGGTTCAGGCTAAAGCCAGAAGAACCCATCTTGACAATTAAGGCCAAGTTAGCCAAGTTGTTGAAATGTTGACTTCGACCATCTCCGAGACCAAAGACCATCTGAGCGAGCTTTTGGAAAAAGTCAAAAATGGTGAAGTTCTCGTGATTCTGGATCGCAAGACTCCAGTAGCCAGAGTCGAACGAATACCCGGAATGCCTGCTTCCAACCCACACCTCATCCCCCCAAAAATCAGAGGCACCTCGTTGCAAGCACTGAATCTCCCGATCGGGGGAAAGAAAGGAGCTGTTTCCGGAGCTCTCGCTACGCTGCTTGAGGAGAGGGAAGGCGGTTTATGATCTTTTGGGATTCCTCTGCATTGTTGCCGCTCTTGACTTGGGAACAGGAAACGGAGTTGAGGGAGTCTCAACTCCGCGCTGAGGCTGAAATGGTTGCCTGGTGGGGAACTCGGATGGAATGTCATTCAGCCATTCGCCGCAGGGAGAGGGAAGGTGGATTAACGTCCGAGTCTGTGCGGAAAGCTTTAGTCCGCCTGGATCATCTATCCACGTCATGGTATGAAGTAAGTCCCTCCGAAACTATCCGCCTACGGGGGGAACGTCTTTTGAAAGTTCACCCTCTTAGAGCAGCGGATGCCCTACAGCTAGCTGCGGCTCTTTTGGCCTTCAATGAAAAAACAGCAGGCGTAAAACTATACACAGCTGATTCCCGCCTGGCACAAGCTGCTGAACTAGAGGGCTTCACGTTGTTTTAAGCCTGAATCAATAAGGGATGTAAGAGTTCCAACCCGTAGGGCAATGAGAAAAGGCTGATTGAGGACAAGAGGTTTGGCAGTAACTACAGAAGGGAGGGGATTCCTATAAAGGCTTTTTTTTGAAAAGGAGAACGGGAATCCTTGTCCGCTGTAAAAAAAACGACAGGGATGTCCGTTCTCGCTCCCCCTCAAAAACCTCCCACCGACTCTCCTATCTTAGTGCCCTTCGGATCAGACCCCTATGTTTCTCAAAGGCAGGACAAAAACACTTTCTGCAAAAGT
>JBBSCO010000070.1:0-13419 GCA_038250235.1 Methylacidiphilales bacterium | reverse complement strand
TTCTTGCTGTAGCGCATAATCGCGGCAGGTAGAAGCTGGTAGGTTTTCCACTGGTTTCCGGCAGTTCTAAATTGCATCTCGAGCGAAAGGGAGTCGCCGTTTGCGTCCAGCTTTTCGTCAATCCAGTAGGACCAATACCCGATCGGATTACCCTGCGGGTTACCCGGCGTGGGTACAGGGTTTTCGTGTTGATTAGCATACATATCCGCCCGTCCTCCATAAAAACCGTTGAAGTCGGCGGCGAGCAAAACCTTGGTCGTTAAGCCAAGTCGAATCTCTCCGACACTGGAAGAAGCAGTTGAATTCGCACTTTGCAATACTTGGACGTTGTCAAAATTCCCAAATTGGTTCTTATTTACCGATACAGACTGTGGAGTTAGCCGATAGTCCACTGGTGCGTCGGTCACTCTCCAGACGTTATTTCTCCAGTTCTGAACCGTGAAACCAGAAATGCCCCGCCTAGCGATCACCCGGATCTCGTCAGGCACTTGGCCTGTCGAGGCCGAACTCGCATTCTGATGCGGATTCCAAAGGCGCGGAACGTAATAGATATGAATGAATCTCTCTGTTAGAGCGTCACCTTCACGACGAAAAACCATGGGTATCATCCCCGCAAAGTATGGCAGATTCTCGATCCCGGCCACTTCCTCATAGTTCGGGTCTTTCGGAAGGCTGGGCCAACGGAACTGCACGATGGTCGGGTAACTATCGGCATCGTATTGGTCGATAACGTTCGCACCGATCTGGATGATCTGGCGCTCTTTGCTCACGTCCATCTGCATGGTATCGATAAACGTCGGCACGTCGGGGCTGAGACCGACCGAGCCATCGAGGATGCCGGCTTTGAGGAGTTCGAAGAAGTCCGGCTCGCGCGGGGGTCGGCCCGTCGGGTTGGCGACCTCGTTAAGCGTCTTGATGGTCGCGCGGACGGAGTTTGAATCGGGTGAGGTATAAACCCAGATATCCTGACCACCGTCCCATTCGAGGCCGAATGCTTTTTTGACCTGGTCGGCCGTGGCGCCACCAGCCGGACCTGCCGAGCCCACCCAAGCCAGTCGCGAGAGGGGGAATCTCCTTTTGAGCAAGGGTTCACCCACACTGGCAAGAGAACCGTCAATCCGTGTAAAAGGTCTTACCACCTTCAAGAGCCGGAAGTCGGGATTGACCGCCGTGGGGACGCCCTGCGCATCGACTTTAATGGCATTATCCTCGTAAGCGTAAATGTTGTTGGTGCCGTTTGTGATGGCGCCACGTGAATCGGCGGCCACCTGCAAATCCACCGCGTTCTGGAGCGGACGCCAGGAGGGGCGGGCGAGCGAACGGGAGAACGTTGTCAAAAACGGCAGGCTCGCCGCGGGGAGCTGCGTGGGATTGCTTTTTTGAAAAGCCAGCAAGTCTTGGCGGCTGAGGAAGCGTTGGTCGCTGTTTTGGGTGGCATCGTCATACGGGGGAATCAAAAAACCGCCGGGGGCTTTCGTGACATAGTCGAGATACTTTTTATCAGCATCTGCGCTGAGAGTGTAAGATGGGAAGGTTCCAGTAGCACCAAGGGTGAGGCGGTTTCTCCACCCGACCAACGCGTCGATCTGGGGCTGACTGAGTCCAATCTGCGTGAGATCCGCCAAGGCCGTCGGCCCTCTTCTGCTGCGGTCATCGGCAGGCACAACCGAAGGTGCCCCGGCAACATTGACATCCAACAAGCCTCCCTCGTCGTAAATAGCGAAGGCGTAACGACCGGAAACATAGTCATCGTTTGATAAGCTCTTACGATCCGCCATGCTGTTATTGTACGCGGCAAACACCTTCGGGCCTTTCCGGGTGATTAAAATCCAGTCGGGTGCCCTGAAGTCTGCCATAGAAGAGATGAGCTGCGGCTTGTTCCAGCGGGACAGACTGATTTTGGAACCATTCATATCAGTGTCACTTGTGGCTGAGTCCACAGCTCGACTGTAAGGCTTGGTCGTTCCACCAAAGTCAAAAAAATCAGCTCCCCGCCTGCTGGTTTTGACCAGATTGGGAAGTGTATCAAGAGTGCCCACGCGTTGAGGCAGAATAGCATTGGGCAGCGTAGGGCTGTAAACTCCTGGAACAACCGTTGTAGATCCTTCCTTTATTTCTGAGAGGAGGTCATCTTTGACCCATTCCAAAGCACTTTGACCAAGCAACGTCGCCTGTGCCTGGGCCGCAGTGCTGCTGGTTATTTTCCTTTCCAGCAAAGCTCTGGATAGGATAGCGGTGACCAACAAGGTTAGTAAAACAAGGAGCGGCAGTATGATGGCCAAAGCCATCCCGTTCCTACTTAACGAAGAAAAACGCAGACATCTAACCTTGTTTAACGTTGGTAAACTCATGGCAAAGTGAAGTAACGCTGATAAACCCGCACCGTCTGCCCGAGCAGAGGATGAATGGAAATCAACGGAGCCGGATCATCCGAAACTGCGTTCCATGCCGAAAGGACATCCGCACCATCATCTGCGTCTAGGAACAGATTTGTCAGGGAATTCAATTGTCCATCTGAAAGCAGCATCCTTGTTTTACGATCAACTATCGCGACAGCCATGACAATGGCACTTATATTTTCTGTAGGGGCGGTTTTTTCCCATATCGCCCTCCCCATGCTTTCATCCCGACAAATATAGTGCGCTGTGGTTCCAGGCGCCGCTGGGGTTCCAGACACCGTCATTGTCCACCATGAGCCTGCTCTATAGGAGTAGGAGACATCATCAGAAGCATCCGGAGCCCGCGTTGAGAGAAGTTCATTCTTGATTTGCGAATTATAATGTACGGTTGAAAGCGAACCGTCCTTCAGCAAATAGCAGAATTCGAGGCGAAAAATCTGATCACCCAGAAGTTGATAGTCCGAAGAAGCCGGAATCACCAGTGTCGGACCAAGCAGGGGATCCTGTTCCACACCTAAAACCATGTCATCCCACCCTACACCCCTGGCAGCTCTTTCCAATTGCGGCAAACCTGAACCGGGAACTCCAGGTGTCGGTGCCATGGAGGCAACCCTGAAATTTACCGACGAAAGCGCCCGTTGGCTGTTGTATCCCCGAACCTGGGACCAAAATCCGATCTGGTCGTTTCCCACAGCTTTATTAAGGCGCCAGTCAACATCAGGCCGATTCACTGCCTGATTCAGATCCAAGGCGAAACGATCAAAAACCATTCTCACTTCACTTTCCACATCCATGGTTTTCCCGGTCAACATCGAAGTTCTTGAGGTGATGTCAATCATCTTGGTCATGATCAACACCAAGACGATCAATATGACAATTGCCGCCATGAGCTCAATCAGAGAAAAACCAGCAACCGATGCTGCGTATGGCTTTCGGTTATTGCTCATGAGCTCTCCGTGGCACCAAAGCAACGGTTGCTTCAACCGAACCGAAAGGCTGAGAAACACTTGCACTGGGAAAGGCCGGCCAACTGATCTGAATGTGAGCAAGACCCATTGTTTGGTCAGCCGTTGAAGGCATTTTATGGGTAATTTGCACACGATAGAGACTTGAGGGAGTCAGCGTGCTACCCAATGAGTGTCCTATCCTGTCGACATAAAGATCATCCGTGGCAAAGGCATCGCTCGACAGAGTGAAGGTGAGCTCAGGCATGGCTTCCGAAGGATCATCCAGTTTCGATGCCTGCTGTAGCCGGCCCGCCAACGAGCCCATGATAAGAGTTGCTGCCTGCGTTTCTTTGGAATCCCGGTGAGTGGAAAGCCCCACGGGCAAAACTCCCACAATGGCCACTACGGCGATTGCGACTACAGCAAGAGCTATAGTTACCTCAATGAGCGAAAAGGCCTGGTATCCCTTTAATTTCATCTGGATCGAATAAGCTGAACCTGTCCGGTTAGTGTCGCAATCCTTACTTCAAGACTTTTTTCCACAAGATCCTTCAGCCCTTGGGTCGGCAGCATATTAAGATTGATCCATTTGGCTACCGCAGCATCCACAGGTTCACTCTGTGCTCTTTCAGGGGGAAGACTGACTTCTCCGTTGGGATTGATCTGAATGACATTGGTAAAAACCTTTAGAACTGATCCCGCCACATTCAATTCAACAGAAGACTGGCGATCCGCAGTTAACTGAAAATTTTCCTGGGACTGTGCGAAGGATGTTCCGCCAACAGGTTCTCCCAGACGCAGATCTGTAAAAACAAACGTTTTGCTGATCTGGCGCACATTTGCCGCCGTCGTGTCCACAGTGCCATCTTGTGATGCAAAGAGCACAGTACTAATTTGGTATCTATTGGATGTTTCGACCTGAATACCCAGCCATACGTAGGTGTTCCGCCCAATTGCCTCTGAGCGCGCCTGCTCAAATAGCGCAGCCAACTCCGAAACCGACTTACTTGCAGACGAACCTGACATCAAAGATCGGGTCGCGGGAAGGGATATGGATAACAAAGTAAGTATGATGGTCACGGCGGTAAGAAGTTCCACAAGTGTAAAGCCAGACCGAGATTTCTGGCGTCTCTGATCAAGTTGATTATTCGCCTCAATCACAAAATCGCTAATGGCAACTTTCATAGATATAGCCTAAAAACAAATCGAAACAATGCAAGCAATTAAAGACATTATGAGGACTATATAATGCAAATACTCTATAATGACATTTTCGTCAAAGACCGGGTCTTTAGGGTTAAAGACGGGAAAAAATTTTGTGAAAGCTTTAGCCTCTATTTTCTGATTATGCCCATATGTCGTTAATAGAGAACCCATTAAATCGTCAAAGCTTAATCTAATTCTCCTAGTCTTAAAATTGGAAACCCACTAAGTTTCTTGGTCTCCGCGCTTCAGTAATGTCTTTTTTTGTATTTTATTGCAAACCTGTTCAGAAATGGGGGTAAAAAAATAACACTGAAAAGTAACGGTCAGGCCGAAACCTTCCATAATGGGGATACAAGAGATCGTTGGTTCGACCTCAGGCTTGGTGGTTCGAGCGCCAAGGTGCCTTGTCGCAGGAGAAGTCGCAACAACGCAGTCAAAGCCACTTGTGCTTCGGATAACGGCGTTGCAATTCCATTTTGACTGAGGGATAGCTATCCCTCCAAAACGAAGCAAGATCCGACGTGATCTGCACGGGCCTGAAATTGGGTGCCAATATCTTGATGACGAGTGAGGTTCTTCCTGAAGCAATTTTTGGATTTTCCTTTTGTCCAAAAAGATCCTGAATCTTGACCGAAATACTGGCCGGCTCATTGACGGCGTAGGTCACCTTGGCCTTATAGCCGCCGGCCAAGCCAACCCGCTCAGGAGCAAAATCTTCCAACCATCCACGCTGGACGTGCGAATGCCATTCCTGCGTCATCGGCCACAGATCGCGGTCCTTGATCTCTTTATAACTGCGGGCCCCGTGACAAAGGCTTTCTATGAGACTCTGTTTTTCTTCGGGTCCAAAGGAAGGCAATTCGAGCTCCGGCATCAGCTTTTGGATAAATCCAATCCTCAACACCCACTGATCCATGCGCTCATTCCAGCCGGTCAGAATACATCTCCCTTTTTGAACCTGCTCGCTCAAAAGACGGGCCGCTTCCTCCCTGGGAGCTTCATCTCGGATGCGCGATGACAAGACAAGATCATGATAACATTCGGTCTCCCTGGTCATGACACGGCGGAGAGTTTCATCGTAAAAAACCTCCTGCTGCTTCCCCATGGCCTCAGGAAAAACCTCGCTCAGCCATTCCCGCTCAATCGCGGAAGCCTGGCTGAGCAGGGTTTTGACGTCACCACGCCCGTCCTGAATTTCCGTAATCTCCGTAATGACCAGATACTCTTTGTCCCGCACGACACTCTCCCGCACCAGTTCCCCTTTCCTACCATGCACCATCTGGCAGCGCAGCGAGCCCTTGTCCAGACGGTGGGCCACCTGGTCGGCAAAACCCGCAAGGATACATTTCCGAATTTTGGCGTCGTCAACTATTTCATCACCCAAAGGCAGTCCCTGCCGTTGCGCCATGTTCCGGAAATAAGTTGCCAACTCTTCCACCTGCCGGGCCGACTGCACATCGATTCCCATGCGCTCGCAGCTCTGGAAATCAAACCGGTTCTCTACGGCAAAGCGCCAGGCACGTATCTGGATAAAAAAGTCGGATTCCCCTTCATCTCCCAGCGCATCATCCCGACGATCCTCCGCCTGCCTCCCACTGCGTCGACGCAGGATGGGCTTGCTCTGGGAGAGGGCCGCCACCGAGGATACCGGGCCCACACAACCGAGCTTGGCAGCTTCAATCAACATGCGGGCATAACGGGGATGCATGGGAAATCTCAACATCTGCCTTCCGACAGCTGTCAGTTTTTCCTCCCCATCCAACGCACCCAGATCTTCCAGAAGTGTCAGGGCCTTGCCAAAGGCTTCGGTTGTAGGCTTCTCCACCCAGTTGAAATCCTTCAACGACCCAACCCCCGTGCCTTTCAGTTGCAGCAATGCCTCTGACAACTCGACCCGTCGGATTTCAGGGAGCTCGGAAATCGCACGTTTCTCATGTTCCAGCTTGGTCCAGAGCCGGAGACAGTGCCCATGATCCGTTCTGCCTGCACGGCCTTTTCGTTGTTCGGCCGAAGCCTGGCTTATCTTGTCGACTAATAGTGTGTTAATCCCGCGGCGTGGATCAAACTTTGCCACCCGGGCCAGTCCGCTGTCCACGACGATGCGGATGCCGGGAATCGTGATGGATGTTTCTGCCACGTTGGTCGCCACAATTACCCGACGCTTGGGACTTTCCGACATGGCCTCATCCTGCTGGTCCCCACTCAGTTCACCGTAAAGGGGGCGAACACTCCACTCCCCGCTGTCCCTGCACTGTTTCAATGCCTCGATGGTTTTTCGAATTTCAAAAGCACCCGGCATAAAGATCAATGCGTCACCGGGAACATCACGCCGGACAAGATCGGCAAAAGCATCCGCAGCCATATCCCAGATTTTTTCACGATCCATGCCGGGCCCGAACGCGAGATATTCTTCACTGACAGAAAACTGGCGACCTTCGGATTCGACCAGAGGACAGGGCTTGAGATAATCGAGAAGCAAATCAGTGGTGAGCGTTGCCGACATCACCACGATCTTCAGGTCAGGCCGGGTGGTCTGTTGTAGATGCAGTGCCCGGGCCAATGAAATGTCGGAATAGAGGTGGCGCTCATGAAACTCGTCAAAAATCAAAACATCAACATTCTTCAGCAAGGGATCGGAAATCATTTTGCGCAACAAAATACCCTCGGTCAGGTAAAGAATCCTCGTGGCTGCAGAAGACTTGTCTTCGAGCCTGATCTGATAACCAACCTCTTGGCCCAGAGGCGATTTCCGTTCATGGGAAACACGTTTGGCCAGAAGGCGGGCCGCCAGACGCCGGGGTTGCAGGATGACAATCTGGCCTTTTCCGGCGGCGTTCTGTTCGAGAAGAATCTGGGGAACCTGGGTTGATTTCCCGGATCCAGTCGGCGCTTTCAAAACCAAACGTCCATGCTTTTCCAAAGCGACCAAAATACTCTGGCTGATCTCACGGACAGGAAGCTGGGATATACTTTCCGACATTGAACCCCGAATTAAGCCACAGCCCAGGCCAGGCATCAAGAGGTCTGATACAAAGCGTTTTTTTTAGCGTCGTTTAGCGTTTTTTCGTGGGCAATCTTATCCAAACTTGCGCCTTCGCCTCTTCGCGTCGTTGCGTTAAAGTTCTTTTGTGATCCAAGAACAAGACGAAGGCATTCTCATCCACCAGATGCCCTATTCTGAAACCAGCCGCATCATCACCTGGCTGACGAAGGGTCATGGCATTATCCGGACTCTGGCCAAGGGCGCCAACCGGAGTAAAAACCCGTCCTTCGGCGTTCTTGATCTGTTTTACCAATGCCAACTCAGCTACCGTCTCAGTTCCAAATCAGGTTTGGCCACCCTGATACATTCGAATCTGGTTAGAAATCACGGCCAGTTTCTAAGCACCTATCCAAAACAATTGAGCGCACTCTATTGTTTTGAAGTCATCGAAGTCCTCGTCGAAAAACAAACCCCAGTGGAGGATTATTATCAACTTTACCTTCAGGCTTTGGAATATCTTGAAACCCATGAAACCAGTTGGAAACTGATCGAACGCTTCGAACGCAAGGCCCTCGATTTCGCAGGACTAAACCAAAACACTGCATCCTTGGCCGGCCTCCGCCGGACCTCCTACCACTGCATGCCGAAAAGCCTTAAGATGCTGGAAGCTGCGCTCCCTCCCCTTCCGTCATCCTGAATCCTGCTCAGGCGGATGAAAGACCCACAGGCCATACCCCCAGATGTTTCAAGATCTTATAGTTGTTTCCTATCACAAGGTTCTGGCTGTGTATCCTTCATTCCACTCAAGATGACCCAAGGTGTTACTTTTCCCGTCTTGCCAGTCCCAACAGCTCTGCCAGTCTCACACCCTTTAACAACAACGTTTTCCCATGAGCACACGCAAATCCTATCCTTTTCTCGAGATCGAACCCAAATGGCAGGCCCATTGGGACACAAACAAAACTTTTAAGGCAGCCAATCCAGGCGAGCCCGGTTCCGAAAAACCCAAGTTCTACGCCCTCGACATGTTCCCCTATCCTTCCGGCGCCGGCCTGCATGTCGGCCACCCCGAAGGTTACACCGCCACCGACATCCTCAGTCGTTACAAGCGGATGAAAGGTTTCAACGTTCTTCACCCCATGGGCTGGGACGCCTTCGGTCTTCCCGCAGAACAATACGCCGTGCAGACCGGCACCCATCCCCGAATCACCACGGAGAAGAATATCGCCACCTTTAAACGCCAGATCAAAGCCCTCGGCTTTTCCTACGACTGGGACCGCGAGGTCAATACGACCGACCCGGAATACTATCGCTGGAGCCAGTGGATTTTCCTGCAGTTGTATAAAAAAGGATTGGCCTATGTCTCGGATGCTCCCGTCTGGTATTGCCCGGCTTTGGGCACCGTGCTGGCCAACGAAGAAATTCTCGCCACCAATGAAGGTCCCCGCTCCGAGCGTGGCAATCATCCTGTGGAAAAACGTCCTTTGCGCCAATGGATGTTGAAAATCACCGCTTACGCCGAACGTCTGCTCCATGATCTGGACGGACTCGACTGGCCCGAGTCCCTCAAGGACATGCAACGGAACTGGATCGGGAGATCGGAAGGAGCCTTTGTAAAATTCGAAACTCAAAATTCGAAATTCGACATTGAAGTCTACACGACCCGTCCCGACACACTCTTCGGTGCGACCTATCTCGTACTGGCTCCCGAACACGCTTTGGTTAAGGCCATCACGACGGATGAGCAGCGAGCTTTGGTGGGAAACTATATCCGTGAAATTTCGGCCAAATCCGATCTGGAGCGCACCGACCTCGCCAAGAGCAAGTCGGGTGTCTTCACCGGGGCATTCGCCATCAATCCAGTTAACAACCAGGAAGTGCCTATCTGGATCGCCGATTACGTGCTCACCGGCTACGGAACAGGCGCCATCATGGCTGTGCCTGCGCACGATGAACGCGACCACGAATTCGCCGAACTTTTCAAGTTGCCGATCGTGCCGGTAGTTTCATCCCATAGCTTGGGCGTCCCGCCCAAGTCCCCTGTCCTGGAAAAACGTCAAGGCGCATTTCTGCCGCACTGGACTCAGAAAGAAAACATTTACGCTGTCACCTTTCGGCTAAATGACTCCCTTCCCACAGCTATTGTCGAGGATAACAAACGAGAAGGCGAGGCTCTGTTCGCCCAACTTGAACAGGAAGGAAAGCTTACCCTTGGGGAAGAACAACGATTGAAGAACCTTTCTTCAGACAAAATCGAAAAATGCTTGGACACAGCCCTTGGCGAATGTTGGTTACAGCGTGATGATGTTGCATATCTTGTGAGAGATGCCCTCGTCCATTTTAACAACGAACGATATCAATTATTTGCCTGGTGCATCATGCCCAACCACGTTCATGTGATAGTGAAGCCTCTGGCTGAGAATAAACTTTCCGACATCCTCCATACTTGGAAATCCTTCACGGCAAAAGAGGCCAATAAACTAATTGATCGGGAAGGCCCATTTTGGCAGCAGGAGTTTTATGATCACCTGGTGCGTGACGAGGATGATTTCTCCAGGCAGATCGCCTATTGCATCAACAACAGGAGTGCCGCCGGACTAGCAGGCAAGGGTCTGACCTGGTCGGTGGAATCTCTTGGGCAGGATGCCCAAGCTGCGCCACTTCCATTCAGCGGCGAAGGCACCTCCATCAACTCCGGCTTCCTGACCGGCCTCCCCACCGCCGAAGCCAAAAAGAAAATGGCTGAATGGCTGGAAAAAGAAGGCAAAGGTAAAACCGCCGTCCAATACAAATTGCGCGACTGGTTGTTCTCGCGCCAGCGTTACTGGGGTGAACCTTTCCCCATCGTCTGGAAGGACGGCCAACATTCTCCCATTTCCGAAGATGCCCTGCCCCTAACACTTCCAGAAATGGAGGACTACAAACCCAGCGCTGAAGGTCTCGCTCCCCTGAGCAAAGCCAAAGAGTGGTTGAATCTTCCGGACGGATCCATTCGCGAAACCAACACCATGCCGCAATGGGCCGGTTCCTGCTGGTATTACCTTCGTTATTGCGATCCCAATAACAAAACAGCTCCCATCTCACGCGAAGCTGAACAATACTGGTTGGGAACCAAGGGCGTGGATCTCTACATCGGCGGAGCCGAACACGCCGTGCTGCATCTCCTCTACGCCCGCTTCTGGCACAAGGTGCTCTTCGACATCGGTGTTGTTAGCAGTCCCGAACCCTTTTATAAATTGGTAAACCAGGGTCTTATCCTTGGCGAAGACAATCTCAAGATGTCCAAGTCCACCGGCAATGTCGTGAACCCTGATGACGTTATCGCGGAATACGGAGCCGATGCCCTGCGTTTGTTTGAAATGTTCATGGGGCCTCTCGAACAGGTCAAACCCTGGAGCAGTAAGGGGGTCGAAGGCGTTTACCGTTTCCTCGGCCGCGTCTGGCGCCTGATCATGAAGGAAGACCAGGAAGGCAACTGGCAATTGCACGAAGCCGTGCAAGACGTGCAGCCCGATGCCGCCACGTTAAAAGCCCTGCACAAGGCCATCAAGAAAGTCAGTGGCGATGTCGAGGGCCTGGCTTTCAACACCTGCATCTCCGAACTGATGATTCTGACCAATGAACTAACCAAGCTGGAAGTTCGTCCGAAGTCCGTCCTGGAAAACTTGATCTTATTGCTGGCCCCCTTCGCCCCCCATTTGTCTGAAGAACTCTGGCAGATCCTGGGACATAAAGAGGACCTCAGTAAAACCACCTGGCCGGGCTGGGATGAAGCCTTGCTGGTTGAATCCGAAGTCGAAATCATCGTGCAGTTCAACGGCAAGATCCGCAGCAAGCTCGTCGTCCCCGCCGCCACCCTGGCCGCTGACTACGAAGCCAAAGCGCGGGCCCTCCCAGAATTCGAGGAATACCTCGCAGGCAAACAGGTTCGCAAGGTGATCACTGTGCAGGGTAAGCTTGTCAATTTCGCGGTGGGTTGAAATCGTTGTTTGGAGGGACGACCTCTTGCCTGCCCCGATTTACGCGGGTCTCGTCCGTTCCCCGTCATATTTCTGCCGCCGCTGCGGAAGAAGGACCCACAGTCAACACCACACCACTGCGCTAAAGGTACACGTACTTGATTGTCAAAAGATAATGCCAATGGGCACTTCACATATTTGACCCGCCTATGGAGGGTTCAGGATGATGAAGGTTTAGAGCTTCCGATAAACTTCCAGCTGACAATTAAATCCCCCAAGATCCACAGTCTGCCGGGACTGGAGCTTGAGCGAAGGCTCAGGACTTTCCATTCGGAAGGGATTAACGAAAACGAGAAGCCCCCCTTTTTTCAGAACGGCGGACGAAGCCGAAAACAGGTCGTAAAACAACTCCCGCAACCCGACGATTCTCACGCGCCGACCCAAGGGAGGGTTACTGATGACCAGGCCCACAGAACCTAGTTCCAATTCTTCAATCTTCGAATAGTCCCGGAAGTCGCAGCAGACAAATCTGGTTTCAACACCTTCGAGTCCCGCGGCCGCCACATTCTTAGAAGTAATAGTAACCGCTTCTGCACTCAGGTCGGTTCCAACCAGTTTTTTTACTCCTCCACGCAGAGCACGCTCGATCAACTCCAAACCTGAACCGCAAAAGGGATCCCAGACCACTTCGTCTCTTCCGCTTCTGGAAAGCCAAGCCATGCAGGCCGCCAGGGGAGGATGGGAAGCTGCCGGCACGTCGTCGACGCGATAGAATAAACGGGGATCAGGAGTGAGGCGGGGTCTAAGCTCTACCGAAGTCCCCTGCCCTCTAGGATGAATATCGATGGCCCAAGGAGCCTCGCGGGCATCATTCAGGATTTCTGGGCACAATTCATAAGCTCGCGTCACAACACGGCGTACAGCACCCCGCTGAGCGCCTTTGTCCTCGAAGCTCAAACGGTAACGATTGGCTCCTTTGCTGAAGGATTCAAAAAGGCTTTTCGAAAGAGGTGAGGCAATGAGTAAAGCCCAAGCCTCGATAGACGCCTCCTCATCCAATTCCTTGACCGAACCCAGGATAAACGAGACAGAGGCAAAACAACGTAGCGAAAAAAGGTCACCCAAGGTGAAGGCTTCCTGCGGCGTGATGGCGACCAAACCACTATGCTGGTCAAGGAAGCGGAACTTGCCCGTCTTCAACGCATACGTTTCGAATTCCTCACGAACGATAGGCTCCAGTCCCTTCCGGCAACGCAAATGAATCCGCAGACGCTCAAATCCGACAAATGGAATATCCATTAGTATCTCTGTGGGCCGCCGAAGTCGGGCCACAGAGGCTTTGACCTTCTGCTCAGTCTGCAGGGTCATGTCCGCTCCCGATTCGATCAGCTCCAAAGTGGCTTCGCCCCCGATCTTATCGAGGGACTTGCCAAGAAATTTTTTCTCACGCTTATTGTCTGTCGTCTTCAAAACCGACAAAAGCGCGGCCTCCTCCTCGGCACCGGCACCCAGTTTGGGCAGAGCTGCCATGGCGTAACGTCGAACCTTTTCCTCTGAATCATCCAATAATCGGAGCAACCAGGCTTTGGCCTGTGCCTTCTCCTCTTTCGTTCCCGACTCGGAAAAAACGACACCGACAGCCCTTACCAGAGCGACCCGTTCCAGGCGTTCCTTGGAAGATGCGCTGTCATAGCGTGGAATTTCAAGATCCCGCAGTTGTTGGCAGGAAAGGTGGCGCAGCTCTCTGTAGAGTTCCTTGGCCGCCTGTTGTTCCGGGTTTTTCATGAGTAGCGGGTAACCTTGGCATATTTTGCCCATCCGGTGCAGGATAAAAGTCGGGTTAATCTTGCCATCCCACTTCCGGCGGGTTTAATGAGTGCCTCAAACGCGCGCTTAGCTCAGTGGTAGAGCATCTCGTTTACACC
>JBBSCO010000069.1:0-13734 GCA_038250235.1 Methylacidiphilales bacterium | reverse complement strand
TGCACGGCTTCAAGTGGGACAAGTGGACGACGGGCAAACCGACCGAACGCCTGCAACTCATCCCCGCCGGGCAGGAACACATCCTCGAACAGGAAGACGGCAAGAAACGCTGGGTGCAGGTGGTGTCCGAACTCTCGCAAGCCTTCGCCCTCTGCTCCGCCACCGATGAAGCGACCGCGATCCGCGACGACGTTTCGTTTTTCCAAGCCCTGCAATCCGCGCTCAACAAGAAGTCCGGCACTCACGGCAAATCCCCCGAGCAGATCGACGCCGCAATCCGCCAGCTCGTTTCCAAAGCCATCACGACGGAGGGGGAGATCATCGACGTCTTCACCGCCGCCGGATTGCAGAAGCCCGACATCGGCATTCTCAGCCCGCAATTCCTCGCCGAGGTGCGCGGCCTCAAGCACAAGAACGTCGCCGCCGAGCTGCTGGAAAAGCTGCTCAAGGACGAGCTGAAGGTGCGCTCAAAGAAGAACCTCGTGCAGAGCCAGCAGTTCTCCGAGAAGCTCAAGAAAACCCTGAACGCTTACCACAACCGCGCGATTTCCACGATGGAGGTCATCGAGGAGCTCATCAAGCTGGCGAAGGAAATGGAAGCCGCCACCAAGCGCGGCGAAGACCTCGGCCTGACGGATGATGAGGTCGCGTTTTACGACGCCCTCGCAGTGAACGAGTCCGCCGTGAAGGCGATGGGCGACGACAAGCTCAAGGTCATCGCCGCCGAACTCATCACCCAGGTAAAGAAGAGTGTGACCATCGACTGGACGCTGCGCGAAGGCGCGCGGGCGAAGATCCGCGTGATGGTGAAGCGCATCCTGAACAAATACGGCTACCCGCCCGACTTGCAGGACGAGGCCGTGAAGACGGTGCTCCGGCAGGCGGAGTTGCTGTGTGCAGAGTGGGTGTGAAAGGAGTCACAGAATCGCCAGACGTCGGAGTTCGAGATTTTCAACGGCGACACCCTGCCCAACGATTGGACCTCCTGGGCGAACCCAAACCTGCGAAGAAGCCCCAGTTGGACACCATCGTCGGCAAGGGAGGACTTTGAAAAGGTGCTGGAGGCGGTGGAAACATCCGCCACAACCAGCAAGCCGCTCGGGACAGAAGTCGCGCCGGGCTTGCCGGAAAAAGACCGTCCTGTGCTTTCTGCGGCCATCCAGCACCGGTGCCAAGTCCTGCTAACGGGCGACAAAGCACATTCCGGGCCGCTTTACGGCCAGACTCACGAAGGGGCAGTGATTCATTCGCCCGCGGGCTTTGCCGCCACACTCGGAACACTATAAAGCTGTGACTCAAATAGCAGGCTTTCCAGACGGATGCCGTGAAGGCGGTGGTGGATTGCTTCGCCGGACAGCCGAAGAGCCGGGGCCACAAAAATGCGCTGAACCCAGGCCGGGCTGCGCCGTGGACGGCACGGCGGCGCTCCCAGGCATGGACACCGACGGATTTGCCAACGACAAGCCCGGCATTCCACCGACGCAGCTTTTAGATAACCTTCAAGGCGTGCAGCGGCGGTGGGGGGCTCGCTTTTTCAACGGGGCTTTCAGCTCAATCTTCTGCCCAGTAGAACCAATCCTTCCCCCGGCTGCCGCAGGCAGCAATCTTGTAAGAGCCGGAACTCTTTCGAATATTCGTAGGATGTCGGCCAAATCTTTGGCTTTTTTTTTGAACCTCGTCGCTCAGGCTCAAATTTTTTTAACCGTCATGTTTCATCATTTTAGCGAAGTAATAACTTTCACTCCAACCCGTTTCTTTTATCAAAGCCCCAATCCAGCCTTTTTGACGGCATGTTTTAACAACCTGCAGGGCTTCCAGCATTTCATTAGTTTTCGTCCCCATTCTGTGCAGACCAACACTCTGAGACTTCCGCCAGAGATTGCCGAAAACTGATGGAAGCCCTCTGCATCACCAGATCACCCGCAGACCGGGATGATCCGGTCTGGCTTCCGGACTCAGAAGCACATAGCCACCACGTATCGATTGCGCCGAAAGAAGACGTTTAAAAAGGTTCTTCGCATCCCCCGGCAATTCCGCAGCGAGAAAAACCACCTCGGCCTCCAACGCCGCTTCTTCCACCCCATGCGATTTCATCCTGTCCCTGATCCAGAGTTGCGGACTTGCTGGCAAGCTAAGTTGACCTGTCCGGTGTTTCTCTGCGATCTCCCAATAACTCGCATAACTAAGATATAAGTCATTACCCGCGTCGTCCAAAGCCGTTCTGGCCCCTTCACCCAGAAGTTGCGGAGCACTCGTCAACCAGACAAAGGTGCAGGTATCCAGAAGCAGTTTCATGGAAAACAATCGTCTGCCCAGGATACCCCCAAGGCCACCTGCTCACCCACTTTGGGCCGAACCGGCCTTGGTTTCTCAAATGTAACGATCCGGGCGATAGGTTCCTTCCCCCGACAAATAATGACGTCCTCCCCCTGTTCCACCTGACGTAAGAGCTTGGACAAGTTGCTTTTGGCTTGATGAACGGTAACTTCAACCATCCCTTTCCTATATTAGCTAAGTCTGGCCAAGTCAATAGCTTATTGCACTTTTTCCGCTTCCCTGTTTGACACTCTTTCCCTTGTACGACTATCTTTATCCCCCCTTCAAAGGGGAAACTTTTAAATACCATAGATCGTGAGGTGAATGTATATGACCGAAGTAAAATTGAAAAAAGGTGAGTCTGTGGACAAGGCGCTCCGTCGCTTGAAAAAGAAATTGGATCGCGAAGGCACTCTCCGTGATGCGCGCCAACGCCGTAACCACGAAAAACCCAGCGAGCGCAAGCGTCGCAAAGCCAAAGAACCCAAAATCAACTACTGGGGAAATTTCTCCCTGTAATTGAACCGTTCTTTTACAAAAACCCGGTCCCGCTTCTGGCAGGATCGGGTTTTTTATTGCCCCCATACCGCCGAAGCAGAGCACAGCTTCTTAATAACTTGTAACTTAAAACCTTAAACTTAAAACTACCCGCGTGAAACCCGTGTTGGCCATGTCCGCCTGTTGGAACTCTTCCCGGCACGATGACGGCTACGAAATGCTGACCGAACTGGCAGAGATAGGTTTCGAAGCCGCCGAACTCGGTCACGGTATCCGCTTCAGTCTCTGGCCCGGAGTTCTCAAAGCCCAGGAAGAAAAAATCATCCGTATCCAATCCCTGCACAATTTCTGCCCGCTGCCCATGGGCTTCACCCGCGCCTCCCCCAATTGCTACGAGTTCTCGGATCCACGTTCCAACCAACGTGCCCGCGCTTTGAAACACAGCCTGGAAACCATCGACCATGCCGCCACTCTGGGAGCGCGGGCTGTTATACTACACCTCGGAACCACCCAACAAAAAAATGTTGGCCGCCGCCTGGAGGCACTTTACCTCCGGGGAAAGCTGGCTTCACGCGACTACGTCAAACTCAAGATCCAAGCCGTCATTGATCATGAACACTGGCTCAAGACCCAATGGCCCTGGGTCGAAGAAATCCTTCACCACTTGATCGGACACGCCGCCAAACGACAGGTGCAACTCGGACTGGAATGCCGCGAATCCATCGAAGAAATTCCCATCGATTCCGCCTGGCCCGGAATTCTGGCCGGCCTTCCAGAAACCGCAGGCTATTGGCACGATTTCGGTCATGCCGCCCGCAAAGACGCCTTGGGCTTCATCGACCACTACCAACATCTGGAAGCCCTGGCCCCCCGCCTCATCGGCTGCCACATCCATGACCTCATCCCCCCGGAGCGCGATCATCAGGCACCCGGGACCGGCCGGATTCCTTTTGCCAAACTCTGGCCCCTTCTGAAAAAGGCAAAAAAAGAACCCTGTTATGTCCTTGAACTATCTCCACGGGTAAAGAAAGATGCAGTGGTTGCATCCCTTCTATGGTGGAAACAAAACGGCCCTGATGCTTTGAACCCTGTGCCCTACTGAAAAACATGTCCCTTCCTCAAGAATCTTCCGGTCCGGTTCTCTCCCCACGAAAAAAATTCAGCTGGGGACTCCCTGTCAAAATCATCCTGGCCGCCACCATCCTGTTTTTTATTTTCAAGGACAACGACTGGGCCAAATTCAGTGCCGAATTCAAAAACGCCGACCCTTTCTGGATCTGCCTTGGATTTATCAGCATTGGTCTGGGCCTCTTTTTGGGAGCGTTGCGTTGGAACTGCCTGCTGCGGGTGCAGGGGATTGTTCTTCCCTATCCGAAAACTGCGGCCTTCACCCTCATCGGCGTCTTCTTCAGCCAATTCCTACCAGCCTCAACCGGCGGTGACGTGATCAAGATTTTTTACATCCTCAAAGAAGCCCCGGACCGCAAAGCCCGCGCAACCCTTTCCATCATTCTTGATCGTGTTCTGGGCCTCCTGGCCGTTCTGCTCCTGACACTTCTATTGGTTCCTTTTGAATACCAGCGCATTTCCGAACATGCTGAAACCCGTTTCTTTATCCTCGGCCTGGGTCTTTTGGTTGCGGCAATTTTTTGCGGGCTTCTCGTCCTTTGGTTCATCCCCCCCTCCATCCTTCCGGCCCAATGCCACCGGCTCTGGGAAAAAATACCCCGAAGAGATGTCCTGCTCTCGCTTTACGAGGGATTTCAGGCCCACCGGCAATCGCCACGCTATGCACTGATCGCCGTCATCACCGCCTTTATCGCCGTGGTCCCCGTGCTCAGCACGGGCTATTTCTTCGCACGCTCCTTGAATCTCGATGTGCACTATCCCCAGATGATGATCATTTTCTCCATCGTCATCTGCTCCATGAGTCTTCCCATCAGCTTTGGCGGCCACGGATTGAGGGAAGGGGCCTTTGCCCTGCTCTTCGCCCTTTTCAATATCACGCGCGAAGGCATCCCGGTCGGCGAAGAAACCGCCCTGGCCTGCTCAACCATCTTTCTGGCTATGAGCGTTATCTGGAGCCTTGTCGGCGGACTCGTCTATCTTTTTTATTCCCACACCATCAAAAAAACTCCATGAGCAGCGGCTCTTCGCCATCCATCGACGGCATTCTGGGCCCCAGCGGCAAAATAGCCTGTGGCGTTGTGGAAAAACTGGCCAAAGCCGGCCACACCGCCTACTTCGCCGGAGGTTGCGTGCGCGACCATCTTCTACAGCGCGAAGCCAAAGACATCGACATCGCCACCAATGCCACTCCGGATCAGGTGCAGAAACTTTTTCCCAAAGTCACCGATCTCCAGGGAAAAGCCTTCGGGGTGGTGAGGGTTCAATACCACGGACAAAACTTTGAAATAGCGATGTTCCGCAACGACGGACTCTACAAGGACGGCCGCCGTCCGGAATCAGTCGAACCCACCACCCCGGAAAAAGATGCCGAACGTCGCGACTTCACCATCAACGGACTCTTTTACGATCCGCTCAAAGAAAAGTTCATCGACTTCGTTGGCGGCCAGGCCGACCTGAAAAAACAGCGCATCCGTGGCATCGGAGATCCCGTCATGCGCTTTACCGAGGACAAGCTACGCCTGTTCCGCGCCGTGCGTTTCGCGGCCCAGTTGGATTTTGAGATTGAACCGGAAACCTGGAAAGCTCTCTGCACCCTGGCACCGGAAAGCACCAATCTGGCACCGGAGCGCGTCCGGGATGAACTGGTCAAGGCCCTCACCAGCGTCAATCCGCTCAAAGCCTTCGACCTATTGGATGCCAGTGGATTGTTCAGGGTCTGGATACCCGAAATTGAAGAAATGAAAGGTGTGGAACAACCTCCCCAATTCCATCCGGAAGGGGATGTCTATAAACATGTCCGCCTGATGATGGGCCACCTGAAAAATCCCGACCCCGTCCTGGCTTTGGGCGTGTTATTCCACGACATAGCCAAACCCGATACCTACAAAGTTGATCACACCGGGCGCATCCGCTTCAACGGCCACGAATCCGTCGGCGCAAAAAAAACCGAACACATTATGCGCAGCCTGCGCTTCTCCAATGACATGATCCGCGATGTCACTGCCCTTGTTGCCAACCACATGGCTTTCAAAGACGCCCCCAACATGCGTCTCAGCACCCTGAAGAAATTCCTGGCCCGTCCCACCATGGATCTGGAGGTTGAATTGCACCGGATTGATTGTAGCTCCAGCCATCGACTACTCGACATCTACGAATTCGTTCTGGAGAAACGCGGGGAAATTTCCCACGAAGAGCTTAAGCCCGTCCCGTTGGTTAACGGAAACGACCTGATCGAACTCGGTGTCCGTCCCGGCAAACTCCTGGGAATGCTTCTGGAAACCCTGATGGACGAACAACTTGAGGGAAAACTGAAATCTCGTGAAAGTGCGCTTCGCCGCGCCCGCGCGCTGGTCTCAGGCCTGATCCAATAGTCCAGGCGTCTACCCTCCCCCATCAACGCATGGTCTGGGCCTGCCATGGCGCCACTTCAACTTTCTGCCAGGCACTGATCCTTCCATATCTATCCACTGCCGCTATTTGTATTTCCGAGACCCCCGCCCCGTTCTGGCTGAAGCTGCGGACTGTTCCGGGAAGAATCTGAAAAGTCCAGACCCCCTCCTGTCTTTCCCTCCAGATCCAGCAGAAAGGCGGCAGGGACTCCGGTGCCATGACCCAGGAAACACGCCACTGACCGGACTCAACCTTTTTTCCGGCGATAAAGGATGGCACCGGCTGTTTGTCAGGAACCATCCAGGGCGATTCCGGAACAAGGGCGGGCTGTTCGTAGACTTTCTTTTTTAACAATGTGCCCAGCCCCAGATGGTTATTCAACAAAGGCTTCATGTTCCAATGTATATGCCCGCCACTTTCCAGCCGGAGCCGCGTCAACATGATCTGCCCGACCATTTCATCAGGCCTTCTCTGGGCACCGACCCGTTCCGAGGCAATACCAGGCCATAGATGGCGGGACTTGCTGTTCTGCAAAGCCCACCAGGTCAACAAAGGTTCAAATGGCTGCAACTTGGAATCACGCGACCAATACAACTGGGGGGCGCAATAATCCAGCCAGCCCTCCTGAAGCCAGCGCCTGGAGTCGGCATACAGATGCTCATACGCATCCACATAGGCCATCGTTCCGGCAGGGACTCCCGGCTTCCAGATGCCAAAGGGACTGACACCGAACTTGACCCAGGGCTTTTCCTTCCGGATTGCTTCATACATCCCTTTGACCATCGCGTTGACATTGTCCCGGCGCCAATCGTCTTTCCCCAGAGTCCCTCCCTTGTCACGGTAGGACCGGTAGGTTTTCTCATCCGGAAATTCCAACTTCTTCTTGGCCTTATCATACAAAGGATAGGGATAAAAATAATCATCGATGTGCAGGCCATCAATGTCATAACGCCGCACAATATCCTTCACCACTTTCAGCACATGCTCCTGAACCTCCGGAAGTCCCGGATCAAGCCATTGCAGGTTCCTGTAGGTTCTGATCCATTCCGGATGTCGTTTTAACACATGATCCGGTGATGCCGCATAATCCAATCCGGCGCGCGCACGGTAGGGATTGATCCAGGCATGCAACTCCAGACAGCGTAGATGGGCCTGCTCCACCGCGTAGGCCAGAGGATCGTAAAACGGTTCCGGGGCCTTTCCCATTTTCCCCGTCAAATAATAGGACCATGGCTCATAGGGTGACTCATACAAGGCATCGGCGGCAGGCCTGACCTGAAAAATGATGGCATTCAGATTCAATGCCTTCGCCTCATCCAATAAAACACACAATTCCCGCTTTTGCTCCTCCACCGGGAGACCCGGTCGGGAAGGCCAATCCAGATTATAAACCGACGCCACCCATGCTCCACGAAACTCCCTGGGCACAGCTTCCTGGATTGCTTCCGAGCCCTGGAGCAAAGACGCCAAGGCCAGAAACCACAAACACAAACTAAATACTCGTCCCGTCATCTTCCAGCATCGTACCCGGAAAGCTCCGGCTGAAAACCGTTAAATCCGATGTGGTTCTTCTACAGGATTGACCTCACCCGAGTCCGACAGGCATTATTTCGCTTTCATGCATACTCCAGTGCCCTATTTCTCTCTGGCCGAACAACATTCCGGACTCAAAAACGAATTGCTGGCCGCCATCGAAAAAACACTCGATCAAACCAGCTTTTGCCTCGGACCTGATGTTGACGCTTTCGAAAAAGAATTCGCCGCCTGGAGCGGAGCTCGTTACTGCATTGGGATGAATAGCGGAACTTCGTCACTGCACATCGCCATGCTCTTGCACAACATCGGCCCGGGTGACGAAGTCATCACCACTCCTTTCACCTTTGCCTCCACCAGTTGGGCCATCTCTTACGTCGGAGCCAAACCCGTTTACGTCGACATCGAACCTGAATCCTACCAGATCGACCCTGCAAAAATTGAGGCTGCCATCACCTCCAAAACCAAAGCCATTCTACCGGTCCATCTTTACGGCCATCCCTGCGACATGGACGCCATCCTTGCCATTGCCGAAAAATACGGACTTCCTGTCGTGGAGGACGCCGCCCAGGCCCATGGGGCCCGGTATAAAAACCGTCCCGTGGGAACCATGGGAACCCAGGGGTCTTTCAGCTTTTATCCCACAAAAAATCTCGGAGCCTGTGGCGAAGCCGGTGCCCTTGTCACCAACGATGAAGCCATGGCCAAACGCGCAGTGGCGCTGCGCAACCACGGCTCCTATCAACGTTATCACTATGACGAGGTGGGCTACAACTATCGCATGGAAGGCATGCAGGGTGCCGTGCTCCGCGTCAAATTGAAACATCTGGACCGGTGGACCGCAGCACGCCGGACTTTGGCCGGACTTTATACCGAAGGCCTGAAAGGAAGTTCCCTGATTCTACCGAAAGAGAAAGAGTGGGCCCATAGTGCCTGGCATCTCTATGTTATCCGCCACCCCCGGCGTGATGAAATCGCCGCGCACCTTCAGGAAAAAGGTATCGGCTCCGCCATCCACTACCCGATTCCGCTTCATCTGCAGAAATGCTACAGCCCGCTGGGCTATACAAAGGGAAGCTTTCCCGTCGCCGAACAGGTGGCCAACGAATGCCTGGCCTTGCCTTTATATCCCGAATTGACCCACCAACAGGCAGATCAGGTTTGTCAGGCGTTAGTCCTTTTTTAAGCGGCTCTGCAACGCATTCGAAAGTCCGCGAAAAACCAGAGCGGTTGGTATCAACATCAAAAACGCTGCCGGCAACACATAACGGTCCCCGTGCGCTTTCAGCCAGCCGCTGTAACAGAAAAACAGCACGATCATGGAGCATCCTGCCAAAAACAGCAGAACAGCGAACCGGCGTTCCCGACCCGGGAGGCGCAGGATCCATGGTAGGGATAGGATACTGACAAACAATCCCGGATACGCATACAAAACGCTTTCCGGATGTCCCCACAGACGGGCCAAGGCTTCCTCCCGGAAAAAACGCCAGGAGAAATCTGTTGTTTCCACATCGTACAACACTTTTCCTTGGGCAAAGACCGGTATCAGGGAGTAGTTTCCTTTCAACGCATCCCCGTAGATCAGATGATTGAGCGTAAGATACGGCAGTATGACAGCGAGAAATCCCGACATTACTAATATCCACGGTCGTAGAATCCTTCGGAAATCCGTCCCCGGCGGCCAACAGGCCAAAACCAGAAAAGGCAAAACGACCACATTGGCCGCTCTGACATAGAGGCTGAGAGCGAAGAGGGTTCCGGCCAACAACGGATACCTCTTCAACTAAGACAATCCGGCCATGATAAACATCGTGCCAAGAATATCGTAGGAAAAATTGTAGGAATAATACCAAACCAGGTTCGTTCCTGCCGCTGCGAGAGCGCAGGTCAATAGTGCCGCCTCAGGACCAGCCAGATCCCGGGCCACGCGATAGAGTGAAATGATCAGTGCCAGCAAAACCAGTTGTTGAAAGACCCAGAAACCAACCTGGCCCATCCATCCATAAAAGGGTGCCGCCATGACACTGATGATCACCGGATGTTTGGGAAGCAACCTTCCATCAGCTGCCTCGGTGAAAACGTCCTGCCGGTAGGTCCGGTCACGGTGGATCCTGCTCTCCTCTATAAAGTAGGCATAAAGCCGGTAAAACTCTGGCCGCTCCAAAGTGCCCATGTTCCATAAATCCTTGGCCGTTTCCGCCGTGGAAACGGTCGGGAGCCGCGGATAGGACACTCCGCCGTAATCATCCACCGGAAGAAAAGGTCTTTCTTTCAACCACGAAAGAATCCCAACAAAAACCAAAAGCGCCGCAAAAAGTCCCAAGATCCGCGCCGGAGTCAGTCAGTTCGGCCCGTAACTTTGCGGAAGGCGTTTCATGTGATTTTACCGTAACTTAGGGATTGCGAACCCACATCCTGATGGGAAGAAGATAAGGGTATCCGGAGAATTCAGCGAGAAGTGTGTATCCGCTCGTGGATTCTTCGAGGAAATGCATCATGTCGCGCTGGCCTGACTTTTTTCCGCCCCGATAGAGCCCCTCCATCATCGTCATGTTTTCATCGGAAAAGCTCATGATCATCATGATTTTAGGGGGATTTTTTCTCAAACGCTCCATATCTTCCCGAGCCATGTAGTCGGGACAAACGTCAAACCAATGAACCTGCGCAAACGTGGCGGGGGACCTGTCGGCCAAGGTATAGAGCATGGGAAAATGCGGGAAAACAAACAGCGTCTCCTTTTTGCCTGAGTTCTGTTGGATCAATTCAACCATCCTGGCAACAGATGAATTGGTTTGTGCACTGAGATCCAGTCCCTGCAATTGCGGCAAGGAAGGCTCACTCCGCTTGGCATAAACCGCAGGCTCCCGCCAGCCATAAAAATCAAAGGGAATCAGCAACCGGGCGGTGATAAGAACCGCCATCTGCAACAAAAGAGCAAGCATGAACAGGTAAAAAGGTCTGCGTTTGGCCGGTGTTGATACGGCCGACTTAAAAAGGAGATGTGTCAGGTATGCAACCAGGAGCCCCAGCCCCGGCAATACCATAGGATTATATAGAACAAAGGAGATCGCATAAAACAGTGCCATTCCCATTCCAATAGACGCCATGAAAAAGACCGGACGGTTTTCTTCTTTACGTATCCATAAGGGACAATACAAACAAGCAAACACCGTGCTGGCTGGGAAAGCGCAGGCAATCAAAAACATGTCGTTCAGCCTAAGCATGGTGAATGTCTCGTTGTTGGGAAACAAAGTCCACAGTCCCCTCCCCAACCAGTAGCCTGCGGCGATCACCAGCAGCATGGCAGACGCGGGAACAAGCGATAGCCTGAGCCACTCCGCCGGCCCGGCGGTTTCCTCAGGAGTTTTGCTGTTCTGCCTCAAGCCCAGCGAAATCAGACAAATGGATCCCATCATCAACAGATAGACAGCGGCCACCGGCCACGGTGTAAACGGACGAAGCAAGACATCCAGAAGAGGTCCCTTGGCATTGGTGCCCTTGAGAAACGTCTGCTCAATAAAAGCAGCCATGGCTCCATTGGCATAGAGCCAAAGACCCACACAAAGCACAGGAACCACCCATGCCGCAGCAAACGTGAGGATAGCGGGCTTCAGACGCTGCCAATAGTCAGACTTCCAGGCCATCAGCACCCATGCCGTCGGAATCAAGAGGGTCACACCCAACCCAGTTGTCTGTTTAACACAGAAGTTCAGACCTGCAGCCAGACCTGCACAAAGGATCCAAACGATCCAGAGGCGCGATTTGATATCCAGATGTGAAGCCGCCCAACAGGCCAGAAGACTCCAGAATGCCGTGCTGTGATGGGCATAAAAAAGAACATCCGGCTGATCTCCCGAGTAGACAAAAAGACAGAAGACAGCGCCGACAAAGGCCGCAAAGGGATGAAAAAGCCTGGCCAGCCACATATAGAGCATCCCGCAGATGGCCAGCCTTTGAACAAAACCAAAAATGCGGAAATCGATAAAATCCGTCCCCATCAGTCGTGAAACAGCAGCCGTTTCCAGTAAATGGCCCGGAGGTGTGAACAAATAGAAATCACGGTAGGGCATTTGCCCCTGCATCATCAAGTTGGCAAAGTGTTGGAACCAGCCTTCAGTTGTCCCCCCCAAGGCTTTGTTCCACCAAAGGAGCAGATACACAGCAACGACAATGAGTGCTCCCAGCCCCCAGAACAACGGGGAGCAGGCTATCTTGGCTGAAGCTTTCATGGATGGGGTTTATCCGGTCAAACAATGCCCTAACCTGGAAATATGGCGTTTCATGTCAGGGTTCCAATTTTACCTTGATTGTCCATTTCTGTCCTGTCTTGGGGCTGATGGCAACCACTTCCGCATAATCAGGTCCCAACTCCTTGATTTCAACATAACAAAGCTCCGGGTTCCTGGCACGTAGTCTCGCCCCCTCTTCCGGACCGAAAATTCCAGCCCAGTGATAAGGTTTTTCTCCACTCCAATTTTTTGACATATCAATCCAATTTCCGCAGTAACCAGTGAGACTTCTGATTTCAAAAAAGGAGGGGTAGTTATAAGAACCTGTCAGTGTAAAGGGAACCCGATAATCCATCTGCATGAGCGTTTTTACATCCACCACGGCAATCCACGGACCTGCATCACCCGATTCCGACTTGATCTTTTTCCACCACTGCGCGGCCTCACCACTGATGATCAGGCGGCGGTCGATTTCCATCAGACTGAAGGACGGATTGCCATGAGCCGCGATAAAACCAGCCATCATAAGAACACCCGCCACCATGGAAAATTTACGCATCCTGGCCGTAAACGATTGCCAATTAAACAACAGGATAACATGAAACAGGAAGGTCATGAGGATGACTTCCCGAACCGGCCAACGCAGAAATCTGTATACAGGAATTTGTGAAATGACGGACGTCAACCAGTCAGGCCTGTCAAGTAAGACAACTAAAACAGGAACAAAGAGAAGGCACACTTTTTCCAGTGTTGTAATACCCTCCTTCAACAAGAGCGCCGTCAACCCGAACAGCGCAGCAGCGATAAACGGTAGATAGGGAAACATAGGGTGCTTAGGGCTGAAAAAAATAAAAACTGAAAAGAAGACAAAGAACCAGCAGGCTTTTTTCCATCTGAGCGAATTCCTGAACAATAGAAGCCCGAACAAGATCCCTGAGGACGTAAAAGCAATGGAAGTCATATAAGCTTTGCTGAGCCTGAAGTATTCGGCTCCGAGACCGTCAAAAGAAAAGATCGGCCCAGCTATCAACGATGCCATCTGCAAAATAAGCGGATAACTCAACGATTTGGCACCATCCAGAGCAAGCTCTTCCTGCCTCACAGAAGCCCCGACTTCCTGAAGGGAGAAATACAGCCAAGGGGACAGCAAAGCGAGATAGACGCTGTAAGTAATTCCCCAGCGCAACAGCAATCCCCACCTTTTTTCCATCAGAGCCAGAGGCACAACCATCAGACTAAAAAAAAGTGCGGACATGAGAAAAGGATGCATATGGCCACAGAACAACCCGTATCCGGCACCAACCAATAGAAGCAACAAGCTCCTGCGGGCGTTCCTTTCAACCATCCCCCAGAAAAGCAGGGGCACGGCCGCCTGACTTCCAAGAAACCCCAGCCAGCTTGAACCAACTGCGAGGGAAAAAAGTCCAAAGTTCCAACTCAAGGACAGGAAAATCCATGCCCCCGGGAAGTCCGGGAGTCCATAAATCCTGCTCAAGGATTTGGCCATTTGAACAAAAGCCCAACTGCCCAAAACGAAGCTTACCAATGCCACCCACTCCACCATCAGCAGGTGACGCACCTGTTCCGGAAAGAACAGAACCGGCAACACAACAGGATTCAAAATTCCAAGAGAACCGGG
>JBBSCO010000068.1:0-13910 GCA_038250235.1 Methylacidiphilales bacterium | reverse complement strand
TTGATTTTTACGTTGATTGAGCCCAGGCTCAAAGCGAAAGAGCAGACCTTAACCAAGAAAGTTTAGAATTTACCTCGGGTCAAAAAACTATCATCTTCTCGCAAACCAGGAGACACAAACCGTGGGCGTTAATATACAACGGGGTAGTGATGGCGCGTTGAGGATAGTCAAAGACGCGGCTTTTACGTCCGGGTTGGACACCAGAATGCTCGCCCACATTGAGACTGAAAAGCGTCAAAAACCCTTGGAATACTTTGGGCAAGTGGGCTCCAAGTTACCTGCCCACTTGTGGAGCACTTCTGGAGTTTCCATTAAGTCAGCCAGAGATAGACTCCGCGCCTGATTCTTGCCCGAACCCAGAGACCTGATTGGGAAATGCACCCACTGGGGTCAGGGGCCAGCCAATCGTTTCTAACAGACCAAACTAACCTAAAACTTCCCACGACCGTATCCTCAAAGTCTCCCGCACCATTGCCGATTTGGCAGAGGAAACTGATCTCACGACGGATCATCTCAGTGAAGCCATCCAGTATCGCACTTTAGACCGTAAGATCTGGGAATGATATCTGCAAAATTTAGGGGAAGCGAGAAGCGCTTCCCATACATCTCAAAATCTACAATTAATTAACTCCTGGTCCCCTAAGTTTAAACCAAACCCTTGGGCAAGTCTCCTAAGGCGACTCTATGAGATGCTTAAGCCGCGCAGGCCTGCCGTGTAGTCCACTTACCATGGTCTAACAGAGACGGATCAAAAAGGAGCTAGCTATTTAGCGTAAACCCTGAATGATCTGAAATGGATAGAAATGGATACAAGAATGGATATTTTCAACTTGCTGAATTGGATAAAAATGGATATTTTATTGGTTAAGTAGAAAATGGACAGGATTGAACCAGGCATTACCCCCCTCATCCTTAAGCTCGTCGCTGAAATCGACGAGTTTAAAGGGCGATGGCGCGCCTTAAAAACCTTATCCCCTGAAACCCTTCAGCAGCTCCGCAGGATTGCCACCATTGAAAGCATCGGGTCATCCACACGCATTGAGGGCTCTCACTTATCCGACCTAGAAGTCGCAAAGCTTCTTTCCGGCTTGGGTTCGCAATCGTTTCAGGACAGGGATGAACAAGAAGTTGCCGGTTATGCAAAAGCCATGGAAATGGTTTTTGATGGGTGGGATAATATCCTCCTTACAGAAAATAATATCCGCCAGCTTCATCAGGTACTTTTGCAGTTCTCCACAAAAGACGAGCGTCACCGGGGTCACTACAAAACAAATCCCAATAATGTGGCGGCGTTCGATGCGGACGGAAAGCAGATCGGGATTATATTCGAGACAGCGACGCCATTTCAGACTCCGTTTGAGATGACAAAGCTCTTAAACTGGTTTTCAGAAACACAGAAGGAAGAACGTCTGCATCCCCTGCTGATAGCGGGCATCTTTGTTGTTTGGTTTTTGGCCATCCACCCTTTTCAAGATGGGAATGGCAGATTGTCGCGCGTATTGACAACCCTGCTGCTTTTGCGCTTTGGCTATAGCTATGTGCCTTATGCAAGCCTTGAGCGCATTATCGAGGACAACAAGCCCGGATATTATTCCGCCTTGCGCGAAACGCAGCAAAGCATGAAAGCCGAAGCTCCCCACTGGGAGTCATGGCTTGTTTTCTTCCTACGTTGCCTGAGCCGTCAAAAGCATGGCCTTGAAAAGCGAATTGAGTCCGAACAAACCGTTCTCTCGGATTTGTCGGGTCTTTCGTTGGACATCATTCATCTGCTTGGGGAACGCCTGAACGTGACCGTGGCAAGCGTTGTCGAATCCACGGGTGCGAACCGCAACACGATAAAAGCAGCATTGCAAGGATTAGTCCGGCGTGGCCTGATTGCCCAAAAGGGCAAAGGCCGTGCTGCGCACTATACCCTTCTGACCTAGTAGGCCATGCATCATGGAATGATGCATGGCCTACTAGAACCCTCCGACCGGATCCTCAAAGTCTCCCGCAGCATCGCCGTTTTGGCAGCGCAAACAAATGTCACTGCCGACCATTTGAGCAAAGCCGTTCAATATCAAAACTTATAAGTTGTGAAAGGTTCGGAAGGTTTTATCCACGGCTTGAACGGCTAGGGAAGAAGATTCTAATTCGGAGCGGAGGAGTCCTTAACTAGGCCCCGCTGGTGGATAAAAAGGGGTGCAGCTGGTGACGGGCAGGTTTCCACCCCAGGCGGACGTTGCGTTTGTTAGTGCTATGGAGGATATTTAGGAAGTATATCACCGTTCCAGAAATCCTATACCTCTTTTGCTCTGCCCGGATGAACCAATCAAACAACTGACCTCGGTAATTCGTTTGCCGATTCCAGCCAGGCCCGAGCAGTGGGAGGCCTTTGAGCCCCACTGCAACACCCAATCAAGGCAGTTGACGCAGGATGAGCATTTCGCTACGTTCTGCTCATGTTCGCTCAAGAACGTCAAAAGCAAATTCTAAGCCTTCTTGAACGAAAACGTCGTTTGAAAGTCCATGACCTCCAGCGTCATCTTAAAGTCTCTTCCGCAACCCTGAGACGGGATTTAAGTGAGATGGAAAAAACGGATCGTATTGTCCGTGTTCATGGCGGGGTGATTCACCCGGCTTTTTTTGCGGGCGAACCCAGTCTTGAAGAAAAGCGCCGATCCTCGCTCAGAGAAAAAAGAGAAATCGCCATTCAAGTAAACATGTCCATCCCTGACGGATCATCCATCCTCATTGACTCAGGTTCAACCTGCCTGGAGGCGGCAAAATTACTGAAGGACAGATCTGATCTAACCCTGATCACGAATTCCACTCCTTTGCTGCAATCCTGCAGGAATCGTCAGGCGCGGGTCATTTCCCTTGGCGGTGAAGTCCGGTCAATCAGCGGCGCCATGGTTGGAAGCCTGACCTTGAAATGGCTACAACAGATCAGAGCTGATTTCGCACTGATCGGCGCCTCCGGACTATCCGTAAAGGGCCCATCAACCACGGAGCTTCAAGAATGCGCAGTCAAACAGGCAATGATTCAAAGCACGGGCAAGGCATGGCTTCTCGTGGATCACACAAAGTGGAACCATCCCTCTGTCTTCAATTTTGCCGCATTGTCCGACTTTGATCGAATTTTTTGTGATAAAGCACTTCCTTTACCAAAAACGAAAGAAAAAAAGAAAAAACAGCCATGAAATCCTACCGACTCAACCGTCTCTTCAACCAGCTGTCTCATCATTGTTTTGATGTGGCCATCGACCACGGCTTTTTTAACCAACCCGGCTTTTTGACCGGAATTGAGAACATCGGCAAAGCCATTCAAACTCTTGTCCAGGCGGGGCCCGATGCGATCCAGCTCACTATCGGACAGGCCCGGCACCTCCAGGCCATTGCCGGAAAATCCAAACCTTCCCTGGTCCTGCGGACGGATGTGGCCAACGTCTACGGAAAAGAACTCTCCGAAACAAGCTACAGTAAAATGATTGAAGAAGCCGCATTACAGGCGGTCCGTATGGATGCCGCCTGCATGTGTGTAAATCTCTTTCAGATTCCTGGAGCCCCTGAAGTCACAGCCCAGTGCATCGATAACATCATGGCCCTGAAACTGGAAAGCGAAAACTATGGAATGCCCATGATGGTTGAACCCCTGGTCTTCCAACCCAATGAAAAAGCGGGTGGTTATATGGTGGATGGCGATCTGGAAAAGATTCAACACCTCGTAAGGCAGGCCGTCGAGCTTGGTGCGGATGTCATCAAGGCAGACCCCACCGATGATGTCTCCAGTTACCACAAGGTGGTCGAGGCCGCCTCAGGCATTCCCATTCTGGTCCGCGGAGGTGGAAAGGCTTCTGACGAAGAAATTCTCAAGCGAACTGAAGAGCTTATGAAGCAGGGTATCAGCGGTATCGTTTACGGACGAAACGTCATCCAGCATGCCACCCCCTCCGGCATGACCCGCGCCCTCATGTCCATTGTCCACGAGAACGCCACCGCCGCCCAGGCAGCCAAACATCTGAAAGCCTGACCATGAAATCCACCAACATTGCCATCATCGGCGGCGGCCTCATGGGCAAGGAACTGGCCTCCAGCCTGGCCCGCTGGTTCGTTCTCAACGACCACCCCGTGCGCCCCTCCCTCACAGCCGTCTGCGACGCCAACCCCGTCGCAATCGAATGGTTCCGCCAGATCCCCTCAATCAACCAGTTCGCCACTGACTACCGGGAACTCCTGCGAAACCCCGACATCGACATCATCTACGTTGCCGTCCCCCACCATCTGCACGAGGAAATTTATATGGCCGTACTCGACGCCGGTAAAGACCTGCTCGCAGAAAAACCCTTCGGCATCGACCTCGACGCCGCCGAACGCATCTGCGCCAAAATCAAAAACTCGGGACGCTTCGTCCGTTGCAGCTCGGAATTCCCGTTCTTCCCCGGTGCCCAGGCCGCCTACCGCATCGCCCGCGAAGGCTCCTTCGGCAAACTGCTGGAAGTCCGCTCCGGTTTCCACCACTCCAGCGATCTCGATCCCACCAAGCCCATTAACTGGAAACGCCAGGTAAAATTCTGTGGAGAAATTGGCGTGATGGGAGACCTCGGCATGCACACTGCCCATCTGCCCGCCCGCCTCGGCTGGCTGCCCACCCGAGTCTTTGCCCAATTGCAGAAAGTCTATCACCAGCGCCCCGACGGCAAGGGCGGCACTGCCGAATGTGATACCTGGGACAACGCCATGCTTCACGGCACCTTTACCCATGACTCCAACGAAGTGCCCATCCGCTTTGAAACCAAACGCCTCGCCCCCGGCGAAACCAACACTTGGTTCTTCGAGGCACTCGGCACCGATGGCGGCGTCAAGTTCAGCACCAAGGATCCCAAGGCCCTCTGGACGTTCCAGCGCGGCAAAGATCAGCTCTGGCAGCGCAGCGACCTCGGTTTCGCCAGCACCTTTCCCACTATCACCGGCGGCATCTTTGAGCACGGCTTCCCCGACTGCTTCCAACAAATGTGGGCCTCGTA
This sequence comes from Methylacidiphilales bacterium, assembly GCA_038250235.1. Classification (GTDB taxonomy): domain Bacteria; phylum Verrucomicrobiota; class Verrucomicrobiia; order Methylacidiphilales; family JAAUTS01; genus JAAUTS01. The sequence continues at coordinate 8,904 of JBBSCO010000068.1, read as the reverse complement.
CTTGGCCGAACGCGCGGGGCAGCTCGGCGATAAATTCGCCTGCGTCACGCCGGAGGAAGCCCTGAGCAGCCACCGCCTCTTTGCCGCCGCCCTTCAGTCCCACCAAACAGGCAAATCTGTCACAACCCACATCCAATCGTCATCATAACCAAAGAACTTGGTATCCTTGTTTTCGTCCAATTAAACGTCCCATCCTTCCACACCCATGAAGCTCTCCCTGATTCATCACCAACCTTCCTGGACACTGCAATCCTCACACGTCGATGCCGCCTTGACCCGTCTCGGCGGACAGCTCGGTCCCGTGCGCTTCCGGCTGGGCAGACGCACGGTCGATCCATTCTCCGTCGCCTCCTGGTGCGGCGAACCCGGCACGGAACGCATCCAGCCGCCGCTCCTCCGCCCCCTGCGCGGAGATTTTTTCTGCATGCCCTTCGGTTCATCGGCTGAAGACTGGCGGAACGAGGCCCACCCTCCCCACGGCGAGTGCGCCAACGGCCCGTGGAAAGCCACAGCTCCGGTCAATCGCGACGGCGTGACCAAACTCACCGCCTCGTTCCGAACCAAAATCCGTCCGGGCAAATTGACCAAGACGATCCGCCTTATCGACGGCCACTCCGTCATCTATCAAACCCACACCCTCCAAGGCTACTCCGGTCCCATGAGTCTGGGTCACCACCCCATGCTCGACTTCATCCGCAACGGCACCGGGCACATCAGCACCAGCAAATTCCGTTTCGGCCAGGTCTTTCCCCTCCCCTTCGAGAACCCCGCCAAAGGCGGCTACCAAGCCCTCAAACCTGCCGCAACTTTCCGCCGCCTGGACTCCGTGCCCGCCTTGGATGGCTCACTCACCGACTGCTCCACCTACCCCGTCCGCGAAGGCTTCACCGACTTTATTTATGTCCACCATTTTGACCGGCCCGACTTCGCCTGGACGACGGTGACATTTCCCGAACAGGGTTTCCTCTGGTTCTCTCTCAAGGATCCCCGCCTGCTCGCCTGCACCGCCTTCTGGCATTCCCACGGCGGGCGACACTACGCGCCATGGAACGGCCGCCACCGCGGTGTGCTCGGCATCGAGGACCTGACCTCATACTTCTGTCTCGGCCTGGCCGATTCCGCCAGGAAAAATGAGCTCAACCGACGTGGCATTCCAACCGTCCTCCAACTCAATCCGCGCAAACCCCTGGTCATTCCCTACATCATGGGCGTCGCCGCCATTCCCAAAGGATTCGATCGCGTCCTCTCCGCCCATCCCGCCGGATCCTCCCTGACCTTCCGCTCCCACTCAGGCAAATCCACCATCTGCCAGGTGGACCTTTCATTTCTCAAGCCCGCAACTATCACCCCATGAAACGCAGCGATATCAACAACCTCATGCGCCAAGCAACCGACTGCTTCCAATCCCACGGCTGGACGCTCCCTCCCCTACCCCGCTGGGACGTCACCGACTTCGGACTTGGAAATTGGCAAAGTTTCGGACTGGTTCTGGTGAACCTGGCCGAGGAACGTGAATATTGTGAAAAACTGATGTATGCCCGCAAAGGGATGACAACCCCGGCCCATACCCACAAAAAGAAAAAAGAAGACATCATCTGCCGCTGGGGATTGCTAGAAATTCTGCTCTGGGCGAATCCCATGCAACATGATTCGGAAAGCATTACCGTAAAGATCAACGGCAACCCCAGGGAGGTGTCCTGCGGCAAGCCTCTCCCATTACATTCCGGTGAACGCATCACTCTGGTTCCGGGCGTCTATCAGGAATTCTCATCCGCCAGCGGGGAATGTATCATCGGCGAAGTCTCCACCGCCAATGACGACACCAATGATAATTTTTTTATCAATCCTGACATTGGACGTTATCCCTACATAGACGAGGACGAGCCGGCTTATCTCCGACTGTTGAGTGAACCCGCCTAAATCATGAAGCGCCATGGAATTCTCGCAGCGGGAAACTGGATTCTTGATACAACCAAGGTCATCGATGTCTGGCCTGCCCAGGATGCATTGGCCAACATCCAGGAAGAATCCTCCGCCAATGGAGGAGGCCCCTTTAACCTTCTTGTCGACCTGGCCAAACTAGGGGCCAACTTTCCTCTCGAAGGAGCGGGTCTCATCGGCCGTGACGCCGCAGGGGATCATATTCTGAAGATTTGTGACGAGCACAGGATTGGAAGAAACCAACTTCACCGCACCAGTGATCATGCCACATCCTACACGGATGTCATGACGGCAAGATCCACCGGTCGGAGGACCTTTTTCCATCATCGCGGTGCCAACGCAGCCTTTGGGCCGGAACATGTCGATCTCATGAACTCCCATGCGAAAATATTCTACCTTGGCTATTTACTGCTGCTCGACCGGATGGACCATCCCGGCACCGTGCGGGGAACTACTGCGGCGGAACTTCTGGAGAAAGCCCAAAGCCTCGGATTTATAACAGCCATTGACGTGGTTAGCGAGGATAGCAGTCGTTTCCGTGACGTCGTCCTACCAGCGCTTCCCTATACCGATTATGCCATCCTGAACGAGTTTGAGGCAGAACGCACAACGGGTCATATTATCCGCGAGGGAACACATCTGAATTTAGGCAATCTCCGGAAAGCGGCTTCGGATCTCCTTCAACAAGGTGTACGGCAATGGGTGGTCATTCATTTTCCGGAAGGAGCCCTGGCACTTCACCTGAGCGGCACCCAGCTGCTACAACCCAGCCTTGTATTACCCGATGGATTCATTGCCGGCAGTTCTGGAGCCGGAGACGCCTTTGCCGCCGGGGTTCTCCATGCCCTGCATGAACATTTACCCATGTCCCAAGCTTTGATCGATGGGGTCTGTTCGGCGGCTGCCTGCCTGCATCACCCCTCCACTTCCGGGGGGATCACTGGGCTCGATGATTGCCGGAAACTTTCAGAATCCTACCCGTGCCGCAGCCTTTCTGAAACTGCATGAGCGCCCTTGCCTTCGACCTCATCCTGAAAGTCTTCCGCACCATCGCCGGGATGATGATTCATTGAGGGTTCTTTGCCAAAAACTCCAGAACGGGGAATCCGTCGCCCTTCGGCATTTTCAGGTCCGATGTGATGACGGTAGGATAGGCGAACTTTTCCGATCCGAGTAGGGGCTCTCCCCGCACATTTAGGCAGAGGCCTCAGTGCCGCAGTTCGTGATATAAATCGGGCTGTTAACTCCGGTCTTGTGGAAGGCCATTTCAATCAAAACTTGATCATCCGGATCGTGCTCACCACCAGAATTATTATGTGAAAAGTTCTCATTTTTAAATTTTCTTATCGAGCATTTCCCGTATCCTGACTGCGAGCTCAGTTGGAGTAAACGGTTTCTGCAGAAGATCCACGCCTTTATTCAATACACCCTGATGGATGCTGGCGTTTTCCACATAGGCAGAGGTAAAAAGGATTTTTGTGCCGGGGTAGAGCGGGCTGATCCGGTCGGACATTTCCTTGCCGCCCATCTCGGTCATCGCGACGTCTGTTAATATCAAATCAATAGAGCTTCTACCCTGTTGATGGGCGAGGTCGAGGGCTTCAAGTCCATTGGCCGCCGTCAACACGTTGTAACCCAGCCGTTGCAGCAGGATAGCCGCCATTTCCCGTAAAGCGGAATCGTCTTCAACCAGAAGAATGGTTTCGCTTCCTCCAGGCATCTTGGGCACGTCCAGGGGTGTTAGAGGACTTTTGACCGCTAGGTCGACACTGGGGAGGTAGATTTTGAATGTAGCACCCCGGCCCTCTTCACTGCAAACGCTGATGTGACCCCCGCTTTGTTTCAGAATGCCATAGCAGGTGGACAATCCCAGTCCGGTGCCGATACCCGCAGCCTTGGTGGTGAAAAACGGATCAAAAATGTGCGCCATGGTTTCCTTGCTCATCCCTATGCCAGAATCAGTGATGGCCAGCATAATGTAGTCACCGGCCTTTAAATCAGGAACGGCTTCGACATAATTCTGGTCGAGCGAAACGTTTGACGTTTCTATCGTGAGTTCCCCTCCCGTAGGCATGGCGTCGACGGCGTTCATCACGATATTGACGATGACCTGTTCAATTTGTCCTGCATCCACCTTGACGAGGGAAAGTCCCGAGGCGGGTAGTATCCGAAGATCCGTGTTGGAGTCGATCAGGTGGCGCAGAACCACGTCCATGCCGGAGAGGACCGTATTCAGGTCAAGAATCTCGAGATGCAGAATCTGTTTGCGTCCGTAAGCCAGAAGCTGCCGTGTCAGGCCAGCTGCACGGTCGGCTGCCTTGCGGATTTCTGTTGTATAACCATGTAGGATACTACCGGGAGGAAGATCGGTGGCCAGCAGTTCACTTTGGCCGATGATGGCCGTCAGGATGCTGTTGAACTCATGTGCAAACCCGCCGGCCAGCTTGCCGACGGTTTCCATTTTTTGAGATTGAAATAACATGGCCTCCAGCTTTTTTTGCCCGGTGATGTCTTGAAAGGCTCCCAGCACCCTTTCAATCGAGCCGTCGGCGCGGCGTTCTACTTCAGCACACACCCTCACCCAGAGTCGCCGGTCATGGGCTCCGAGGATTTCGACTTCGATGTCGAAGGGAATGCCTTTTGCAGTGCAAGCTTCCATGGCGGCAGTGATTTTGTCCCGCCACGGTTCGGGGTGAAGGGCTAATGCATCGCCCAGCGACGGAACGTCGCCGCAGGGATATCCCAGGATGTTAAAAACTTCGTCTGACCAGAACAAGCGCTGCTCCGGCACTAGCATGGCCCAGCCTCCTGTGTGGGTCACTTGGCCGGCGATGCGGATGAGGGCATCCTTCTGCCGCAGCTCATCTTCTGCCAGCTTGCGCTGGGTGACATCCTCTTGTATGGCAAAGAAGTGGCGCCTACCCAGCAGTTCCAAGCTACCGATCTGGGCCCTTACCGTGATCGCCGTCCCATCCTTTTTCAAACGGCTAACCTCTCCCGACCAGCTTTGTCCATTTTGCAGGCCGGTCAATGTTTCGGAGAAGATCCGCTGGTTTTCCGGCTCGGCGGGATTGTTCAACATCGACACATTCTGCCCGATCAATTCCCCGCTCCCATAACCGAACATGCTGTTAGCCATTGGGTTTGTGATTACGATCTGACCCTGCTCATTGGCAATGATGACAGATTCGCTCATGTTTTCGATCACCCGGGCCTGCATCTGGAGCATGTCGTTCGACTCCTGCAACTCCCGTGTGCGTTCGGCCACCATACCCTCCAGTTCTTCCATTTTTCCCCGGGCCTGACGGCTTAACCACCATTTCTGAGTGAGGGCCTGCGCCAATTGAAAGGCTTCCACCGTATCAAACGGCTTTTTTAGGATCACCATTCGGTCTGTGTCCCCGATTTTTTCCAGTATCACATCCCACGACACATCGGAATAAGCCGTGCACAGGACAATCTGAATTTCAGAATCCAGTTCCCAGATCTTCCGGGTGGTTTCCAGGCCATCGATGCCAGGAGGCATACGGACATCCACGAAGGCCACGGCATAAGGCAAACCAGCTTCTAGCGCCGTTTTTACCAAGAGGACACCTTCCTCTCCCTGGTAGGCCGAATCCACCTCGAATAGAGCCCGCTCAGCCATGTGGACAGGTGTTCCAAAAAGGTCTGCTTCGTTCGCTTCCAAGGCCACCTGGGAAGCGTTGTCCTGGGATAGTATCTTCCGGAAATCGTCATGGATCAGCCGGTTGTCATCAATAACCAGCACGCGTCGGTTCTTTTCCATCAAAGCATTCATGATTGTGTTCTTGCGGCGGCCCGTTCCAGCGCCTCTTTCAGTTCATGCACACGCACGGGTTTGCTGAGATAATCATCCATGCCTGCCTGCAAACATTTTTCCCGGTCTCCCTGCATGGCATGGGCTGTCATGGCTATGATATAAGCTGGTGATTTCCAGGCACAAGCACCGGGATTATCCCGTTCCTGTTTCCGTATCGTGCGCGTGGCTTCATAACCATCCATTTCCGGCATTTGGCAGTCCATCAGGATGATGTCGTAAGGAAATTTCCGCATCGATTCCAGAACCTCCATGCCGTTTGCCACCGTATCTGCGGTACTTCCCATTTTTTTTATCTGACCCAGACCCACTTTCTGGTTCACCGGATTGTCTTCCGCCAGAAGAATGCGCATCCTGGGCAACAAAGGGGACGTTTCTGCAGGTGCCGGGAAGTTGCGGGAAGAATCTGCATCCGCCGCCGTTTTACCCAGAACAGCCAAGAGACAATCAAACAGGCGGGATTGTTGAACCGGTTTCACCAGGTAAGCATCGATACCCATCTCCCTCAAAGATTCGCTGCTGAAGAGTTGTCCCAGCGAAGTCAGGATTACGAGATGCGTTTGGGAAATGGCGGGATCTGATTTGATCTCATGGGTTAGAGCGATTCCGTCCATTCCGGGCATTTGCATATCGATTAGTGCGAGATCGTAAGGATGCCCCGAAGCCGCCGCCGCCCGCAAGAGAACCAGAGCCTCGGGGCCACTGGCTGCGCTCTTGTTCTGCATTTTCCATGCAGAAAACTGATGACGCAGGATTTCCCGGTTGGTCGCGTTGTCATCCACCACCAGGACACACAAATTGAACAGATCGCGGTGAATCTTCGGTGGCCGCCTGCCCTGGAGAGCCTGCTTTTCAAACTGGGCGGTAAACCAAAAAGTGGAGCCCTTGCCCACTTCACTCTCAACTCCCATTGTGCCATCCATCATGGAAACCAGTTGTCTTGAAATGGCCAGGCCCAGGCCTGTTCCACCGTATTTGCGCGTGGTGGAAGAATCGGCCTGGCTGAAAGCCTGGAAGAGCTTGGACTGGTTTTCCGGGGAAATTCCAATACCGGTATCTTGGATCTCAAACCGTACCTTGACCTTGTTTCCGGTTTCACTTTCCAGCCCGACCCTCACAATCACTTCGCCTTGTTCGGTGAATTTAATGGCATTGGAAACCAGATTGATTAGAATCTGGCGCAGCCGTCCCGGATCTCCCTGCAGGTCGGGCGGAACTTCAGCGGACACGTCGGTGGCCAACTCGATGTTTTTTCTTTGCGAAGATGCGGCCAACACTTCCACCGATCCTTCCACCGTTTCGACCAGATCAAAATCCAACACTTCAAAGACGATTTTACCTGCCTCGATTTTGGAGAAGTCCAGAATGTCGTTGATGATGCTGAGCAGTGTGTCCGCGCTGGCGCGTACGGTTTCTGCCCATTGACGTTGGATGGGGTCCAGGTGCGTGTCGAGCAGCAGGCCTGTCATACCGATAACGCCGTTCATGGGTGTGCGGATTTCATGGCTCATGTTAGCCAGAAATTCGCTCTTGGCCCGGTTGGAAACCTCTGCGGCCTGCATGGCGCCATGCAGTTCATTGGTGCGCTCGCTGACCAAATGCTCCAGATCTTCCATCCGTGCCTTCGCCTGACGACCAAGATGCCATTTCTCGGTGAGGGCCTGGGCCAGTTGGAACGCCTCCACCGCATCAAAGGGCTTTTTCAAAATTACCATCCGGTCATTGTGTCCGATTTTCTCGAGGATCTCGGACCAGGAAGCGTCCGAAAAGGCGGTGCAGAGAACGATCTGGATTTGCGGGTCAATTTCCCAAATTTTCTGCGTGGTCTCCACCCCGTCCATACCGGGTGGCATCCGCACGTCGATAAAAGCCGTCGCGTAAGGCTGCCCTGCGGCAAGGGCCGTGGCGGTCAGCGAAAGGCCTTCCTGGCCTTGGTAGGCCGAGTCCACATGAAATTCGGTTTGCGGGGCCGAAAGGACCGGGTCTCCGAAAATTTCGGCCTCCTGTGCGTCCAGCTCCATATCGGCGCTTTTGTCAGGACAGAGAATCTTCCGGAAATCATCGTGAATGGCTCTGTTGTCATCGATGATCAAGATCCTGCGTTTTTTTTCCAAGGCGGTTTTGTTCATGTTATTATCTCCCCTTTGCTAGGCAGTTCCAGCGTGAAGCAGGATCCTTTTTCTGAACCTTCACTCTGCGCCGTCAAGGAACCACCCATTTCCAGCGCGGCCAGCGCTCCGCTATGCAGGCCGAAACCGTGTCCATCTTTCCGGGTGGTGAAGCCATGGTTGAAGAGACGGGTCAGATTTTCCGGTAGAATCCCGATTCCATTGTCGATCACTGCTATTTTGAGGAAACCGCCAGCCTGCGCCACCCGCAGAGTGATTTTCTTGTCTTTCCCCGGGGATTCGCTGCAGGCGTGTTTGGCATTGCTCACCAGGTTGACCAGGATCTGCAGAATTTTATGTTTTTCCGCATACAGCGGTGGAACATCATCCATTTCCCGGATCAACATGACCTTGTGGCGATCCAAAGCACCCAGATTCATGCGCAGGCTGTCTTCCACCAGTTCCCTGACGTCGATGACTTCCTTAATCCCGGAAACCTTGGCATAGTTTTGCTGCACCGCCACGATTTGTTTGATGTGCTCGATATTGGCCCGCAGGGAGTCCAGCTCCATGAGGGCCATGCTCTGATCCCCCAAAAGATGTTCGGAAAGCCGGGCCAGATACTCCGGCAGCTTTTGTCCTTGCGGGTTGCTGGAAAAAAACACGGCCAGATCACTTTGATGTTCCTGTAGGAGTGCCACCACTTTACCCAGGCTGGAAACTTTTGATTTTCTCACCCCGTCCTGAAGCAGGCTGGCCGAAACGTTGACACTGTTTAGCACATTGCCGACGTTATGCAGGATGTTGGTCGCTATCTCGGCCATACCTGCCTGGCGCGAGACATCGAGCAGCTGTTTGTGCGTTTCTCTTAATTCTTGTTCCGCTTTTTTTCGCTCAGAAATATCGCGTTCAACCGCCACGTAATGAGTGACGATACCGACGACATTGTAAATAGGAGCTACTTGCCATTCCAGGTAGAAGGTGCTTCCATCCTTCCGGTAATTAGTGGTTTCCCCC
>JBBSCO010000067.1:0-13943 GCA_038250235.1 Methylacidiphilales bacterium | reverse complement strand
CAAAGGAAAATAATTGTGCCGGAAATACGAAAAGATCCTGTAACAGGACGCTGGGTGGTCTTCAGTCCCGAAAGATTGAGACGTCCCAATCAATTTGAATATAACACTGTTCAGGAGAACCTGCCGGGTTCCGATCCGTTTTTGACCGGAAATGAATCCTTCACCCCTCCGGAGGTTTTTGCTGTGCGCGAACCCGGAACAGAACCCAACAAGCCGGGCTGGAAGGTGCGTGTCGTCCCCAACCGTTTTCCTGCCCTGAGAGTTGAAGGAGAGCTGAGCAAGGAAGCGGTGGGTTTTTATGACAAAATGAACGGGGTGGGAGCGCATGAAGTGGTGGTGGAGACGCCGGAGCCCAATCTGCCCCTGGAAAAACAGCCGCTCAGCGGGATTGTCGACGTGTTGAAGGCCTACCGTGCCCGCATGGTTGATTTGATGCGGGATTCACGGTTCAAATACCTGATGGTTTTTAAAAATGTCGGAGCCCAGGCCGGGGCCTCCCAGCACCACGCCCACTCCCAGATCATTGCTCTCCCGGTGCTCCCTTTGGCTTTGAAGGAAAAACTTAATCCATGCCGGGAGTATTTTGTGGAAAAAGACCGCAATATCTACGAGGATATCCTGAGGAACGAAATCAAGGAGCAGGAAAGGATGGTTTACGAGAACGCCGGTTTCGGTGTTTATTGTCCCTTCGCCAGCCGTTTCCCGTTCGAGGTGGTACTGATGCCCAAGCAGCAACGTGCGGATTTTCATGCCTGCACGGATCATGAACTTGTACTGCTGGCCGATGCATTGCAAAAAGTGCTCACGGCCTATCGCATTGGGTTGAATGAGCCGAGTTACAATCTGGTTTTGCATACAGCTCCGATCCGTCATGGGAAACAGAACCGTTGGCACACTCTGGATTTCGATTTCCGTTGGCATATTGAAATCCTCCCCCGCATGTCCGGAATCGCCGGATTTGAATTTGGCACCGGGTTTCATATCAACTCGGTTCTGCCGGAGGAAGCGGCACGTTTTCTTCGTGAAGTGAAACCGGAAGAAGGAGCAACCTGATATGCTGAATGTTGTTTTTCTCTGGCATATGCACCAGCCGTATTATGTCGATCCTTTGACCAAGACGGCCATGATGCCATGGGTGCGCCTGCATGCGGTCAGAGGGTATCTCGACATGATCGATGTGGTTTCGCACTACCCGGAGCTGCGGGTAAATTTCAACTTCACGCCTGTGTTGGTCCAGCAGTTGGAGGAGTTCAGCCATGGAGAGATCATTGACAAGTGGGGCGTCTTGTCGCGGCGGCCGGCGGAACTTCTTGAGTCCTGGGAGAAGAGCGAAATCCTGGAAAATTTTTTCAAGATCAACTGGTCCACCCTGATCGAACCGTTTCCCCGTTACCGCGAACTGTTGGAATTGCGGGGCCGCGAATGGAACCTTAAAACGATCCAGGAAAGTGTGGGGCACTTCACTCCGCAGGACTTTCTGGATCTCCAGGTCTGGTATAATCTGGCCTGGTGCGGGTTCAGTGCTTTCAAACGTTATCCTGAACTTGGACAATTGAGGGACAAAGGCCGCAATTTCACGGAAGCAGAGAAGAACCGGCTGATGGATATTCATCTGGAGATCATCCGAATGGTGCTGGGACTTTATCGTCAGGCACAGGAAGAAACCCGGGTGGAGATCACCACTACTCCGTATTTTCATCCCATCATGCCTCTGGTCTACGATTCCAGTTTTGCGGGGCGCTGCATGCCGGGCCGCGAACTGCCGCCACGGTTTTCCGCACAGGAGGATGTCAGAGCCCACCTAAGGGCTTCACAGCAATTACATACAAAAATCTTTGGGCGTCCTGCCCGTGGACTTTGGCCCTCCGAGGGATCTGTTGCCCCGGAGTTGATGCCGTTGTTCAAAGAGGCCGGCATTGAGTATTTCTGCACGGATGAGGATATTCTCTTCCGCAGCCTCAGCCAGGACCCTGCACACAATAGCCGGAAGGCAGATCATCTTGAGCTGTTCCAGCCCTGGGCCTCGGAATATGACGGAGCCAGAATCGGTGCGATGTTCCGTGAGAGGCCCTTGTCGGACTTCATCGGGTTCAATGCCGCGCGTAACACGGCCAAAGATGCGGCTGAATACATTGTCTATCATCTGGAGCATATTGCCGAGATCGTGAAGCACCCGCATCCCACGGTCTGTCTGGCTTTGGACGGGGAAAATGCCTGGGAAGCCTTCCATGACGGGGGCGAGGACTTTCTGCATCTGATGTATCGGAGAATCCTGGAAAGTTCCCGTTTGGTGACGCGGCGCCTGGGCGATCTTTTTGATGAAGTCAAGGAGCCCCCGGTGATTTACCGCCTGCACACAGGCTCGTGGATCCGGGGGGATTTTGACATCTGGATCGGCGACCCTGAAGAAAACCGGGCTTGGGAGTGGCTGGGTAAAACGCGGGCCTTTTTGGTGGAGCAATCGCAGGGCGGCGGACACCCGGAGGAAGTGCTCAACCAGGCATGGAAAGAAATTTATGCCGCGGAGGGGAGTGACTGGTTCTGGTGGTATGGCCCCGATTTCCAGACGGATTGTGATCTTTTGTTCGATGCGTTGTTCCGTCAACATTTGCAGAATGTCTATCACATCCTGAAAGTTGTGCCTCCCCAGTATCTGGGCGTTCCCATCCGGACGAGGGGCCAGGTCATTCCCTTCACAAATCCCTCGGCCTACATCTACCCGCAAATTGATGGTTCGGAGGGGGGATATTACGACTGGTTAGGGGCAGGTGTTTTTGATGTCAAAAGGCAACAGACGGCCATGTTCCAGTCCAACCGTGTCTGCCGTGAAATAGCGTTCGGGATCAACGAAAAACAATTTGTTCTGCGCCTGGATTACGAGAAGCAGGCGCCTGGGAAAATACATATCGCATTTTGTCGTCCGACGGATTGCCGTGTTGTCCTGACCAAAACGAATAAAGGGTATGAAGCCTTGCTCGAGACAAGCCAGGATGCACTGAATTACAAAACGGTGGATGGTGTTTTGAAGGTGGCTGAAGGAACGCAGATAGAAATCGGTGTGCCTCTGGCCTCGCTTGGCTACGAGGTAGAGGGCTCCCCGATAGCGTTCATGGTGCAGATTTATCAGGAGGGTGTTGAAACAGAGCGTTACCCGGAGCGGGGATTGATCGAATTTGACGGACCTTCCTCCCAATTCCAACTGGCGAATTGGTTTGTCTGATTTCTTCTCTTGGAGGACGTTTCGTCCAGCCCCGGCTCATGTCGGGGTGAAGCTCCGATTGGGGACCACCGTGTCACAAAAATGCACTGAACTTTATTGGTTGGAATTATGAAAAAAGTCTATTTGCAGATTGCCTGGCACCATCATCAGCCCGTGGGGAACCTGCCCTATGTGCTTGAGGAATGCTACACTCGTTGTTACTGGCCGATGTTGCAGGCCATGTCCCGTTATCCCCGTCTGCGGTTCAATCTTTCCTACTCCGGCCCTTTGCTGATGTTTTTCAAAGAGAAACATCCGGAATTTTTGGATTTGTTGGGCAGGCTGGTGAAGGAGAATCAGGTTGAGTTGTTGTCCGGAGGATTCTATGAACCGATTCTGGCGGAACTTTCCGAGGAGGATCGGCTGGGGCAGATGGATACCATGAATCAGTGGTTGAGGGATGAACTGGATGTCCGCCCGACCGGGGCCTGGCTGGCGGAATCGGTCTGGGATCAGTCCCTGGCTTCCAGCTTCCACTCGGCCGGGTTGGAGTACAGCCTGATGGAAGGGGAGCGCTTTTTACAGGCTGGAGTGCCGGAGAATCAGTTGCAGGGCTATCAGGTTACAGAACATCTGGGAAACGTTCTGAATCTTTTTCCGACAGACATCAATCTTTACCGGCTGATGCCTTATCATCCTGTGGATGAGGTGATGGCGTATCTCCGTCGCGTTTCCAACCGCGGTGCGGAGCCCACGCTGACCTTTGCCGATTCCGCCGAACGCTGGGGGGTCTGGCCGGGTGCTTTCGAGAAAGTTCAGCAGGCTGGTTATCTGGATGAATTGTTTCAAAAGCTCTCGGATGCCGGCGAGTGGGTTCAGACAGCACTGTTTGCGAATACCTTGAACCGGGAAAGTGCCCGTGGTCGTTGTTACATCCCGCCTGGTCCGAGCACGGAAATGGGAGCCTGGTCACTTCCTGAGGAGAGTCGCCGCCAATTTATCAACGGAAGGCAGAATCTTCAACAGAGACATGACGCAGGACGATTTGTACCCTTTTTCCGTGCAGGATGCTGGGGAGGATTCCGAAGGCGCTACTCTGAATCCAATCTGATGGAAAAAAAAGGTCTTTGGCTCAGACGCTGGATGCATGAGGAGAAGCGGGAAGACTCGGAGGTTTTGGAATTGTTATGGCAGGCCCAGTGTAATACCGCCTATTGGCATGGGAGTTCCGGAGGTATCTATCTTCCGCATCTGCGCGAAGCGATCTGGGCCAGGCTCCTTCAGGCCCAGGAGGAGTTGTCGGCCACTTTGGATGGATACAAAGAAGATACGGTTGATATCGATGCAGACGGACGCAATGAAGTGGTTGTCTACAACCGCGAACTGAGTTATGCCATTGCCCCGGCCAAGGGAGGTTCTTGTTTTGAGTGGAGTCTACTGCCGGCCAAACTCAATCTAGGCAACACTCTGACCCGGCGCCTTGAATCAACGCTTGATCCCGTGGAAGAGAAAACCCCCGTGATTTCTGCGCCCATGGCGCCTTTGCTTGATGCCCAGGATCGACATCTGTTCATGGAACGTATCCTGGAACGACATGTCACTTCCGAAGAGTTGTCGGACAACCGTTACCGTGAGTTGGGGGACTTCGCAGGGAACACCTATCGCCTGGTGCAGACTGTTAACCGGGAGGACTCTTTGGAAGTCACCCTGGAGCGTAAAGGCTCTATTCTGGTCGGCGGAACGGCCCAGCCCCTCCTTTTGACCAAGAGCTATCGTTGGTCCACGGATTTACGCCGTCTTCAGCTCAGATTATCTGTAAAAAACATATCCCAAATACCCTATTCCGCTGTTTTGGCCACTGAACTGAATCTGGCGCTGCCTTCAGGCGATTTGAAGGGGAATGCCTATGTTTTCGAGGGTCGGAGGCACGGGTTTGACGAGGTCTGGTATGAGGGCAAATCAGGGGAGTTCCAGCTGGAATCCGAATCGGGAGGTTTCACCTTCAAGCTAGGCAGCCCTACCATGGCTTCGTTTTGGTCTTATCCGGTCTATGCCAGCCAGACGGTGGGATCGAACTCCGGCATGATCCGGCAGGGAAGTTGCCTGTTGGCGGGATGGTCGTTTGACCTCGGGGTGGGGGTCGAACAGGCGTATGAGCTGGAAATCCAGGTGCTTAATATGCAGGAGAAAAGAATTGAATGTCCTTAAAAGAGGACTAGCTTACTACAACTCATGAAAGCTTTTCTTTGCCTCTTAACCGCCTCTCTTTTTGTTGTTGGCTGTGCATCCAAAAACGACTCCTATTACGCGACGGATCAGTCGATTCCCCCTTACACCACTCCGGATGGCCAGGTTCTACCTCCCGTTGATCCCAATGCCCAACAGCCCAGCCCGAATGTGGTTCCGGTTCAAAGTTCCACCAACAATGCGGCTTATACCCAGCGCCCGGCAGGAAATGAACCCCGTCCTTGGGATGCCGCGACCAAGCCAGCCAACACCACAACAACGGCCAAGTACCCGGTTGCAACCCCGATCAAGGGTAAAAAAGGACAAGTAACAAGTCCTTATGCCCAATACGCCGGCCCGGTCAGTGTGGAAGGCATTGCTCCTGGAACCCAAGTCAAATGCCCTTACACCGGCAAAATCTTCATCGTTCCCTGAACTGTTTCCTTGAACAGATAAAGAGAATAAACCCAAGCCGGGTGAATCCCCTGGGTTTTCTTCCCCGCTTCGTTTTCCGGCTTTCCACCCTTTGATTGTATGGATGATATTTTAAAAATTTTGGAAGAAAACGCCCTGGCCTCTCCGGAATTGATTGCCCAGCGCCTCGGGCGCTCCGCCGACGAAGTCCGCCGCAGCATCAAACAGATGGAAGAAGACAAAATCATCCTGGCTTACAAGGCCATCGTGGATGATGAAAAAGCCAACCGGAGCCTCGTCCGTGCCGTCATCGAAGTCAAAATCACTCCAGAACGCGAGGGAGGCTTCAATCGTGTGGCGGAACGTATCGCCAAATTTGATGAGGTCAAATCCTGTTACCTTATGAGCGGAGCCTATGACCTGCTGGTCGAAGTCGAAGGCCCCGATCTCAAGCACGCGGCCGCGTTTGTCTCACAGAAACTTTCCACCATCCAGGGGGTGCTTTCCACCGCCACCCATTTCATGCTCAAGCCCTACAAGGAACAGGGAACGCTTTACGCCCAGGAATCGTTCGAGGAGAGGCTGAAAGTCAGCCCCTGATGGGGTTCAACATTCGGAATTCGAATGACAACTTTCGAAACCAATAAAAAATCAGACTTTTAAATTTCGTGGGATATTTTCCGATGTCGACTTTTAGGATTCGGATTTAATTTGAGAACCAGATAAACATGAAAGTTCAAACCCGTAAACGGGAGTACATTGCGGAGCATGTGGCCAAGATCCCCCGCTCCGGAATCCGGGATTTTTTCGAAATCGTCCAATCCATGTCCGATGTCATTTCCCTTGGCATCGGGGAACCGGACTTCGTCACACCCTGGCACATCCGTGAAGCAGCCATCTATGCCTTGGAGAGGGGTAAAACGGGCTACACTTCGAATCTTGGTTCGCCTGCCCTGAGGAAAGAAATCTCCCGGCACGTGCATGAGCACTTTGGCGTCAAATACGAGGCCTTGAGTGAAGTGATCGTGACGGTCGGGGTGTCCGAAGCCATTGACATCGCCCTGCGTGCGATCCTGAATCCCGGTGATGAAGTGATTTTTCACGAACCTTGTTATGTGTCTTATAGTCCCAGCATCGCACTGGCCTATGGCAAGGCCGTGGCTGTTGCCACAAAAGCGGAGGATGGGTTCAGCCTCAAAGCCGAAGCTTTGGAGAAAGTCATCACCCCGCGAACCAAGGCTTTGATGTTGAATTTTCCCACCAATCCGACCGGAGCGGTGCTCTCCAGGTCCGAGCAGGAAAAAATTGCCAGACTGTGTTGCGAACACGACATCGTGGTGTTGACGGATGAAATTTATTCCGACCTGACCTATGCTAGGGATCATCAGAGCATTGCCTCCCTGCCGGGTATGAAGGAGCGCACGATTTTCCTGCATGGTTTCAGCAAGGCCTACGCCATGACGGGTTTCCGCATCGGTTATGCCTGCGCTCCTGCCGCATTGACCGAAGCCATGATGCGTATCCACCAGTATTCCATGCTTTGCGCCTCCATCATCAGCCAGGAGGCCGCGTTGGAGGCTTTGCGTAACGGGGAAGTGGCTGTTTCCGCCATGCGGGAGCAGTATGAGCAGCGCCGGAATTTCCTGACGCACCACTTCAATGAAATGGGTTTAAAATGCCAGTTGCCCCAGGGCGCGTTTTATCTCTTTGTTGATATCCGCAGCACAGGCCTGAGCAGTCGTGAATTTGCTTTAAAACTATTGGAAGAAGAAAAAGTCGCTGTGGTTCCGGGTGATGCGTTCGGTCCGAGCGGTGAGGGTTTTGTGCGTTGCAGTTATGCCACAGCCATGGATCAGATCCAAATAGCCGCAGAGCGGATCGCTGCTTTTGTCGGGCGTATCCAAGGTAAAAGTTAACTATGGATTTTTCGGATATTCCAACAATCATTACCTTGGCCGGGCTGGAGATCGTTCTCCCGGCCGGCAGTGCCATTGTTCTGGCCGTCTTGGCCCAGGGGCTTCCCCTTGACCAACAAAAACGGACTCTTTTTTATGGCCAAGTCGGAGCCTTTGTCCTCCGTTTTCTGGATGGTCATGGCCCCCATCATGGGATATGGCTTCCTGCATTGGTTCCGGAGCCAACACCGGGAAAAGTCCGAACCCGTTACCGCTGAAGATTAAGCCTGATGACTTACGATGTTGCTATCATTGGTGCGGGACATAATGGATTGGTCTGTGCTGCCTACCTGGCCAAAGCCGGGAAAAAAGTTATCGTTCTGGAACGCCGGTCCGTCATCGGCGGTGCTGTCTGCACCCAGACCGACCTTATTCCCGGTTATCGCATCGATGTCGGATCCTCTGTACATATCATGGTGCACCTGACCCCGATCCTCGATGATCTGGAACTCTGCACCCGTTTCGGACTTGAATACATCGAGATGGATCCCTGGGCTTATTACCCTGTCCTGGGCACTGACAAGGGAATCACTTTTTACCGTGATGTGGAAAAAACCTGCGATAGTCTCGCGCAGTTTTCCACGAAGGATGCGCAGACTTACCGGAAGTTTGTCGAACACTGGGGAGAGTTGAACAAGGGGGTTTTTGAAACCTTTCTCCAACCCCCGACACCCGGACGTATTTTTTGGACGATGTTGAAGCGGAACCTGACCAATCTGAAAAGCCGTAAGCTTTGGTCCTCGTTGGATACAGTCCGGCAATTGATGGCACCCTACGGGCAGGTGGTGCATGACATGTTTGAGAACGAACATGTCCGGACAGCTTTGATCTGGCTTTCCGCGCAATCGGGGCCCGGACCCCAGGAAGTGGCATCCGGAGATATGTTCGGGTGGAACGCGATGATCCATTACGGTGGGGCCAAGCGCGCCAAAGGAGGGTCAGGTTCTCTCAGCACCGCCCTGGGAAAATGTTTGGAAGCGCACGGGGGAGTTCTTCGAACACAGTTTGAAGTTTCCAGTTTAAAGCTTACAGGGAATGACTGGCTGATTGAGTCAGGAGAGGAAAGTATTCAGGCAAAAAAAGTTGTTTCGGCCTGTCACGTTCAGACCCTGTTTGGAAAACTGCTCCAGGGAGGGCCAGAAGAATTGAAAACACGTGTGAGCAAACTCCGTGTCGGAAACGGCTTCGGCATGATCGTACGCCATGCGGTGGAAGAATTGCCTGTTTATGGCAGCCCCGAAACACAAAAATCAAAACCCCAAGCGCTCGAATACCACAGTGCCATGCAGTTGCTCTGTCCGAGCGAGCAGTATCTCAACAGTTCGTTTCGTGATTTTTCTTTTGGTTTGCCCCCGCGTGAGCCTTCCGTTGTCGCGATGACTTTTTCAGCCATTGATCCGACCCTGGCTCCTGAGGGTAAACACACCCTATTTACCTGGGGGCAGTATCATCCCTATGACTTGAGCAACGGGGAAAAGTGGGATGACATCGAGGAACGTGAAGCGGACAAGCTCTATGAACTAGTCTGCCGTTATGCGCCGAACATGCGCGGGAAAATGATTGACCGGTTCATCCAGACGCCGCTGCAGATAGAGCGCATGCATGGCCTATTAAAAGCCAATGTCATGCATCTGGAGATGAGTATTGACCAGATGTTCTTCTTCCGTCCGTTGCCGGAACTTGCCGCCTATAAAACCCCGATGAAGGGACTCTATCTGACCGGTGCCAGCACCCATCCCGGCGGGGGGGTTTTTGGTGCCAGCGGTTACAATACCGCGCGTGTTGTCCTTAAAGATTGTTAAAAACTTGTCAGAGAATCCTTGATTCTTGCTGAAGATCTCGTTATCGCTGCAAAGAATCATTTACGTGCGCGATTACCTATTTTCTTGCTTTCCCACTGCCATCGGTCGTATCGGCCCCTTCCGCAAATGGTCACTAATAGCAAATCACACAGGAATTTTTTTGTAGATGAGCTTCCCGCCACTATCTGAGGATTATCAAAACTGTCCCATCTTCTTCATCAGAGTTATCCGTGAAATCCGTGGTCAAAAACTCATTTCTCGATCAGTTCCTGTCCACCCGTATTTTTACACAGCCGGGTGATGGCGGAATCCGGCTCCTTCCCCACACTGTGGGCGAAGAACTTGATTTTTTTACTTGTCAGGAATTCTGTGAATTCCCTTACTGCGGCTGAGTCAACAAAGTCCGCAAAATCGGAGAAAAAGTAAATCGATTCCGGAGGCGTGGAAAGGCTGAGCAGATGCCGGTTGACCTGGGGGATCACGGTATATTCCAGCATCGAACTGTAGTAGTTGGTGTAGAAATCGGAAGCTCCCCGTTCTTTCTTCATTTTGGTAATGGTTTTTTCCGTGGCGAAGAGCGCTCCCTTGGCCGTGAGCACTGTGGCATCCGGAAAATCCGCCTCCACAGTGGCCCTTATCCTGGCCGCCAGGGGTTCCATGCTTCCCGAAGTATCCAGAATCACCAGGATACCCTGATTTGTGGTCTGGACATTCATTCCGAAGAGTTTCTTCCCCTTGCCACTGCTTCCTTTCCCCGATCCACCGGATCCACCGCCTCCCGTGTTGCCCGTGCCCAAACCGTTCCCAGCCACCAAGGCACTAGGAGAGGGATTGAGAAGATTGAAACCGGAGGATCCGCCCGGATTTGACAGGGCCACCAGATCCAGGGAATAGGAGCCTCCTCCATCGGATACGGAATCCATCCCAATACTTTCCGTTCCCAGAACTTCTTCCTCCAGGGTTAGATCGGATTCCGGGGCTTGGATGACCTCATCTTCAACATGGGATGGTGAACTCTGCTCCCAGTGATCCAGTGAGGATGCTTGGAACCTGGCGGCAGGCGCAGTCTGAGGCTGGTAAACGATGGAGCCCAGGGCTCCCAGAATTAACAGATGAAAAAGGATGGAGCCAGCCAGCAGCCAGCCATGGCTTTTCTTGGACTGAGAACTGTCTTCGGAGGCAGTGTGGTGCACAACGGTTCCCCAAACCCGCATGAACAATCGCCATAGCCCCCGGATCAGAAAGCCTGCCAGGCATAGAAGGCGCCATGCTGTGAAGAGAGGACTGTCTTTGTTCATGGTAGATTGAATTTTTTTAAGGAGCGCAGGCGTCCCGCCTGCACCTTCCGGCATCTCGTAGAGTCGCCTCAGGAGACTTGCCGGATGGCTTCTTCAGTTTTTGTGTTACCCAATATGTATAGGCCACCAGTGATTTAAATTAGGGTTTGGATCCCATGTAGGGAATCTGAATTACCCATTCCCGATCCGTTTTGAATTTAAGCCGGAAGATTCCGCTGGCTGATTCCATTGGTAGTTCAGGCAGGAAGATACATTTCAGGACAAGGCTTCCGTCCGCAGAAGTTAGGGGCTTGATTTGGATTTCCCTAGGAAGCTCTGACACTGCCCCCATCCAAACCGGGGTCCGGCCAGAACGGGACTTGAGAGTTAATTCTTTGACCACGGATTGGGAGTTGCTCAGAACCCCCAGATATAGGGAACTGGGTTTGGCTTCGACATCACCGCTGATCCGGACCAGGGCGGGGACATTCATGCCTCCCAATAAAAGAGTTTTTCCCTGATAAAAACGGAACCGGGCCAAAGTCTTGAAAAGACCCAGGGGCAGCTCCGGTTGAGGTTTGAGATTCATCCGAAACATTTTGGGAGACGAGGAGCCTTTGGCTTCCACCACTTCCCAGAGCTTGTCAGGATCAGCCAGTTCCACCCGGTCCCAGCCGGGAGATTTCTCATGGGCTGAAACCTGGATCTCCATGCTTGCAGAACCCTGTCCGGATTCACAGGTTCCAAAATCCAGACTGGCTGGCGAGACGATGGCATACTCCGGAAGAGCTTTGGAGTTCATAGCAAGCTGTGGCCAAGCCTCAAGACTTTTACCCTCCTCAAAATACCGCAAAAGTTTTAAAAAGTCCTCTTCTAAAGGAGCGCGGGCGTCCCGCCCGCTCCTTACGTCATCTCGCAGGGTCGCTGTGGAGACTTGCCGGGAGGTTTCCCTCTTTTGTATATCAGCGGTTTCTTTTACCATGAATAAATAGGGTTGAATCAGCCGTGAGGCATTTTCGGATTCATGACCAGCCTTGGGCTCCACTACCAAAGTCCAGTGTGCTCCGGCTTCCTTGTGTCTGGCAAACACCGTCTTGATGTTTTTCTGCCGGAAAGCCATGTCCCCATCGGCGGTCACCCAAAGGGAAGGAATGCCCAGGATCTGGGGCTGCAGGACTTCCCTGTGCATGCCCCCCTTCAGAGTGATGAAGCAGCCTGTCTGCTCGGGCTTCCAAGTGGCCCAGTGATAAGCGTATTGTCCTCCGGTTGATAGTCCGACAAAGAAGATGGGCAGTTTGGACAGGCCGGGACTTCGGCTTTGTAGTGACAGATCTTTCAAGGCATCCAGCAGGGCCTGCCCGCTGCCGGCCTCCGCCTGATGCCATGCTTTTCTGCTTCCTGAATCCCGGAAATGAGCCATGAGCAGGTGGGCATTCAGATTGGTGGCCAGTTTCTGCCAGCCGGGATCATCCGCCAGTCCCAGGGCATTCATCCCACCGCCGGAGATGAAGCACAGGATTGAGTTTGGGGTTTTGGGTTTTAGGTTTTGAGTTGGGGTTGAAGTTGGGGTTGAGGTTGAGGTTGTTTGAGGAGTCCAGAGCCGGAACTGGGCATCGTGGAAGTTGTCGGTAGAATGTCCCTCGACCTGGGATTCTAAAACGGAAGAGGCTGCAACCCCTGAATGGAGGGACGACATGCAGGCAAGGGCAAGGAATGTGGATTTAAGTAGATTCATAGGAGCGCGGGTATTCTGCCCGCCTGCCCCGCCTTACGCGGAGGCTTCCCCGGGCGGGACGCCCGGGGCTCTTGTTCCTGCGCTTCGTTTGGTAAGGCAAAATAATCCGGGTGGTCTCCATGGGCATCTTGATATGTTGACAGGCCGGCTGAATGAAAGCCGAATTCATAAAAACGCACATTTGCATTAACAAATGATGAGCGTTACAGAAGGCTTTATCAAGTCAGACCCGCTTTTTCTGATAGTAATGTGAATAAGTAGTTGTCGTTGCTTTTCTGGAAGTTTTAGGACATTCATGATGTTAAGTATCTGTAAATCGTTGATGGGGGGGCTTACAGATGACGTTACGGTAGTCTAAAAAAAGGTTGCTCCTGTAGTAAAAAAATTCTGAGAATAACCATGAAATAAAGGGTTGTCAGGTTTTTAAAAAGTGATAGAGCTTCAACCCATGGAGTTCTTCTCACAGCACAATACCGCCTCGGCGGCCTGGCCGAAAAAGGCCCTGCTCCCCTGCGGCTTGGCTCTGTTGGCAGTTCTGGGCCTTGTTGTTATTCTGATTTGGAATCAGTCCGATAAGAAAAATGCAAAGGCTTCCGCCAAAACGTCCGGGCCCTTGCTCATCACGCCCGCTCAGCAGCACTTGGGAAAACTGAACCAGTTCGAGAAGAAAGACTTTTCCTTCACGATCAAAAACCAGGGCAATGAACCTTTGCGTATTGTCAAGGTGGAGCATTCCTGCGGCTGCACGGAAGCCAAGGCCAGCAAGGAAGTGATTGCTCCTGGGGAAACGGCCAAGATCAGCGGGACGCTCGACGCTGAAAACCGGGTGGGAGAGTTTGGGTCCCAGATTACCGTGAGTTATCAGAAAGGCTCACGCAGAGACGCGAAGGGCGCGGAACAGATGGAGGTTTTGGTGGGGGCCAAGGCGGTGACGATGTTGAATGTGCCTGGGCGGGTAGATTTAGGGGTGAATTTGTTGGGAGAGACACCCAAGCCTGTGAGTTTTGAAGTGAGTAAAGGGAAGGCGGACCTGGACTGGGACGAGTTGAGCGTGGAGTCAGGAGTCGTTAAGTCCGAAGTCAAAAACCTCGGAAAAGATCGCTGGCAGATCACCCTGACCCCGCCCAGAGGAGAGGTGATTGGCCACAATAGGGAAGAACTTATAATCCAGCTTATCCAATCCAAGAACAAAACACATCTTCCTCATCCTGTTAATCTTGTCCAAATTGCTTGGAGAACGACTTCCGCCAATTTTGCCCTGAGCCCTGCCGGGGTCTATCTGAGCGGAGACAAGCCCGTGCGGATCAAAATCAAGAGCTTGCAAGGCAGGCCTGT
>JBBSCO010000066.1:0-13944 GCA_038250235.1 Methylacidiphilales bacterium | reverse complement strand
AGGATACGGTCGTGGGAAGTTTTAGGTTAGTTTGGTCTGTTAGAAATGATCGGCTGGCCCCTGACCTCAGTGGGTGCATTTCCCAATCAGGTCTCTGGGCTCGGGCGAGAATCAGGCGCGGAGTCTATCTCTGGCTGACTGAATGGAAACTCCAGAAGTGCTCCATAAGTGGGCAGGTAACTTGGAGCCCACTTGCCCAAAGTATTCCAAGGGTTTTTGACGCTTTTCAGTCTCAAGGTGGGCGAGCATTCTGGTGTCCAACCCGGACGTAAAAGCCGCGTCTTTGACTATCCTCAACGCGCCATCACTACCCCGTTGTATATTAACGCCCACGTTTTGTGTCTCCTGGTTTGCGAGAAGATGACAGTTTTTTTACCCGAGGTAAATTCTAAACTTTCTTGGTTAAGGTCTGCTCTTTCGCTTTGAGCCTGGGCTCAATCAACGTAAAAATCAATTTCTCGGAATCTTCTTCTATTATTGAGCTCTGGCTTAGATCATCCAAAGAGTAAAGTATATCCATAGAATCGTCTACAGAGAGCAGCCTGATGTCGAATTGGTGATTTAGTTGCTTGTCCAATGTGGTAATTTCGCCTGGTTTCATGAAGCCAGACACATAGAGCCTTATTTTGGTGGGGGGAGTTTCATCCAATCCAACAACATTTTTGAGAGCTTCCAAGGATTCGGGATGAATAACAGCATCCAGGCGGGAGGCGTTTTTCAAAGAGAGAACGTACTTAAGAAGCTCCTTGTCCAAGGGGGCCTGAGTTTTCCAAAGCTTGTCACTCAAATAAGTAGGAAGCAGGGTGGCTAGAATAGCCAGATGTTTTCCATCTTGTCGGTACCCGTCTGTATTCGGAATATTGATAAAATTCCACAATTTTGCCTTTAAAAGGGCGGCTGGCGAAAGGACCTTCAGTTGTCGATCCTTCGGTTAAAATCGGATACTTCGGTGCCTGCCAGACCCGGAACCCTGCTTAAAACTTTTCCACGGTCATTGTCAATTGTGCCTACTAATGGGGAAAGCCCCCATGTGTTTTGAATCCTGAAATTGGGCGGAAGTTTTCGCAGATCCGAAGGGGCAATAACCGGATCCAGGTCTTTACTCATGAAGGGAGAGAAGAAACGAATTTTGGGATCCGAAACCTGGTATTTGAGAGCCCAAAGGTTTACGGCTTGACCACCAGTAAGAGTCCACTTCACGCCGCTGGCATTGAGTGAATCTCTCAAATCCTCGAAGCATTCAGGAGAACGGGGAGGCTGCAATATCTCATTTTTGGACTCCACAATATTGTATAGCCTGCTCTTTGAATTATCCCCAAATTTGCCGATCCAAGGTTCTGTATTGGATGGCTTCACTGAGATGATCCGTCGTGATATCAGTTTCTGCTGCCAAATCGGCGATGGTGCGGGAGACTTTGAGGATACGGTCGTAGGCGCGGGCGCTGAGGTTGAGCTCGCTCATGGCGTATTTGAGCAGGTCGCGGCATTCTTCGCTTAAAACAGCAAACTCTTTGATTTGTTTGGGTCCCATTTGTGCGTTGCACCAGATCTTTTTTCCGGCGAAACGCTTACGCTGGATGATCCTGCTCTTTTCCACACGCTCACGGATGTCGGCGGAGCTTTCGCCGGATTTGGTTCCCATCAATTGCTCGTGCTTGAGGGCTGCCACTTCGATGTGAATATCGATTCGATCCAAGAGCGGTCCGGAGATTTTGGCAAGGTAACGCTGGGTGGCGGCGGCTGTGATGCGACCGCGCTGCACATCTCCCGAAGTGCCGGTGGGGGAGGGATTCATCGCAGCGATCAGCATAAAACGGGCTGGGAAGGTCAGGGTTCCGGCGGCGCGGCTGATGGTGACTTTGCCGTCTTCGAGGGGTTGGCGTAGCACTTCCAGGGCGGAGCGTTTGAATTCGGGAAGTTCATCAAGAAAAAGAACACCATTGTGGGCCAGACTGACTTCTCCGGGGCTGGGATTGGTCGAACCGCCGATGAGGCCGATGTCGGAGATGGTGTGGTGGGGGCTGCGGAAGGGGCGCTGGGTGACGAGGGCTTCGCCCCGGCTGAGGAGGCCGACCACGCTGTGGATTTTGGTTGTTTCCAAAGCTTCGGGCAATGTCATCCGCGGGAGGATGGAAGGGATGCGCTTGGCCAGCATGCTTTTCCCCGAGCCGGGAGGTCCGATCATGATGATGTTATGGCCCCCGGCGGCGGCAATTTCCAGGGAGCGCTTGACGCTTTCCTGGCCTTTGACTTCGGAAAAATCAAGGTCGTCGAGGCCCTGTTGGGGACAAAAAAGTTCCTCCAGATTGACGGTGGTGGGCTGGATGGAGGTCTGGCCCGTGATAAAGTCGGCGGCATGACGCAGGTTTTTAACCCCGTAAACAGGCAGGCCCTCCACCACGGCAGCCTCTTTGGCGTTGGCTTCGGGAACGATGAGCCCTTTGAAGCCGCATTTGAGGGCGGTGTGGGCCACGGGGAGGATTCCGCGGACCGAGCGGACGGTGCCGTTCAGGGCAAGCTCGCCAACAACCAGATAATCATCAAAACTGTGGATGCGTATCTGCTCGCTGGCATGCAGCATACCCAGGGCGATGGGAAGATCAAAACTGGGGCCTTCCTTGCGGAGATCGGCGGGGGCGAGGTTGACTGTGTTACGTCCATCTTGGAAGTTGTAGCCACTGTTGAGGAGGGCACTTTTGACACGGTCCCGGGATTCTTTGACCGCTGTATCGGGCAATCCGACGACCACGAAGTGGGGCAGGCCGCGACCTACATCTACTTCCACCTCAACGGGGAATGCCTGGACACCGACGACGCTGGCGGATTGAAGTTTGGCGTGCACTTTCTGGTGTTAGACGAATGATGGGGTACTGGAAAGAGTAAACTAAGGCTTTTGTAACATAGTCTCCTCCCAAGGTTCTATGGGCGATCAGGCAATTCAAAGGCGGCGGGAAGAAGTTCGCAACGAGGCGTTTCGCCGTGGTTGAGATAAACTTCGACCACATCGAAACGGCAGGGAATATTTTTATCTTCCAGTTCTTTAAGGTAGGCATAGGCGGTCAGGATCAGTCGGCGTTGTTTGGATTTGGTTACCGCTGCGGCCGGAGTTCCCCAGGCATTTTCGCCACGGGTTTTGACCTCGACAAAGACAAGGGATTGCTTATGACGGCAGACGATGTCGATTTCCCCCCAGCGGGATCCATAGTTGCGGGCCAGAACCTTGTAACCGTTCTTGCGAAGGAAGGCGGCGGCGGCTTGTTCGCCCAAACGGCCGGAATTGTTTTCAGGATTGGACGAAGGGGAGAGGAAGCTGGCGCACGGGAGCAAACGAGCGGCGATGGAGCGGGCACGGTCCCAGAGCCTGAAGAGCCTTGCAGTGGAGGACGGTGCCGTAGCCTTTGTGTTTGCTGAAGCCATAACCTGGATAGTTTATCTCAGCCTGTTCCATGATGAGATCGCGGGTTTCCTTGGCCAGGATGGAAGCCGCAGCAATGGAAGGACTGAGCCCGTCACCCTTAACAATACATTGAATAGATGACAAGCCTTTTGGTTTTTGTGAGCCATCGACGAGGACGATATCAGGTTTTTGAGACAGTTGCTCCACGGCCCGGCGCATGGCGAGAAAGGTGGCCTGAAGGATGTTGCTTTGATCGATTTCTTCGGGACTGGCAATTCCTACTCCCCAGACAATAAGGGAGTCTGAGCGGATCTGTTGGAAAAGAGCCTGCCTGACCTTGCGGGAAAGTTTTTTGGAGTCGTTCAGGAGTTCGGGCCAGGTTGTTTGTTCAAGAAAAATGGCGGCGGCGGCTACGACGGGACCGGCCAGGCAGCCACGACCCGCTTCATCCACACCGGCCACAGATGAAAAACCTTTGGCGAGGGATTGTTGCTCGAAATTCCAACTAAGAGATGACTTTGGGGCCATGGGCTGGGCCATAGATTGGATGATAGACACAGCAGGGTCAATACGGCGAGATGGAGGCCCTAATCGACGGGGAGGTGGAGAGCAAAAAGCGGCCGGAGCGGGCTTTTGTTTAATTGGTCAAAGGGCCTTAAATGCCAAATCACATCGACTTAACGAAACGAATGTAATTTTGGCATGTCTCCTGAGGCGGCTTATGAAACCTGCCCAAGTTGTTTAACCCTTGGGCAAGTTTCCTGAGGCGACTCTATTAGTTGCCCAAGCAACGAAGACCTTTTCGCGTAGTCAAAGAAAGTGGCTGTTACTTGATAGTGGAGGCATCGACAATTTTGACGGAAATGACATCCACGCGCTCAACAGGTTTGCTTTCCTCGCCGCCACCGCCACCAAAGGTGGTGGGGACTTCGCCAATCTTGAGAAGTACGTCTTCTCCTTTGATGAGCTGTCCGAAGCCTGTGTATTGGCCGTCCAAGAAGGGAGCCGGGTCAAGGCAGATAAAAAACTGGGAACCGGCGGAATCGGGATCCTGGCCGCGGGCCATGGAAAGGACACCCCGGACGTGCTTCTTTTCATTGAACTCGGCCTTGATTTTGTAGCCCGGATCGCCAGTGCCGACCAAGGGGTTGTCCTTGGCCTTGCTGAGGGGATCGCCGCCCTGGATCATGAAGCCCTTCATAATACGATGGAAGGCAGTCCCGTTGTAGAAACCTTTCTTGGCGAGTTTCTTGAAATTGTCGACGGTTCCCGGAGCGACGTCCGGCCAGAATTTGACGACCATCTCACCTTTATTTGTCTGAATGACAGCGACTTCCTCCGCAGCCTGGGATGTGAGGAAAGAGCCCAGAGCGACAACGGTGGCAACACTTAGAATTTTAAAGTTCATATCGTTTGTAATTCTAGCGGATTAAACGCTGGAGGCATCAACAATCTTGATGGATTGAACTTCGACACGCTCTGTGGGTTTGCTTTTTTCTCCGCCTCCGCCATGGGTGGTGGGAATGCTTCCGATCTTGAGAAGAACGTCCTCGCCTTTAATCAGCTTGCCGAAGCCGGTGTATTGACCGTCGAGGAAGGGTGCGGCATCCAGGCAGACAAAGAACTGGCATCCGGCGGAGTCGGGATGTGCGGAGCGGGCCATGGAAAGGACACCGCGGACGTGGGGGTTCTTGTTGAATTCGGCTTTGATCTTATAGCCGGGATCGCCGGTGCCGACGCGGGGGTTGTTGGCATCTTTACTGAGAGGGTCGCCCCCCTGGATCATGAAACCTTTGACGATGCGGTGGAAGGCCGTGCCGTCGTAAAAGCCTTTTAAAGCGAGTTTCTTGAAATTCTCCACCGTGCCGGGGGCGACATCGGACCAGAATTGCAGGACCATGTCGCCATGGTTGGTTGAAATGACAGCTACCTGTTCAGCGGGGGATGTTGACATAAAGGAGGGTGTTGGGCGTGTGTTGATGTGAGGTCAGGCGGACAGGCCTTTTTTGTAGACGAGGGCGGCGCAAACGCCTCCGAGAAGAGGTCCGATGAGATAGACCCAGAATTCACTGAAATTGCCGCTGACCAGAGCGGGTCCGAAGTAACGGGCAGGATTCATGGCACCACCGGTGATGGGTCCGGCTACCAGGATGCCGAGAGTCACGGTAAGGCCGATGAAAAGGCCGCCGACTTTGGGTGCGCGTGAATCAACAGCCGTGCCCATGACGACAAAAACGAGGAAGAACGTGGTGATACCTTCCATGATAATACCGGAGGCCGGGGATACGCCGACGCCCAAGGCGGGGATTCCCAGATTGACAGCACTGACACTGGAAATCGGAATGACAATTCCGAGAAGGAGCGCGGCCAGAGCGGCTCCTGCCAGTTGGGATAAAACGTAGCCTGTCGCATTTTTCAGATCAATATATCCGGCGGAGAGGAGTCCGATGGTAACAGCGGGATTCAAATGGCCGCCGCTGATCGCCGCGGTGGCGGATACCATGACTGCAATCGTCAGCCCGTGGGCGAGGGCGACCCCGAGGAGTTGGGAGTCTCCACCGTTGTAATGGTTGACCGCGATGGAACCGGCTCCGACAAAGATGAGAGCAAATGTTCCGATGAATTCCGCGAGGAAGGCTTTGGTTTTCATAAGGACTTCTTGTTAAAGCTCCGGCCGGGAAAAGTCAAATAACGATTCCTGCAAAACCGGAATCAGCTTACTTTTTGGAAAGGACGTTTTTTTTGAAAAGGTGTCTGACCGGTTCCAGGTCGGGATCGGTTTGCGCAATTTTCCTGAATTTCCGGTCCATGCGAAAGGCCTCCTCGATGAGGCTGCATGACTGGTCGAGTTCACCCAATTGAGCGGCATAACAGCCCAGATTGTAATGAATCAGGGCGTTGGCTGGAAACAGGGCGAGCGCATGGGCCAAGATGCTGCGGGCCTGATCCAGGGAACGGGCCCGTCTGGTGGCAAAAGCATAGGCGATGTGCCAGTCGGGATTCTCCGGGTCAAGCTCCACCATTCTGCCTGCCACCTTCATGGATTCTGTCCATTGGTTGCTTTGGTGCAGGATGGCGAGTTCCAAGCTCAGCACCTCGACCGACGTTCTTTCCGGACCCGAAACAAGATCGAGTTCCTGTAACGCTTCGGCATTCATCCCCAATTGGGTGTAGCCCACGGAGGCCTGCAAGTGTTGTTGATCTTTTTTGGACAAGGGCATCGGGTTTTGAAACGTAGGCAGTCTTTGGGGCTTGCGCAAGACCCGATGAGTTGAAAAGGATGGGGGGGGTGTCTGAATTTTGTTGTAGGAGCGCAAGCTGGCGATGCGAGAGTTTAAGAAAACTGCCCGGCCTTTCGCGATGCAAAGTTGATCCGACAGGAAAAAAAGAATACTGCCCTAATGGTTCCGTATTTGACCGCGTGGGGGATAAGGCTAGTTTACGGGCATGAGTCATTACGATTGGACCAAACAATTCAAAACCCTTTACGACAAAGCCCTGGAACTTTATCAGAAAGAACAGCGCGGATCCGGGACCTATTTTGACGGGTCGGAGACAGCATTTCTTGATTCCATCGGGGCAACAGCCCAGGAAATCTACGATTTTGCCGAGGACGCCTGCAACCACGGGGATCCGGATTTTTCGACGGCGCTTTTGGTCACTGCGGCGCGGCGTGACTATTTTTTGACGATTCAGGAAGGCAAAAAGTCCGTCGAAATCGTTACAGCCGATCGGCTGCCGCCCAAAACTGACAAGCTTGAAGGCATCGAATGGCTTCCCCGCATCATGGAAAAAGCCAGGCTGAAGTTGCGGGGGGAAATGGCTCCTGAAATCATGTTTGGTTGTGGTGGCGACCGGAAATTTCTTACAGAGCACGATATTCATCCGGCGGACTTTTTGCGCGTGGTGTGGTCGGCCAAAGATGAGCAGGCGGTTGTAGTTGACTATGTCAAACGGTCAGCGAAGAAATAATCCGGATTGGCGGTCTGTTTCTTTTTAAACCTCAAGCGGTTAAAGAATCTGTAAACCCTTCAAGGACAACAGCCTAGTTCCCAAGAGTCTAGCCAGTTCAAAAAAGAATTTGGGTGAGGGGTAGGATTTTTTTTGAAATGCGGGGTGATACTCTTTATTACGGAGTATTGTATTATCTTCATGCACACCACTCTTCGCACTTCATTGACTGTTTCGCAGCATCCTGACTCTTTTCGTAATCGTCACATCGGACCCAGTCCTGAGGAAATTGCGGACATGTTGCGCGAGATTGGCGCAGAGGATTTCGAAAGTTTTCTGGAGCAGGTTCTCCCCCAGGATATCGGCATTCCCACTCCTTTGTCAGGGCTGGAAGCTTTGAGTGAGTTCGAGGCATTGAATAAACTCAAGTCGATGGCAGAGCGGAACCGGATTTATCGGTCGTATCTGGGTCTTGGCTATCACGAAGTGATCCTGCCTCCGGTCATTCAGCGCAACGTTCTGGAAAATCCGGGTTGGTACACGGCTTATACGCCATATCAGGCGGAGATATCACAGGGCCGCATGGAAGCACTCCTGAATTACCAGACCATGATCAGCGATCTGACGGGTTTTGCCTTTGCTAACGCCTCCCTGTTGGACGAGGGAACCGCAGCCGCTGAAGCGATGGCCATGTGTCAGGGAGCGTGGGAGGGTGAAGAATCCAATCCGACTTTCTTTATTGCGGAGGATTGTCACCCCCAGACCATTCATGTTGTTAGGAACCGTGCCGGGGCACTCGGAGTACCTGTGATTGTGGGAAACCCGGAGGAGTTCAGCTTTGATCGCGCCGTTTTCGGCTTCCTGCTCCAATATCCCAATACGCGGGGGCAAATACATGACTATGAATCCTTTATTCTCAGAGCCCATGAACACAAGGCACTTGTGGTTGTGGCAGCGGACCTGATGAGTCTTCTACTGCTGAAGCCTCCGGGTGAGTTCGGGGCGGATGTGGCGGTGGGAACGACCCAACGTTTCGGTATGCCAATGGGTTTCGGCGGGCCTCATGCAGCTTACTTTGCCACCAGGGACGAGCACAAGAGGCGCATGCCAGGACGTTTGATCGGAGTATCCAAAGACTCTTCCGGTCAGCCCGCCATGCGTCTGAGTCTCCAGACGCGTGAACAACACATCCGGCGTGACAAAGCCACGAGCAATATCTGCACGGCGCAGGTGCTGCCTGCGGTGGTTGCTTCCATGTATGCCGTGTACCACGGACCGGAACAACTTCGCGCCATCGCTCTTTATATCCATCAGCAGACCGCCAAACTCGCCGGATTCCTGAAGAGTGAGGGCTTCCTGCTGGGTAAGGGTGATTTTTTTGACACTATCACGGTCAGCACGGAAAACCAAGCGTTGCAGGAAATCCTGGCGCGGGCCGAGGAAAAGCAGCTCAACCTTCGTCGTATCGATGAGCAAACACTTGGGGTGACACTGGATGAGGCAGTCACGGAAGCTGATCTCGCGGATCTGGCCTATGTCTTTAGCGGAAGGCTAGTGCCAAACCTTCCTGAACACCGGGATTGGTATTTGCCGAAGGTGCTACGCAGCAGCAGTTATCTAACCCACCCGGTGTTCAACACCCACCATTCGGAAACGGAATTGATGCGTTACCTGAAGATGCTGGAGAACAAGGATATTTCCCTTACCTACTCCATGATTGCATTGGGTTCCTGTACCATGAAGCTGAATGCCGTGGCGGAAATGTATCCGGTGACATGGCCCGGTTTTTCCAGAATCCACCCGTTCGCGCCGAAGGAGCAGCTTACAGGCTATCATGAGTTGCTGAAAGATCTGGAGGATTGGCTGGCGGTGTTGACCGGGTTTTCCGCGATTTCGCTGCAACCCAATGCCGGTTCCCAGGGTGAATATGCGGGTTTGTTGGCCATCAAAAAATACCACGAAGCCAGGGGGGACAAACAACGGGATGTCTGTCTGATTCCACAGTCGGCCCATGGCACCAATTTTGCATCTGCAGTCATGGCTGCGTTCAAAGTGGTAACCGTGCGTTGCGACGACCAGGGCAACATCGACATGGCTGATTACATTACAAAGCTAGCCGAAAACCATGGGAAGCTTGGACTGTGCATGGTTACGTATCCTTCGACACACGGGGTTTTTGAAACGGGAATCCGCGAACTTTGCCGACTCACCCATGAGGCGGGTGGCCAGGTCTACATGGACGGGGCCAATATGAATGCCCAGGTCGGGCTGACCAGTCCCGGTGCCATCGGGGCGGATGTTTGTCATCTGAACCTGCACAAAACTTTTTGCATCCCGCATGGCGGCGGTGGGCCGGGCATGGGACCGATTGGCGTGGCTCAACATCTGGCACCGTATCTGCCTGGACATCCTTTGGAGGTGGCGGATGAGAGCAGGCAGGTCGGTCCTGTCTCGGCAGCTCCTTATGGAAGCGGTTGTATCCTGACGATTTCCTGGGCTTACATTGCCATGATGGGCGGGCAGGGTTTAAAGCAGGCCACGGCCACCGCTATTTTGAGTGCCAACTATTTGGCCCATAAACTGGAGGCATTTTACCCTGTTTTGTACAAAGGCACACAGGGGAGGGTGGCACATGAATGTATCCTGGATCTGAGAGGTTTTAAAGCTACGGCAGGTATTGAGGTCGAAGACGTGGCCAAGCGGCTGATTGATTACGGCTTCCATGCCCCGACCATGTCCTGGCCTGTCGCGGGAACCCTCATGGTGGAGCCGACAGAAAGTGAGTCCAAGGCGGAACTGGATCGTTTTATCGAGGCCATGATCGCGATCCATGCCGAGATGGAGGCGATTGCAGCAGGAAGAATGGATAAACTGGACAACCCGTTGAAAAAGGCACCGCACACAGCGGAGGTGGTGATCAGCGATACGTGGTCGCGTGCCTACAGCCGTGAGCAGGCGGCATATCCTGTGCCGTGGATCCGAGCAAACAAGTATTGGCCCCCGGTGGGTCGTGTGGACAATGTCTATGGCGACAGGAATTTATTCTGTTCCTGCATTACACCTGAGATGAAGTGAGTGGATAGAGAGCCCGGGGATGAAACATGAGAATTGGCATTGCACTGGGCTCTAATCTTGGTGATTCACGCATAGAGATTAATCAGGCCTTCTCTTTTTTACGTCAACTTGATCCCGGAGCAGTTCTATCGTCCCTCTACAGCAGTACACCACTGGGCTGTCCTCCGGGCTCGCCGGAGTTTATCAATGCTGTTGCGGAAATCTCCTTCCGTGACGGGCTGATCTATTTGCTGGAAAAACTACAGGCCTATGAAAAAGAGCGGGGACGGGCTGAAGTCCGTGCGCGCAACAGTCCCCGGCCGGTTGATCTGGATATTCTATATGCGGAGGATCTGGAAATGAGGACGATGCGTTTGGTTCTGCCCCATCCACGGATGACGGAACGTTTGTTCGTACTGGAGCCCTTGAGCGAAATTCGACCCGAACTTGTTTTGCCGACCCAGAACCGTTCCGTGAGGGTTCTCCTTGAAGAGTTGAAGCTTGGGAGTCACGATCAGGTATGCCGGAAACTCGAATAACCACGGATGACATCCGCAACTGGAAGCAGCAGCGGCCCATTTTTGCCGTTACGGCCTACGATTATCCCATGGCCCGGCATCTGGACGAGGCCGGAGTTGATATTCTGCACGTGGGGGATTCTCTGGGTATGGTTGTTTTGGGGCACGAAAATACAACCCGGGTGACGATGGACGACATGGTGCGGGCCACGGAATCGGTGGCGCGGGCCAGGAAGAGGGCGTTAATTACAGCCGATTTGTCCTACCAGAGTTATGAAACCTCTGAACAGGCCCTGACCAATGCCCGTCGTCTCCTTTCTGCAGGAGCAGATGCGGTGAAGATGGAGGGAGGCAGGGAAATTCACGACCAGATCCGGGCTATCCGCAGGGAGGGGATCCAATTGCAGGGCCATCTGGGTATGTTGCCCCAGCATATTCTGGAGGAAGGAGCCTACAGGAAGAAGGGGAAGATTGTGGCCGAAGCCGACAGGCTGATCGAAGATGCCTTCCTGATGCAGGAAGAGGGATTGTTTTCCATAGTGCTGGAGGCCGTCGTCGCTGAGGTGGCGGAGCGTATGACAGAAATTCTTGATATACCTACCATTGGAATTGCCTCCGGAAAGAAGACAGACGGCCAGATTCAGGTTTGCTCGGACCTGGTGGGGTTAACTCCCTGGTGGAGCTTTCCCCATGTCAAACCCGAAGTGGCCCTGGGAACTGAGATTCAGGAAGCGTTCCGGCGTTATGCCCTCAGATTTTGATCTGTATTTTGCTAGTCATTCAAACTATTTACTGTTATCCTTGGCAACAGTGACGACCAAAATCAAACGCGCCTCGCGCATTTTGGTGATTGATGACGAAGCGTCGATTGGTGAGATGATTGCAACTGCCCTGACGGCCAGTGATCCCCTGTTTGAAGTCGAGGCGGTTTCCGATTCCAGGGAAGGACTGCGTAAGGCCCTGGAAGAAGATTTTCATGTGGTGGTGACGGATTTCCGCATGCCGGGCATGGATGGACTGGCACTGCTGAAAACCCTGAATCAAAAGAAGCCTCTTCTGCCGGTTATTCTGACCACGAGTTACGGCACCATAGAGACGACGGTGGAGGCGGGAAAACTGGGGGTTTTCGATTTTATTTCCAAGCCGTTTGACGTCAAGATGCTTGTCAATGTGGTCACGGCGGCGGCCAACAGCCATCGGATGGCGGTCGAACCTGTCGCCATGGGGGTGGCGGATGTGTCGAAGATCTCGATGGTTGGCAAGAGCCGCGTCATGCAGAATCTTTACCTGCAAATTGGCAAGATTTCCGCATCCCCGGTGACAGCGCTGATTCAGGGGCCGACCGGATCGGGAAAAGAGTTGGTCGCCAGAGCCATTTTCCATCACAGCAAACGAAGCAAAAACCCTTTTATCACCATCAATTGTGCCGCCATTCCAGAGACCCTTCTGGAGAGTGAGCTATTCGGTCATGAAAAAGGTTCTTTTACCGGTGCAGAGAGGCAGCGGATCGGGCGTTTCGAACAGGCCAACACGGGCACGATCTTCCTGGATGAAATTGGGGAGATGACACTGGGTACCCAGGCCAAGTTGTTGCGGGTTCTTCAGGAAAAGGAAATCCAACGGGTGGGCGGCAAAGATCTGATTTCAATCGATGTCCGTGTGATCGCTGCGACACATCATGACCTGGCCAAAGCGGTCAAAGAGAAAAAATTCAGGGAAGACCTCTTTTACCGTCTGGCGGTAATTACATTGGAAGTTCCGGGACTGAAGGAGAGGACTGAAGACATACCGGATCTGATTCGTTATTTTATTGCCAGGCACGGACCTGAGCTGGGGTTTCCCCGCTCGGTGATCAGCAAGGAGGTGGTTGAAGCTCTGAGCCAACGTCACTGGCCGGGGAATATCCGCCAGTTGGAAAATGCGGTCAGTGAACTTATTCTTCTGGCCCGGGGGCATTTGATCACCCAGCACCATCTGGGGCAGACCGGTTTGGAAAACGGCTACGCTTCCCAGTCTGCCGGGGAGGAGAATGGTGATTCGCTGAAAGCGTTGGTTGAGGATATTATCCGGCAGGTGCAAGCGGAAAAAATCCCCACTGCATGGCCGGCTCTTTTGGGATTGGTCGAGAAGGAGCTTTATACCCAGATGAGCCGGACCACTCGTGGCAACCGTTCGCAAATGGCAAAACTTCTGGGTGTATCCCGCCCCACCGTGCAGGAAAAACTCGAACATTACGTTATCACCTGAAGGAGGCTTCTTGTCCGTTTCAACGGTTGTCAATTGGGTTGACAGACTGTTAATTCAACTTTCAATTTTATCGAACCGGCCTGGAGTTTAAATTTTTTAAGTCGCTGATAATAAGATACTTGAGTCTGAATTTTTTTTTATGGCATGCCTCCTGCACTAAGTGCAGGCATGAAAACTGTCTTAAACCAATCACTCTTCACTCGTTTACAGGCGCTCAGCCTTCAGCCTTCGGAGCTTTGCGTGCATGTGCACACTTACGGGGCCGAGGGACGGATATACCTAAGCTACCGGAAAATTTTACACGCAACTTTCCAGGACAAGCAGGGGGAGGCGGCGCTTTTGTCCATGTTTGCGTTGAAGGACTCCTGGATTTCAGAAAGCAAAGAATTGAATCACGGGGAGGGTAACCTGAACTGCTTTATTGAGGAGTTTCTTATAGAGGCCCTCTTTGAAAATCCTACACGCAAAGAAACCCGGCTGATTGAACGCAAAAAGTTGGAGAAGAAATTCGGGCGTCCCATCAGATGGCAGGGGCTGGTCAATCAATATGAAATTTCGCTGACGGTGGTGGGAGGATCCTGGGATGGCCACACCTTTTCTGTTCATCCGGGAGATAACCTTCTGGGTAAAGTTTCGGAATGTGATGTGCATCTGCCGACGGAGGCGGTTTCACGAAGGCATTGTACCATTCTGTTGACTGAAACCCAGATCCGTGTGATTGACCTGGGATCCTTGAACGGAACCTTTCTTAATGGAACGCTGATAAACGATGCGATT
>JBBSCO010000065.1:0-14044 GCA_038250235.1 Methylacidiphilales bacterium | reverse complement strand
TACATTAATCTCGCTCATTCAGGGAGAACTGATCGGAGAATCGCCGTGGCGATCATCTCAAAGAGTCCCCGTGGAGACCCTGCCCTTTTATCCAATACGCTCTGGAGGGACGACTTCCCGTCCGCCCCGCCTTACGCGGTTTGTCGTCTCTTTCCAATTGTGGGGCATTTCAATGAAAAACATTTTTGTTGTATCCGCGGTCTTCCCCCTAGGTGATAACTTCAACCGGACACGCCAAATCGCGGAATCCACTCCATCCGAGAAGAATGGATATCTGGAAAAGGACGCCAACGTGCCTGCGGCCAAGGAGGCCCTGCTTCATCGGATCGCTTGCAATCGGGCCGCACGCTGTGGCGAATACAGTGACGCGATAAATAATCTTTGATCAGTAAAATAGGCATCCTTTCAAGATTAGTTATTCTGGGGTGAAGACCCTATAGCATAACGGACATCGCCCGCCCATATTTAAATAGTTGATCCGCGCTTGGCGCGACGCAAAAGGGTTTTCGGACATTCCATTTTGAAAACGCGACGCAATTAACGAAAAAAAGCAAAACCCAAAATAAAAAGTATTATGCTAAACAAAGTAAAAACACTAAAGGGATACAAGCTGGATAGTCTCGACGGAGAATTCGGAAAGGTCAAAGAATTCTACTTTGATGACCACCATTGGACGATCCGTTACCTGGTCGCCGACACCGGAAGCTGGCTTACCGGCCGGCAGGTTCTGATTTCCCCTTATGCGCTGGTCGCTGCGATCAAAGCCGAAGAACACATCGCCGTTAATCTGACGAAAAAGCAGATTGAGGGTAGTCCCTCGCTGGACAGTGACAAACCTGTTTCCAAGCAGTTCGAACAGGAATACTACAGCTACTACGATTACCCGTCCTATATGATGGGACCTTTCCGTTGGGGCCTTTATCCGCAGTTGATGCTTAACCGTGAAGGACGCGCCAATGATAAGCTTAATAATAATACCCCTCAGGAGGACGCGTGGGATCCGCATTTGCGCAGCACCGACGCGGTGCACGGTCATCACATACAGGCGGTGGACGGCGAAATCGGCCACGTCGAGGATTTTATCATTGATGATGAGACGTGGGCGATCCGTTATCTGGTCGTTGACACAAAAAATTGGTGGCCGGGGAAAAAAGTCCTGGTTTCACCGCAGTGGATAGAGAGCCTCAGTTGGGAGGAGCGAAAAGTCTTTGTCAATCTTTCCCGCGAAGCCATCAAACAGTGCCCCGAATACACGGAGGAATCCCTGCTGACCCGGGATTATGAGGCCCTACTTCATCAACATTATCAACGCGAAGGATATTGGAGCGAAAAATTCCCAGAAAAATCACGCTAACAGAGTTTTTGCCGGGAGATGCAACAACCCTATGAATGAACCACACTTAAGAAAAGAACAAAAACAGTCCTTCTAAAAAATTATGAGCCTGCTCACAAAAGACTCCCGCGCTTCGCTCTCAAGTGCTCACGAACCGCCATGCCTCTCGCTTTATCAACCCACGCATCGGCATTATCCCGGACATCGCATGCCGGTAACGGCCCCTGAAATCCCCACCCAGGCCAATTCATGAACGACCAAGCTTCCATAGGTGATCTGTTAAAGCGACTGCGGGACGATAGCACGTCCCTTATCCGTGACGAAGTAGCCCTCGCCAAAACGGAAATTTCCGAGGAACTATCCATGATTGGAAAAAACATCGGTTTTTTGGTAGCTGGAGCCCTGGTGGGATATGCGGCGCTCGTCATCCTCCTCATCGCTTTCGGCTCTCTCATCGCGGAGGGCTTGGTTACGGCAGGCCTTCCCTTGGCGCTGGCGCACTTCCTCGGCCTCGCGATCGTCGCGATCATAGTCGGGCTGATCAGTGCGGCACTCGTGAAAAAGGCGCTCGATAAGCTAAAAACCGCGAACCTGGTGCCGGAACGCACCATGGAATCGCTAAGGAACAACAAAGAATTTATCAAAAACCAGATCAAATGAATACCTCCACACAGCCACAAGACAACCGAAATAGTCGCGAGATTCATCAAGACATCCGCGCAACCCGCGTCGACATGGAGCAAACTCTCGGACGGCTAGACGAACGCCTCCGCCCACGTGCCATCATCAACGGGGTGATGGATTGGTTCGATAGCAAGCTAACAGCACAAAGCGGAGCCGTCGCTGAAAAATCCGCGGATATCCTAAGAATTGTCCGGAACAACCCCATTCCTGCCCTTCTAATAGGAGCCGGTATCGTTTGGCTGATCTTCCGGGATAAGAAGTAATCCCACTGAATGCCTCCCTTGAAAAGGGATACAATAAAAATAAACTGTCAAAAAAATTATGAACCTACTCACAAAAGACTTTCGCGCTTCGCTGTTAGGCACTCACAAATCGCCGTGCCTCTCAATTTATCTGCCCACGCACCGGCATCATCCCGGCAATCAGCAAGACCCGATCCGCTTTCGCAATTTACTCAAGGAGCTCGATCAGTCCTTGCAGAAAAAATACTCGCCGGAGGAGATTCGTCCGCTACTGGAACCGTTCGAGGCGCTTTCTCATGATCATGGTTTCTGGAATCACGCCACAGATGGCTTAGCTGTGTTCGGGGCACCAGGATTATTCCAGGTTTTGGGATTGCAACGCACGACGCCAGAGCTCGCTGTGGTCGCCGACAGTTTTCACATCAAACCGCTTTTGAGATTTTTGCAATCTTCGGATCGTTATCAAGTGCTAGCGCTCAATCTGCACGAGATTAAAGTGTTCGAGGGCAATCGCGACGCGCTTGATGAAATTGCTCTCGCGCCCGGAGTGCCTCGCACCCTTAAGGAAGCATTGGGCGAGGAGTTGACAGAGCCACATCAGACCGTCGCTTCTTATGGAGGAACGGGCGGCTCGAGCGTGGCCATGCGGCACGGGCACGGAGATAAAAAGGATGAGATGGACAACGATGCGGAACGGTTCTTTCGCAGGGTCGATCGCGCGATTCTCGAATTACATTCGCAACCTTCGGGACTGCCGTTGATTCTCGCGACGCTGCCCGAACATCAAGGTCATTTCCGCAAGCTTAGCCAGAACCCTTTCCTGTTGGATGAAGGATTAAAAATTCATCCTGACGCGCTGCCGATGGCGGAGTTCCGCGAACAAGGATGGATCATTTTCCAGCCGCAGTATCAAGCGAGGCTGGCGGCGCTGGCGGATGAATTTGCGCTGGCCAAATCCAAAGGGCTCGGCCAGGACGACGTGAAACAGGTGGCGGCAGCCGCAGTGGCCGGGCGCATCGCCACCCTGCTGATTGAGGCGGATCGACAGATTCCAGGGCGAATCGACGGCGCGACCGGAGAAGTGGAGTTCAAGGATTTGAGCCATCCCGAGGCGGATGATGTGCTGGATGATCTTGGCGAATGGGTACTCAAGACTGGTGGCCGAGTCGTGGTGATTCCCTCCGACCGGATGCCAACAACAACGGGAGCAGCGGCAACGTGCCGCTTTTAACGATGACAACAGGTTGGCCATGCCAACCAACAAAAAATATGAAAATCCAGATTAACACGGACAACAACATTGAAGGCAGCGACCTATTGACTCAACAGACGCAGGCCGTGGTGGAGAGTGCGTTGGAGCGCTTCACCCAACAGATTACCCGCGTCGAAGTACATCTCAGCGACGAAAATAGCAGCCACAAAGGGGGCACCGACAAACGCTGCGTGATGGAAGCACGGCTGGAAGGGATGCAGCCCGTCGTCGTAACCAACCAGGCGGAACACATCGAGCAGGCCGTCCATGGTGCGGCGGGTAAATTGGAAAAATTACTCGATCACGAACTGGGTAAGTTGAACAACCACTAGACCGGACGAAGAAGTTCCTAAACGTATCGAATCAACTCGAAACTAAATAAAAGCGAGGAACCATTATGACCATGAGGTTGAAACAACCGAAACCGCCGGGTCGCCGTAGACCAAGGGTGCCAAAGCCATCCCCCGGGCCGTACTATCCGCGTCCGCCGAAACCTCGTGGCAGGCCAGTGAAGAGAAAATAGAAGGTTACCAAGTACGAAAATAATGATCGAGAAAGGATTACTACCAACCGCATCTCGCTCCGGGAGCACCCGCTTCCGTCCATTTATTAATAATAATGCGAACATGGTTGCATAACACAGGGCAATCCAAATGGTGGCGAACCATCAAACAGGCACGGGTGCGCTGGGCGGAGGTGGATGGCGACCAGCGAGCAGCCGCTTTTGCCTATTACCTGTTGCTGTCACTACTGCCGCTGGTCTTCCTTTTGGTGAGCGCAGTATCCTTGTTTGTGGAACGGGAAGTAGCCACGAACGAGGTCATCCAGTGGATCGAAAGATACGTTCCGCTGACCGGCGAGCAGGAACGCGGTGTGATGGCGAATATTCACGGCGTGTTGGCAAAGCGCGGGGAGATCAGCCTGGCAGCATTTCCGCTTTTGATTTGGAGTTCCCTGAAATTCCTGCGAACCCTGATTCGGACCGCGAACCGCATCTGGCAGTCTCCCACCTACAACTGGTGGCAATTGCCTTTGAAAAGCCTCGGATTGCTCGCTATCACTTTGAGCGCAGCCTTTCTGGGAATCCTGCTGCCGGGCGTCGCCCGGCTGGCCCGCCGCTGGCTCGCCGCCTATCTCGAAATTCCCCATTGGAGCGTTCCCTTAATGCTGAATCTTCTACCTTGGCTCGTTTTGTTCTGCGGGGCCATGCTGATTTACAGGCTGGCCCCCAACCGGCCCACCCGATTCTCCGAAGTGTGGATCGGTGCGCTGGCGGCAACGGCTTTGGTCTGGACTGGTGAATGGCTGTTCCTGCTTTACGCGATCCACTTCGCGAATTTCAACGTGCTCTACGGTACACTCGGCGGGGTCGCGGCGTTCCTGCTGTGGATTTATCTTTCAAGCTGCGTTGGAGTGTTCGGAATTTGCTTTTGTGCAGCGCAGGCGGAAGTCCGGGCGAAAGGAACTGGGAAGTCGGACCGATTAACCGCCGCCAGCCCTGGAGGTGAATCATGAATAAACTTGAACATTTGTGGAGCAGCCTTCATTCGAGTCTTTGGTTCCTGCATTTACGGGTGCGACGGGCGACCTGCCACCACCCCCATGTTTTGCGTGCGGCATTGTCAGGCTTCCTTTGGTGGAGTGCGCCAAGCACCCCGGTCATGGCGCTGGGAGATGCGTCCGGGCTGATCAGCGATAAACAAAGGACGTCCCTGTCGAACGAAAACGAATCATGAAATTACCGGAGAACAAAACGAAGATCGTCGCCACCATCGGCCCAGCTTCGATGGACCCGTCCATCCTCGAACAAATGATCCGTGCCGGATTGAATGTGGCGCGGTTGAATTTTTCGCACGGTGACTTCGCTCAGCACGGCGAGATCATCGCGCGCGTACGGGCCGTAAGCCGCACCGTGGGGCGCCGGGTCGTCATCATGGCTGATCTTCCCGGCCCCAAGATGCGTCTTGGCTTGATCGAGCCAGGCCCGATTGAACTCCACGCAGGAGAATCCTTCATTCTGACAAGCGAGGATACCATTGGCAACCGTCAGCGGGTTTCAATGAGCTTCGAGCCTCTTCCCCGAGTCGTGAAGACCGGCGACCGCCTTTTCCTGAATGATGGACTGGTTCAGCTTCTCGTGAACCGGATTGAGGGGAACGACGTTCATTGTTCAGTGGAGGTCGGCGGCCAACTCAGTTCCCGCAAGGGACTGAATCTACCCCGAATTTCCCTCGGCATCAGCGCCTTCACCGAAAGGGATCGCGAGTGCCTGGCCTTCGCCCTCGGGCAGGGGGTCGATGCGGTCAGCCAGTCTTTCGTTGAGACTGCAGCAGACATCGAAGCCGTGCGATCGGCGGCCTCCGAACTCGGAGGATCGCCGTTCCTCATCGCAAAGATCGAGCGCCGCGAAGCGCTGGAGAACATTGAGGCCATCCTGCGCGCCAGTGACGGAATCATGATTGCTCGAGGCGATCTAGGAGTGGAGACCCCGATCGAGACGATGGCTGTGACCCAAAAGCGACTCATGGCGAGAGCACTCGCGCACGCCAAGCCCGTGATCACCGCGACGCAGATGCTCGAATCCATGACTCTAAGCCGTCTACCGACCCGAGCGGAGGCGACAGACGTGGCCAACGCAATTCTCGACGGAACCGACTGTGTGATGTTGTCGGGTGAATCCGCGATCGGTCGCTTTCCCGTGGAGGCAGTGGCGATGCTTGCGAAGATCGCCACGCCGACCGAGGCCTACCGCGAGGCGAATCGCCAGAGGGAGCGGGCCGCAGCACCGAACAGCGAAGTCCCTCGCTCCCTTCGCAAGGCACTTCTGGTGGACCAGGCGATCAAATTGATGCCTTGTGATGCGGTGATCGTGCCCGTGGAGAGCGGCAAGACCGCACGCACCGTGGCACGTTCCCGCCTCCCCGTATGGGTCGTCGCGGCCGGGCTCGACCCCGCCATCCTCCAGGGGCTTTCCTTTTGCGCAGGAATCCACCCACACGATCTGGCCGCTGAGCCGGCGTGTTGGAGGGACTTTGCTCAGCAGTGGCTTGAAGACTTCGAAATCGAACCTCGCCATGCCCTGCTTGTCGCCGGACCGTCGTCGAAGAGTCCCGACTCGAGTCAGCGGCTCGAATTTTTCGACTTTACGGACGACCCTCAACCGATCTTTGGAAGAAATGAATTAGGAGGCAGTTTATGAGAAGAATGGCTGCATTTTTGATCTTCCTCTGCTGGTGCACAGTAACCACGCTGGTCATGGCGCAAGGAGACGCGGTCGGGTTGCAGAATCCACCTGCCCCCAAGAAAGAGGATCTTTCTCCCGCACCGGAAAAAGTGGCCGTGCAGCCTATCGCCCACGATGAGGAAATCCGCAAGCGCCTCCAGAACGTTATGGAGGCCACCGGCTGGTTCAATGTTCCAGAAGTCAACGTTGAGGACGGCGTTGTTTTTCTCAGTGGCCAGGCTGACAGTGATGAGGTCAAGAAGTGGGCGGGTGACCTGGCCCGCAACACCCAGGACGTGGTCGCCGTGGCCAACCGGATCGAAGTGTCCCAGCCGTCCGCTTGGGACTTCAGAGCAGCGAGGAGTGGGCTGTCAGGACTTTTGCACGATTTCATCCGTTCCCTCCCGTTTCTCATCCTCGCGCTGTTTATTCTGGCCTTGTCGGCGGGGGCCGGTTTGTTGACAGCCCGCGGCACCCGGAAATTTCTCGGCTCACGTGTCCGGGCGAGACTTTTGCGTGGCGTCCTCGCAGGGGGCCTGGGCGTGATCGTGTTTCTTGTGGGCACCTATATCGTCCTGAGGGTCTCCGGTTTGACCCAACTGGCTTTGACCATCGTCGGCGGAACCGGCCTGGTCGGCCTGGCGGTCGGCATTGCCTTCCGGGACATCACCGAGAACTTTTTAGCCAGCATCTTCCTGAGCATCCAGCGACCGTTTGAAACGGGGGATTTGGTTGAAATCACCGGAGTCACCGGTTATGTGCAGCAGTTGAATGTCCGCACTACCGTGCTGCTGACTACCGACGGAAATCTCGTGCAGGTCCCCAACGCCGCCGTTTACAAGAGCACGCTTCAAAACTTCACTGCTACTCCTAACCGGCGCGAGAACTTTGTCGTTGGAATCGGTTACGACGACGCGATTGATGAAGCCCAGGAGGTCGCCTTGAACGTGCTGCTGGATCATCCGGCGGTCTTGAAAGAGCCAGAGCCCTGGGTGCTGGCGGACGATCTAGGTAAAGCGACCGTCAATTTAAGGATCTACTTTTGGATCAATGGCCATGAACACAGTTGGCTCAAGGTGCGGTCTTCCGTCATCCGGCTCGTGAAACGCGCGTTTCAAAAACACGGCATCAGCATGCCGGACGAGGCGCGGGAAGTCGTATTCCCGCGCGGTGTTCCTGTCACCATGCTCGACACAAAGCAAGAGCCAACGAAGGACTCTGTTCCGCTTAAATCATCCGGCGAGTTACCGCGTTCGGAGGAATTGGATGCAGTGTCCACCAAGGCGGAAGCGGGGTTGTCCAACGAGTCTGGAATTCTTGAGGAGCAGGCCCGACAAGCCAAGCCGGTGAACGAGGACGAGAATCTATTGG
This sequence comes from Methylacidiphilales bacterium, assembly GCA_038250235.1. Classification (GTDB taxonomy): domain Bacteria; phylum Verrucomicrobiota; class Verrucomicrobiia; order Methylacidiphilales; family JAAUTS01; genus JAAUTS01. Next base: position 5,939 of record JBBSCO010000065.1, on the reverse strand, counting down.
GTAAGAGCACCAGTGTTCGTCCCATTAATTCCTCTAAACCCGGCAACAGAGAAAACTGATCCATGAAAAAAGTTAAACTTCTTTGGAGCAATCTGCGGTCAAATCTTTGGTTTACCCCCACGCTGATCGTCGCGGCCAGCGTTATGCTCGCGGTTGCTGTGATTGACGTGGACTCCCATGAGAGTGATCTCTGGCTGGCTCAATGGCCTCGCTTATTCGGTGCGGGAGCTGAGGGAGCACGGGGGATGTTATCCACGATTGCCGGTTCGATGATGTCGGTGGTGGGGGTTACGTTCTCCATGACCTTGGTGTCACTATCAATGGCATCGAGCCAATATTCCTCTCGCATTCTGCGGAACTTCATGAGCAGCCGGGTGACGCAGTCTGTGCTGGGAATCTTCTGCGGCATTTTTACGTATTGTTTGATCGTGCTGCGCACGATTCGTGGCGGAGATGAGGGGGTATTTGTTCCGAACCTCGCAGTCTTCTTCGGCTTCGTGCTGGCGGTGGGCGGCGTGGGTCTTCTCATCTTCTTTATTCATCACGTTGCCTCATCGATCCAGGCTTCCAGCATTATTGCGTCTGTTGCTAATGAAACCGTCGAGGCCATTGACCGGTTGTTTCCAAAACAACTCGCGAGCGGCGCAGATGAAGACCCAGATGACCTATCTTCCCTCCCGCTGAACGGGGGAAAGTGGCAGACCGTTCCGGCCCTGAAGAGTGGTTACATTCAGAGCGTGGATAACAGTGCCCTCCTGCGCCTGGCACGCGAACAGAAAACCGTGGTGAGGATGGAGCGAGGTATCGGAGAATTTGTGGTCGAGAACACCGCGTTGGTTTCGCTTAGTCTCGACAATCCGCCGAGCGCTGAGACGACTGTCGCGCTGCAGGCGACCTTTAGCTTGAGTAGCTATCGCACACTGGAACAAGATGCGGCCTTCGGCATCCGACAGATTGTAGATGTGGCGTTGAAGGCACTCTCGCCTGGCGTCAACGACACTACTACCGCCGTGACTTGCGTGGATTACCTGACGGTTATTCTGGCACGGCTCGCAACCCAAAGTATCCCCGCATCGCACCGCTACGAAGATGGAGCGCTGCGAGTGATTGCCGTCGGACCGAGCTTTCAAAGCCTGTTGTCCGAGGCATTCGACCAAATCAGGGAGGGAGCCAAGGGTAATCTTAGCATGATGCTGCGGATGCTGGATTCAGTGCAAACCATTGCGAGTCTGACGTCCGATCCCAATCGGCGGCAACTTCTCCGTGAACAAGTGGAATGGATTACTGAATTGGCTAAACGCACCGGCGAGCCCCCCCACGACCAGTCCCGGTTTGAGGGCCGGTTGGCGCAAGTGCGCGAAGCACTCAAAGCAGAGCTGCTTCTTCCAATTCACGAACAACCCAACAACGCATGAAGACCAAAATCAATTCCAAAGACTTCCGGGTGCCGCCCGGCGAAAAAGTCACCCTCAAAGAGTGGCCGACGCTGGTGAAGTCCTATTACAAGTCGAAGAAACAATACCACCATTATCTCAAGGAGGGTGTTGAGGAATTGAGCGGGCTGCAACGTCTGCATTACGCATCCAATCGCCATGCTTTACTGCTGATCTTTCAGGCAATGGACGCTGCGGGCAAGGATGGTGCCATCCGTCATGTCATGTCGGGAGTCAATCCGCAGGGTTGTCAGGTGTTCAGCTTTAAACAGCCCAGCTCGGAGGAGTTGGAACATGATTTTCTCTGGCGCACTACCCGACGTCTGCCCGAACGTGGGCGGATTGGCATCTTCAACCGCTCCTACTACGAGGAAGTCCTCATCGTTCGCGTCCACCCGGAGCTTCTCTTCGGACAACAACTACCGCAGGACCTGATCATAGGGAATGCTGTTTGGGAGGGACGCTTTCGATCCATCGTGGATCTTGAGGCCCATCTGCACCGCAATGGCACGCGCATTCTCAAATTCTTTCTCCACCTTTCAAAGGATGAGCAACGCAAGCGTTTCCTGGACCGTATTGACGAACCGGACAAGAACTGGAAATTCTGCATGGCGGACGTCAATGAGCGGGAACGGTGGGATGACTATATGGAGGCGTATGAAAAGTGCCTCGGTGCGACGAGCACGGAAACAGCGCCTTGGCATATTGTCCCGGCAGATGACAAACATAATGCCCGCCTGATCGTTTCTCAGATCATCCTTGATAAGTTGAAAGGACTCCACATGACCTACCCGAAGGCGGATAAAGCGCGCCGTAAGGAATTGAAGAAGATCCGCAAAGAACTTTGAATCCACCATCATGAAAAAGCTCATTGTTTTTGATCTGGACGTCACCCTTGCTGAAAGTAAGGCATCAATCGATCCCGAAATGGCCAGGCTGCTGAACACTCTTCTTGGCATCGTGAAGGTGTCTGTCATTTCCGGAGGTGCCTGGCAGCAGTTTGAGAAGCAGGTACTGGTTTATCTTACCTTGGACGAACGCCTTAGAAACTTATCTCTTCTGCCAACCTGTGGAACCATATTCCATCCATATGAATCCGATTGGAAACTGCTCTATTCGGAAGATTTTACCGATTCAAAAAAAACAAAAATTAGCGCTTCATTTCGGCAATCCATTGCCTTATCCGGCTTTCAGAGCGAAAAATCTTCGGGAGGAACCATCGAAGACCGGGGAAGCCAGATCACCTATTCTGCCCTGGGACAGAAGGCTCCGCTTGAAGAAAAGAAGAAGTGGGAACCGGATTTTACCAAAAGGGAGGCTATCAAGAATCTCCCAGACAAGCAAATCCCCGACTTTTCAGTGCGGCTTGGTGGCGCGACCTCCAATGATGCCGCCAAGCACGGCATCGCCATTAGAGATGATTTTCATTGGAGATGCCGTGTCCCCGGGCGGTGAGATGCATTTAGGGTCATGTCTAACCATCAACATTGAGCGAGGTCATCCCACTTTCCTTTCAAGCTTCAAATGGTCTCAAACCTTGTTTCAAAGCATTTCAATACCTCGCTGCCCCTTAATAGATTTCCCGCAACTCTAGGCCTCAAAGGATAGCCAGGCTAAATGCTCCAGCCCGATCAATCCCAAAAAAAGGTCACGTTAATGCTCATGCTGAAACGGTTCAACTGATTTATAAATGTTGGATGTTGGGACGCGACCCTAAGGGCTTGACAACCAAGTTTATACACCAGAAAGATAGGAGGCTGACTGAAGCAGTCCTTCTTTCTCGCCTTCGATGCTGCCGTTGAAGTTTTCGTCTTCCAGCTCGATGCTGACCGCGCCCTGGTAGGAGGCTTCCTTGAGCAGGCCGAAGATTTCCACCCAGGAAATAATACCATGCCCGGGAATGGTGTAGCGCCAGACCTGGTCGCCAAAACGACGGGCCAGGGCAAAGGTCGCAGGCTGTAAATTGCCAAACTCATAGAGGGCGTCTGGAAAAAGGAGCGTGTCCTTGCCATGTACATGATACACGTGGCTGATGAATTCGCGCAGGAAACGCAGGGGATCAATGCCCATGCGGACTAGGTGTGAAGGATCGTAGTTGATGCCCATAGAACCGCCCGTCATTTCCTTAAGGAACGCGCGATATCCCTCCGGTGTGCAGCACAGGGCCCCATTCCCAGGCCAGCCCTCAATGACGATCTTGGAACCTGTCGCGTCCAGGACAGGGGCAAGCTGGGCAAAGGATTCTACCATGAATGCGAAATTCTCAATGCGCGGCAGTTCCGGTTTTTCAGGTAGCATCACGGTGAAGAAATTCAGGGCACCTCCCCGGGTGGCGGCCTGGATGTAGTCGCTGTTCTTGGCTACGGCATCACGGCGTTTTCCGGCGTCAGGTGAAATCATGTCCTGCCAGACCAGAAGATCGGCCGAACCGATGCTGAGGCCGGCCTGGCGGACAAGAGCGGCGGAGCTGTCGGCATCCCGTCCGATGTCGACCAGGCTGAAGTGGTTATCCTTGGCCCAATTCAGAACGCTGGAGAGGTCCTTCTGCCATTCGGAAAATCCTTTGCGGAAACCGATGGGAAAGGAGCCTGTGCGTGTTTGATGGATCGTGCTTTTTGTCATTGTAGTGGAATACTGAATTCAGACTTTGACCGGGGCGGTGGATTGCCAGCCATCGGCATTTTTCGAAGCGTTGAGGATGATCTGGAGAACGGCGCGGCCTTCTTCCACGGAATGAATGGGGCGTTTCTTGTTCTGGATGCAGTCGGCGAAATGCGCCATCTGTAGGACGAAGGAACTGCCGGTGTCGGGCAGGTTGAGACTGGCTGGTTCCTGGAATCCATCTGGAAGATAGTAGAGTGTGTTACCCGAGCCGAAGATCTGACCTTTGTCACCAACTAGGTGGATCTGGTGCGTACCATAGGGAAGTGGGATGGCCCAGGAGGTCAGGATTTCGCCAATGACCCCGTTGCTGAAACGCACCTGTACCGAGGCCGTGTCTTCACCTTCGATCGGATGGCGGAAACGGCCCATGGTGGACCGCACGGCTTCGATCTCGCCTCCTGCGAGGTACATCAGCCGGTAGCTGGGATGGTAGCCGGTATCGATAAGTTCGCCTCCACCCTGGAACTTAAGTTCCGAGCGCCACTTGCCGGCGAAGGCACCGAGACCCGGAACGAAGCAGTCCTGGGAGCGCAGCCAGATAAGGTTCCCGATTTTACCGGCATCGAGCATTTCCTTTGCTTTTTGGACGGCGGGAAAAAAGAGCTGGTTGTGGGCGGACATGTAGATGATCCCCGCCTTTTTCACCGCATCGACAATTCTGTCGGCTTCTTCCAGATTAATGCAGAGCGGTTTTTCGCAAAGGATGTGCTTTCCGGCCTTGGCCGCATCCAGGATGGCGGGACTGTGCAGGTGGTGGGGGAGACAGATGTCCACCGCGTCGATTTTATCACCCATTTCGGCCAGCATTTTCTTCCAGTCGCTGTATTGCACGGCTACGCCGCCGAGCTGGTCACTGCGTTTTTTAAGGTTCTCAGTCGAGACATCACAGAGCGCGACGCATTCGATTTTGTCCTTGTGAGCGATTAGGCCTTCGGCGTGCGCAGCGGATATACCGCCGGTTCCAATAAGAGCGAGACGAACTTTGTTCATACCTGACAATGCATCATTGTCATCGTCGCTGTCTTGTCATTTTATGATCTTCACTTACGCTATTTTGATGCACTGCCTGAATCACTCAGCCGGTTTTTCCGGAATCACTTTTCCGCCCCATGAAAAAACCCGGGCTTTGGCACCCATGGCTTCAGCCTCTTTGATCTGGTTGTTACGACCGTAAGCGGGGAACATGCTGGCATATGATACATTAATGGTCACGTTACCCTAGCCCCCTTTCAGGCCAAACAATCCAGCCCGAACAATCCCAAAAGGTCGTGCAACTGCTCTTGTTTAGATACTCACAACTGATTTACAAAAGTTGAATGATGAGACGTGATCCTAGAAGCCTCACTAGACGCCTCTTTTGCGTTTTTAATATCAGTTATGCCTTTAGGTAAAGTGTCTGCGATTGTTCTACCTCCTGCCTTTGCGGCAAGTAATCCGTCACCACTGCTATCATGCCCCCGATTTGACGCAAAGCTCCCCGACGTAGCGCACAGCAACCCCGCCAGGCAGAGCCAGATCAATCGTAGCCGATGAAAAGCCGTGGTCATACCGACAGAGGGTTCCATACTTTTTTAAATCCCAAACCCTTAAAATCCTTTACGTTTGAAGTGGCAAAATGCGTCACACCACCATGACGCAAAGTGAGGCCAAGCCGTGCATCAAAGACCTGCCGCCGAGGGTAGTCCCGGTTGCCCGCCATAGCCCAGACTTGGTCCATGATCGGTGCGTTTTCCAGCCTCATCACATTGGGAATTTTCCAATAGGACACCACCAAATCCCGGGCAGCCTTTGCGGATAAGGGCTGCGCCATCACTGCGGGATTTCGCAGCAGCACATACAGTT
>JBBSCO010000064.1:0-14438 GCA_038250235.1 Methylacidiphilales bacterium | reverse complement strand
AGTTCCGTGCCTCGCTGGATGTGGTCGCGAAAGTATTCTCCGGTGGAAAGATGTTTCAGTCCCAACAATGAGGAAATGATTTGTCCCTGGGTTCCTTTGCCTGAGCCGGGTCCTCCCAGAACGACCAGACGCAGCTCTTTTTTCATCGTGTGTGCAGCTGGATGTTAGGATTAGGCTCTGGAGTCCTGCTCATCAGCCCGGCGGCAGGCGTCCATGAGGATGCCCATGGCGTCTCCGTCGATCGTGGTGACCGGGCTGTTCTGGTTGAAGAGAAACTCGAAGCTGCCGTCCTTCATATTCAGAAGTGCGGGCAGGGCGTCTTCGCCACTTAGGCTGTTGAGGGCTTCGGCATGGACGATGGCACCGCAGTAGAAATAAATGGATCCGACGTAACGGGGTTCTTTCTGGCGGAGCAGCATGAGCTGTCCGGTTTTGGTTCCCTGCACCAGGATCTGGGCCAGATCAATAACAGAGAAATCGGTCAGCTTGCCACGCATGGGTTCGTCCTGGCCACTGTGCAGGGCTCCGGGAGTGGGCACTTCCTCGCTGCGGGTTTCGATTTTCTGTGCGACATCAATGATGGTTTCCAGCTTTCGCATGAGCTGATCCATGTCTTCCTGGCGATCAATGAGATTGGTGGCCACGCTGCGGGCCAAGCCGATGGCGTTGGCGTTGGACAGCTTCATTTTGATGGCCTGAGTGATTTTGCCCGGGGGTTTGGCATGGGTGATTGAGGGCCTGGATTCCACGATGTCCCGGGGGCCGACCGTGGGATTTTGTCCTGATTGGATGATGGTCAGCATGATGTGCTGGCCGTCGGGAGTGAGATCGGCCAGCGCCTGGCAGGGGAGGCTCTCGTCATGCCGGGTGATCAGAACCAGGCTGTATTGGGAGGACTCATCGCGCAGGGACAGATCCTTCCACTTTTTGTTCTCCTGGTCAAAGAGGGTGCGGAAATCGCCCTCAAAAAGTTTGCGGTAGCTCAGTTTGGTATCGATCTGTTTGGCCGTGTAATCGGCTAGTCCAATGAAGTGTTGGTTGCCGGAAACGAATTTACCGTGTTCATCAAAAACGACAATGGGAACCGGGGTCTGTTCAAAGATGTCCTTGTATTGGGTTTCCATCCGGCCCTGGCGAAAACTGTTTTCAAAGAGTTCCTTGTTTTTCCTCGCGAGGGCGGCGAGTTGGGCTTCCATGGCGGTGAGGCGATGGGTCAGGTTTTCGAGGTGATTCATGATCAGATCCCGCACCGAGATCAATCCGACAAAATGGCCGGCTTCCTGAACGATGATATCATTGAAGAAGCCGTCATCGGAGCTTTTATTCAGAATCAGGCGGCTCATGGTGAAGTCGATGTCGTGGGCGGCATCCACCACGACGGGATTGTTGATCATGATTTCGGAAACGGCTTGTTTAAGGACGGAAGGATCGTGTTTTTGGCCGGTGAGATATTGGCTGAGATGGCTGCGGCTGATCAGGCCGAAGGTTCCGTTGTCACAGACGATACCCAGACAGGCGACGGAGAGTTGGGTTTGAAACCAGCCTTTGACGTCAGCAATGGACATGGTTCCCTCGACATAATTGGTGGTGTAAACCAGATCTTGGGCCAGGGTCGTCTTCTGTGTGGACACAATCACAATTTAAAGGGCGATTAACTCAGGAAGCAAGAACGCAGTCTGACTACCTGAAGCTTATTCAGAGAATTTTCCGGGTTGGGAGTGGGTAGGGAAAGTTTTTTTACCCGGTCACAGCTCTTACCAAGAACCGGGGGAGGCGCCATCGGTCTGGCTCAGGAGCGCGCCCTTAGGAGTGATCTTTACCTCCAGGCCGTTCAACATTCCCACCATCGTCAGTGCTTCATAGATTGAGGTGTTTTTCAGGTTAAGATCCACGGTGGGAGGCGGGCTGTTGGTTTTGGATTCTGGAAGCTTGTAGGTCAGGTTGATAGTCATTTTGCTGTCGGGCGATAGACTGGCTTTGGCCACGTCCTGCAGATCGGAAAGGACTTTGGATAGGGGAGCCCCTTCGTATTTGAGATCCTTGATGGCGATGGAGCGGAGCAGTGTGGTCATGGCCCCATTGGCGGCTTCTTCAGCCGGACAAAGCGGGGTGAAGGCCAGGGCCATTGCCAGAATCAGGCATGTTTGGAGAGTTGGACGGTGTGATTTCACAAAGAGATCTTTTCAGTTCTGATTTACTCTAAGACTTAAAATATATCCTTAATATAAATAAAGGCAATTACTGCGAATTAAGTTATTCACCATGGATCTTCCAGAGGCCTTGAAGAAACTCGCTTGGCAGCGGGGGGGCTTCTCCTACACTGATCAGATGCTTTCCCGTGGTAGCCTTTCTCATCTGGTCTCACGGTTTTTCCTGATTCTAAGCCATCGCCGGACGCGTTGGGCTCTGATCTCAACCACCCTCCTTTTTCTGGCCGCGGCAGTTGTGCTCTGGATGTTTTTCCGCCAAGCCAAACTCAGTCACACACTTTCATGGCTGGGACAGCAAACAGGGCAACGAGTGGAAGTGGGTCGTGCCGAATTCAAGGGCATCAACGGCATCGAACTGCGGGATGTGCTGGTGGGAGACTTTGCCCGTATCAACTACTTGGAATTGCGTTGGAGTTATAAAGGCCTGGCGTCGCGCGAAATCGAACAGGTTCGCATCCATGGGGCACAGATTTTCCTGGGCAAACTGATTGCGGCCGCAGGGCCGGGAAAAAACAGTGGCGGAAAAAACAGAACCACACCTTTCAAAGTGAAGCTTTTTATCCTGGGTCAGGGCACGTTGTTCATGGACAATCTGGGGGCCGGACTGCCGCCCCTTCCGGTCCGGGTTGCTGAGGTAACGCCCTTGGTGCTGGAAAATCTGCGCCTGGGCGGATCCGAAAAAGATCCAGCGGCCAACGATCTGCAGGTGGTAGTGTTGGAAGACCTTAAATTTTTTTCGCCTTATGACCCTTTTATGCCAGTTCTGGGTTTTGAACAGATACGCCTGGTCTTCAGCTGGAACGGGATACAAAACCAGCTTCTCGACCAGGTCTACATCAGAAAGCCCACGATTTATGTCGGAGAAGATCTCTTCCTTTTCGTCGATAAGGTCAAAGAGCAGGCCGCCTTAGATCCATCTTCTAAACCGGAAGCGCCTTGGAGCATCAGCAGCTTTGAGGTTAAAAACGGTCAGATTGTCATCACATCCTTCGGAGACAAAGGAATTACACTGCCGTTTCTGTTTTCCAGCAAGGCTCAGCCGGTGGTCTTGGATGACTTTTCCAAAATGCAGTTCGCCACCAAATTCACCTTTGAAAAAACCAATCTGAATTACCTCGAATACGGGTTAAAGGTTAAAGCCATGGAGGGCGTCATGGATTTCAGCCTTCCGCTGGGTGAGGACAACAGCAACATCGTGCTCACGCTCAAGGCGAATGATATCGATTGGAAAAGCCTAAGGATGACCGAGCCGTGGGTCAGTATGACATTCGATAAAAAAGGGCTCTTCGGCGAATTCGGCGGCAAGAGCTACCAGGGTTATATCAAGGGTAACGCCCAGGTTTTTCTTCAGGAGGGCTTTCCCTGGGTGGCCTCGGGAGAAGCGACGAAAGTGGATGTTGAACCCATTACGCGCCTGTTGTCTCCTGAGAATTTTCTTCTCGATGGCCCGGTTTCCTTTGATTTTAAAGTGCAGGGACGGAGCAAGCAGGTGTTGGAGTTGCTGGGATCGGCCCGACTTGAAGGGCCGGGTAAAATGCAGATCACCGCGATTGACGATGTTCTGAAAAATCTGCCCGGCGAGTGGAGCATGACCAAAAAAGATCTCTCCGGGATTGCCCTGCAAGCCTTCCGGTCCTACGATTATACCTCTGGAAACTGCATCATTTCCTTCGCCCCTCCCCTCAGTTCATTTCAGCTTCGGCTCGACGGGAAGCAGGGACGGCGCAATATTAACCTGCAGTGGAATGACCTTCGCGACAACCCCGGACTAACCTATTGATACCTATGAAAAACCACCTTCTATTAATGCTGACATCAGCCACCTGTCTCCTGTTCTTTTCCTCCTGCACGCCCACCATCCGTCTGGACACGCCGGAGCCGGTGAAAATTGATGTGAATATGAAGGTGGAGGTCACGACCAAGAATGAGGGCGGGACGATAGTAGGACCCGGATCTGAAGCCAACCAGGATGCGTCCCCCCGTCTGCGGCAGCGCAAGCGCATCACAGAAGTGCAGAGTCTGAAAAATGACCGCGTGGTAGGGGAGTCCAAGAATGGCCTGTTGGAGGTAAAAAAACTTCCAGCCGACCCCGCCTATCAAGAGTATGCTAAGAAACTCGTGGCGGAGGAGAATGCCGATCGCGGCCAGATTTACCAGATTGAAGCGGACGCCCAGAACAAGCCTTTGTCTTATATAGTGTCGGAGTATTCCCGTCGTTTGCGCGACAGCGCCTTTCCAGGGGAATGGGTTGAGCAGGAGAACGGAACGTGGACCCAGCGCTGAGAAGTGTTTGCCGACTGTTTCGGTGAAAAGTCAGGCTAAGCATGTCGCTTTAAAGAAACGCCCGACAAACTTAAAGCTTCAGCACCAGTTCCATGCTTCCATCGACCGGAAGGTTTTTCCGCTTGAATTTGAGGGAGTGGAACAGGGAAAGCACAGGCGCGTTGTCGGCCAGAACCATGGCGTTCAGTTCTTCCAAGCCACGACTTCCGGCCTCCTTGACCAGTGTTTTGATCAGAAGGCGCGCAAGGCCAAGGCGGCGCATGGATTCTGCAACAACAACGGCGACCTCGGCTTTTTTTCCGTCGGGATCTAAACAATAGCGACCTACGGCATACATAACCTGATGATCCACGCTGGAGAGCGTGAGCGCGAAGTCCCTGCTTTGATCGACGGCCACCAGGCTGTGGGCCCGCTCGGCAGTCATTTCCGAAATCATATAACCGTAGCGATAGTGGATGGTCTCCTGAGTGTGAGAGTAAAAAAAACGTTGCAGAACGGGAGCATCTTCTGGTTTGAGCAGGCGCAGGACACAGGCTGTATCGCGAAAGCAAAAAGTCCGGGGAGGGAAGTCGGGTGCACGTTTGACAGCAAGGGCCACGGGTTCAACCTAGCAGAAAGCTTACTTCAGGAAAAATCATTTCACGCGTTGCTGAAATAAGTTAGAATCGTTGACGTCTGAAGCCGTCATCTAATAGTTGCAGCGTTATGCGTCAATCCTGGCGGCATCTGCTTTTTGCCCATTGGAGCCTTGCCCCAGAAAAACTCAAGGGCTACTTACCGGAAGGTCTGGAGCCGGATATGTTTGAGGGGAAAGCTTGGATTGGGATTGTTCCGTTTTATATGCAGAAGGTCCGGCCGGTGGGGTTTCCGGCCCTGCCTTGGATTTCGGATTTTTTGGAACTCAATGTCCGGACCTACGTCAGGGGGCCTGACGGCACGAGAGGGGTGTGGTTCTTCTCCCTCGATTGCGACCAGCCTTTGGCCGTGGAGGTGGCCCGCCTTTTTTTTAAGCTCCCGTATTATCATGCCCGCATAAAAGCGGAGATCCGGAATGGAATCATGGATTATCGCTGTTGGCGGTATGACAGCCGTAGTCCGGTTAAGGGAAAAGGGGAGTCCGGCTGGCGTTATCGTCTGCCGCATCAAGTGAGCCCTGCCTTGTCCGGAACCTTGGAGTATTTTCTGGTTGAGCGTTACGTGCTTTTTTCCCGGTCCGGAACACAACTTTATAACGGAAGGGTGGAGCACAGGCCCTATGAAATAGCGGTGGTTGAATTGCAGGGCTGGGACAACGTCCCTCTCCAGCTAAACGGTCTTCCTACAGTTATTACAGCACCTGAACATGTCTGTTACAGTCCCGGGGTGGATGTGAAGATCTACCCGCTTGGTCGCGTCTGCTCCGAAACCCTAAGTCAGCCAGAAACTTAAGGCGCGTAGTTCAACCCTCTTAAAAAAGCGACAATCATATTGACGATCGTCATTATGATTGTCGCGGGAAAAAGAGGGGGAATAGGGTGGTTTTATCCGTGTTAGAGCCGTCAAGCGGTGTCCCGCCCGTTTTATTTCTGCTAAAAGTGAAAATAAGGACTAAGAAAATCCAAGGTGTTTCGTAACACCATCAGCACACATTAATTATGGAGTTCACGGAACAAGCAAAAATGGGGTGGTTAAAGATGGCTTTAAACAACACGAATCGCGTTTAGTTCACTATGCCTGGACCATACTGGGCGATTTGAAATCGGCCCGGGATGTGGCCCGGGACACCTTTCTCAAGCTTTGCCTTCAGGAGCCGGGGAAAGTAGGCGATCCTCCCACGTCATGGCTTTATAAAGCCTGCTGAAATCGGGCACTGGACATCTATCGTCAACGAAAGAACAGGCCCCGGGAGCCGGAATCTTCCTTGAACGAACTGGCCTCGGACGAGGGCGATCCGGCCAGCACCAGTGAACGGAACGAAGACAAAGCTTGCATCCTACAGGCCCTAAACAAACTGAATAGAAAAGAACAGGAAGTTGTTCGCCTTAAATTTCTCCATGAATTGAGCTACAAAGAAATCGCCGAGCTGACCGGACTTAAGACCGGGAATGTTGGGTTTATCCTGCACAGCTCGCTAGAAAAAATGCACCAGATCCTGCACGAACAGGCGGCAGTAAGAAAATCCAACACCTTGCCCAGGGCCCCCCGCGTATGAAAACCATTCACGACGACACACGATTGAGTGCCTACCTCTTCGACGAACTGAATCTGAAAGAGAAAGTAAAACTGGAAAGGGAACTGGCGGAAAATCCGGAGTTGGCAGCCGCAATGGAAGAAATACGCTGCATGAGATCAAAGCTTCGCGAGGCTTTGGAAAAAGAGGTGAAAGCGTTTTCACTCACAAAGGAGCAGCGGCAGCTAATCACTAATAACATTGGTGAGAAGCAGGGAAAGCCGGATTTCTGGCCTCTAATTTTCACCACCCTGTTTAATCGCCCGGGACTTTCGTTTTCCTGTGCCTTACTGTTGGTCAGTGTAGTTGTTTTTGTTGTGAAGGATATGGTTTTGGTTCCGGCTCTGGTCGAATCGAAATCAGTGCCCAAACATCTGGAAATGGCTGTGGTGTTATCTGATACTGTTGGGCTCATGGAGAATTTAGACCAGCAGGCATAGCCCGAGGACATACAAGTGGTAGAGTAATCTGCTGAAATGTTCCCCTCTCCGTCACTTGCCCCGGTTTTGGAAGAGTCTTCCGATTGGCACTCCTTTGCAAGCCCGGTTGTAACAATGTCTTCCCAGGAATTATCAAGTTCTGGAAGTGCAGGGCTAACTGCATCGGCGGGGCCCACAGATTCTTTTGCCTCAAATACTTCAAGCGAGGCCTAGCCTCCAAGAAGCGGGGGCGCTCGTCAGTTATTGCCTCCAAGCGAATGGTTAACTCATTTGGAGCAAAATCAGCTGATGAAAAAAGTCGGGATCTCAGCGGCTTTGTTGATACGGTCTATGGTTACCGGCCCCAAAACACAGCTAGTGAGGCTTATGAAAAGATCACAGACAACGCCTTTAAAAACGTCAGTGATGAATCTCTTTCTACGTTCTCCATCGATGTGGATACGGCTTCCTACACCAATCTTTGCCGTTTTTGAATCAGGGACGGTTGCCGCCGCCTGCGGCAGTTCGCATTGAGGAAATGTTGAATTACTTCACTTACGATTATGCCAAGCCGGAGGGTGAAACGCCTTTCTCCATCAACCTGGAAATGGCTTCCTGCCCTTTGAAGACGGAGCATCAGCTGGTGCTTGTTGGAATTCAAGGCCGAGAGGTGACGGCTTCGAAAAGGCCCCCGTTGAATCTGGTTTTTCTAATCGATGTTTCCGGTTCCATGTCGAGTGAGAACAAGCTGCCCCTGGTCAAAAATTCCCTGTAATTGCTGGTTAGGAATTCAAAGCCGAAAGATCGGGTGGCTCTGGTCACCTATGCCGGGAATTCACGGTTGGTGCTGCCTTCTACTTCCGCAGAGCAAAAAGAAATAATCCTCGCGGCCTTGGAAGATTTGCAGTCTGGTGGTTCGACGAATGGTGGGGGAGGCATCCGTCAGGCCTATGATGTGGCCCGTCGGCATTTCAATAAGGAAGGCCTCAATCGGGTTATTCTGGCCACGGATGGGGATTTCAATGTTGGGGTTAGTAATCGGGAAGAATTGGTCAAGCTTATCCAGCAGGAAGCGCAAACTGGTGTTTTCCTGAACATCTTCGGTTTTGGCATAGGCAAGCTGAAAGATGCGACCTTGGAGCAGTTGGCCAACAAGGATAACGGCATCTATGGCTACATCGACAGCTACCAGGAAGCCCGTAAAGTTTTTGTTGATCAGATCAACAGCTCACTCATAACCACCGCCAAAGACGTGAAGATCCAGATCGAATTCAATCCTTCCAAGGTCGCGGCTTATCGCTTGATCGGTTACGAGAACAGGATCTTGAACAAAGAAGATTTCAACGATGACCGCAAGGATGCGGGGGAGGTCGGAGCCGGTCACAGCGTTACAGCACTCTATGAAGTTGTTCCGGTCGGCGCCCCGGTTCGCCCTGGTGTGGATGCCTTGAAATATCAAAGCACCAAGCCGGAGATTCTCGGTTGACTCAGTCAGGCGGCTTCTCCGGGTGAAGTTATGACTTTAAAGCTTCGCTACAAAGAACCGGATGCGGACATCAGCAGTCTTTTGCAGGCAGTGCTCAAGGACAGCAAAACCGATTGGAAAAAATCATCGGACAACTTCCGCTTTTCCTCGTCGGTTGCCGTCCTCGGCATGATCCTGCGGGATTCCCCGCACCGGGGAAAGAGCAGTAATCAATGGATCCGGAGTCTGGTGGAACAAACATTGGATTCAGATCCGGAAGGATATCGGCGCCAATTCCTGCGCTTGGTGCAAACGGCCGAAGAGTTGACGAGTGAGAGGCGTTAGAGAAGAAATTTTTGATAAATTTCTTCGGTTCGTTCGCACATCATCTGTAGCGTATGGTTCTTCATGGCGCGGGCATGGGCATTGTCGGCCATGATACGGGTTTGTTCCTTTTGTTCTAGTGCGGTGCTTATGGCGAGAACCAGGGCGGCGGAGTCGGAGGGGGGAACGAGGGCTCCCGAAATGCCATCTTCGATCACTTCAGGGATTCCTCCGACGGCGGTTGCCACCACTGGGCATTGGGAAAATTGGGCTTGGAGGATAATTTGGGGAACGCCCTCGTGTGCTGTAGAAGGAAGAACCAGCAAATCCAAAGATTTCAGCAGGGACGCGACGTCTTGCCTGTGCCCAAGACTGTAGACCCTGTTCCTGTAGAGGGGTTCGCGGATTGTATCTCTGAGCCTTTCCAAGCCGGGTCCATCACCTGCGATCACAAAGCGTGCATCTGGAAACTTGTCCATCAGCGAAGCGGCTGCCTCTAGAAAAAAGCGATGTCCTTTCCAACTGCGGATGACGGAAATCATGCCAATCAGAGAAGTAGTTTCGGGAAGGCCGAGTTCCTTTTTTAGAATCGCCTCCTGTCCCTGAAAGAGCGCAGGGTCGATGCCAGTGGGCATGTTGCTGATGCGAGTGGGGGGAATGGAAAGTTCACAGCTTATCTTTTCCTTGATCTTCAGACTTGTTGTAAGGACATGGTGGGGAAGCACGCCGTAAGCGATACGGCTGGAGAATTTCCGGGGATAGTCGACATCAATGTGTTTCGAACGAATCACACATGGAACTCCGGCCAGACGTGCGGCAATGCCACCGATCCAGCCGTCCTTGGAGCTGTGGGTGTTGACGACATCCACGCTGTTTTTCCGGAACCAGCCCGCCAAGCGAAGAATGCTCACAGGGAAAAGAAGGGATTTTTCAGTAAAGGGAAAAACCTCGAATCCGTTCTCTAGGGATTTTTGATAAACTCGGCTGGATGGCTGGGCTGCCAGTAACAGACGGTGGCCGCGTGATCGCATGGCCTGCATTTCGGTGAAGATGCGGATTTCCTGTCCGCCCCAACCCAAAGAGGCTTCGGTATGGACGATGGTCAAGGGACGCATGATCAGGCTTTGCCGTAGTAGGATTGATACCAGGCGCAGAATTTTTTCATACCATCCTCAATTGAGGTTTCCGGCCTGAAACCGACCGCTTCGGTTAAAGTGGAGATATCGGCTGCCGTTGACATGACATCGCCCGGTTGCATGGGCAAATATTCGCAGATGGCCTTCTTGCCCAGTGCGGATTCAATCGCTGCAATGAAACGCATGAGTTCCACCGGATTGTTGTTGCCGATATTGTAGAGACGATGGGGAGCGCTGGTTGTGGAGGGATCGGCTTCGACGCCTTTCCATCCGGGGTTGGGCAACGGGATGTGATCAGCCACACGGACAACGCCTTCCACGACATCATCCACATAAGTGAAATCGCGCTGCATCTTTCCTTCGTTGAAAACCTTGATCGGGTTGCCTTTGCTGATGGCATCGGTGAAAAGAAAGGGTGCCATGTCGGGTCGGCCCCAAGGTCCATAAACGGTAAAGAAGCGCAGCCCGGTCGCGGGGATTCCATACAGATGGCTGTAGGTGTGGGCGAAAAGCTCATTGGCTTTTTTGGTGGCGGCGTAAAGGCTGATGGGATGCTCGGTGCGGTCGGCCACCCGAAAGGGCATGCGGGTGTTGAGGCCGTAAACCGAACTGGAGCTGGCATAAACCAAATGGGGAACCCTGGTGTGGCGGCAACCTTCCAAGATGTTGAGGAAACCGATGATGTTGCTTTCCACATAAGCGTGGGGATGGTCGATGCTGTAACGGACACCGGCTTGGGCGGCGAGGTGGATGACGCGGTCAAAGCGGTGTGTCTGGAAAAGCTTTTCCATGACCACGCGATCCGAGAGTTCCGCTTCGACAAAGGTAAAAGCTTGATGAACCTTCAGAATCTCAAGGCGCGCTTTTTTGAGGCCCACATCATAATAGGCATTCAGATTGTCGAGGCCGACAATCTCATGTCCGGCCTGCAGGAAACGTTGAGAGCTGTGATAGCCCACAAAACCTGCCGCCCCTGTAACGAGAATCTTCATATGTGTTTAATGACGAAACGGACATCATAGAGGGATCCGGGTCGGGGAAAAGCTTTTTACTGGAGCCCGCCGATGGGGTTTATCTGGCTATATTTCAATGGTGCTCCGGCCAAAATCCGGCATCATCCTAAGGCTGATGTTCAAAGGGTTTCGCTATCTCCGCAGCATGGTCGCTTTCGGCTGGCCATTTTTGCGCAAGTATTGGGTCCGCTTTTTTGCGGGAGTTCTTTTGGGAGTGGCTTACGCCGCTGTCAACGGGCTAAGTGTTGGCATCGCGCCCTTGATCGTCAATAGGCTGCAGCATGAGGTTCCACGCGAAGAAAGACAGACAGCCAATAAAGAGACGGTTTTGGCCCGAGATTCCGCACTGAAAACAGCCATTGATTCCGCTGCCGGCCCCATCCGCAGGGTAACATCCTCCATCCAAGGCGCAGCTCAGGAATTTAAAACAGCGGCAAATGCACTGATTGATAACTGGTTGCCCCGCAAAGGTAGGCCTATCAACAACCAGGAAATTTTCGGAGCCGTCTTTCTTATTGCATTTCTGACCACGGCCAGAGGGGCTTTGAATTATTTCAGCACTTACTGCATGAACTGGGCCAATGAACGGATGATTCAGGATCTGCGCTGTGCGGTGGTACAAAAATTAAATTCCCTCTCCCTGTCGTTTTTTAACCGTAGCTCAACCGCTGAATTGACCCAAAGGATCGACCAGGACACGGGAAATCTCCAGCGGGCCTTTGTTTTGGGCATGCCGGATCTCGTCAAAGAACCCTTTACCCTGCTCTTTGTCTGTGGCTGGCTTGTCTATATCGACTGGCGGCTTGCTGTTTTCGCCTTTGTTTTCCTTCCCCTCTGCGTGGTGCCCGCTGTTATTCTCGGAAAAAAACTCAAGAAAATCAGCATTCGCCAACGTGAAACCGGCGTGACCCAGGGCAACATGATTCTGCAGGTCCTGGCCAACATCCGTGTGGTCAAGGCTTTTGGACTGGAAAAAAAACAGGAAGAAGAATATCGCAATCTCTCGGATGACCTTGTCAGGCACAACATCAATGCCAACAAGAAGAAGACAATGATCAACCCGATCATTGAAAGTGTGAGCGGCGTGGCCATGGGCGCGCTGCTCGCCTACATCTTTTACGCGGGCTATAACCTTGGTGAAATCGCCGGCTTCATGCTCGCGCTCGGCCTGAGTTTTGGCCCCGTCAAAAAACTGGCCAATCTTAACATGTTGCTACAACAAACCTCTGTCGGCGTCAACCGGCTGTTGGAATTATTTAAGGAGAAGCCGGCGGTCAAAGATAAAGTGGGAGCCCTTTCCTTTGTGTCGCTCCGTAAAGAAATTGAATTCAGGGACGTGTCCTTTGCCTATGGCGAAACTTTTGTGTTGCGCAATTTTAACCTTGTCATCCCTTTTGGCAGCAAGGTGGGAATCGTGGGGGAAAGCGGCTCCGGCAAGAGCACCCTGGTGAATCTTTTATTCCGTTTTTATGATGTCAGTGGAGGTGGGATAAATCTCGATGGTCATGATCTGAGGGAGCTCTGCCAGGAAAGCCTCCGGAGGCAGATGGCGCTGGTCAGTCAGGAGGTTCTTTTATTCAACCGTAGCGTGGCCGATAACATTGCTTTTGGCCGTGCCGGTGCAACACGTCTGGAAATTGAAGAGGCGGCCAAGGCAGCCTATGCCGATCATTTCATCCGTGAATTACCGGAGGGCTACAACACCCTGGTAGGAGAATGGGGTAATCGTCTGTCGGGTGGCCAGCGCCAACGAATAGCACTCGCCCGCGCTTTTGTTCGCAAGGCTCCCATTCTGGTTCTGGATGAGGCAACCGCCGCTTTGGATTCGGATTCGGAAAAAGAAATCCAGATGGCCATTGATGGCCTGAGTCGGGACCAGACAGTCATTACGGTGGCCCATCGCCTGGCCAGCCTCCGGTTCATGGATTTTATTGTTGTCTTGGAGCAGGGGCGCCTGGTCGAGAAAGGGAGCTTCCGCGAACTTCTGGATCAGGACGGGATTTTCCGCCGCTTGGCTGCCCATCAGGGTATTACCTGATCAATAGGAACTGAATCCGTTCAGGCTTTCCGGGCCAACACTACGACGGTTCTGCCGAGCAATAGGTCGATGGAGTTGAGGCGATCCACAATGGGAATATTTTCTGCCGTCAAGGTGTGATACCGATAGGCTTCCCTGCGCCAGCTCCAGGCTGCCCCCAGGAAGAGAGGCAACCCCAGAAGAACTAGTTTCCAGATTCCGGATTTCTGTTTTTTGTCGACACTGGCCTCAACGCTTTCAAAACCGGCGTCACAGAGGGAATGGGCGATGTAAAAATAACCGACGGGATTGATGTGCCCGCCAGTTGAATACAAGGCGCTGTTTTTAATGGGGAGAGGGCCGAACAGGTTGGCGAAACCGGTGAAAAAGTAACGAATCCGCGAATTGATGTTGAGGACATTTGGAGTGCTCAGGATGCAATAGCCTCCGGGTTTTAATACACGGTGAATTTCGCGAAGTGTCCGGCGATAATGTTCGAGATGTTCAATGACCTCCGTTGCAGTGACAAGATCGAAGGATGCAGCGGGGTAGGGCAGGTTTTCCACGTTGAGATTGGCTACTTCTACTTTTTGGCCGGGCAGCTTCATCAGGCTTTCCGTGTAGTCACAGGCCTTCGATTCCAGATTGAAAGCGGAGTGGAGGGCTTTAATCAGCTCTCCGGAGCCTGCTCCGATATCCAAGTGCTGCCGGAAGGGTTGTTTCTCATGAAGCGGGGTGGCCAGACGGAGAATACTTGTATAAATGGGTGTCGTACTCATTGATAAAAACAGACCTTGCTAAAAAAGCTCTGTCCTGTCGATGGAGATTCTCCAGGCCTGCCAATTTGATTGAATTCCTAAGTCAGACGGTTAGCTTGAAGTGCGATGATTTTCGGAAAAGAGCGCGACGGCGGGATAAAACACGAATTCTTTTGGCGGAAGCAAGGATGGGGTTGCTTCCCAAGGCTATGCTCGGGCACGGAATACTGAATATGTCCCTAAAAAGACTTTATATTGCCGGCCACCAAGGATTGGTAGGGCGCGCCTTGATGCGTTACTACGCGCAGCTGCCGGAATGGGAACTGGTCACGCGGACCCGGATGGAACTGGATCTTGAGGATGCCGCGAAAGTCCACGAATTCTTTGAAAAGGAAAAACCGGATTACGTGATCCTGGCCGCTGCCAAAGTAGGGGGAATCAAGGCGGCCTACACGCAGCCTGTGGAATTTCTTCTGCAGAATATGAAGATCCAGAACAGTGTTTTGCAGGCGGCCCACCAGATCGGCGTGAAGAAACTGCTCTTCCTCGGAAGCACCTGCATCTATCCCAAGCAGGCGGAGATCCCGATCAAGGAATCCTCCCT
>JBBSCO010000063.1:0-15820 GCA_038250235.1 Methylacidiphilales bacterium | reverse complement strand
GCCAATCATAATACACAAGAAACGCGGCGGTGATCAGCATTTGTCCACCCTGCACTATGCTGACAAACAGAACCTGCTGAATGCCGGTGCGGACACTTTCAACATCCGAGGTAAAGCGGCTGATGAGCCGTCCGAGCCGGGTGCGATTGTAAAAAGATATGGGTAGGGTGAGCAGATGGCAGTATATGGCCTTTCGCAGATCGTGAACCACATTCTCGCCCAGGATCATGGCATAGCGGACGCGGAAACAAAACCCGACGGCCACGACAAGACAAAGAGCAGTGAAGGCAATGAGGCTCCCAACGAGCATGCTGTTATTCCCTTGGGTGATGGGCCCGGCAATAATAGCTGCAAGCGCCCAGGTCACAAGGGGAGCGAGAGTTGAGCGGAGGATGACCAGACCGAGGAGCGGAATGAGGATGTGGCGGTGTGGTTTGGCATACTCAAAGAGGCGTTGAATCAGATGCCAACTGAGTGGCGCCTGGTTGCGATCCTCTTCGTCGGGCCTGGGTTTCCACTCCGCCGCTTTTTTGTTGGCTCCGTGATCAGTCATCGGGACTCCTTGGCAACTTCGGCCAGAAGGGTGTCCGAGTCGATCAACTGTAGTTGCGCCACTTTCAGGTAAATTCCACCCTGGCGCATCAGTTCGGCGTGAGTCCCCCGCTGTACGATCCGGCCTTTGTCCATGACCAGAATCTGATCCGCCCGCTGCACGGTGGCCAGTCGGTGGGCTACCACCAGCGTCGTCCTTCCTTCAATGGCCTGTGACATGGCC
Source organism: Methylacidiphilales bacterium (assembly GCA_038250235.1). Classification (GTDB taxonomy): domain Bacteria; phylum Verrucomicrobiota; class Verrucomicrobiia; order Methylacidiphilales; family JAAUTS01; genus JAAUTS01. Next base: position 15,045 of record JBBSCO010000063.1, on the reverse strand, counting down.
CGGTAGATTTCTTCGTCTGTTTCGGGATCCAGGGAGGCTGTGGGATCATCCAACAGCAGGATGCCGGGATTGACCAACATGGCCCTTGCAATGGCAATACGCTGTCGTTGTCCTCCGGAAAGATTGGTTCCCCGTTCTGTGATCACGGTGTTGTAGCCTTTGGGAAGCTGCCGGATGAATTCATCAGCCGAGGCGACAACAGCCGCCCGTTCGATCAGTTCCAGGTTAGCCTCAGGGTATCCGAAGGCAATGTTTTCGGCGATCGTCGCATTGAAGAGGAAACTTTCCTGAAAAACGAGACCGATGTTGCTCCGGAGGGAGGGGAGATCCAGATCCCGCGCGTCATGACCATCAATAAGAATACGACCTGAGGAGGGGTCATAAAAGCGGGGGATGAGACTCATAAGGGCACTTTTTCCAGCACCGGTGGCGCCCATGATGGCGACGTATTGACCCGGTGTGATTTCAAAATCCAGATCCCTGAGGATAGGTTGATCTTTGGCATGTTCGAGGCAGACCGCCTCGAATCGGATGGCACCTTGAAGTTTCTGGATTGGCCTGGCTGATGGCTTGTTATGGATTTCGATGGGTGCGTCCAGGACTTCAAAAACGCGGCGGGCTCCAACCAGGCTTTGCTGGATCGTATTGGTCAAGTTGGCGACTTGTCCCAATTGGTTGGAAAATTGCTGTAAAAGACCGGCGAAGACGACCAACCCGGTTCCGAGGGCAAGTTGCTGGTTCATAACCAGCCAGCCCCCATAGCCCAGCAGAATAATGAAGTTCAGGTAACTCATGAAGTCCATAAACCCCGAGAGACGACTGGCTTGCAGAAAAATGTCTTTCTGTTGATCCAGCACCAGGGCATTCGCCTTATTAAAGCGTTCCTGAACATCTTTCTCCCGTGCAAAGCCTTTGATGGTATGAATGCCTTCAATGGTTTCTGAAAGATTGAGGATCAAGTTGTCAACCAGAAGGCGGTTGTTGCGGTAGGCGTTTTTGATGCGCAGGGAGAAGACAATCGCCACAGTTAGAATTACCGGTGTGGTAGCCAGGCAGGCCATGGCGAGACCGGGGTGAAGCCGCAACATGTAGACCATGTAGACGGCAACGGTTATCAAGAAGACAGTTCCGTTGATCAGCACTTCGTCAATAAAGGCCCGCAGCAACTGCACATCGCCTGTGACACGGTTGATGATGGAACTGCTGGGATTGGCGTCAAAAAAGCGGAAGCTGAGTCTTTGCAGTTTGTCGTAGACCTGGGATCTGAGGGTTGGAACAATTTCGATACCTGACAATCGTGCCACCGTCATGGTGTAACCATATTGCAGGGCGCATCGCAGAAATGAGAAAAGCAGAATAAGCAGGCCGATGGTGGTGATGACCCTGATTCCCGACCAGTCATCGGGAGGATGAAGGCCAAAGGGCCAATGGGGAGAAGCCACTGACGGATCCAGTTGCAGACGCAGGAAGTCTATGACAAGTCCGGCCAGACCGAGATTGCTGAGGGCCAGGGTCAGCAGGGCCAGTTGATAGGCCAGGGCTTTAAAACATCCGGCGCGGTACTTCCAGGCCAGCGAGAGCAGACGGCGAGCAATAAGCCAGTTCGAGATGGAACTTGAGCGAAGGTCTTGAGACACAATACGGTTGTATTTTTGCAAGCGTCAGGAAAATTGCAATCGCAACCGCAGCGGCATTTTTATCTGAAATCTATGGGGCTTATTTTTCAGAAATCGTTCCAAGGAAGTTTTCGAGAAAAAGGGCGCGGTCGCGCGTCAAATCCATGATGTTGGAAGCATGCATACTGATCCACATGGTTCCTTCCTATCCAGCGTAAGTGGTTACATTGGACTTGATCTGGGCATCGCGAAAAACTATCCAGGTCTTCTGGGCCTCCTGCGGGACTCCCCATTCCTTGGCCGGAAGTTTTTTCTTCAGTGACTGGTCGTACAGTTTCATTTTCTTGTCTCAATGCACCTCTGCTTTCGTCTAGGCCTCCACCAACCCGGCCGTTGAAGCGCACTTGTCGATGGCAGCGGTCATCGCTACATCGATGGGAATGGCGCATCCTATGATTTGTAGCAACCTGCGGTAACGAAATAAGACGATTACCTGAGGAACGCCTCGTGCAGCCCGCCGTCGACCGTGATGATCTGGCCGGTGGTTTTGCTCAAACGCTGGGTGACGAGGAGGAAATAGGCTTCCGCCTGATCGGCGGGTGTGATGGGCGACTTGGTCAGAGTCCTGTCCGCATAGAACTGGGCCAGCTTTTTGACCAGGCTATCCGTGGCTTCGTCTTCCGTATAGGGGATGTTGTACTTGGCCAGGGATCCGATGACACGGTCGCGGGGGAACATGGCACTACCCTGTACCACGGTGGCGGGTGCGACGCCGTTGACGCGGACAAGGGGACTGAGTTCGACGGCCAGTTCCCGCACCAGGTGGTTGGCCGCGGCTTTGGAAGTGTCGTAAGCGAGACTTCCCTTTTTGGCCACGGCGGCATTGGCACTGCTGGTCAGCACCAGATGGCCTTTAAGCCCCTGTTCTTTCCATGTCTTGTAGGCCTCATCGGCCACCAGATAACTGCCGGTCACATTGATGTTGAAGGTAAGGGCCCATTTGTCATCAGGAATATGGCCTGAGGTGTCACTGGGGACAAAAATACCTGCCGTAACGCAGATGGAATCAAATCCGCCATAAGCGATTGCGACCTGATCAAGCATGGCGCGGATGCTGCTGCGATCCGTGATGTTCGCTGCGAGTCCAAGGGCGGGTCCACAGTTGGAGATTCCGCTTCCGGCAACCCCGATGCCAAGGCCGTACATGTCAGTGATTTCCTTGGCTGTTGCTTCAGCGGCTTCCTTGTTGAGGTCGACACATACAACGTGTGCGCCTTCCTTCACAAGGCGGTGGGCGGTTTCTTTGCCGATGCCCGATCCGGCACCGATGACGATGATGACCTGCCGGGCCAGTTCTTTTTCGGCAGGCATGCGTTTCAGTTTGGCTTCTTCAAGGAGCCAGTATTCGATGTCAAACGCCTCCTGCTGGGGAAGGGCGATGTAGTGGTCGATGGCCTCGGCCCCGCGCATGACTTCGACGGCACAATTGTAAAACTCGGACGTAACACGGGATTCCGATTTGTCCTTGCCCCAGGCGATCATGCCAAGTCCGGGAATCAAAATCACGGTCGGGTTGGGGTCGCGCATGGCGGGTGAGTCTGGGCGTTTGCAGGTATTGTAGTACGTGGCGTAATCTTTGCGGTATTGTTCAAGTGCCTCGCCCAGCAGTTGCTTCAGTCTGGCGAGATCTTCTTTCTGTGGGTTCCAGGATACGTAAAGAGGTCTGATTTTGGTGCGTAGAAAGTGGTCAGGACAGGATGTTCCAAGTCCTGAAAGACGGAGGGCGTCTTTGGAGTTGACGAAGCGCAGAATTTTTTCGTCGTCCTGAACCGTACCGATGAAACGTTTTTGTCCGGAAATCTGGCCGCGAAGCCAGGGTAGTATGGAGGCAAAAGACACAGTGCGTTCTTCCTGACCAAGTGACAGGTAAAGGGAACCGCCGAATGCTTTGGCATCGCCCCCTTTTTGGGCATAGGCAGACTCGATGGCTGCGGAGGCTTTTTCGATGAAGGAAAGAGTGAGTTCGTAGCATTTTTTGTCGTCATCATCCCAGGAGATGAAACCGTGCTGGCCCATCATGATGGCCTGGGTTTTGGGATTTTTCCGGGAGATTTCCTGCATGGCCAGGCCTAGCTCGAATCCCGGACGCATCCAAGGGACGTATTCCATTTTACCATCGAAAATTTCGTCGGTCATTTTTCGGCAGTTTTTGCTGGCGGCGATCGAAATGATGGAGTTTGGATGCATGTGATCGACATGTTTTCCCGGAAGAAATGAATGCAGAGGCGTGTCGATGGAAGAGGGCCGGGGATTGAGGTTGAAAGTGGTGTGGGTGAACATGCCCACCATGTCATCTTCTGCCTGGGCCTTGAGCCCTTTGTCGCTTCTCGCCGCGTAGATGTCCTGGAGGCCAATCAGCTTGTCTTGGTACAGGGAGGAAAAGTTTTCCCGGGTGGACGTGCGAAGGTCGCCCCCTGAACCCTTAACCCAGAGCACTTCGACCTGTTTTCCAGTGAGAGGGTCTTTTTCCGTGGTTTTGGAAGAAGTATTACCACCGCCGGTGTTGGTAATGCGTTGGTCAGCTCCGAGGCAATTGGAGCGGTAAATCAGGCGTCCAACCGCATCGAGTGTGGAAGCTTTGGCATCATCCCAGAGATAATTGACGTGTGTGGTCTTCATATTTGAATTTCTTTGTTTAGATTTGAATATGTGGTAATTAAGCCTTGACCGTCATTATAGATCAAGTAAAAATAGTTCATTCCTATAAAACACGCTCATTATGCTCGCCGTTGAAAGACATCGCAGGATTTTAGACCTTGTACAGGCCCAGGGAAGTATCCGAACGGTGGAACTGGCCCAGGCCTTGGAGGTGACGGAGGAAACTGTTCGCCGTGACTTTGAGAAACTTGAGTTGGAAGGTCAACTTGTCCGTGCGCATGGTGGCGCTGTACGGTTGGACGCGAACCGGCGGGATCTGCCCTTGAGCAGTCGCGAAACCGAAAATGTGGTGGAAAAGCGGGCGATAGCTTCTGCGGCCCTGCGTTTCATCCAACCTGGGGACACCGTTTTGTTTGATGCCAGTTCAACCGTTTTTGAATTGGCGAGGATTCTACCTGATGTGGCTGTGACGGTTTTGACGCCGGCACTGAAGGTGGCGGCTGAGTTGAGCCAACGTCCCAGTGTCCAGGTGGTTTTAATCGGGGGTGTGCTCAACCCACGTTCCTTGTCCTGCCAGGGCGCCTTGGCGGATCAGGCACTGGAAAGTTACCATGTGCAAAAAGCCTTTTTTTCCTGTCGGGGCGTTGATGCGGAACGCGGTCTCAGTGAGGCCAATGATGAGCAGGCGCGGTTGAAACGGAAAATCCTGGGCCTGGTGGATTCTAGTTTTTTGTTAGCAGATCACAGCAAGATGGGATTAAGATCTTCCTTCTTTTTTGCCAGGGCCTCCGGGGCTGGAACCTTGATCACGGACCGGGAGCCGGTTGATGCGTTGCGCATGGCTCTGCTCTCGTCAGGTGGCTCCATTGTTATACCTTCATGAATAAGCTGCGCGTTTATCTGGCGGTTGATCTGGGGGCAGGGAGCGGACGTGTCCTGGCCGGCCTTTATGACGGTAAAACGCTTGAACTACGTGAAATGAACCGCTTTCCCAGTGAATCCTTTCAGGCCAAGGATGGCTGGCATTGGAATTTTACGGCCCTCCTGTCGGGAATCAAAAAAGGGATAGCTCTGGCTTTGGAGGAATTCGGCGGGCAGGTTGTCTCTGTGGGTGTGGATACCTGGGGAGTGGATTACGGGCTGATTGACGCTCAAGGTCAATTATCCGGACAGCCCTTCCAATACCGGGACAAGCGAACGGATGGCATGATGGAATCTGCCTTTGCCCGGATGTCGAAGCGGGAAATTTATAAACGCACCGGCATCCAGTTCATGTTTTTCAATACCTTGTACCAACTTTTGGCTGAAAACCATCACGGAAAAAAGTTGTCTGAACGTTCGCAGACCCTGCTTTTCATTCCGGATCTGGTGAATTATTTTCTGACCGGGCGCAAAGTGATCGAGCGCTCCATTGCCAGCACCTCCCAATTGTTGGATGCCGGGAGCCGGAATTGGGATCATGGGTTATTGGCAGCCATGGACATTCCGCCTTCCCTGTTAGGCGAACTGGTTGAGGCGGGAACAACACTCGGAAACTTCCAGCCGGAACTGGTGGAAGAGATCGGCGGTGCCCAGGTTAAAGTTATCGCCGTGGGTGGCCACGACACAGCCTCAGCCGTGGCAGGGGTGCCTGCTATGGAAGATGAACCGGTTTTTTTAAGCTCAGGAACCTGGTCGCTTATGGGCCGTGAATTGAACTCTCCGGTTCTGACGGAGGAAAGCTTCCAGGCGGGTTTTTCCAACGAGGGGGGTGTCCTTGGAACAACCCGTTTTCTGAAAAATATTTCTGGGATGTGGCTGCTTCAGGAATGCAAAAGAAGCTGGGATGTTCGGGGAGAGATCCTTGACTATGCCGAACTGGTCGCCCGGGCAGAGAAAGAGAAAGGGTGTGCATCAAGGATTGATCCTGACGCGAAGGAGTTTCAGGCCCCTGAGGATATGCCTTCAGCCATTGTTGACTATTGCCTGAAGAGCGGGCAGGCAGCTCCCCGGACTCCGGGCGAATTCACCCGGGTGATTCTGGAAAGCCTGGCACTCAAATATGCCGAAGTGAAGACTTCGCTGGAAACAGTCACAGGAAAAAAAGTGTCGAAGATGTATATTGTCGGCGGGGGTTCCCAGAACAGTCTCCTCAATCAACTGGCGGCAGATGCCATGGACTGCGAAATCGTGGCCGGACCGGTGGAAGCAACCTCCCTGGGCAACATTCTAATGCAGATGGTTGCCGCCGGTGAAATCAAGTGCCTGCAGGAAGGCCGGACTGTGGTGGCCGAATCTTTTGCCGTAAAAACCTATAAACCTGACCTGGCCTGAAAGAATAATGGGATGAATGAACTTTTGGATAAATTGGATAAATTGGTGAATTTATCCCACGAGTTGGGAAAAGAGGAACGCAAACTGGCCATTCTGGGAGAAGGTAACACCAGTGTGGATCTGGGCGATGGCACCTTTCTCATCAAGGGATCGGGAAGTTCACTTGGCAGTATCAAGCCGGAACAGTTTTCGCGGGTGAGAACGCAGGACGTTCTGGATTTTGTGGATCGTGAGGCCTCCGAACAGGAGGTTCAGGATTTTCTGCAGCTTTGCCGTGTCGATTCGACTGTGCCTCACCCATCGGTTGAAACCTTTCTCCATGCCTTGTGTCAGGATTTGGGCGGGGCCAAGTGGGTGGGCCACACCCATACGGAATCCATGCTTTCGATTCTCTGTAGCAAGGCGGGGGCATTGCCTTTTCTTCAGCACATTTACCCCGATGTGATCGTGGTCTGCGGACGTCATGTGGCAGTGGTGCCTTATGTCGACCCCGGATTGGAACTGGCCCGCGCGGTCAAGAACGAGTTAAAGCGCTTCAAAGCCGAGCACGGCAAATCCCCCAAGTTGCTTCTCATGGTCAATCACGGTCCTGTTGCTCTGGGACACTCGGACAAAGAGGTTTTCAATATCCTGTTGATGGCGGACAAATGGGCGCGTGCCCTCCTCAATATGGGTGCCTGGGGCGGTCCGAATTATATGAGCGATACCGACGCTGACCGTATTGACTGCCGTTTGGACGAACATTTCCGCAGAAAGCAGATTCTGGTACAGGATGCTTCAGCAAAATAAATTTAACCCATACAATCAAATAAACTATGAGTGCACACAACCAAAAACTAACCTGTTGGCAGGGAAAGTTACCAAGAATCGGAATCCGTCCCACCATCGATGGTCGCCGCGGCGGTGTCCGCGAATCCCTGGAAAAACAAACGCTGGATCTGGCCAAACGCGTGGCCCAGATGATTTCCTTAAACCTTTATTATCCCAACGGACAGCCTGTGGAGTGCGTCGTTCCTCCCACTTGTATCGGCGGAGCGGCAGAAGCTGCTTTTGTTGCCGGGCAATTCCAGAATGAAAACGTAGGGGTTTCCCTCACAGTAACGCCCTGCTGGTGTTATGGTTCCGAGACCATGGATCAGGATCCATTGATTCCAAAAGCTGTCTGGGGATTCAACGGAACGGAACGGCCTGGCGCGGTTTATCTGGCGGCCGTCCTGGCGGGGCACACCCAGAAGGGCTGGCCCGCTTTCGGAATCTACGGACGTGATGTGCAGGATTCCGGCGACAGCAAGATCCCGGAAGATGTATCCTCCAAGATTCTCCAATTTGTCAAAGCCGGTCTGGCCGTCGCTTTGATGAAAGGAAAATCCTATCTCGCCATGGGCGGAACTTCCATGGGTATCGCCGGTTCCATTGTGGATCAGAGCTTCTTTGAACGCAGTCTCAACATGCGTGTGGAGTCGGTGGATATGACCGAGTTCATCCGACGCATGGACAAAGGCATTTACGATCAGTCTGAATACAAGCGTGCTCTGGCCTGGGTCAAAAAGAACTGTCACGAAGGAAAAGATTATAACTCGGCCAAAACCAAACGGGACCGGTCCCATTTGGACAAAGAATGGGAATGGTCGGTTCAAATGGCCCTCATTGCACGTGATTTGATGATCGGTAATCCTGCTCTCGACGATCTGGGATTCGGCGAGGAAAGTTTCGGTCATAACGCCATTGTGGGAGGATTCCAGGGACAACGTCAGTGGACGGATCATTGTCCCAATGGCGATTTTCTGGAAGCTACTCTCAGTTCATCTTTCGATTGGAACGGAATTCGCGAGCCTTTCATGGTCGCGACAGAGAATGATGCGCTCAATGGCGTTACCATGCTCTTTGGACACCTGCTGACAAATACAGCGCAGGTGTTTGCAGATGTCCGGACCTATTGGAGCCCTGAAGCTGTGAGACGTGTATCGGGCCACAAACTGACCGGGGCGGCCGCTGGAGGCTTTTTACATCTGATCAATTCCGGACCGGCGGCACTCGATGGAACGGGAGAACAATCCATCAAGGGCAAGCCGGCCATGAAACCTTTTTGGGAAATCACCGAAGCTGAAGTAAAAAAATGTCTGGATGCGACAAGCTGGCATCCGTCCATTACGGAGTATTTCCCCGGAGGAGGTTGGTCCACGCGTTATGCGACCAAAGGAGGCATGCCGGTGACCATAGCCCGTCTCAACCTGGTCTATGGGTTGGGCCCAGCGCTGCAGATTGCGGAAGGCTGGACGATTGATCTGCCGAAGAAGGTTCATGACATTCTCGACCAGCGAACCAATCCAACATGGCCGACCACCTGGTTTGCCCCGCGCACCGGGGGCACAGGCGTGTTTCGCGATGTCTATTCCGTTATGAATGCCTGGGGAGCCAATCACTGTGCTTTCAGCTACGGTCATATCGGGTCGGAATTGATCACCTTGGCATCCATGCTGAGGATTCCTGTTTACATGCATAATATTTCAGAAGAACACCTTTTCCGCCCCAGCTACTGGACGGCCTTCGGAGCCCAGGATCATCAGGGCGCAGACTTCCGTGCCTGTGCTGCCCTGGGGCCGGTTTACGGAGCACGGGGTTAGTTTCTTTGAGAAAGCGTAAAAAATGAATAAGATCCAACATATCGAGAACCCCGACGTGATTCTGATCGGGAGCGGTATCATGTCAGCCAACCTGGGGGCCATGCTGAAATGCCTGAAGCCTGATTTAAAAATTCAGGTTTACGAAGTTACCGAAAATCCGGCCGAGGAAAGTTCCCATGGCTGGAACAATGCGGGCACCGGGCATGCCGGAATCTGCGAGTTGAGCTACACGCCTTTTCGCGAGCCTGATGGATCCGTCAATGTCAGCAAAGCCGTGGAGATTTTTGAACAGTTCAGCCGTTCCAAGCAATTCTGGAGCCATGCCGTGGAGAAGGGCCTGATACAGAATCCTTCTGACTTCATCAACCCTGTGCCGCATATCAGCTTTGTGCATGGGGATGAGATGGTGGATTTTCTTAAAGCAAGGCATGCCGGAATGTCCGCCCACCATTTTTTTAGCGGAATGAAATACAGCTCAGACCAGGCAGTCATAGCTTCGTGGGCGCCCTTGTTGGTGGAAAACCGGGGAAATGTACCAATTGCCGCCACTAAAATGGATGGCGGAACGGATGTGAATTTCGGTGAGCTTTCCAGAAAACTCCTGGCTTGGCTGGCGGAGCAGAAGGGCTGCGGCATGGCCTGCAATCACCGTGTGGTTGATCTGGAGAAGTCCGGTGCGGGCTGGGATGTATCAATCAAGGATCTGGCCACTGGAGAAATCCGGAAGAATCATGCCGGTTTTGTTTTTGTCGGTGCTGGCGGCGGCAGCCTGGCTCTTTTACAAAAGTCGGGAATTGCCGAAAGCAAAGGATTGGGAGGTTTTCCCATTGGAGGTCAATGGCTTGTGTGTGATAATCCGGAAATCGTAAAGCGGCACCAGGCCAAAGTCTACGGGCAGCCGCTTCCGGAAGCCCCCACCATGGCGGTTCCGCATCTGGATGCACGTGTTCTGGACGGAAAGAAAACCCTGCTTTTCGGGCCTTTTGCCGCCTGGACCACCAAATTCCTGCATAGAAAGGGAAGTTATCTGGATCTTATTCTTTCCGTCAAACCTGATAATATACTAACGCTGCTCAAGATTGCCATTCATAACCTGGATCTGGTGCGTTACCTCATCCAGCAGGGAACCCAGAGCATGGCAGACCGGATGAAGGTTCTTCATGTCTTTTACCCGGCGGCCAGGGCAGGGGACTGGAAACTGATCGACGCGGGAATCCGTGTGCAAGCCATTAAGAAAACAGACGGTGAAGCCGGCATCGTACATTACGGAACAGAAGTCATCACCAACCCAGAGCGCACTATTTCCGCTCTCCTCGGAGCCTCACCGGGGGCTTCTGTATCTGTGAACATCGTGCTGGAAGTCATCCGCAATTGTTTCCCGGAGCTTCTGACCAGTGCCGAAGGTAAATCGCGTATGAAAGAAATGATTCCCTCCTATGACGAGGATATCAAGCGGCCTGATCAGGCGGAACGCTTCCACTCGATTGAGCGTGAATCCAACAGGATTCTGGGACTTCTTTGAAAGCAAAGGTCAGGTAAAAAGGCCCCGGGGCTCTTTTTGAACTCCAGCCAGGAAGACGAGTTCTGCCGGGCCAGGATTGCGGATGGCAAGTGTCTCCTTGTTTTGCGCCCAGACCATATCTCCGCTCCGTAGGGTTTCTTTTTTACCGTTGTCAATGACTTCGGCAAGCCCTGACAGGACAAGGAAAAACTCTTGTGTGTGGGTCTGCTTCTTCGGGCCCCAACTCGATCCGGGTGGAAGACGGTTCAAGGCCAGGGCATCCAGAGGAAACCCGTCCCGTTTGGAAACAAGCAATTGGGAAAAAGCCGGTCCAATTCCGTTGCGGATGCCTTCGCCCACCTGCTCTCTGGCCAATTCTTTACGGATGATCATAAGGGCTGAAAGAGATCTCATAGATCCCAGGCTCTTAGAGCGAGAAGATTTTTAATCAGGCCGGAACGGAAGGAAAATCAGGAGAAAGTGCTGGGCTAAATTTTCTTGCGGGAGTGACTGGTCGCCGTATGCTGTTTTATTCACAGGCACCCGTAGCTCAACTGGATAGAGCGCTGCCCTCCGAAGGCAGAGGTTGTGGGTTCGACTCCCGCCGGGTGCAGTAAATCTCGCAATGAGAAGTGGTTACAGAATGCTGGTGGCAAATCGGCAGCAAAATACATCAAATAAGGCACTGTTTCGGGCTCTTTGGTGTGCGCTTGGTGTCGGCGCGATAAAGTTATCCAATCCTCCTTAGGCCAGCCCCACAGCATTTGTGATGTTCATTATGCGATCATGTAGGTGAAATCAAAGGCCATGCAACGTGGATAGGGCATTTTCTCCAGCACCTCAAACCAATTTCTTCATGGAGTGCCCATGGAGTATCAAGAAAGTTGTTGACCCCGTTGATGCGTCTAAAGAGGCGAAGTTATACGAATCCGTTAACTAACGGATTAGTGACGCCAGGGGCTTGGATTTTCAAGTCAGATGAATCTGTCAGGAATGGTTGACCGACCCGGCTTTCCCTGGGCACTTTTTCCCAGCTTCTTACTGAATGGCTTTCCAGACAGGACCTTTGGTGGCGATTTTTGGGCCCAGCTTTACTTGAGCAGGCACTGCTGTATTGAAAGGAGCCAACTGGAAAACGGGCAGCACAGGACGTCCGTTCAGCTTTTCGTATGTGTCTCCCTGTTTTTCAATAAGCACAAAAGAACAGAAAACTCCCCCTGCACGCTCTCCAATCAAAATATCCAAATCCACAATCTGACCCGCCTTGAGCGGAATCCAGTCGCCCGCCACGATGTGCCCGTTGGCAGCAGGCTGGCCGGGAGGTTCCGGAGATTTCCATCCCACACTGGGGCAGGTCACTTCCTTCCAGTTTGCCAGTAATACATTCTTCCCGTTCACCGCCACACTACAGACCTCTTCTCCATAACCCCAAAATCGCCAGTTCCCATCGCTCGGTGCCGAAACCTGGCCCTTGTAATGAATCACCCAGAAGCTGGGCTTCACAATTTTTTCCACACCGAAGGCTAGGGGGGCGGCGCCGGCATTCATCAGGGGAATAAAAATTTGGGAAGTGTAAAGCGGCTGCGTTACACGGAAATGACGATTTAAAATGCTTTCATTCCAGTTGTTGGAGAGAAATTCGTCGATCAACTTTCCGAATTTGGGAATGTCCATCGGGATGGGTTTGCGGTCCTGGGTCTGTTTTAGATCGTAAAGAATTCCGATCAGAGACGATTCCCCGGCTTCCTTGCTGCCGAACTCAAAACCGGTAGGAGCCTGGGCCGGTAAATCCAAGAGGGTTAAAAGGAATAAAACGCTGAGGGCGATCAAATTTCGAAACATAATAGTGATCCTTATAGTTATCACGTTCGGCGTTTTTAGGCAAACCACTTGCAGTTTTTTTCGTCCACGGCTTGTCTGCTGGGTTGATCATGACCTGTCGGAGCTGACCCGTTTGATTCTTCCGAACGTTCCTCATCTCCCACGGAAGCCGCGCAGCGGCTGGAGCTCTCAGAGTGGGCTTGTTCGATCTTTTTCGCTATCGCTGCGGCAAAGTTTGGATTAAGCGGATCAACGTCTACCAATCGCGGTTGGGGAAGCACAATTAAATCCAGTTCTTCCATCGGGATTGCTCCCAGAAGAACCTCGTCGCCCATCACAATCGCACCTACGTAAGCAACGCAGCATGAGGGTTCCACAGGCTTAACCCGTAGGGCGGGGGAGCTTTTGTCCCTGGCCGGTGTTGTTCCTCGCTCCCCGCGCCTTGGCCAGAGACCAAATCTCCCGCCGCGACTGTAGTCTATCCCACGGATCTATTAGTAAATCCAATTGCAGTCGGATATGCTTAGGGATAATCAAAAACACAGCTCCAGTATCCGCAGAAGCCTGTACCTCAATGTGTTCATTTTCAGGTTTCTGTGGGTTTTTCAGTTTAAGCATTCAAAAGGGATAGTCCCGTTGGTGGAACCTATCAATCTTCTGGTACGATGCAATTCAGCTTTCTTATCGAACGTCCCAAGTCAGGAATCACCGCTTGCTTCTGGCGCGACTTCCTGCGCCAGTAGGAATCGTGACAGAAGTCCCGAAGGGGACGGCTGTTTGGTGGATCGTTTGGTTCGGTAATTTATGTTTGGAATGGGCTAATGTTCAAAAGTAGGAGTAGAACCGCCATCGGCCCTAAAACGTAGCATCCCGTCAGGACAATTACCCACGCGCGACGTTGCCACAGAAATAGACCGATGAAGGCAGATGTACCAAAAATGGATAGAAGACCAATCGAGGACTCCGAAATATCCATCCATTTGTTTTTGAGAATGGTAAGTGGAAGCCAGTGCGAGGCCGCGAGAACCTGAACTGAATGTCCCTCAAGGGCCTAAAATGAGAACGCCCGGGCCAAAAAGCAGGACAACCATTGCGGCAAAACACAAGGTGAAGCGAATGGTATGCGTCATAATTTTTTTACCGAACGTCCATGGTGTGCCATCCCGCATTTATTGCGGGATGGGCTCAATGGCATGGATCAACGTAGTGATTTTAATCATTTGTCGTCCGTTTAGAAAATAGACCTCTCTCCCGTCTAGTATTCTCTTATGTAAATAAATTGTGGCGGATTGCAGATCGGGAACTTTGGGATAACCGGGACACCGGACAGTGGTCGATTTTGTATGGGGACTTATTCCCTGCTCAAAATAAAAATCCATTTCCTTTTTCATTTCCACTTTTGTGATTTCAGAAACAACGAGGCTGGTTTTCCAGACATGCGCTCCGTCGAGCTTCCCGACATAATTCTTTTTCTGAAGGGAGCCGGAACCAGCCCAATCGGCATACTTTAGCTTTGTTTCCTCGGATATCGGACTGGGATCTTCCCAAGCAAAAGAGTGGAAGCGGTAACTAAGCAAAGAATAAGCAGTCTTTTCATAATTTTGACGAACGTATAACATCAGAGACGAGAGTGGCTGGCGCGGAGCGTGCTGCTCGGAGCACGATCCGTGACAGACGCGCTCGTTCTCTGCATCGCTTGGTTCGGCTCCGTCGTCTGGGTTGTATTGATTGGTAAATTCATGCACTTGGGTTCGATTTACCGTGCGATTTTAGAATTCCAAAATGGTTAAAAATTATATTAACTAGTAGCAAAAATACGCCGAAAATTGCCGCATCTATAATGTGATTCTTCCAAAATAACCATGAAGTTTTTTCTCTTAGCCTGAAAATATCATCAGATGCCATAAACACTAGGTAGAACAAAGAAGCCAAGGCAGATTGAGCAATAGAAGCCCGCTTGACCCAATCGCGCGTAGAATGCGTATTCATATTTTTATACCTAACGTATATTAGACAACTGGTTGGTATTATTGCAAAAGGCAACCAGTTGCCGAAATCGATAATTCCAACTTTTTGTCTGGTTTTTGGGTTGTTTTATCTTTTGTTTTCAATGACAAGGAATTTTTTGGATAACCGTTTCAAAAAAAGGATGGAAAAAAGTTTTTTGAGCGCTTGGACCAGCTTTGGGAAAAGCAGGGTTCCAATCCGGGGAAGGGGGGTTTCGCTTCGCGTGGATCATGAAGTTTGGGAAGTTCATTGCACCTAAACGGTTTTATCAGGCGGATCTAACAGATGTCGAGAGGTTTGTTTGGGGAGGATAAGGGTTCTGGGTTTACTGTTTTCGGTTTTCGGTTTTCTGTTATGGGATGGGAAACGGCCCAGACGGAGCTGGGCCCTCCGATGGAGGGGGATGCGGGGGGGCGCTAGGAGCCTTGGGCGAGGTGTTGTCCAGAATAAGGCAACGGCCCAGACGGAGCTGGGCCCTCCGATGGAGGGGATGCGGGGGGGCGAT
>JBBSCO010000062.1:0-15989 GCA_038250235.1 Methylacidiphilales bacterium | reverse complement strand
ACAAAGCCGGACGCTTCGATGCGGTCATCAGCGACCTCGGCCTGCCCGATGGTAGCGGCATTGATCTGATGGCTCAGATTCAAAGCATCCGCCCCGTCCCCGCCATCGCCCTGAGCGGCTACGGCATGGAGGATGACCTGCAACGCTCGAAGGAAGCGGGCTTCTTCGCCCACCTCGTTAAGCCCGTGAAGGTGGAACAGCTCACGCATTTGCTCACTCAACTTCCATCTCCAACTCTATGACTGACGACCCACTGCTCATCCAACAAATCATCCACAAGCACGTGCATGACGTGAGAAACTCGATCAACAGCCTCGGCCTCCAAGCCGTATTGCTCGAAGATCAGGGGACGGATCCCGAAGTCGCTGCGACTCTGAAGGGAATGCGCGCTGAGATGACCCAGTTGGAGGCAACGGTGAAGGCGTTGCAGGTCAAATTTACCGAGCCCCAACCAAGCACGGTGGCGGATCTCGATTTGAAGCAGGTATCGAAGCAACAACTCTCTCCTGCCCGCGTAAGAAAACCCAAGCTCCTCATCCCCCAACCGGACGCCGTGAACCTCGCCGGCATCACAGCAACTGAGACCATTCTGATCATTGATGATCAAGCGCGGAATCTCCAGCTCATCGGCGCCGTGCTCTCAATGCTCGGCTATAAAGTCATCCCCGCGAGCGGCGGTGAAGCAGCGTTTGCACTTCTTACTGCAAACACGCCAGACCTCATCCTCCTCGACATGAACATGCCGGGGCTGAACGGTATTGAAGTGTGCCGCAAGCTCAAGGCCAAGGCATGTTGGGCGGACATTCCCATCATTTTCCTCTCGGCTGCGAACGACAAAAATACCATCGTTCAGGCGCTCGAATGCGGCGGCGTGGATTACGTCACCAAGCCGTTCAACAAAGCCGAACTGCTCTCTCGCGTGCGCACCCATCTCGCCTTGAAGCGCGCGCGTGAACAGTTGCGTGACCTTGCCGAAGACAAGGACGAATTGCTCGGTCTGCTCACGCACGATCTGGGGAATGATCTCACGGGCCTTCACCTGAACGCAGTGGCCCTGGAGCGGCAGCTCGACACGATCCCGGCACTCTGCGCACCGCTCGTCGTGAACATCGTGCGCTCCACACAAACCGTGACAACGTTTGTGCAGGAATTTCTCACCAATCAATCTGCTGATCGGATCCTGGTATTGGCCGAGCCTCTCGACATACGCGCTATTCTGCAAGGTGCGGTGGAGCGGCACACCCTCGTCGCCGAAACCAAACGGATCACTCTGTTCGTCGAGCTCCCTGAGCATCCGCTTTATGCACACGCGGATCAGGATGCACTTCCTCGCGTCCTCGACAACCTGCTGACCAACGCCATCAAGTTTTCACCCGCTGGCAGTTGCGTGACGCTCAGCGCCGGCGAAGGCCCGCTGGAATGGGCGCACTTCTCCGTCTGCGATGAAGGCCCCGGATTCACCGCCGCAGACAAGAAGAAAATGTTCAGCCGCTACGGGCGCCTCAGCGCCAGACCAACGGCGGGCGAGCACTCCACGGGGCTTGGTTTGTCTATTGTCAAGCGACTGGTGGAAGCCATGAAGGGCCGCATCATCGTGGAGAGCAAGGCCGGGGCAGGAGCCTGCATTACTGTAAACCTGCCGGCGGCGTTGAAGGCGGGTGAAAATCCCCCGGAAACAGCCCGACCCTGAATTTTTCGGTCCGAGGATTCAGAATGAGACTAAAAACTGAAACCTTACTTCTGAATGTCATTCTTTAGGCCTTCGCACGACTGGCTTTGAACACGTGGAACGAACGGGAAGGATGGTGACTCCGATGCGGTCACTATTGATGGCGGGGGCTCCAGCGTAATTCCTCTTCTAATGCGACTTACACATCCGTGCCAGCTTTCATAGGTTTGATTTTCAGTTGTTTCTGGATTTGGGCGGGTTGACTAAAAGTTGACGATCGGAGGCAACGGGATCGTTGCCCCGGGCAATTCTCTTCCCGCTACCGGAGCTTGGTTCGTAAGCTTCGGCCTGGGTATGGCTGATAATATCCTTGGCTAGGGACGCTTGTTTGATCGTGCCACGAACGATGAGGACAAATTTGTTGGCCTTCAGTGCTGTTTCATAGCGCAGAATGCTGTCTTTGGGAATATCGAGACCATAGGGGGCGGTGTCCACCACACTCAGTTTACTTACGATTACGGCACCTTCCAAGACTCCAATGATCCGGCGAACGAGAGGACCGGCCACCACGCGGGGTCCCAGGCCGGGAATCAAAAAGAAGGCCGATCGAACAACATGCCCCGGATTCATCCCCAAAAGGCACCGGGTTTTCCCCAGTATCTACCCTGTCTCCGGCATTAAAGTAGCCGATGAGGTGTTGTTCCGTCTGAAAGTCTTTCCCGTTAATGGACGACCTAGTGGATCGCGATCGTTGCGTTGGACGGGGTCATGGCAGTTTGGCTTTTGTCCCTCCCGGATCTGATAGACGTGGTTTGTCGCGGGAGGTGCTGATGAAGGCGGAACAATTCCGTTTTCTTTTGATGGGATGGGAGCCTGAGGATCTTTTGGCCAAAAGAAATATTTCGTACATGGCGGAGATGGATGTCCGTTGAGGCGGCTTGTTTCCGTTTTTGATCTCTATCTCTTGGTGGTGATGATGATAATGCATGTTTTCCTAAAAATTAAGTTGGCTGCACAGCGTGGGCATTCTTCCAGGCACTATCAGGAATTTCTTCAGAAAAGAATTTTGAAACCTGGTGTCGTCTTTCCATCACGGAAAAGGTGGCGGGAGTTAGGATAGATTCTGTTTCAGACAGGTCGGTGGTTCTGGAAAGTGGTTTTACGGTTCGGCGGGTCTTGGGTTCGTTCTGTGCCCCTCCAACGTTCCCATCCACATTGAAGATTATAAACACGCTCCTACATTAAACATCTGGGCACCCAAAGTTATGGGGTGTAACCCTACTTCCTGCTTTTGATTCCATGGAGCAGTCAGAAAAGATAATTGGAGGCGCCCACGAGAACTATCCAGTTTATGAGGTCTTCACCCCATAGACGGTGGGGTGGAGGAAGCACAGGCTGTGGACCTATGAAAAACCTAACCCTTTGTAAAAACAAAAGTCCGGGCCTGCTCCTTGTAGTAGCTGTCACAAGCTTCTGCCTGGCTGGCTCGAATCACACTGCCTTCGCGCAAGACAGCAGACCGGAATCCTACGGCACCGTGGCCACCTCACAGGAAATAATCGCCCAAGAACTCGAACTGAAGGAAAAGATGCTCGAATTTGAAAAAGCCAAACTGGATCTACAAAAATCCGAAGCGATGGATCTTCGGAAGGCCCAGTTGGAAATTGACATCAAAAAACTGGAACTAATGAAAGCCCGACGCGATCTCATGGTTCAGGAAACCAAGTCCCAGCTTGATATGTTGCTGGAAGGGGACGTGTTGTTCGACACAAATTCCACTGCGATCAAACCCGGTGCCGCGCCCGTGCTGAGGCAGGTCGCCATGATTCTCTCCGAATATCCCAAGGGCAAGGTGGTCGTGACAGGTTACGCAGACTCCAGTGGCACTTCCCAGGACAATCTTGAGTTGTCGCGGAAGCGTGGTGAGTCGGTGAAAACCTACCTGCTTGATAAATCCCAGGGATTGATTTCCAGCGAACGTGTCGTGGCACAGGGCCTGGGCGAAACCAATCCGGTAGCCACCAATAAAAGTTCTGCAGGCCGGCAGATGAACCGCCGGGTGGACATTACCGTCACCAAATCCCTGGACAATTGAGAGTTCCATTTTAATTGGCAGCCGTCCTCGAAAACTGAGGGGGCTTGAGCCCGAAAAAGCTCCACTCTTTCTTTGAGAGGTTGGGGTTTTTTCGTGTTTCCATACAAGGGCTGTGAATTCTGGAATGCATCATGAAATGATGTGTGACAACAGGACCGATCCTTCGACCAAGCTTAGGGCGACCATAAAAGAAGCCAATTCTTACCTGTTTCATTTTGAGGGAAATGAAAGATCGGGAGGGCTCCTGTGTGGGGCAAATAGCCTCCGTTTGTAATTGTTCAGAGTAGCAAAGAAGCCCGTGCCTCTTCAGGCGCGGGGACTTCCTACCCTGTGGGGAGAGGACGGCCGGTCGTAAACATTTTTTCTGATCGGAAGCTGGCCCTTTTTGGTCTAAAGTAGTGATTGCATTCATGTGCGCAAACGATAGGGTAACGAGCTTTTCCGGGTCTGAATACATGCCTATGTGAGCCGCGAAAAAACCAGCATAGCGGTGTCGAATATTCCTTGATTAACGGTGTCATGTAAAAATCAGGGTCAACAGCGGAATTTAAATGTATGTCGGACAATCCAGAACAAATCAGCATAGAAGAACAGCCTCCGGAAGCGTTGGAAGACAACGACACCCAAGCGGTGGAGTTTTGCCGGACATCCTGTCTTCAGGTGCAGAAGGAAATTTCCAAAGTGGTGGTTGGGCAAACCACGGTGGTGGAAGAAATTCTCATAGCGATATTAACCCGCAGCCATGCCCTTTTGGTGGGTGTTCCCGGTCTGGCCAAAACACTTTTGATTTCCACCCTGGCCAAAACCCTGCACATGTCCTTCAAGCGTATCCAGTTCACGCCGGATTTGATGCCCAGTGACATTACCGGCACGGAAGTCATTTACCAGGATCCGTCTTCCAATCAGAAGGAGTTCAAATTTCTTCCGGGTCCTTTGTTTGCCAACATTGTCCTGGCGGACGAGATCAACCGCACTCCGCCCAAGACCCAGGCCGCCATGCTCGAGGCCATGCAGGAGCGCCGTGTAACGGTTGGGGGCACTACCCATAAACTGCCGGAACCCTTCTTTGTTCTGGCCACCCAGAATCCTCTGGAGCAGGAAGGAACCTATCCTCTTCCCGAAGCGCAATTGGATCGTTTCATGTTTTTGATCAATGTGGACTATCCCTCGGAAGAGGAAGAGCTGCTGGTTATGAAGATGGGCACAGGAATGAAGGGGGAAGAACCCCAGTCTATCCTGAACTCCGAGCACATTCTTTACATGCAGCAGACGGTCAAGTCCATGCCTGTGGCGGATCATGTTTATCGTTACGCGGAAAAAATCGTCCGCTGCACCCGGCCCAAGCAGCCTGAGGCCCTGCCTTATTGCAAACAGTATCTCAGCTTCGGGGCCGGCCCCCGCGCCAGTCTGGCCCTGATCATGGCCGCCAAAGCCCATGCCCTGATCAGGGGACAGGTCTATGTCGGTTGCGAAAATGTCGCCGCAGTGGCTCTCTCCATCATGCGCCATCGTATCGCCCCTAATTTTACCGCGCAAAGTGAGGGCATTACCTCTGCCGATGTGGTGGAGAAAGTCCTGCAGTCGATCCCCCAACACGAACCGATGTCCTGACTGCCCTAACCGGACCCAGCTTTCATGGCGGACCACCAGTTACTCGATCCTGATGCCATTTCCCGGGGTGAAGCCTTGGGACTTCTGGCCCGTCGTGTCGTGGAAGGTTATCGCGTGGGGGAGCATCGATCGCCGTTTAAGGGCTTTGCCATTGAGTTTGCCCAGCATCGTGAATATACCGCCGGTGACGACATCCGGCATCTCGACTGGAAGGTTCTGGGCCGTTCGGACCGTTACTACATCAAACAATACGAGCAGGACACCAACTACGTGGCCCACGTGGTGGTGGATGGCAGCACATCGATGAACTATGGGTCCGGAAAGATCACCAAGTTTCATTATGCCAAAGCCCTGGCGGCCTGTCTTTCCTACCTTGTTCTGATCCAGCGTGATGCCGTGGCGATGGCGCTTTTCGACACCGAGACGCGGGATTACATGCCGCGCACGGACAATCTGAACAAGATCAATCATCTCATGCACCGCCTGGCGGCTTTTCAGCCCAGTGGCCAGACAAGCCTTGCCTGCAGTCTGGAGCAGATTTCGGCGCGGGCGCGCAGTAAGGGGATAGTAGTGGTCATCAGTGATTTTTTTGACGATGAAGACTCGTTCCTCAAGGGAATGCAGCGTTTGAGTTTCAGCGGAAATGAGGTGATTGTTTTCCAGGTGTTGGATCCCTACGAACTGACGTTTCCGATGGAAGGCACCTGGAAACTTCTGGGATTGGAAGGAGAAGAGATGATCCAGACTTCGCCCTCTGATATCCGGAAAAGTTATCTTAAGAATTTTGACGAATTCCGCAAACGTGTCCGTGGCACCTGTGAAAAATTCAATGCCCACTACGTATTGGCGGATACAAGCAAGAGCCTGGCGGAAGTGCTGAGCGGGTATCTGGCTTTCCGTCACATGGTGGGAGCCAAGTAAGCTGTATGGGTTTTCTCAGTCCCATGGTTCTGGCGGCTTTGGCGGCGGTTTCCATTCCGATTGCCATTCATTTGCTGAACAAATTCCGTGTGCGTCAAACCCAGTGGGCAGCCATGCGTTTCGTGCAGGACAGTCTGCAAAAGAACCGGAAAAAAATTCAGCTCGAGGATCTCCTTCTCTTGATTCTGCGCTGTCTCGTTGTGGCACTCCTGGTTTTGGCTTTCGCCCAGCCTGTGCTGAAAAAGCTGTTGTCCGGTGGCGAGATGGGCGGTGATGGTCCGGTGGCTGCGGTCATTCTTCTGGACAACTCCGCCAGCATGGGACAAAGCGATGGCGTGGAAACACGGTTCGAGCTTGCCAAGAAAGCCATCAGGGAATCGCTGGACAGTTTTGAAAAAGGATCATCCCTGGCGTTCTATCTGGTCTCGAATCGTGCGGACGCCATGATTGCCAAACCCGCCACGGACTTTACCCGGATTCGTCGCAGCCTGGAACTGGCGGAAATGAACGACCGCTCGACCGATCTGGCCCGGGGTATCACGACCGCATTTGAAGTGCTCAAGCCACTCACGGGAAACCGGCGGGAAATCCATATTTACACAGACAGCCAGAAACCGGCCTGGTCGGGTATGGGGGAAATTCAGCGCCTGCAAATGGAAAATCCGGGTATTGCCATCAAAACGTATGTCCAGGGTAAGAGTGGCGAAGACAATCTGGCAGTGACTGGATTGATAGCAGAAGGGGGCGTTCCGGCTCTGAATCAGGCCAGCCGTTTCCGTGTGGATGTGGCCAACTACGGAAACAAAATTGCGGAATCCGTCCGGGTGACCCTGGGAGTGAATTCCGAAGCTCCCTCCGACGAGGCACTGATTCCAAGAATCGAACCCGGATCCAAACAAAGTGTGAATCTTTTTGTCCGCTTCAAGGCCGCAGGATTCCACGCGGTTTCCGCGACCATCACCCCTGACCGGATGCCGGCGGACAACCAACGCACGACCGCTTTGCGCGTGGTGGATAAGATGCGTGCCTTGATTGTCGAGGGGGAGGCGGGCGGACCAGTCGTGGATCGTGATGGCTATTTTCTTGCAAACGCACTGGCTCCGGTTTCTTTCGACAAAGTGGCCAAGTATTACCTGAACATCAAAACCATTCCCTTTATCGCGTTGGCCAGAACCGATCTGGCCGGTTATGATATTGTTTTCATCAGCAATCCCGGTGACGTCACTGCGGATAACACCGCGGCTCTGAAGAAATACGCGGAGAACGGGGGGAGTCTGGTTTTTTTTCCGGGGGCAAAAACCAATCCTGAGAGATGGAACAGGGATGCGGTTTTAAAATCCCTGTTGCCTGCCACATGGGGAGCCCGCAAGAAGGTGGAGGGCAATGCCAAGGCGCCGCTGTTGCAATCGGAAAATTATGAGCATCCGGTTTCCTCCGTCTGGAATGATCCGAGCGAAGGAAGTCTGGGAACCGTTTCCTTCAAAACCTGGCATCCTTTGTTGCTTCGCGGAGACGATAATAAAGAAGGGGCCAAAGTCCGGGTGATCCTGCGCATGGCCAATGGTGATCCCGCCCTCGTGGAATCGGCCTTCGGGCGGGGGCGGGTGGCCGTATTCAACAGCTCAGCCACCCCGCAGTGGAGCAACCTGCCCTTGCATCCCGGTTTTGTGGCCCTGTTGCAACGGTTGACCGGATATATGACCGGGAGGGATGGGGTGCGTTTGGTTCTGTCCCCCGGCGAAATTTTTGAACTGGAGGTTCCGATGGAACTGCTGGGGAAAGATTTTTCCATCTCCCGTCCTGGATCGGAAAAGGAACGTCGCCCGGCGGGGAAAGTGGATCTGGAGGGACCGCGGGCCGTTTTGAGATACCGTGATACGGAAAAAGCCGGGTCTTACCGCATATACATAGGGCAGGAGGAACAGCCCAAGGCGGTCTTTGCCGTGCAGACTGAGGCACCTGAATCCGACACCCGCCAACTCGCTCCCGGGGATCTGGAGAAACTTAAAAAAGCCCCGGAACCCGGCTCCGCTTCACCGGGCAATACGGCTCCTGCCCGCATGCAGGTCACCCGTGAATTCTGGCTGGCTTTGGTTTGGGCGGCGGCTTTGGCTTTCCTTGCGGAGATGATATTGGCCCACTATTTCAGCAGGCAGAGATAAAGAAGAAAAAAATGACAGAATGGATTTTCAAAATGTTTGCCGCAGGGGAGTCACTTCCCGAGGGCAGTCGTGAGTGGGTGCTGGAAAGTGAAGGAATTTCCGCCGGTTGGGCTTTCTTTATCTTTTTGATCCTGGCGGCCGGTTCCATTTGGGCCTACTTCCGTTTTGCTTCCGGCGTGTCGCGTGTTTCCCGTTCAGTCATGATCGCTTTGCGTTTGTTGGCGCTGGCTTTCTTTTTAATTCTGCTGGCCAAGCCGATTCTGCATC
This sequence comes from Methylacidiphilales bacterium, assembly GCA_038250235.1. Lineage (GTDB taxonomy): Bacteria > Verrucomicrobiota > Verrucomicrobiia > Methylacidiphilales > JAAUTS01 > JAAUTS01. The sequence continues at coordinate 7,264 of JBBSCO010000062.1, read as the reverse complement.
TGACGATCAATGAGCCGGTCCGGCAGAGTCTGCTTGTCATGATTGATTCCTCCCAGAGCATGTTGCTTAACGACCGCCGTTCTTTGCCCGAAGACCTGAAACGCGCGGCGATTGCCGCCGGATCCATGGATGCAGGCAGGGGATTGGCTTCTGACCTGCCTTCCGGTGTTGCAGAATTGCAAAACATTAACCGGCTGGAACTTCTTCAAAAACTGGCCCTGAATCAAAAATTGAATCTCTGGCAAAGATTGGCTGAAAAGTCGGATCTGACTTTTTATCTTTTTGGGCGTAATGCCGTTGCGGCTGGTGCCGTGGTTCAGGAAGCAGGGAAGGTAGTGAATGCGGAAGAGGCTCTTCGTCTTTTCGCGTCGTTGAAACCGGACGATACGGTTACGTCGCTGGGGGAATCCCTGCGGCAGGTGTTGGGACAGAACCGGGGATTGCCTGTGGGAGGTGTTCTGATGATCACGGACGGGGCCTCCAACAGCGGGCTGCCTCCGGCTGAAGCGGCGCGCCTGGTCAGGGAACAGAATATTCCCCTCTACATTTACGGCGTCGGAGTGACATCGCCCGTCGATCTGGTTGTTCGTGCGGTGACGGCACCCCAGATTGCTTTTGTGAAGGAGCGGACGGACGTGAGCGCCAAGTTCCGCACGCAGGGCCTTGGTTTGCGCAAAGTGAAGGCGATCCTGAAAGCCGACGGCAAGGAGGTGGACACACAGGAAATCGACTTGCGTGAAGACGGGGAGCATGAGGTTTCTTTGCGCTATGAGGCAACGGTGGCGGGTGATGTGGTTCTGGAGGTTTCGCTGGTTCCTTTCTCCGAGGAAATTTCCAAAGACAACAACACAGCATCAACAAAAATCCGTATTGTGGACAAAAAAATCAAGGTGCTTTACATCGAGCAGGAACCGCGTTGGGATTTCCGTTATCTCCTGGCTTTTTTACAGCGGGACAGGCGTCTGGAAGTTAAGGCTGTATTGATTGATAGTGGACCGGGGCTGGAAAATGTTCCGGATTCTCCATTTCTTCCTGGTCTGCCTGAGGACAAAGAAGGAATTTTCAAATATGAGATCATTATTCTGGGCGATGTGAATCCGAAGGATCTGGGCGAATCGCGGATGAAGCTGATACGGGAATGGGTGGCCCAGGCCAATGGAGGAATTATTTTTCTGGCCGGGGTGAAATACAATCCTGTCGCCTACATGGACACCCCGTTGGAGGCCTTGTTGCCGGTTGTTCCAGATGCTTCCCTCACACCGGCCAGACAGGCTGAACGTGCCTTGGAGTTTTTTAAACTTCAGCTCACGCCATCGGGCGAGATTTCCCCCTATCTCCGTATGGAAGATGATTTTGAGAAAAATATAAAAATCTGGAAGGAATTTTCCGGCGTGCGCTGGACCGCCCCCGTTTCCAAAGCAAAGCCGGGTGCGGATGTTCTCCTGGTGGATTCGCGTTCTGACCGATCCGTGGGCGGAGGCCTGATGCCGGTGATGGCGGTGCAGGGTTACGGCTCGGGCGAATCTGTTTTTCTTGGGACGGATGAGACTTACCGCTGGCGCAGCCGTGCGGGAGAGAAGTTCTACTCACAGATCTGGAGCTCGATCATGCAGTCCCTTTCCATGAAGCGTTTGCAGGGGGCCTCCACCCGCACCCAGTTGAAAACAGACCGGGAACGCTATTTTGTCGGGGATAAAGTGGTTCTTTCCGGAAAAGTATACCAGGAAGGTTTTGAACCGATGACGGTCGGCACCATACAAGGCAGGATGAAGATCACCGGATCGGATGCGGCAGGAAAACCTTCACACAAAATCGTGCCGCAGGAAGTCAGTGCCGTGGGGGATATCCTGGGTGAATACCGCGGGGAATTCACTGCGCAAATACCTGGCCAATATACTTTCTCCACTTTACAGGATCCGGAAGCTCTCGTGAAATTCGAGGTTATCGAACCCAAAATCGAACAAATGGAAACCGCGCTGAACGAGAAGCTTTTGAAGTCGATGGCGGAGACGGCCAACGGCACCTTTCTCCGTGAGGAAGATCTGGAGAAACTCCCCGAAATGGTCTCGGCAAAGAGTGCAACTGTGGCCACATTCAAGAAGATCGACCTGTTTTATTCGCCGTGGTGGCTGCTGCTTATTTTTCTCCCTCTTTTTGTTGAGTGGCTGTTGCGGCGGCTCAAACATCTGAAATGACATGATGCAACTTTTGAAAAAAAGAAAAAACGAGGCGGTCGCCGCGAAAAAAGTTCCCGCGCGGAAGGCATCGGTCTGGGGTGGGGGAATCCTTCCCGGTCCGGTCGTGACTGCGTTGAAAAAAGTCGCCTCACGTCAGCTCCGGGTCAACTGGACGGAGTGTCTGGTTCTTTTGCTGGGAACGGCTTCCGCTCTTTTGTTGGTTCAGAGTCTGGCTGACCGGTTCTTTTCCCTGCCCTGGGTGGTCAGACTTTTTCTTCTGGTCATGGATCTGGTTTTGGTCGGGTTGATCGTTAAGCTTTTTGGTTGGGAACCCTGGAAAAACCGTCTGAATCAGGAGACAGCCGCCCTGCGCGTGGAAAAGGAAGTCCCCTCATTCCGAAGCAGCCTGATTTCCGCCGTGGAGCTTTCATCAGCGGTGGAGGGCGGTGGGCATGGATCTTTGGATTTGATCCGGGAACTGGTGTCAAAAGTGGCCGAACAGATCCAGCGGGAAAAGGTTTCGGGCAGGGTGGTCAAAACCTCACGACTGAAGAAATGGTCCAAGTGGATGTTGGTTGCGGTTTTGGTGACGGGACTGTCCGCCTATTTCGCCGGAGCCAAAACCCCCGTGCTGCTGAAACGCGTTTTCTTGTCCAATATGCCTCTGCCCACCCGCACAATTGTTCTTCCGATCACAAAGGATGCCTCTGTGCCCATTGGTTCGGATATCATCCTTTCGGCCAGGGCTCTGGGTGAAGTGCCCCGAAACGGCAGGGTGCAGATCATTTATGCGGACAATGAACGCCAGGATATTTCCGTCAGCGGCAGTGGGGAGGAGCCTGACACCTTTTCCATTACACTGAGGAACGTGCAGCAGCCTTTCCGCTACCGTTTTGTATTAAATGATGGGAGCGGGCCGGAGTTTTCTGTTGCGGCCAAGACACCCCCTGTTCTGGCCTCGTTCCGTTGCATCCAGAAATACCCGGGATATACCGGACGTCCGGAGTTGGAAATGCAAACCGGCAACCTCTCGCTCATGGCCGGAAGCCGGATCGTGATTGAAGGTGAGTCCACCCAGGCTTTGAAGTCGGCCGTGATTCGACTGGAAGGAACCAATACCGAGGTTCCCATGAAAACTTCCGGGAAATCGATCCGGGGCGAATTCATGGTGCCCAAGGAGGGATTGTCAGGCATTTCCATGTCCCTGGTCAATGAGGAGGATGTGGCCTCCCTGGAGAATACCGTTTATCGTGTGGAATTCATCGATGACAAAGCTCCGGTGGTAGAGTTGCTCCTGCCTTTGGGTGAACGTCTGAGCGTTTTGTTGAAAACCAAACCCAAGTTGATGTATGTGGTCAAAGATGATTTCGGATTGAAAAAGATCGCTTTGAAATATGAATTCTCCCGTCCTGCTCCCCGGGGTGGCAGCGAGCCTCCCCCGGAAAAAGGGGAGATCAACCTTCCCCTGCCTGCCTTTACTTCATCGGGAACCTCCCAGACGTACGTCTGGGATCTGGGAGCGTCCAAACCGGCCTGGCAGGAGGAAGGAATTGTGCGATATTGGATCGAGGCGCAGGATAACAATGATGTGACCGGTCCGGGAGTAGGGGAGAGCGAGCGGAAAGCACTCTCGATTGTCTCGGAAGAGGCTAAAAAGGCCGAGCTTTTGGAAAAATTAGGAAACATTGCCACGGAGCTGGAAAATGTCTATAATACACAGAAGAAGGTAAACGAAACTTTGGATGGTGTGATCCGGAAAAATCAACCTTAAACGGGGATATCAAATGAAGAAAAAAACGTGGGTCTTTGTCTTGTCGGGAATCTTGTCGTGTAACTGGGGATTACAGGGCCAGGAAAATACGAATCTTCAGACCTCGGCCTACCGCACCAGTATTGCCCAGGACGAAGTGCGCAAGCAGGCAGAGGAAGTCCGTGCCTCCTTGTCCCTGCTCCTGCAGGATTTTTATCAGAACCAATTACAGTCCAAAAGTTCTGTTGAAGCCCAGGATGTGGCTTCACAACTGGCCAACCTGAATGACGAGCAGATCCGTCCCTTGATCGAGATGCTCCGCGAGGCCGGCATGCAGGGGGACGGTGTGGGTTCTAAGTTGGGCTCTGCCAGTCAGACCCAGAAAAAAATCCAGGTGGATCTGAAAACCCTGGAGAACCGTCTGACCCTGCACATCAACCAGAGTGCCACCCAGCAGCGTTTACGTGACCTTATTCTACGGCAGACTTCCAATCTTCGTGAGACCGAGCTTCTGGCTGCATCCGGAAAACCGGCCAATAAAATGTCCGGATCTTTGGTTCCACTTGTTCCGATGACACGTGCTGAGCAGGAAGGACTGCGGCAGGAAACCGGCCTTGCTGTCGAGATGATGCAAAAAATTGTCGACACTGTTCCGGCTGCCGAGCGGAAGGGCTTTGCTGAGTCCCTGCAGGAGGCGACCCGCCTGGATTTAACGGCGTTTTCAGCAACAGCATCCAAAGAGCTGGCAGAGGGCAAATTCACCGAGGCCGTAAAAGCACAAAAAGGCCTGTTGGAAGGATTGCAGGGAATGCTGGCCAAGTTGAATGCTGATCGACCACTTGAGGAAAAAGTCCAGGCGGTGAAGGACAAACTCCAGCAACTGGCCACAGAACAAAAGCAATTGGCGGAATCCACGAAGAAGGCGGATGACACAACCAAGCGGGATCTGCTCGAGGCTCAGAGCAAATTGACAGACCAGGTGAATGCCTTACAGAAAGAAGCTCTCGGTTTAAATGCCAAGGCGGCCCTCGAATCGCAAAAAGCCACGCCTTTGATGGATGATGCGGCCAAAACGTTACGTGAAACGCCGCGTTTTACGGCCGCGGAGAAGAACAAGGTGGCCCAATCCCAGGAAGCTGCGGCGGAAAAACTACAGGAGGCCAGTCAGGCCATGCAACAACAGCTTGATCAGATGGCGGCACAAAACAACAGTGCTCCGCAAAATGTCGCCGAGGCCCTACAAAAGATGGCCAAGCTGGATCAGCAGGTCCTCACGGCCATGGCCGAACAGCAGGCGCTCGACCAGAAACCGGAGAATGCTGCGGCGCAGCAGCAATTGGCCGACAAGGCGGCCGCTTTGCAGCAGCAGGCCCTGCCCATGAGCCAGGAAGCAGCGCAGAATCTTGGACAGGCCGCCCAACAGATGCAGCAGAATTCACAGAAGGCAAGTGAATCCCTTGCCCAGGCCAGTCAGGCCCTGCAACAACAGATGCAACAGATGAAGCAGATGGCGGCCCAGCAGGAGCAACTTCAGAATCTGGCCGATCAGATTGCTGCGGCCCAGGCCAATAGTGAAAAAGCGGAACAGGTAATGAATCAGCAAGGTAAAGCGGATTTAGCTCCTGCCATTCAGGAGATGCAGCAGGCCCAGAAGGCTTTGCAACAGGCCAATGCTGCTGCTGCCGCAGTCCCGGGAGCAGAGGAAGCCCTGCAAGAAGCCGGTAAAAAACTGGCCGAATCGATTCTGAATGCCGCACAGGTTAAAAAAGAACAGGCGGCTGGAGCCAACACCCAGGCCCAGGAAGCCATGCAAAAGGCGCAAAAGGGGGTCGGTGAGGCTATGGCCCAGCTTGCCGCTTCCATGCCCGGAATGCCACAACCTGGTCAACCTGGCGATTCCGGACAATCCGGACAATCCGGAATGGTGACCGATGGTAATCCGTCAGGGGAGGGTATGGAGACAGGTGTTCAGAGTTTCATGGCCAATTCAGGTGCAGCAGGGACAGCCGGTCAGGTGCAGGCCGGACTTAAGCCACAGGATCGCGAAGCCATCGCCATGCTTAAAAAAGAAAAAGCTCCCGCCGAATACCAAGGCATGGTTCAGCAGTATCTGCAAAATCTGGCCGAGGGGGTTTCGCCTGCCGGCATGCCGCAATGATCCATCATCTTTCGCAGTTGCGTAAAATCCGGAAATCCACCGCTTTGCTGTGTCTCATCTTTTCCGTGTTTATATCCCGGCTTCCAGCCCAGGATACGGGGGGTTCTGTCTTTGGTCAAAAGGACAACACAGTGGCAGGGTTGATCGGCATCATGTATGATCTGAAACAGAATCAGAAAAGACAACCAACTGGAGTAACCCCGGTTCAGTATCCATCCATTATTGAAGAATTTCTAAAGAAGAACTGGGATGAAAGCGTTCTCAACCGCTATTTTCGTGCGGCGAGGCCTCTTTACACAACGCAGATTTTTATTCCGGTCATGAGTGCGGGCGAGGCTCCTAAAGCCTTTGACGTGGACAAAGTCATGAAGCCCTCGGTCTGGGTGGTTCACTACAAGGGACAGGTTTCTCCTCCGGAAGATGGCAACTACCGCTTTATTGCCTATGCCGATGACATGATTGCCGTGGGGATCAACGGTAAGACGGTTTGTGAAGGATCGCGCCCCGACACACCTGTGCGCGTCTGGACAAGTCCAGAAAAAAAGAAGGCCGGCAAGGCTGGCAACGGGGAATTGACCTATGGGGAATGGATCACCCTAAAGAAAGACGAGCCGATCGATCTGGATGTGATGGTCGGTGAACGGCCAGGCGGACAATTCTGCGCTTTTCTTTTGTATGAAAAACAGGGCACCGATTATCCCCGGGAGGGAGAAGTGATCCGATACCCGATTTTTCAGTTGGCACCTTTTGACACCCCCGTCCGTCCGATCGGCCAGGCCGCACTTTTTTCCGAAGCGGAAAAAGTCTGGAAAGCCCATCAATAGAACCTGCCCTCCGTTTCCGGGGATTTATCATGGGAATCGTCATTTCCTCTGGGGGCACAAATCAAGTTTAACGGGGTCATTCGTTAACAATAACCATTATTGATTGGCAATGATTCTGGTTGGGACAGGGTTGAAAGATGGCAAAGAAAGTGAGGGTTGAATTTCCCGGAGCGACCTACCGGGTAATGATGCGTGGTAATGAGCGTGCGAGTAAGGAAGCTGAAGTGATCACTCCGAAGCCTTGGATTTGTTGAAGACGGCTGGCTTTGGAGTTAAGAGCTGCTGAGTTTTTGATTTTGAACTGGATCTGGGTTTCGATTTGTTTGACCTGTTTTTTGAGGAACGTGACGGTTTT
>JBBSCO010000061.1:0-16115 GCA_038250235.1 Methylacidiphilales bacterium | reverse complement strand
TTCAACGGGGTCAGTCGTTAACAAATAACAGGTTTCCAACATCAAAAGAGCTCTCCGGACACCCTTCGGGGCCGGGACGTTCCACCTGCGCGGCTCTCGCCAAGTTCGTTTGTCTGCGTCACCTACAGACACTAGCAATTCGTGTTTTCTGCGTGGGAATAGCCGTTTAGCTAGCGCCCGGGTAGTGTAGCGCTGCCCGGCTGCTTCGCCGTAGCAGAGGCGGGGGTGCACGAGCTAATGGGACAGACAGAGCTTACAGTGGGGAAGGGGATGCTGTTTCATCCCGACAGGGGGGCAGGCCGAAACGGCCTACAGGGGGAAAGTGAAAATGGGGGGGAGTCGGGTCGGCGCACCGAGCTACGACTAGGCGAGGAGTTTTTGGCGGAGTTTGGTTTGTTCTTTTTGCATGTTCTCGAAGTCCTTGTCACTATGGTCGTCCCGACCGCAGAGGTGGAGCATGCCGTGGATGATGTAGGTGAGTAGTTCGTCCTCGAAATTCAGGCCTTCGATTTTCTTTTGTTTGAAGGCGATTACTGGACAGATAATCAGCTCGCCATGCATGAACGTCATGACGTCAGTCGGAGTTGGGTCGTGGAAGAATTCGTGATGAACCTTTCCACTGACAGCGGGTGTGACGAAGACGACATCCACCTCCCTGATTTCCTTTGGCCAGCTTTTCTTCAGCAGGCGGGGGAGGGGTTCAATGCGCTTCTGTAGTTTCTTCAGGCTGAGAGGATGCCGCTTTTGCCTGTTGAACAGTCGGATCACGATCCCGGTCTTTGGAGCTTGTTTCCCGTTTGGTGCGTGGGTAATCGATGCGTGCATGAAGCATGTTTTTCAGTGTGTAGATGAAACGTTCGGTGATGATGGAAATTTCGTTGAAGGTGAGTTGGGACTCGTCGAGTTGGCCTTCCTGAATACGTTGGTCGATAAGCTTTTTGACCATCGCCTCGATATTCTGGGAGTTGGGCTGGCGCAGGCTGCGGGAGGCGCTTTCGATGGTGTCAGCCAGGGAGATGATGGCTGATTCTTTGCTTTGGGGGATCGGGCCGGGGTAGCGGAAGCTGCGATCTTCCACCTCCGGGATGTCGTCTTCCCTTAGTTTCATGATTTTCATGCCGGCCATGGCGTCTTCTTTCTGTTGCATGGCCTTTTTGTAAAAGTAGTAAACGAGCGAGGTGCCGTGATGTTCGCGGATGACATCGATGATGGGTTGGCGCAGGCCGAATTTGAGGGCGAGGTTGATGCCTTCCTTCACGTGGGAAATAATAATGAGGGAACTCATGGTCGGGTTGAGTCCGTCGTGGGGGTTGGCGTCGGGGGAGCTGTTCTCGATAAAATAGTCGGGTTTGGCCAGTTTGCCGACGTCGTGGAAGTAGGAACAGACCCGGCATTGGGTGGGGTTGGCGTCGATGGCTTCGGCAGCGGCTTCAGCCAGGGAGGCCACGCTCATGCTGTGCAGGTAGGTGCCGGTGGCTTCTTCAGACAGTTGTTTGAGGAGAGGGTGTTTCAGGTCGGATAGTTCCAGCCAGGTGATGTCGGTGATGCGGTCGAAGATCCATTCAAGCACGGGAAGAACGGCGCTGACGATCAGGGCGGTGAGGACGCCGAGGAAAATGGCCCAGACGCTCTGGACCACAATAAAGCGCATGTCGGGGTTATAAAGAAGGCCGAGAAGGAGTGCGCAGCCCAGTCCGACCAGGCTGACTTTGACCCCGGCCATAAGAATATCGGTACGGCGGCGGATGCGGCGGGAAAAGAGAACTGCGGAAAAACCGGTCAGTAGGCTGCTGAGCAAAGTGTCTGGACGCCCGGGATCAAGGAAAATTCCGCCGAGCAGGGCCAGGAGGAAGGCGATGATGTATCCGGCGCCGGGACCAATCAGGACGGTGGCCAACATCGGGGCGATGGCGCAGGGAACAAGGACGGCGGCCAGGGGGACGCTCATGACGCTCATGACGTCTCCATAGACGTAGAGGGATTTGTTGACCATGAGGTTGGTCGCTACCAGAACCACGAAGAGCAGCAGTAGTTGGTTGCTTTTCCACACTTCACGGGCGGCCAAGGGAATGAGAACGATGCCGACCAGCATGACAAGAAAGCTCAGGATGGAAGTTTCCGCGAGGGATGATTCATTCTGCCAACTGCCGATACGGATGAAGAGGATCAGGCCGAAGGTGAGAACCGCGTAACGCAGGATGGGGCTGCAATCCAGCATATCCCGCCACTCGTCTTCCGGAGCCAGACGGCGGGTTTTGCCGCAGGAAAGGCCTTTACGGATGAGTTCCTTTTTTTTGAGCCAGTTGAACATGGTGGGGAGAAGGTGGGATGAAGAAGTGAAACGTGGGATTACAAGCCGATGCTGGTCTGTTTTTCGCCCCGGTGTTTTTTATAGGCGTGGACGATTTTGGAGACCAGTTCGTGCCGGACGATGTCGGCCTCATCGAATTTCAGAAAACCGATGCCCGGCACTAGGCTGAGAGCCTGGACTGCTTCGACCAGGCCTGATTTGCGGTGGTGGGGAAGATCCGTCTGGGTGGGATCGCCGGTGACAACACAGCGCGAGTTCTGGCCAAGCCGGGTCAGGAACATGAACATTTGTTCCGTGGTGGTGTTCTGGCCTTCGTCCAGAATGACAAAGGAATTGGCAAGAGTCCTTCCTCGCATGTAGGCGAGGGGGGCGATTTCAATGATTCCCCGCTCGATATAACGTTCGACTTCTTCTTTTTCAATGAGGTCCTGCAGAGCGTCGTAAAGGGGGCGGAGGTAGGGCAGAATTTTTTCTTCGAGATCTCCCGGGAGGTAGCCGAGGCTTTCGCCGGCTTCGACAGCCGGGCGGGTGAGGACGATACGGCTGACTTCTTCCTTTTTAAGAGAAGAAAGGGCCATGGCAACGGCGAGGAAGGTTTTGCCGGTTCCAGCCGGGCCGATGCCGAAGGTGAGGGCATGGTTTTGGATCATGTCCACGTAGGCGCGTTGAGTGAAGGTCTTGGGGACAATCACCGCTTTACGGGGTGAAAATTGCAGGCGGAGATTCCAGAGGTTTTCAAGGGAGACACTGTCCCCCTCTTTAACGGCCTGGAGAGCGAAACGGAATTCGTGATGCCGAATTTTCAGTCCCTTTTGGGAGGCTATATTGAGGACACGGAAAAGTTCTTTGGCCAAGGCAATGGCATCGCCTGTGCCTTCCAGCTTGAGCCAGGCATCGCGGGAGGTGACCTTGAGTCCCAGGGCGCTTTCCATTTCCTGCAACAAAGCGGGATCGGAGCCATAGAGGGTGGAAAGAGCGCGGGCACTTTCAAAGGTCATGGTTTCGACTTCGGGTCGGATAGTAAGGGTTTTCACGCTAATTAGTTAATATACCTGAAATGACTCTAGCATAGCGGCCTGAAATGGAAAGATGGAAGTCGGGGGAGGGAGAAGTGCATGTTTAACGCCAAGACGTTAAGACGCCAAGACGCAAAGGTCGTAAAATCAAAAGCATAAGTGGGCTGGATAAAAGGGCTGGTTATTGAACGCATTTAGAACAGGAGTTAAGTAAGGGTTTTTAGCAGCTTGGCGAATCTTGGCGATCTTCCTTTAAAAGGATTAGACTTTCATCAGGCTTCTGGAACGGAGGGTTAATTGATCCAGAAAATGCTGGGCCAGAGGGGTTAAGGTTCCCCTCCAGTAGGCACCGACAGGGAGCTTGGGGAAATGGGTCAAGGGCACTTCTTTGACCGTTTTGGGAAGTCGTGCCTGGGGAACATGGACCCATAAGCCAATGCCGAGACCCTGGGAAACGTAGTGCGAAACAAGATCCTGGCCGCTGGCTTCGACCGAGATGGGCCATTGCTTCTGAAGTTTTTGAAGTCCTGAATCGAAGAGGCGGGTGAGAAGTTCTTTCTTGGGCAGAGAAATGAGTGCCGGGCGATTTTCTTCAGGCAGCTTGAGGACGGCCTCCAGCGATTTCAGGTGTTTGTGGGCGGGGCCGGTCAGAAGAACAAGAGGCAACTCCGCGATAAGACGGGTTTGGTATTCGGAGGGTAGGCCCCGTTCCAATACAGTGACCGCCAGGTCGGCTTCCCCGGAATCCAAAGCGGCCTGGGCCTGGGCCTGGTTGCGTTCGTAAAGACGGACTTTGAGCCGGGGGAAATCTTTTTTTAGGGATTTGAGAAGATGCGGAACATGATCGCGGAGGACTTCGCCCAGACCGGCGACCCGCAGTTCCTGGGAAAGTTCGCCCCGCAGAATGGATTCCATCCGATCCAATTCCCCGAAAAAGGGCCGGATAAAATCATAGAGGTGTTGTCCCGCCGGGGTCAGGCCGAAGGGTTTGCGGCGGAAGAGGGAAAGCTTCAGGTCGCGTTCCAGTTGGATGATCTGGGCACTGACGGCGGGTTGCTGGATGGAGTAGGGCATGTTCCGGCAGGCATTGACGATGCCGCCATGGCGTGCGACGTAGTAAAAAAGTTCCAGGTGGTGGACATTCATAAATCGATTCAATCAATAGGTAGCATAAAATTATCGATTTTGTAAATAGCACGGATTTGGTTAGCCTGTTGTTGAATGGATGTCACACTGGCGTCCGGATTGATAAAAAGACTATGGACAACTCCGGTTGGAAAAAAAAGGTTCGCGATGTGCTTTTGAAGGGCTTGACCCGGATCTACACTGTCAGGGTAAATGGAGGCGAGGCCCTGCCTTCGGAAGGTTACGGCGTCCTGCTTGTCTGTAATCATGTCAGTTATGTGGATGCCATTATTCTTCAGATCTCCTGCCCGCGCACGATCCGCTTTTTATCTTTTGAAGAATTTTTCAAGTGGCCCCTGCTGGGAGCTGTTTTGAAATTGTTCAAAGCCATTCCGATTTCCTCCCGCCATGCCAAGGATGCGGTGGTCAAAGCGTCGGAAGTTCTCAGGCAGGGCGATGTGGTTTGTATCTTTCCGGAGGGGAAGTTGACAAAGAGTGGTGAACTGCAGGAGTTCCAAAAAGGTTTTGAATTGATCGCCCGCCGAGCGCGGGTGCCGGTGCTTCCTGTTCATCTGGGCTCGCTCTGGGACTCCATTTTTTCTTATCAGGGAGGCCATGCCTTTTGGAAATGGCCCCGGCGCATTCCTTTCCCGGTGCAGGTCACTTATGGTGGGTTGATTCCTTTCGGCGACGCTAGTACTGAAAGAGTCCACCGGGAGGTTTTGGCGTTAGGAACGCGGGTATCGGAAGATTAACTTATGAATGATTCATTAAAAAAAGAACTGAGCGACATCCGGGCGAAACAAAAAGTATTGTTTGAGTCCTTGATGGCACTGGATGAAAATCTCAGAAAACTAACCGACACTCTCAATTCGCAGGAGGAAACCACGGGGCCAATCCCAACCGAGGTTTCTCCCCCGGCTCCTGCCTTTGCTACTACTTTTGCTTCAACTGGGCTTTCCTCACCAGGCCCGGTCTTGCCCCCGCCGCTCCCGTCCGTTCCCAACGCGGGATCCTCCTTTAACAAGGAGAAAAAGGAAGTGCCTGTTTCGGCCTGGGAGGAAACAAAGCACGTGGAAGCCGTTTCTCCAGCGTTTACCCCGGAGAGTCCCGCACCGGTGAAAGAGGGGGATTCGTTTGAATTCCGTCTGGGCCAGGTCTGGTTGATCCGGCTGGGGGTTTTGTTGTTTCTGACAGGGATGGTATTTCTGGGTAATATGGCCTATCACAGTTTTATTACCAAGCTGCCACCTGTGGCCAAGGCAATCGGCCTCTATGTGATTTCAGGCGGCTTGGTAGGGTTGGGTCTTTTTCTGGAACGTTGGAGGGAATCGCTTAAAAACTACGGGCAGGTGTTGTTGGGAGGCGGGCTGGCAGCGGTGTATTATACCACCTACGCATCCCATTTTGTACCTCAATTGAAATGGATCGAAAGCCTGGGATTGGCCGCGTTGTTATTGTTTGGCTGTGCGTCTGTGATCACCTGGATGGCGGATTGGAAAAAATCCCAGACATTGGGAACCATGGGTTTGCTTCTGGCCTACTACAGCTGTGTGATCAACCCGGTCTCCTGGTTCACCCTGCTTTCCAATCTTTTGCTGGGTGCGGCTGCGCTCGCTTTGTTGATCCGAAATCGCTGGAGCATCTGTTCCTGGCTGGCTTTGCCCGCGACCTATGGGGCTTATGCCTATTGGCAATTTATTCGGGGTGGGATGGAAGAGGGCGTCGGAGGATTTTGGATAAGTGCCGCCTTTCTGAGTTCTTACTGGTTGCTTTTTACAGTCGGTATTTTCCTTTGCCGCTCCGGACAATGCAGTGATGAAGGGAAGGCCTCCTTCATCAGTCTGAATAACATTCTGTTTTATGCGTTGATGTTCTTTTCGATGCCGAAGGTGTTGCATGAGCCCTTCCTCTGGGCGGGAACCCTGGGATACGGAGTCTTGCTGGTCGGGCTGGGGGCATTGGCCGGTGTGAAAGCCAAAGAGGGCCCGGCGTTGTGTCATGCCTACGTGGTGAAAGGTTTGTTGTTTCTCACGGCGGGGTTTTTCCTGAAGTTTTCAGGCTATCAACTGTCCATGGTGCTGGTTATGCAAAGCGCGGTATTGCTTCTTGCGGCACGTGATCCGTTCCGTCTGCTTTTTCGCATCGGGGCGGGTGTGACGGCCTTTGTGGCCCTGGCCGCAGGGATTGACGTTTTCATGATAAAAGCTAACGCATCCCTATTTGCCGGATTATTTGTTAGTTTGATTTTCCTCTTCCAGGCCTGGTGGGAGGGCTTCCGTCATACCGGAGAGGGGCAATCGCGGGAGAGGATTCAGGCCTTTTCCATGTATTATGTGGTGCTGGCCATGATTGCTTCCCTGATAGTGGGAGTGGTTCATCTGCCCCTGCTTTGGAAGGCCCCAGTTTTGGCTTTGCTGGCGTTGGGGCTTACCTGGATGGGGCCGCGGCTGCGTTTGCCGGAATTAAGTGTCGGGGCACAGGGCTTTCTCTGGACTGCCCTGGGAGTTTGGTTTTGGCAACGGGTGGAGGCCGTGCCTCCCTGGTGGAATATGCTCGTTGTCCTGGGGTCGGTGTTGATGCTAAGCGCCTGGTGGCAGAGGCAGGGCAGGATATGCATGGAGCAGGCTTTGGTACAGTTGGGTGTCTTTTTTGCGGCCCTGGCTGTTGTCGTGATGTTGTATCTGCGCCTGGAACCCGCCTGGGATGCCTACCAATGGATTATCTACGGTGGTATTCTGGCTTTTGCTTCCTTACTTTATGCCCTGGTTTTGCGCAACTGGGCGATCGCCCTGTTCAGCCAGGTTTTTCTCATTCTGGCGGTGTTCCATTTTCTGGAAAAAACCACAGGTCGCGACCTTGAGGCTTTGCCCGCTCTGGTGCCGATGGCCGCCGTCCTGGCCATGGGACTGGCTTTGAAGGGGCTGCAGGAAAGAAAGCCTGATGAGTCATCCGGTGGCTGGTCAACGGTTGTCCTAAGCCCTGCCGCTCTCATTTACCGCCTATTGGCCATGTTTATGTCGCTGTTCTGGATTCATGCCTATGTTTCCGATGTCTACCTTCCGGGATTTCTGGGCATTGCCGGCATGGTGTGTGTGTTAGGGTCGTTGAGGTCCACGGACTGGCTGCGTTACGGGTTCGGTGCCTTTCTGATCATGGGAGGCCTGCTGTTTTTCTGGTTCGATCCCGTTCGTGGGCAGGTGACCCGATGGGCGGATCTGGCCGTGATTCTTGCTCCCGCCTTGATACAGCAAGTGAACAAGCATTGGCTGCCATTGAAAAGTAAGGAGCGTTGGCAGGAAATTCTGGAAATTCTACTCTCGGTGGTTTCCCTTTGGATTTTCAGCGGGAACGTCATCAAGGGCTTTGCCTCCGGTTTTTATCTGAGCGCAGGCTGGTCGGTTTATGCGTTGATGATCTTTGGCTTCGGCTTTTTGCTGAAAGAAAGAACTTATCGTTTGGCGGGACTTTTCATTCTGGCCTGCACGGTGGGAAGGATAGTTTTCGTGGACTTATGGCAGATCAATGCACTGACAAGAATCTTAAGTCTGATGGTTTGCGGAGTTGTGCTTGGATTTCTTGGGTTTATCTACAACCGCTATGCCGAAACCATTAAAAAATATCTTTAACCCCAGGTTTCATAAGTAACATTTCACAGCTTCTTAGGAATCTTGGATTCTGCAGCTGCACAGTGTTTACTGAGCGCCGAGGGGTTGAGGGACGACGCGCAAAAACTTAGGCTTTAAATACTCATGAAACCACCCGGATTCAAACCCACGTATCCCTCCGGGATCTTGCCGGGGTGCATCGCAAGGGTCCTCCAACCTGGATGAAATAGTCCGGACCTTTGGTAAAAACCTCTATCAATGTAGAGATGAATACCGTTGAGGAAATTAGATTCGCCATTGAGCACCTGCCTGAAAAACACGTGAAAACTCCGGCCGGTTGGTTTGATGGATACCGGGAAAGGCTCTGGGATGCCCGGATGGTAGCGGATGCTCTTAGCGGCAAGCTAGACTTCCTTGTTGAAGAAACCCGCCGCGAACGTGCAACTGGAACCCTTTGCCGTTTCCCTTGAATTCCACCTGCACCGGCCGTTTATGGAAATCTTACAACGACCTGCCTACTGAAGTGCGCGAGTTGTCAGGTAAAAAAACAACGGCTCTAACAGGCTAATAATCAGCTTCCTTCTCTTTACTGCAAACCGTTACTGGACGGTATTTGGTCGGTTCGTGTAGGTATTCGTCTCCGCGCCACTCAAGAAGGGGGGAGGTAACCTCATTGTGCAAATCCCAATAGTTGACCCTCTGCTCCCCAGAAGACAGATCAACCAGTGCCTCTCAAGGATCTGGTCAGCTTTGCTGAAGCTCTGCTGTCGAAGGCAGGGAAACGATCCGGAATCGCCGCTTGATCGGTTGCCTGTCTGTGGGTAGAAGATGGGGATGAAGATTGGCATTGCGGCGGATCACGGCGGTTATGAATTGAAATCCGAATTGGTGGCGGAACTCAAACAGCAGGGGCACAGCGTGGTGGATTTCGGGCCGGATCGTTTTGACGCGGCGGACGATTACCCCGATTACGGGATTCCAGCAGCCAAGGCGGCAGGGCTTGGTGAAGTGGATCGCGCCATTTTGATCTGCAACAATGGTATCGGGATGGGAATCCTGGCCAACAAGATTGAAGGCGTGCGTGCGGCTGTGGTTTACAATGAACAAAGTGCGAAAAATACCCGCGAACACCATGATTCCAATGTGCTGGCCCTTGGAGGTCAGGAGTTTCCTCCGGAACGGTTGAAAACATTCATCGATATCTGGTTGAAAACGGAATTTGCCGGGGGTCGTCATGAGCGGCGCATGGGCAAAGTCAAAACGTTGGATTAAGGAAACCCTTCCAGATGAGTAAACTCTGGAGCAATAAACCGGGCTTGATTTAGCCTGTCAACAAAAACCCCCCTGCCCTTGCGGGAGAGGGGTTTTGGGCTTCGAGAAGAGCTTGTTATTCTTCTTTGGTGGGAGCGGGCTTGCGGCTGGAAGGCATCGGGGCTCCTTCGTTCAGCTTGGCTATAACGCCTTCTTCCACTTTGGCGTAGAGTTCGGGATTCTTTTTGAGTTCTTCCTTGCCCGCGTCGCGACCCTGGGAAACCTGGGCTCCGTTGAAGAAGAGCCAGGCACCTTTTTTCTCAATCACGTTGAGGTCGATGGCCAAGTCCAGCAGAGAGCCGGTCTTGGAAATACCTTCGTTGTACATGATGTCGAACTCCGCTTCGGTGAAGGGAGGGGCGACCTTGTTTTTGACCAGCTTGATGCGGGTTCGGCTGCCGGTGACAGTGCCTTCGGTGGATTTGATCGCGCCGATCCGGCGGATGTCCACACGGACACTGGAGTAGAACTTGAGGGCTTTGCCGCCGGGGGTGGTTTCCGGGCTGCCGAACATGACCCCGATTTTTTCGCGGATCTGGTTGGTGAAGATACAGACGGTCTTGGCTTTGCTGATCTGCGCGGTCAGCTTGCGCATGGCCTGGCTCATCAAGCGGGCCTGGGAGCCGACAACCGCGTCGCCCATATTCCCGTCTAGTTCATGCTTGGTGACGAGAGCGGCCACGGAATCGAGCACGACGACGTCGATCGCGTTGGAGCGGATGAGGGTTTCGAGGATGGTCAGGGCTTCTTCGCCGGAGTCGGGCTGGGAAACCAGAAGTTCGTCCATGTTCACGCCGAGTTTGCGGGCGTAGCCGGGATCGAGCGCGTGCTCGACGTCGATGAAGGCGGCAGTGCCGCCGCGTCTCTGGGCCTCCGCCACCACGGTCAGGGTGAGGGTGGTTTTACCGGAGGATTCCGGTCCGAAAATTTCGATGATACGCCCGCGGGGGAAGCCGCCGACGCCGAGGGCCCGGTCAATGGTGACGCAACCGCTGGGGATGACGTCGATCTTGAGTTTGGCGTTCTCGTCGCCGAGACGCATGATGGAGTTGTCGCCGAACTGTTTAACGATCGATTGGATGGCCAGATCGAGGTTCTTTTTGTCGGAGGTGTTTTGTGCGGATGTCTTGGGTTCTGTTTTTTCTGTTTTGGCAGCCATAGTGTTGTGATATTGTGTTTTGAGTATTGGTTTAAGTGTTGAGAGGTGTTGAGTCTCTGCGTTTATTGTCTTTTAAGCAGGGCGCGCCGGATCAAATCCAGTGCAGCCTGCGAAGCCCCATATTTAAAGACTTCCCTGCGCGGCACAAGCCGCTTTTCTTCGGTTTGACAAGAAATTGTTCCATCCGGCCTTTTTTCAGCCAAAGCGATAAAAAGTGTACCCACGGGTTTCTCTTCGGAGCCACCGCCTGGTCCGGCGATACCGGTCAGGGACACGGCCAGGTCGGCCCCGCTTTGCTTCAGGGCACCTTCGGCCATTTCGGCAGCTGTTTGAACACTGACAGCCCCGTGCTTTGCCAATGTTTCAGGAAGAACTCCCAACTCTTTCATCTTGAATTCGTCACTGTAGGTTACCCAGCCGCCGTCGAAAACGGCGGAGGATCCTGGGACATTGGTCAGGCGGTGGGAGGTCAGTCCTCCGGTGCAGGATTCAGCGGTGGTCAGCTTGAGTTTCAACCCGGAGGCCAACTGGATGACAACGCTTTCCATGGTCTCGTCCCCTTCCGCATATATATGGTCGCCGACAGATTCCAAAACCACGGTGTTCATTTTTTGCAGAAGAACCTCATCCGTACTGATGAGCCGGAGATCGACTTCCCGGTAGCGGGCGCAGTAACCGATTTCGACAGGTCCCAGAGCCAACAGTTTTTCCTCCACACGTTTTTGCACTTCGGATTCGCCCAGACCGAAGATGCGGAAGTTCAGGCAATGAATTGCTGCCGCATCGGGGTGCAGGGTCTTGAGATAAGGCAGAACCTGTTCCTCGAACATGGGATAAAGTTCCGGGGGAGGCCCGGGCAGACAAATAATCTGGTGGCCTTGATAAGGAAGCCGGAAACCGGGAGCGGTTCCGTGGTTGTTTTCCAGGATGTGGGCACCGCGGGGGATCTGGGCCTGCATGTTGACAGAGTCGGGCGGGATGATGTTGCGGCGGGCAAAGTAGTCTTGGATTTTTTGGGCGATGTGGGGTTGGAATTCCAAAGGTGCTCCGCAGAGATCCGAAACCAGGTCGCGGGTGAGGTCGTCGGAAGTGGGGCCCAAGCCGCCGGTGAGGATGATGAGGTCGGCACGTGTGAGGGCTTCGGCCAGAACTTCCTTGATAATAGGGCCGTCGGGAATGGTGTGCTGACGGACGACGCGGAGTCCGAGTTTGAGCAGGTGCTGGGAAAAATAGCCGAGGTGTGAGTTCTGCACCTGGCCAAGCATGAGCTCGGACCCGGTATTGATGACTTCGATGTTCATGAAGGGAAAAGATAAGCGCTATTTGCCATGATATGAAATATAATCCAAGGTTTTAAACCGGAAGCTGGATGATTTAGCTTCACGTGTTGATGTAAAATAGCTAAGTGAAAAAGGTATGGGAATGGGCGGTTTTTTTGACATGAAAGGATTTTATTGGTTAATTGCACTGATTTTAAGCCAGAGTTTGGGCCTGCTCGGACAAGAAAAAGGTGTTGACACTATCATTTTCAAGGCGGATCCGGCATTGCCAGCTGCTTTTAGCGGTAAGGAGGTCAAATGCCTGGTTCTGGAAGAATCGACAGAAGCAGTGAAGGCGGACTTTTCCATGTTTCCGAGAATTGCCGACATCAGGGAGTTTCCCAAATCCGCCATCGAGAAATTACTCATTGCTGATAGATCCCCCTACGAGATCAAAAAAATTGAATCTCGGATTTTGAGGCCTGATTCCACCATGGATGCCGCCTATTATGAGGAAATCCTAGGGAAAGTAATCAAGCCGTTCCTTGAAAAATATCCGGGCACGAAGGCTTCCCAAAAAGTCGCGGATGCCGCCGTGGTATTAAGGCAGGATAAATTCATGGTGGAACACGGATGGGGACGGAAGGGAGAGCAGTGGTTTGCTCCTGAGGAAATGGAGGTCTTCCGTGAAGAGACAAAACTTGAGCAACTCATGGACGAGATCCAAAATGTTCAACAACAGGTCAACAAGGGTGAGTACAGTGTCTTGGCGGGATTGACGGGTAAGGTAGAGGTATTCAAGGACAACCTATACTACCCTTATTTAATCAAGGGTTTGCAGTCGGCAATCCAACCTGCGGGCTCGGCCGTTCCACTGGATCTGCAAAAACTTTCACGGAGTCCAATTCAATCTCTTCTGGATGCCTCAAACCGCTTTGAGGAGGCCCGGCAGATGGTTTTACGGAATCAGGAACAGCAAATCAAAGATCCTGAAGCTTTGGTTGATCCGATGGAAGAGTTCGTTCAGGTGGCCAGAGTCTGGCCGCAGTTGAAACAGATGAAGCATTTTTTCCAGAAGAATTTGCGTTACTTTTTGGATTTGTACTGGATGGCCTCCTTGCAGGAAAAACAGGGTAGTAGAGCTTCCACGTTTGCCAAACTCAGTTCCTGCTGGGATCAAATCAATGGAACAGATGTTTTGCAGGTCGAAATCAGGTTGGCTATACAAAAAGAGATTGAATTGGCGAAGAGTTTCCATGACAAGCTAGAAGAACTTCAGAAAACCCGGAATTATGCGGATTTAAGCACATTTCAGTTGCCCGGGGGGCTAATCTACAGCGATGAGTTCAAAAAAGAATTCACAAAAACGGGATTGTCTGCTTTGGCCGAGATGAAGGCGTCAAACGGAATGTTGGAAAATGGGCGGCAGGCCTATGCCGCCGGGAATCTGGAAGAGACCAAAAAACAACTCCAGGAATCAGTCAAGCACTGGCCTGGTAACCCGGCCCTGCCGGTTTTTCGTGATGAAATGCTGGAAAATGTGCGCGGCCTGATTGCCAAACGTAAACGTGATCAGGCGACCAATCTTCTCAATGTTATGACGTTGATCTGGCCGGGCGACAGTAAAGTTTACTCGGCTGAGCAGAGCCTGGAATACTCACGTTCGTTCCTGACGATGGTTGACAATTTCACCTACGGAATGATCTTCTTTATCGGATTTTGCGTCATAGGCATTGTCCTTGGCATCCGTTTTTGTCTGAAAATGTTTACGGACTAATGATGTAAGTCCCGTTGACGGCTAGGCCTGCCTCTATTGCGTAAAGTTGGAGGCAGAAGTGTTACTGCCCATGATGATGATATAGCCCTTCTGGTCAACTCCTTGGCAGGTTCCGTTCGCGCTGGTGAGTCCCCCGATGCTGATGCTGCCAATGTTTTTGGGATTGCCCTGCATATCCCGTGCCTTGACCTTTTCATTGCTGTTATAGATGAATGATATAACATCGTCCAAAATGATGGTATAGGGTGTTTTCGCTCCAAAAATAGCTGTTACCGTTCCGCTTACTTGAACAGTTTTTCCGTCATATTTGGAGGATTCATACGCTTTGGAAAAAGCGTTTGCTGTAAAGGATGTCTGCAAGGGCACTTCGGCTTTGACAGGCTCAGGAGTGGGAATGTCCCGAGGTGTAGGAGTCGGGGTAACCGTCTTGATCGGCGCCTTGCCCCTGGCATTTTTTTCGATCTCGATCAGCCAGTTTTCAACTTTTTTTCTGTCGAAAGAAGAGATGGCTCTACTTGCTTCGGGAGGTTTGATGTTGAAGAAAGTGATTACTTCCGTGGTTGGTTCCAGAAAGGCCACGCCCTCATCGTGTACGACTACGGCTTTTGCCTCGTATACTTTTACGAAACGGGGATGTTGCAGTGTTTTTCCGTCCTGGGTTTGGAAGGTGGAAGAATTCGCCAGCCCGGTAAAAGGGAGGACAAGGCCCAAAAAGAAGGGAAGTAGGCTTTTCATGTGCTGTCATGATTTCAAATGTATTGAAAATGACGAGAATATTATCGGGAATATAAGTAGGTTATTTCCGAGTGTAGGGGTCATGGAATTGCAAGTCATGCTGAATGGTTGAAAGAATCAACCCGGTATTGACGACTTCGGTTTTCATGATCGGGGGGAATCCTAACCAAAAGGAGCAAAGTAGGAAAAAGCATCTAGGGTTTTATTTCATCTGAGTCAATCCGGGCCCCAAGTATTTAAGTGTTTCACAAATATAGATTTCCTTTTAAAGTAAAAAGATGTAAAAACCACATTCCGGCCCTTCAAGCTTAGGTTGCCCGGAAAGTCGGATCAGTCGTATTAAAAAGCGGTATCGAGGAAAATGAAACAGCTCAAATTCAACAGGTCAGCCCTGCTCAAGGCCATCCGTCTTTGCGCGCTGTTGCTTGTCTATGCGGCCAGTCAGGCGACCATTCAGGCCCAGTTCAATCCGGCAGTGGGAACGGCTGGAAATGACTCGGTCACGGCATCCGGAACTTTTGCAGGCTCTTTCAACGGAAACGGGGGGAGTGATTCCATCACCATCCAGTCGGGGGCTTCGGTAACTGCCAGCAGCTTTTACGCGATCAGTATTACTGCGGGAGCTGTCATGAACAACGGTTCCCTGGCTGTCACTGCTCGTGGTGAGATTTTCGCTGTTTTCTCGGCTAACGGGAACCTGTCTCTATCCAATCCGGGAGCTATTCAGGTGCAGGCAACGGATCCGGTTGAAGCCATCGGTTTTGGGACGAGTGCTTTTTCCAACGGCACGAATGCCGTATTCAATCTGAACAACAACGGCAGTGTCCAGATACTGGCCGATAGTTCTTCGACTTATTCATGGGCTTACGGGTTCCGGGCTCAGGCGGTTGTCTCTGGGCAGTTGGATCTCTTTTTCAACAACAATGGATCCGTCCAGGTGACTTCCTCTTCCAGCGGCTATTCCTATGCGGCGGGTGTTTTTATGGGCACGGCCAACGCCAACAGCGGCAGTTCGACCCTTGGCCTGACCAACAGGGGAACCCTGCAGGTCACTTCGGGTAGTTCCGACAATGACAATTCCAAGGCCTACGGGTTTCTAGCCAACAGCAGGAGCGAATGCGCCAACAATTCGGTCGGATTGACCAACACGGGGGCGATGACGGTTTCCTCCGGTGATGCGTCTGATCTTTCTTCGGCCCATGGAGCTTTTTTGAGGGCGGGTTCCGGCACCGGTAATGCGTCGATCCAGTTTATGAATTTCGGCACGATGTCCTCCTCATCCGCCACTTCGCAAAACGGGGATTCTCTGGCTTACGGTCTTGAAGGCATCAGCAGCCCCGATCAGGGAACAAGCACGATTAACGTGGTCAACAGAGGAAGCATTTCGAGCCTGTCCGGATATTCGGCATCCGGGGATTCTCAGGCTTTTGCCATAACGACCACTGCCAGTAGTTATCAATCGACTGTCATTCTAACTACCGACAACAGTGGCACTATCAGTGCCACCTCGGGTGATGCTATGGATGAGGCAAGAGCCTACGGCATCCAGGCTCTGGCCACCGCAGATGATTCCCTGGTCCGGGTGACAAACGACGGCACGATCTCTGCCACGGCTGGTGCGGGTGTTAATGTGACATCGGCTTTCGGAGTCGAAGCGAGGGCTGTAAGCAGAGCGACCACGGGTTTTGCCAGAGTCACCAACAAGGGTACGATCAACGCAATGGCAACAGCGCTATCAGGGAACAATACCCTTGCCGTGGGCATCCGTGCCCAGGGTGACACGGTAGAAGTTTTCAATTCCGGCACGATTCTGG
>JBBSCO010000060.1:0-16911 GCA_038250235.1 Methylacidiphilales bacterium | reverse complement strand
TCTTGCGGAACGATCTGCCGAAATGGGTTTGATCGGCGAAGCCCGTCTGCGCAGCAATCTCCGATACCTGCAGATTGGTGCGACGGAGCAGCCGCCTGCTGCGGTTTAATCGGATTTGGACGAGACAGTCTCAGGGGGTCAGTCGTTAACATATAACAGATTTTTCCAGGCCTGGATTTTACCTGCCAAGGTTTTGTCTTTGCCGGAGCGTTCTTCCACCCTTTTGGCGATCTGGTGAATGTTTGAATGAAGCGTTGCGACAAAAAACCAGCAAACCCGAAAAAAGAGAAGGTTTCTTGACTGAATGCAGGCTCACCGAAAAGTGATGTGATCCTGAATCGAAAAATTACTCCAACTGCACACCATTTTCACAGCTTCTTACTGAAGGCCCTTCCAAATGACCGCTTTCTGGGTGAAGGGTGGCGCAGCTTGCCCCTGGCCGGGCTCGGGTGTGGCGTAGGGGGCCAGTTGGAAAATAGGGAAGACGGGAAACCCTTCCTTCATTTCGTATTTCTCGCCTTCTTTTTCAATCAGCAGCACGGAAGAAAAATTGCCTCCGGTACCTCAGGGGGGTATGAACCGGGGACATAGGCAACTAGTTTGATTTGGTAGTAATTATAGTTTGTCCTGCAGCTTCGATTCTGCCGATGACCAGTGCCCCCAACATGAGTTGCAGGGGATGATAGAACATCAACGGTAATAACACCAAAGCCAAGGGCGGCACGGACTGACCGGTGGCCACCACTGCGGCAAAGATCGTCTGTGCCAGCGGAGCCCCCACCGCCATGGTCTTCTGTGCCGCAGTGAATACAACGGCTAATCGCAAGGGCCGGTCGGAACCCATCCAACCCGTCCCAACCCAGGCCGCCCCATGAGTCAGCACCAGAACCAGACAAGTCCCTGCCCCCACAGCGGTCACCCATCCAAAACCATAGTTCTCCCAAAGTCCCGATTGAAATGAATCGCAAAGTGCCGCATAGATTATAAAATAAATTACCAGCATGTTGGACATCCGGATTCCCCCCTTGCAGCGGGATGCCCATCCCCCCAGCTGCTTCTGCAGAATCATGGCAATAACCATCGGTGCCAGGATCATCAACGCAATCTGGCCGAAGAGGGGAGCCTTCGGCACTTCAATGTCAGCCTGGCTGTGCAAAAGCCACAGGGTCCAGGCCGGAACCAGAAAAATGCCCAGGATATTCGAAATTAGAATATTCCAGGTAATGGAAGCCACCGGCGCGCCTAAACGACCTGCAAAAATAGCGGATGTCGAAATGGTGGTCGGCAGGATGGCCAAATACAAAAAGCCCAAACGTATTTCCTCATCCACCCAAGGAAGCAATAGTTGATCACCCAACAACATGCACAGGGGAATGCAGACAAAGGAAAAACCCTGGATAAAGACGTGCACGCGCCACTGCTTCAGACCTTCGAGAACATGACCGATATTCAGGGAAAGCCCTTGGGAAAAGAAAATCCAGACAACACCGGCCTTGGTAATCCACTCGGGGTGAAGCCACCCCCCTTTAGCACCTCCTTCCGGAACAAGCCACGCCAGGAAAGCCACAACTCCCATGAACAGGAGTGATGGATCCAGACCTCGAATGGCGCGGGACGACTGCATCGACCATTTATTCTGGCCGTTCAACCGCCAAACTAAAGAACGAAATCAGATCAACGCTTCAGAGACGGTGCGCTTGAAATCGTCCGGCACGAAGGGTTTGTTCAAAACCGCCTGGGCTCCCATACCTGTCGCAATTTCCAGCATCCCGGCCCCGGACATCCCCATGCCCCCGGCCGAGATGGCAATGATACGCTTGTTAGGTGAAAGTTGTTTGATTTTTTCAATGGTTTCAATCCCGTCCATTTCAGGCATGAATATGTCAGTGATGATCAGATCAAAATCGTTCTCCGTTTTTAGCAGCTCAAGGGCTTCACGTCCGTTGCTGACTGCGATGCAGACATGATCCAGCTCTGACACCATCATTTCCATCTGTGCCCGCGCACTTTCCGAATCTTCAATCACCAATATCTTGCTCATAAATTAACCGTTCTATTCTATTCCACTATCAGGGGTCAGGCCGCTATGGCCTTGCTTTTTTCGTCCATTTCCGCACTGATGGAAAGCAGCAGCGAGGTCGTATCTTCAAACAAAGTCTGGCCTGAAGTCAGCCGCCCGTAGTGGAAGCAAAAATAACCTGTGGTCTGTCCCATCAAACGGGCCAGAGCCTGTTTGCCCTCCACCGTTCCCTGCATGGCATGGGATAGGCGGCCTTCGGCAAAGTACATGCTTCCCAAAACCTGTTTGGCAGTGCTCATGACCTGAAGTTCCCCGGTTTTGTTCGACTGTGAAAGAAGCTGGCTCAGCTCGAGAAGGCTCAGATCGGCAATCTGGCCCTGGAACGGCATCTCTGAAACATACACATTGGATCCGGGGAACACCTCGGCGTTCCGTTTTTCCAATTCTTCGGAATACTTCATTACTGTTTCCAGCTTGGCCAGCAATCCGCCGACACTGCTTTCGCGATGAACCAGATCCGTCATGAGACTTTCGGCCGCCCCTCCGCGCCCGGCCAGTTTCATGCGGATAAGTTCGAGATAGGCGGAGCGCTCTTCCCTCTGGCGCACGGTTTCACGGATGGCCAGTTCCAATGCCGGCAAGAGCGTTTTTTTCCTGACAGGCTTGTCCAGAAAATCCATTACCCCCGCACGCAATCCGGATTTGACGACCTCTTTGTCGTCTTTGGCCGTCAGCAGAAGAATCTGGAGGGCGTTTTCCCGCTGCTTGACCCAGCGGACCAGTTCGACCCCGGAGCCTCCAGGCGTTTGATAATCCGTGATCACGGCGTCAAAGTAGGAAAGCCCTTTTTTTTCCATCAACTCGCAGGCGGGCTTGATATCATCCGCTTTCTCCCAAAGAAGGCCCTGCTGATCCAGTAGATCACCGATCATTTCGCGGATCAGCATATCATCATCCACAACCAGCACCCGGCTTTTCCGCTCCTGCACCACGCTTAACGGTGTCTGACCTTCCCAACGCTCCTCTTGGGGAGCCATGGGAGATTTCTCCGATTTTTCGGCTGTCGTGGGAGATCCGGAACCGGATGGTTGGCTGATCCCTTCAAGCAACAGATGTTTTTCGAACAACGGATTAAGCACTGGCGGTATTACCCGGGATTGCAGCAAGAGATCGCTGACAGGCCTCCAGTCAGCCATACCGCCTGCCCAAAAATAGGCTTCTTCTCCGACCTGTTCCGATTTGCATAATTCACGTGCCCTCCGGAAAGGTATGGGACCTACCTGTCCTTTTTCGTCAAAAAGGAAAACTGGTGTTTCGTCGTTGAAATGACTGTATGGCATCTCAGGTAGTTCTTGAAGTCAGTTGCACCTTGGATTCCTCAAAAGCTTTTTCTATATCAGGGAATTTCTCTGCAACAGCAGTCAGATTGCCCTGCCTGACATCACTCTCCATCCTGTTGGTAACGGCAAACAGGTTCCGGGCGCGGAAGTTTCCTGCTGTTCCCTTGATAGTGTGAAGGATGCGCGAGGTGCCGGGGACGTCTGCTTTGTCGATGGACTCCCGAAGCTCCCTCAGACGCAGTTCTGTTTCCGAAACAAACATATGGATCAGGCGTGCCGGAAAATAGGGTTCATCATCTGTAGTCTCTTCCGCCCCCGCAGCCGCGACCGCAACCGGGCTTTCCGCAGGTGATGTCGGAGTTTCCACTATATCCAGTGCCGTCTTTACTGGCTCCTGGCCCTGCCATTTGGCGCGGATTTCCTCAAAAGCAGTGTCCATCGCCAGAATCTGTGCGGCCAGAATCTGGTGGTTGCCTTCTGGAAGTTTTACTTCCATTTCCTTTGCTAGTTCGTAAAGCTTCCTGGCCCGGAAGTTACCGGCTGTCCCTAATATGGTATGCAGGGATAGCGTGACTTTTCCCATGTTTCCTGCCGCAAGGGCGGTTTTTAGATCCTGGAGCCTGGAACGTGTTTCAGAGACAAAAAGATTGACCAATCTTTCCGGGAAATAGGGCTCCTCGTCTTCTGTTTGCGGAGAAGCTTCGGGCGATCCGGGAGACTCTGCAGGGGCTGCTGACTGCCTTTCCTCTGCTCCGGATTCCAGGACAAGGCCCTTCTTCCCCGAGTGTTCCGACGCTTTTTTGAGGGCCTTTAAGAGTTCATTCTCGTCGATCGGTTTTCCCACGTAATCGTTCATGCCCGCCTGCAGGCATCGTTCACGATCTCCGGGCATGGCGTTGGCTGTCATGGCCACTACAAAGATTTCAGAATCCAACACCCCGCTGCCGGACTGGCGTATCGCCCGCGTCGCTTCATAGCCGTCCATTTCGGGCATTTGGCAATCCATGAGGACGCAGTCATATCGTTTTTCCTTGAGCTTCTGCAAAGCCAGCAGCCCATTCTCGGCCGTATCAATCTGGTGATTCCATCCTTCAAGAAGGAGGATCGCCACCTCCCGGTTCACCGGGCTGTCTTCCACCAATAACAGCGAGAGAGCCGGAAGCGTGAACGCCTCTTCCTTCTGTGGTGGCAAAATCTCCCCAACCCCAGGAATAGTCTGCGTCATGTTCCGCGGCATGTCGCGCAGACGGGTCAATGCATGCTTCAGCTCCGCTGGCTTGACTGGTTTGGTCAAAAGACTGCTGATTCCCACCGCTTTCGCTTTTTCCTGCGAAACTTCATCCTGGAAAGAAGTGAAAAGCACCATGCATGGCTTTGTACCTAATTCCATCTGGCTAAGTTTTTCCGCCAGCTGGAGCCCGTCCATATCCGGCAATCGATAATCCATCACCACGAATTCGAAGGCGGAGCCTCTTGCCTTCTGCCTCTGGGCCATTTCCAGAGCTTCAGTTCCGCTGCGGGCCATACGGAAAACCGTGTTCCATCGCTGTAAATGATTTCCCAGGTAGGAAGCGAATGATTCGCTTTCATTGACCACCAGAATGCGTAGTCCCCAGAAATCGATTTCGTCCGCATCCACCCCGGCCACCAGCTTATCCGTCCGGGCAATCTCCTGTTTGGGAACGTCCAACTCGAACCAGAAGGTTGAACCCTTTCCGAGCTGGCTTTCCAGACCTATGTGACCACCCATTAGAGCAACAATCCGTTTTGAAATCGCCAAGCCAAGGCCTGTTCCACCATAACGCCTGCTGGTGGATTGATCCGCCTGCTCAAAGGCTCCGAAAAGACGGGATTGCGCCTCCTCTGAAATTCCGATACCGCTGTCTTTGACCGCCACCCTGAGGCGGATATGGGTCGCGGATTCGGAGACAGAACCGACCCGTATCACCACTTCCCCTTTTTCCGTGAACTTGATTGCATTGGTGGCCAGGTTAAGGATCACCTGCCGGATACGGTTGGAGTCGGATTTGATCTTTGTGCAAACTCCCGGCTCGATCCAGGCAAAGAGTTCAATCTTTTTCTCCTGTGCACGCTCGGTCAGCAATTGCACCACTTCCTCAACGACATTGGAAAGGTCATGGTCGATGGATTCAAAAGTCATCTTGCCCGCTTCAATTTTTGAGAAGTCGAGAATGTCATTAAGGATGGTCAGGAGGGCGTTGGCGGAGTTGAGCACCGTTGTGGCATAGCGGCGTTGCTCGGTAGCAAGCGTCGTGCGCATCAGCACCTTGATCATGCCCAGAATACCGTTCAGCGGTGTCCGGATTTCATGGCTCATGTTGGCCAGGAACGATGATTTCGACTCCGCAGCCTGCAGGGCCACATCACGGGCTTTGCCCAGTTCGACGTTATTGTTATTTAGCTCCGATGTCATGGAGGTCACCTGATCGAGCTGGAGATGGGTAATGCGGTGCTGCAACAACATAAGACTACGGGCACTGATCAGACCTAAATAGGCTCCGTCTTTATCAGTCAGGATCACGTCATCAAAAAAAGTGTCACCTCTGGACATAACACGATTAAGCACCTCTTGGACGGCCGTGCCCCTGGCAATCCTCAATTCGTCCCGGCTCATGTGCCGCAACACCTGGTTCTTGGCGTAAACGGCGAAACCCAGTCCGCCACGCATGCTGAGCACCCGGCTAATCCGCCGTTCCGAACATAGTCCAATAATCCTGTCCCCGTCCAGAACCGCAGCGAACTTCAAATCCTGGTGCTGCCGGAAATAATTCTGAACCTGCTCAAGATTGTAATTGGAAGGGATGCCAGAGGAGTTTTCGATCAGACGCATCCAGTCAATCTTGTCCCCTTCTGAAAATCGTTCGTCAAAGGCCGAGCTGTAGACTTTTTCCTGCCTCGTCCCTTGTAGGTCCTGGAAGACCTCATCATACATGGAAGGCCTTGCCCTGAGTGCCGTGTTTTCCAATAATTCTGAAGGATGATTCATGAGTGCTTTGTTCTAGTGCGAAGGTAAAGACTCCCGCAGGCATGTGGCTATGATGTGGGCTTACTGCGAAAATCCTGTGACCTTTCTATTGCGAATCCGTGACAGGCCCTGATCCCCCTGTCCGGATAAAAATCGATCTCAGGATCATGGAAGGATAAAAGTTCACTCCAATCCCCAATCACAGCAGCCTCTTTTCAGTACAAATTTTTTTGCAGAGCGTTGTTTTTTGCATGGATCAATCCCTAAAATCCGGAATTCCAGCGAACCTTTGGCTTGCCCTTGGACAGGGTTAAGCGAAATTGGTCGTGAATGACTCCACAGGATGAAATCAAGAGACTGAAGGAGCAAGTCAGGCTGTTGCAGATCGAACTGGAACAAGCCCGCACGATCCCCTCCGGCATCGAAAGCAAAACCCTTCATGACCTGAACGGGGCTTTGGCCGTGGCTCAAGGACAGGCTTATATGTCCCTGCTGGATCTCCCCGCCCATTCCAAAGCCCGGCCCAGTGTCGAAGAATTCTGCAAAGCCGTCCGCAAAGCACTGGCCCTTCTGGCCGTCCTCCATGAAAACGCCAAGGACACAGAGATGGCGGCAACGGGGGAAAAGCCTGATTCCGAATGTCATGGCTCCGGCACGGTGTTTTTCATTGATGACGAGGAAGACATGCGCGACATGGTCAAACGGGTTCTGGAGCATTATGGATATAAGGTCAAACTGGCGTCCAACGGTCAGGAAGCATTGCCTATCTTCGAACTGGAAAACAAACACATCGACCTGGTCTTCATGGATATGACCATGCCCAAGCTCAATGGACTGGAAACATTCGCTGCCATGCGCAAGATTGACCCCGGTATCCCGATCATCATGACCAGCGGCTACAGCGAAGTGAATCTCGCAGAGAAATGGCCTGAACTCGGCATGAACGGTTTCCTTCGAAAACCCTGTGATCTGAAGACCCTGCTGCTGACCGTCCGTGAAACCATCCGCAGTTCCGCCAAGACCTGAACTGATCCCCACCTGAAATGTCCAAACTGATTATTATCACCGGAGTGACGCGTGGCCTGGGCCGCGCATTGGTCCATGCCTTCGTCGAAAAAGGCCATACACTCATCGGCTGTGGACGTTCCCCGGAACAGATCCGGATTCTTTCCGAAAGCTACAGGGATCCGCATTTTTTCGAAACAGTTGATGTGAGTGACGATGACCGCGTATCGGATTGGGCACGACATGTCCTGGAAAACTATGGCCCGCCCGACCTTCTCATCAATAACGCCGCCTTGATGAACCGTAACGATAAGCTCTGGAATCTCAGCGCAAAAGAATTCGATCCTATCATCGATATCAACATCAAAGGCGTCACCAACATCATCCGCCATTTTGTGCCAACCATGGCAGCCCGTAAAAAGGGAGTCATCGTGAACATAAGTTCAGGCTGGGGACGCAGTGTTTCTCCGGAGGTCGCACCCTATTGTGCCTCGAAATTTGCCATAGAAGGGCTGACCAAAGCCTTGGCCGAAGAATTGCCGGAGGGCATGGCCGCCATCCCCTTAAACCCGGGAATAATCGATACCGACATGTTAAGAAGTTGCTGGTCGGAAGGGGCCTCCTCTTACCCCAAAGCAGAAAGCTGGGCCATCAGTGCCGCCCCCTATATCCTGAAGCTTGGCCCAAAGGACAACGGCAAGTCCCTCTCCGTCCCGTCCTAAAAGGCTTAGCGTGAAATATCCCGCTGCGTCAGCACTTTGAAACCGTGCCGCTCCAGCGATTGGGACGCCAACTCGGGATCTTCCAAATGCAGGGCCAAGGCGGATTTATCATGCGGACGGTAGATGAACGGGTAGCAATAGTGGATATTGATTTCCGCCTCCAACAAAGCTGTCAACACCTTGATCAGGTCTGGCGTCGAATCCAGTTCCACCGCCACCATGTTGGTCTCGGAAAAAGTGATACCATGCTCCAACAACATCTGCCGGGCTTCATCCGGATCATCGACAATCATACGATGGATGGAGCTGTCCGTGGTGTCCAGGATGGTCAGTGCCACCGCATGGATCTTGCGCTCGTTCAAGAGCCTTATGATTTCATGCAGGCGTCCTACTTTGTTCTCGGTGAAAACCGAAAACTGTTTCACCGGTTCTGATTTTTCCGACCTTAAAGTATCCTGTGGCACAGCTTGAACCTAGACCCAACTCCCGTCCCTGCCAACAACGTAAATCGGGCTTATCCTAAAAGCGGTTATGCGCTTCTTTAACGTTGGTTTCATTCAGGTCGATGGTGATCACCTCACCGTCCTTGGCCACCTTGACCGGAACCAGCCAATAGGCCACGGCGTAGTGACTGCGGTATTGGCCGTAGATCAGGTAGGCTCCCGGAGGCACTTTCTCAAATTGAAACTGTCCTTTCTCGTCAGTCTTGGCCCGCAGACCTTCGCTGCGCACCGCCAGCATCCCGATGGCATTCAAATCCAGATTATTGTAGCCATCGTTGAATTTAGCC
The DNA here is from genome assembly GCA_038250235.1 of Methylacidiphilales bacterium. GTDB lineage: Bacteria > Verrucomicrobiota > Verrucomicrobiia > Methylacidiphilales > JAAUTS01 > JAAUTS01. The sequence continues at coordinate 8,048 of JBBSCO010000060.1, read as the reverse complement.
CGTGAAGCATTGATGCGCCAGCGCTCGTCGCGGGTTTCTTTGATTCGCGGAGCAAGATCGGCGGGGCACAGGATCAGCTCCATCCTGTTGAGGATCGATTTGTTCTGGTTCTTGAGCTGCATGGTTGCCAGTCCCTTGACAACTGCTGCAGGCTCCACTTTTTTTTCCGGTTCCTGAGTTTTCTTGCTTTGTGGCTGATCATTTTTGGGTTTCTCGGCAGCACCGGCCAAACCCAGCAGGAGCATCATCATTCCGGAGGCCAAAACAAATGTTTTCATATCGTACTTCATTCTGCACCTGCAATGGCAGCCTGTCCATTCACAAGACATTCCCCACTCCCCGCATTTTTTGGCTTCTATATTCCCCCCTCTTCCTTCTTACTAGGTAAATGCATGATCCCCGCTATGACCAGCTTTCCCATCTGCTTGCCGCTTATTCCACCGAACTACAACCTGGCGAGCGGATCCTGATCGAGCTCTTCGATGTTCCCTCTGAAATGGGCACGGCACTGATCCGTGCGGCGCGCGCGCGCAAAGCCATCCCCTATATCAATGTCTATGATTCCCGCATCCAGCGTGAGATCCTGCGCGAATCCAGTGAGGAGCAATTGAGCTTCACCCGCGACCTGGAACTCCGCCGTATGAAGGGCATGCAGGCCTACATCGCCATTCGTGGGGCCAACAATATTTTCGAATCCTCCGATGTTCCGACCGACCGGATGAAACTGGCCTCAAAAATCCTCCGCCCGGTCATGGATTGGCGGGTCAAAAAAACCAAATGGGTGGTTCTGCGCTGGCCAACCACCGCCATGGCACAACAGGCCCTGATGAGTACATCCTCCTTTGAGGACTTCTATTTCCGTGTCTGCACCCTCGATTACGCCGCCATGGTTCCCGCCATGGAGCGGCTCAAAAAGCTCATGGACAAAACAGACCGGGTTCACCTGAAAGGGCCCGGCACCGACCTGCGCTTTTCCATCAAAAACATCGGCTCCGTCATCTGCGGAGGAAAGCGCAACATTCCGGATGGCGAAGTCTTTTCCTGCCCTGTCAAAAACAGCGTGGAGGGAGAAATCCGTTTTAATACTCCTACGGTTTATCAGGGTGTGTCCTTTGACGGCATCCATCTGACTTTCAACAAAGGCAAAATCATCGGTGCAGTCGCCAACGACAATTCTGAACGTCTAAACCAAATTCTGGACTCCGACGCCGGAGCCCGCTACATCGGAGAATTCAGCCTCGGCTTCAATCCGCATATTCTCCACCCCATGCGCGACATCCTCTTTGATGAGAAAATTTCCGGCTCCTTCCATTTCACCCCCGGCCAGGCCTATGAGGATGCTGACAACAGCAACCGCTCCCAGGTTCACTGGGACATGGTCAACATCCAACGCCAGGACTACGGCGGCGGCGAAGTCTGGTTTGACGGGAAACTCATCCGCAAAGACGGTCTTTTTGTGACCAAAGACCTTCTGGCCTTGAATCCGGATCAAATCCTGAAAAGAAAATAAATCAGGGCTCCCTGACCCTGGCCTGCTTATCGGTAGTAACTATACCTTTGTTAGACCTATGGCAGTTTTCGAATCATCCGGATCTACGGATGAAAAGAAACGTCCAGTCATCCATCCGGGGGTAATCCGTTGGCATATGCTTCCTCTTTCGCCAGAAGGCCCCGTAAAGCCACCCCGCAACCGTGCCCGGCGGCATCCTCAATGGTCATCACCAGATGCTCCACCTGTTCCCGCATTGCATGGCGGCCCTGATCCAGGCCATTATCCACCAGAGGCCCATTCAACTAAATACTAACCTCTAAATACTATTTTTCGAGAAAAGAAACGACATCGCCGGCCGTCCGGACTCCGCTCAACCAAACATCCTCAATCCGCGCCTTGACCACGCCATCCCCGCAGACAAATAAACCGGGAGGAAGTGCAGGAAAGGGTTCTGATTCCACAGGTTTGGCATAACCCCAACGATGCGCAAAGGTGTTGACCGGCGCAAATCCCTCCAGTCCCCAATGTTTTTCCAATCGTCCCCGCAGCAAGGGAACATAACCCGCAGGTTCGTCATCCCAGTGTTCATTGCTGAAGACTTCCGAAGCCTGCACGACAAAGACGCTGGCATCTCCCTTGATTCGTCCTTCCTTGTGGTTTTCACAGGCACTCCAGCTCAACGGCTCATCGGGATCCTGGGTGCTCAGGGCATAACGATCCGTAAAAAGCCCGGTCTTCAGCCCCTGATATTCAAACAAAACAGTCAGGCCCCGGGCATAGGAGACCGGCGATTTGTCCCAAACTAACAGGTCTGCCAGTTGAGGGGTTGGCACAGAACACACCAACGCATCAAAGTGCAGATCATCTGCCAGAATATGATGCCCCTCCACCCTTATCCGTTCAACCCTTTGCTCAAAACGAATCTCCAGACCTTGTCCCAGGATCTTGCCTAGGCGGTTGTTGCCGGTGCTCAGATAGCGGCGCCCGTTGCCGGTCGGGGGGATAATCCGTCCTTGGAAATCCATGACCGGACTCTCCAGTTTTTTTAGGAAATCCCCGGCCAGGTTTTCCAATTCACTTCGGAAAAATGGGTCATTGATAGTGAAAAATTGCGCGCCATGGTCCACCACATGCCCGTTCCACAAGCGGGTGGCACAACGGCCTCCGTAAGACCTGGATTTTTCCAGAACCGTCACCTCAAAACCCTTCGCTTTCAGTTCACGGGCACAGGTCAACCCGGAAATTCCCGCCCCGATGATTCCAACTTTTTTCACATTACCATCCTTTCAACGGCCATTATAGGCCCTATTCTCCAAGGTGCAAACTCAAGAACCAATCCGGGATCCCGTAATTTTTCATAGATCGTTTTTACGAATCATCTGTAAAAATTTTCAGAGTCTGCGCCAGATGAAAAGGAAAGTTAATGCCCACCCGATCCTTCAAGTTGTACAGGATGACAATTAAAAACATCCTTCGCCCCCGAAGTCAGTCTGAACGCAGCGCAGAATCGGGTTCTGAAAAAGCGCCTTTTAAAATTCCTGTGCCTTTAAGGCAAAAGCTGCTTCACTTTTCCCATGTCCAAGCCTGCCGCGCTACCCGCGCTCATCCTCGATCAGCTTTCCCTTCCCGATTACCGCCCTTCCAATACCCTGGAACTGCGCAAGCTTTTACGCCTGAGAAACACGGACCCGGACGAGATGGAAGCCAGCCTGAAAGAACTCGAACTGGCCGGGAAAGTTGTCCGTGTCCGCAAGGACTGCTGGGTTCTGCCCCAGGAAGCCGAACTGATTACCGGCGTTCTTCAATTCAACATCAAGGGCTTCGCCTTTCTCCTGCCTGAGGTCGGCGATGAAGATTACTTCATTGCCGGCGAAGACACCGGCACCGCGCTGCACCAGGATCTGGTTGTGGCACGTAAAATCCACAGAAAAGGCCAGGCCCGCTTCAGCAATCCCCAGGCCGAAGTCATCCGTATCCTCAAGCGCCGCCGCAACAGCATGGTCGGCACCCTGGAGCATGGCGGCCATTTCTTTTTTGTCGTCCCGGATGATCCCCGCTTTGTCCATAACATCTATGTTCCCGACCCCGCCCAGTCCGAACTGACTCCCAAACCGGATTTAGGGGACAAGGTGGTGGTGCAGTTGACCGAATGGAAATCACGGAATCACAATCCGGAAGGCGTCGTCAGCGAACGCCTGGGCCGCCCCGGCGATCCCGGCCTGGACATTCTCTCCATCATCCGCAAAAACGAATTGCCTACGGAATTCCCGGGGGAAGTCCTACAAGAAGTCGCCTCCTTTGCCCACCCGGAAGGGGATGCACCTTTCAACGATGACCGCCTGGATCTGCGGAAGGAATTCATTGTCACGATCGACCCCGAAACAGCCAAAGATTTCGACGACGCCATTCACGTCAAATCACTGGGCGGCGGAAAATGGGAAGTCGGTGTCCATATCGCCGACGTTTCTTCCTATGTCCAACCGGGTTCGGCCCTGGATGTCGAAGCCCGCAAACGCGGCAATAGTGTCTACCTGGTGAACCAGGTCATCCCCATGCTGCCGGAAGAGCTTTCCAACGGCCTGTGTTCCCTCAACCCCCGCGTGGATCGTCTGACCTATTCCTGCATCGCCACCGTCACCGAGGATGGTAAAATCCTCAAACATTACACCACCCGCAGCGTCATCCACTCCAAACACCGGCTCAGCTATGAGCAGGCTTTCGTACGTCTGCAACGCAAACCCCAGGACTCCCTGGATCAGGCCCTGAATCAATCATGGAAAATTGCTTCCAAACTGAGAAGCAACCGTTTCGCCGCCGGTTCCCTCGATCTCGACATGCCCGAGGTCAAAGTCCATTGCGACGAACACGGCAAGCCCTACAAGATGACCAGAGTCGAACATGACATTTCCCATCAACTCATTGAGGAATTCATGTTGATGGCAAATGAGCTTGTGGCCAAAGATCTCCGCCGCAAGCAACTTCCGGCCGTCTTCCGGGTGCATGAATCACCGGACGCGGAAAAATTGGCCGAATACCGCGAGCTGCTAAAAATCCACGACATCAAGGTCGGGGATCTGACCCAGAAGAAGGAAGTCCAGCGGGCCCTGAAGCTGATCGAAGGTCGTCCGGAAACCCACGCTCTGAAAGTTGGCCTGCTGCGCTCTCTGAAACGTGCGGTCTATTCCGCCAAGCCCGAAGGCCATTATGGCCTGGGCAAAGAGGACTACACCCACTTTACTTCCCCCATCCGCCGCTATTCCGATCTCATCGTCCACCGCGCCCTGGCTGGTATCAAAATGGGAGGCACGGCCGAGATGGAAAAGATCGCCCAACACATTTCGCAGACCGAACGGACGGCTGCGGATGCGGAAGGCGAGTCCGTCAAACTGAAGAAATTCGAATTCTTCCAGAACCAGCTGACAGAAGGGAAAAACCAAAGTTTCCAGGCCGTGGTCATGGACGTGCAGAATTTCGGGATGTTTGTGGAACTGCCGGAATTCCTCATCAGCGGGCTGGTGCATGTCTCTTCGATGGATGGGGATTTCTACCATTACAATGACCGGCAACAATCGCTGGAAGGGAAGCGCACGCGCAAGAGTTATACCATCGGTGACACTGTTCAGGTACAGGTCATGAAAGTGGACATGGTGAAACAGCAGATTGATTTCAAGCTGATGGGAGAAGCAGGGACTGCTTCCAAAAACCCAAGGTCGGAAAGGTCTGACAAACCTGTGCAGCCACGTCCGCGTTCACAGCAGGGAAGCCGTTCCCAAAGTCGACGCCCCCGCGAGGACCGTTCACCTTCCAAAGGCCCCAAAAACCAAGAGCCAGCCAAAGGCAGCGGGAAACGCCGGAGACGGTAATTCCTGGTTATAAGCCATCTGTTGCAGACGGCGTTAAATGGAAGACATCCAACCCAATAAGGTCAGAGTCACCCGGGAATGGGCGGAATCGTTATCTTCCCGCAAGAATCACCTGTTCCCAGGTAATGCGGTGTTCTTTGGTTTCTGCCATTAACTCCAAGTCGGTCAGGCCCTGAAAATAGTCAATGGCGGACTGATAATCCGGAATAAAATCCCATTTCGGGGGATTTACATGATCCGTTGCGCAGGCACAGGCCCAGATAAGGCGGGTGGATTTTTCCACGGCGACACAGCGCTCCTTCAGATTCATGATGGCGGCGGTTTCGTGGAGATTGTAGCTGTTGGATTCGCTGGCATCCACCGGTTCAATAATCTCCTTCACCGCGTGAAAACTTTGCTGGGTAATGAGGCAATCCGGATTGGCCAACGCATGCTTTTCAAATTTGGCCAGTGTGGGCACGTCTTTAAATTTCATACCATGATCTCCCGTAGAGAAATGAGTTCTCCGAGTCTGTGCCTTGCTTAAGTAATCCTATGTCATATCGTTTGACATGCAACTACTTTTGATCGCCATTTTTCGTCCATGGAATCGCTGGGCACTTTCAACGGCCCTGATCTGAAAAGCGCTTTGAAAGGCCCATTTTTATGCCGGAACTCGCTGAAGTTGACTATTATAGAAAGCAATGGAACCCAGGCCTGGGTCAGAGCATTCTTCGGGTCCATCTGAACGGAGGCAAACGTCTCTTCCGGGGATCTGATCCCGCCCTCCTGGCTCGACAGGTTCTAGGCACCCGGCTCAAGGACTCGTGGTCTTCCGGAAAATGGATGCTCTTCCATCTCAGCCCATCATCCTGGCTGGGCATTCATCTAGGCATGACTGGCTCACTCAGTGTCGGAACACCCGACCATCTTCCCGGAAAGCACGACCATCTGGTTCTTTATCAAAAAAAACAAAGTCTGATCTTTACCGACCCGAGGCTCTTTGGTCGGGTTAACTTTTCCTTGGGCAAAGAAAGTCCCGCCTGGTGGCAGGCACTTCCACCCTCCCTGCTTTCTACCAAAGTGACCTTTTCCGATATCGTCATTTTTCTGGAAAAACGGGGGCGAAGTCCCATCAAGGCCGTCCTTCTGATGCAGGAACGTTTTCCAGGCATCGGCAACTGGATGGCGGACGAAATCCTTTGGCGGGCCGGAATTCATCCGCGGCGACAGTCAGGCAAACTGTCGGAAGCTGAACAAAAGGAACTTTGGAAACAAACGCGGAAGGTGGTTCGCGATGCACTTCGTGTTATTGGAACAACCTGGTCCGGGCCCCCGGACAGCTGGCTCTTCAATCATCGCTGGAAAGACGGCGGACGCTGTCCCCTCACTGGCTGCGGACTGGTCCGTGAAAGCATCGGAGGCCGCACAAGCTGCTGGTCTCCAAAGAGGCAGGCGGCAAATTGACCCGCGCTGATCAGGTGACCTTCTTCAAGGCGATCAATTCTTCCGATGTTCGCCGGTATTTCTGGCTGAGATCATCAAATTCTTTTTTAAGCCCCTCATAATCCACTTCCAGGTTTCGGATACGTATATCTTTTGCCAATTCCAGACTTTCATCCAGATCCCGGTCGGGGACGGGGATCGCCTGCTCCTGCTTCTCTGCTTCCACCTTGGCCAAGGTCTCATCACCCAGGAACTCTTTGACAGTTGCCTCTTTTTTCGACTTGGTGTTGATGACTATCGCCTCTTTTTCGATTTCACCCGCAGATAGAAACTCGCGCACTGTACCAACAGTGGTTGGTCCGTATTCAATCCCGTCTTTGGAACGGATCATCCAGTGCATGCCCAGTTCGTCCACCAGCACGGCTTTTTGCCATTCCTCCCCATCAAAAGAAATTTCATCCCCGGGTGAAATGTAGGCGCTTTCCGCCAGTATTTTCAGGTCGGCAAGTTCCATCGGCCCAAGAACCTCGTTTTCCTCTAACTTGCGCAACCGGACTTTCTTTACGTCATCACTCATAAATCAGTTTTTAGGAACAAAAAGCTTCTGCCCCACACGCAGATCCTGGCTTTTCCCCATATTGTTGGCTTTACGTATTTCATCCACAGAAACTTTTACGCCTGCATCCTGAAAAGCCTTGGCGATAGCCCAGAGGCTGTCTCCGGCTTTGACCTCGTATTCGTAACCTTGCTCCTTGGCCTGCGAAGATGGCTTCTCCTGCTGCACCGTGCTGGTTGTGGCAGTGGAGGAACCCGACGACTTGTTCGCCACAAGGGAGGCCACTTCTTTCAAAAGGGCCTGCCTCTCCTTGACGGCATTTTTTTCAAAATCATCCAACCGCTTCTGCAGGGCCGACTTCTCTTCCTGCAATCCGGAAACTTGTTGCTGTAGCTTGGCAATATCCTGCTGCATTTTCTGGTTCTGTTGCACGAGCAATTCGATGTGATCCGCTGCCTTCAAAATTTTCTGACGCTCAATCGCCTCGTCTTCGCGCGCGGCAGGATCACCATACTGGGCCCCAACAGGTGCGACAGAGACCAAAAGCAGCCAGACTGCAATTCCTGTGAAAATCCTCAATCGATCCATGGTTAATCTGAACCTAGTGACCACCCATAGGTTGCGCAAGTTTTTCAAACTCCTTCTCATCAATAACCTTCACCCCCAGCTTCCTCGCTTTTTCCAGCTTGGAGCCGGCATCCTCCCCGGCCAG
>JBBSCO010000059.1:0-17607 GCA_038250235.1 Methylacidiphilales bacterium | reverse complement strand
TAATACGGATTGATTTGAGCGTATGACATCACTCCGTGGCTAGTGGCACTTTGCCACAAGTCGTCCAATCCTCGGGCAGGTTTTCTGAGGCGACTCTACGAGATGCCCAAGCTACAATCAGAGGAGAAAAATGCACTGGTTCTGGACACAAAAAAACCCCGCCGGAGCGGGGCTTTTTTGGATCAGCGAAAAAAGTTACTTTTTCGCTCCGGCCACCACGATCTGGCGGCCCATGAAGTCGGTGCGATGATATTTCTCTGCGGCCTGTTTGGCCGTTTCAAGGGTGTCCATTTCGACGAATCCGAATCCTTTGGATTTGGATTGGCCGTCGCGGATCACTTCGGAGTTGGTCACGCTGCCCACTTTGGAGAAGAGATCAAAGAGATCACTTTCCGAAGTTTCATAGGCCAGGTTGCCGATGTAGAGCTTGGTGGAGAGGATTTCCGGAGGAGTGGCCGGAGCCTCTTCCCGGGGAGGACGGGGAGCGCGTTCCACCTGCTCGGGACGTTCGGAACGTTCCTGGCGGGGGGGGCGGTCTTCACGGCGACGTTCGTCGGGACGCGGGGTAAATTTCTTGGGCTTGTCGAGGCCGAAGATTTTCTTGAAGAAGGCAACAACTGGGTTGCCTTTTTTCTGGGGGGCTTTGCTGTATCCGTCTCTGCGGGGACCGCGTGAGGGGCCGCTACGTCGACGTCCGCCGCCACCGCCACCGCCACCGCGTGGTCTGTTCGATCTTTCTGTATTCATTGCTCAAGTATGAGCCAGCAGGGGACAAGGGCCGTTTCTAAATTGCAGCAGCTTCAATCATCGTTCGAAATCCATGGGGAGGTGAGGTCACTTACCAGCGAAAAGTCCCCGGGGTTTTCCGGGCTTGCTGTGTCGTAAAGACTATCCTCACATTTTTATCCAGTGGTCGAAGAGATTGAGCCGCAAGCCTTTCGTAATCAATACTTTGGAAATCGGTTGTCGTTGGGCCGTCTAAAATCAACAGAAGTTATTTCGTTGCTCGCCCCGGATGAACGTTAAGGCTGGATTGGATCCGCCTTTGTGGAATACGTCAGGTATCACGGTGTTCCGGGGAAATGTTGCTTTTAGCGGGTACGCTGGCTCAATTCCTTTCTCGAACGCCGACAGTAGGCGAAACCAAGTGGAAAGCAATCCAATTCCTTGAAAGGCAAGGTCTTCGGCTTGTTACTATCACACGGTCCAGTTCCGTATGATAAGCTTAAAGGAGTCAAATGCCTGAACCACAAGCTGTTCTGCAGTGACGGTTTTGTGGCCAGGGACTTTGAACCTTAAGAATCCAATCCGGACGCGAACGGAGGAATCGGGCAATCCAAGGTATCGGCAATGGCCCGAAGGAGTTCGGCTTCTTCCGGGCTGATTTTGGAATTGGACATGACCAGGGTGGCGCAGGCGTAGAGAATATTGCGTTTCAGTACCGGCGTTGCTTTTTGCAAAAGATCCAGACTTTCATCCACCTTTGCCAGACTGCATGCTTCGCGTTCCGGTAAATGGTAGCTTACACCGGTCAGATTGAGTTGCTGGCAGCCTTTTTGGAAGGAGTCTTCAATTACCAAAACTTCGTCGGAGTCGAAGTAAGCCAGTGCCCCCAGAAGAGTCAGCACCGGAGCCAGGATTTGTTTGAGTGAGTAAAATTCAGCGGAGCTTTGCCGTGCTCTTGGGCTGAAATGTGAATCCAGATGCCGGAACAGGATTTTCTGCAGGGTGTATTCGAAGAGTGAGATGCTGGAATCTTCTTCAATCAGCTTTTGCACCATCTGCCGGAAGCTGCGGAATTGGTCAGGGGAAAGCTGCCGAAGTGCGGGAAGGCTGAGATCAATCAGACTCAACATCCGTGAGCTTGGGAGATCAATGACCAAGAGCAGCTGCTGCCTGACTTCTTCTGCCAGCTCCGGACCCGCGACCCGGATCAGACGCTCTGTGGCTTCCGGGGAGTTCCTGTGATGCGCGACCAAAGTGGCCACGATCAGGCCTCTTGCGCCAAAGGGTTCGTGCGCGGCCTGAAAAAGGTTTTGATGGAAGGATTCCCTTAAACGCGCGGCCTGCCGGATCTGGACGGGTTTGAGCTGTCCCACGGTCTTCAGCACATCCTCAGGGCGCTGGAGCATGGATAAATCACCTGCGAAAAGAACTCCTGCAGCCTCGTGCAAGCCGGAGGAACCTTCCAACGAACCTCCATAGTCCCCGGCCCGGTAATCGGGGGAAATTTCGGGAAACTCATTTTGAAAATGCGGGTCAATGGCCAGGATGCGTTTCTTTAAAGGCGGGTGGGTTGAAAGAAGATTGCCCAGAAAAAAGGAAATGCCCTGCGAGAAGAAAAAGTGGCTGGCCTGTGAGGCTTGTGGGGCGTTGAGTTTGGAACCTTTGGCAAAGCCACCGATTTTTTTCAAAACACCGCCGATTCCTGCGGGATTCCGGGTGAACTGAACGGCAGCCGCATCGGCCAGGAATTCGCGCTGGCGGGAGATGGCGGCTTTCAGGGCTGAGGTGAAAAAGTAACCAATGGAGCCGACGATGGCGAGGACAACGCCGGCCGCGAATACGACAAGGAGGAGGCTGCCTCCCTCCTTTTTGTTGCCACCGCCGAGCCGTGCGCGGAAAGGCAGTTGCAGCAGCAAATTGCCTGTTTCTGCAATAAAGAGAATGCCGTGGGCCAGGCAACTGAGCCGCATGTTCAGGCGCATATCTCCGTTGAGAATGTGGCTGAATTCGTGGGCAATAACTCCCTGGAGTTCATCGCGTGTCAGGATTTCCAGGCTTCCACGGGTGACACCGATCACGGCATCGCTGCCGGAATAGCCAGCGGCAAAGGCATTGATTCCCGGCTCATGGTCGAGGAGATAGATTTCCGGCATGGGAAGGCCTGAGGCAATGGCCATTTCTTCGACCACGTTGCGCAGTTTGACTTCGTCCGCTTTGGTAGTGGAGGGATTCAGCGGGCGTCCGCCCAACAGGGTGGCCACGCTTTTGCCTCCTTGGGAGAGTCGAAAGGTCATGATGCTGTATCCGAGAAAGACGATCATGCCCACGATGGCGGTGATGAGAAAAAACAGTTCTTTGTCAAACCAGGGTAGACCGTCGGTCAGGACATCCCCAAAGGAGGAAAGCGAATCTGGATTACCGGATTCCCATTGGATCTGAACCGGACTCTGGCTTTGGAAAATCCCGATGCCAACAACCGTGGCGGCATAGACGGAGAGGATGGTTACCAAAACCGCCAGGCTGAAGTAAACCAGCAGAACAGTGGTGTTGCGTCTGGCCTGGTCCTGACGGGCAAAGAAGTCCATGAGAAAAGGAGACAGCCCCCTTTTTTAGGTGAAGGAAACTTTGGGGGCTTCTTTTTCAGCAGCGTTGGTTATTTCGAAAAGCTGGGCTGCCGTGAAGTTGAAAGTATTGGCCACAATATTGTCAGGGAAGGTCTCCCGCTTCGTGTTGTAAGTCATGACCGCATCATTGTAGGCCTGACGGGCAAAGGCGACTTTGTTTTCTGTGGAGGTCAATTCCTCGGAAAGCTGCATCATGTTCTGGTTGGCTTTGAGGTCGGGATAGGCTTCCGCCACGACCATCAAACGGCTGAGAGCACCAGTCAGACCTGCTTCCGCCCCGGAGAGGGCCGTCATGGACTGGGGGTCGCCGGGATTCTGGGCGGCTTTTTGGTTGGCGGAAAAAGCGGTGTTACGGGCGGCGATAACGGCTTCCAGCGTTTCGCGCTCATGCTTCATGTAACCTTTGGCGGTTTCAACGAGATTGGGTATGAGGTCGTAACGACGTTTGAGTTGGACATCAATCTGGGCGTAGGCGTTCTGGTAACGGTTGCGCAACGAGACAAGGCCGTTGTAGATGCCGATGACAACAACGGCGACAAGAAGGACTGCGACTAGGATCACGACGACAAGAGCAAGGATAATAAAGCTCATATAAAGGGTTCCGGGGTTGAGGTTAGGGCACGGCTCATTCAGAGCCTGCCTTGCGTCATTCAGGCTGACTTAAGCTGCGTATTCTGACAAGTCGTTTCGGCAGGGGGCTGGAGTGCCTTTTGGATTACGTTGAACCAGCCTCCCTGCAGGAAACTGCCGGGTTGATGGATTTTCAGGGATGTTCTCCCATGACGCAACAGACATTGGGCCAGGACTTGTTGGCAGAGGGAGGGATCGCGCCAGAAACGTTCCAGGCACAGGGAAATAAGGTGGAGTTGGGAGGGGTTCAGGTTGGAAAGTTCCTCCACGGGAATAAGGCGGTGACATTCCTGGTCAGAAGCCAGGTTAAGAAATTCCAAGGCTGAGGCGACCGGAAAAAGGCCGCGGCAGGAGCGGGCCCTCTGCTCGAGTTTGTCGAGCAGTTGCTGCACGCGGAGCAGTTCGGGGCAGGGTTCTTTCATCACTTGGAAATCTGGTTCAAAAGAGTCCATTTGTCCAGAAAGCAGAAAACATAACGGCGGGATTTGTTTGGTTGGTGCCGGAAGCTCTGGGCCCCCGAAAAGGCGTATAAAGAACCGGGGGGTGGAACGTTCGGCTACAGCCAAGTGAACGGACACGTTTGAACACGCTCGGACACCTTGTTGAAAACCTTACATTGCCATTTATGGAGTCTTGATTAGGGTTTGGGAGTGAACTTTTTGGGTTTGCCGGAACGGATTAATAAGTTGCTTTATCACCGGCAGGTGGGATCTCTGAGCAGGAGAGAAGCCGAATTGGCGGAGAGCTGGACCTTACAGCTGATCCGCGACGGCCATCCGAAGTGGACGGAGGAGCAGGTCAAAACGTATTATGACAACCTGGTGAATATCCGGGTGGTGGTGGTCGATCAATGGTCCAAACGTAATGGAGGTTAATAAATCATGAACTGGAAAAAAACGGGTGCGGCTACGGTGACGGTGTTGAGTTTTTTGTATCTGTTGAATCCCACTTTCGGGGTCTTTGAATTGTTGCCGGATAATATTCCGGGCATTGGCAATCTGGACGAGGGAACTGCGGGGGTGCTGCTTTTGTGGGGCATTCAGACCTTGATGCAAAAAAAGTTTAAAAACCCCGATGAAAAATCTGCGAATCCTTGATCATCCAATCCTGAATGCCCGCATGACGATGTTGCGGGATGAGAAACTCGATACGGAGTGTTTCACGAGGGCCGCGCGTCTGGCCGGAAAAATCCTGGCGGTTGAAGCCACCCGTTATCTGGAAAGCGTGGCCAGGCAGGTGCAAACTCCGCTGGAAAAAACGGAAGGCTCGCGTCTGCGCCGCCCCGTTTGTCTGGTGCCCGTGCTCCGTGCCGGTCTGGCATTGCTGGAACCTTTCCGTGATCTGTTGCCTGAGGCTTCAGTGGGCCATATCGGGATCGCCCGCAATGAAGAGACGTTGCAGGCGGATGTTTATGTGGAGCGTCTGCCCAGGGATCTCTCCGGTCTCCAGATTCTTCTGCTTGACCCGATGCTGGCCACGGGCCATAGCAGTTGCGCCGCGCTGGCGGCCTTGAAAAAGGCGGGTGCGGAAAGAATCCTCATGGTTTGTTGTGTCGCAGCACCGGAAGGAGTGTCGGAAGTCAACCGGCTGCATCCGGATGTCGAAATCGTAACAGCGGCACTGGATCGCCAGTTGAATGAGCGGGGTTACATCCTGCCGGGACTGGGTGACTTCGGGGACCGGCTTTTCGGTACGGTCTGACGATTGTTTCCACCCACAAAAAAAGCACGGGCGGATGCCCGTGCTTTGGGGATGAAGGATTCCTGAAAATTTACTGCTGGGCCGGAGCTGCTGTAGGTTTGGTTTCTTCAGGTTTTTTGGCGCTTGGATCTGGAATGTTGATCTTAACTTTGGCTTCTGCGCGTAGCTTGTCGATTAGCTTCTGGGCCAGTTCCGTCTTCTTTTCGTTGATCAAATTTTGCTCGATCTGGAGGCGTGCCTCATCCAGAGAGATGACACGGGCGGAACGTTTTTGGAGGACTTCCAGGAAATGGAAACCGTAGCTGGTCTGGAAAACGGGGCTGAGCTTGTTCACCGGGGAACTGAATGCCACCTGTTCGAAGGGCGGAACCATCTGGCCGCGTCCAAACGGGGGAAGAGTGCCGCCGCGTTCTTTGCTGCCCGGATCTTCGGAGACGGACATGGCCACTTCTTCAAAACTTTTGCCGCCTACAATTTCTTTGCGCGCCGCTTCGGCTTTCGTTTTGGCTGCGGCAATCTCCGCTTTGGGTGAGCCTTCCCTGGCCAGAACGAGGATGTGGCGGGCCTGGATCATTTCCTTCTGATTAAACTTGTCGGGATTGGTTTCGTAGAACTTGGCGGCGGCATCGGGAACCAGGGCCAGTTCTTCCTTATAGGTGTTTTCGATGAGGGCTTCCATCGAGGCCTGTTTGCTGATTTCGTTGCGGAGTTTGGCTTCATTCATGCCGGCCTTGGTCAGCTTTTCCTGGAAATTTTCGTCGGAACCACTGGAGGCCTTGATCTTGGTCAATTGCTCGTCGACTTTTTGGTTGATCGTGGAATTTTTGATTTTGGCGGCAGCGGCCAGAACCAACTTTTCGTTGACCAGTTCATTGGCCATCTGCCAGTTGAGAACCTCGACCTGCGGGGGAGTCAGCAGTTCAAGGCTTGCTCCAAAACGTTTGGCCACTTCCTGGGTGCCTGTTTCGAGATCGGCCCGTGTGATTTTTTGGCCGTTTACTTTAGCCACGACGAATTTGGGATCCTTGGGATCTTTGGGGCTACAGGAAAGAATGGCAAAGCAGGATAGAAACAGAAGATAGCGTAATTTCATGAGCTGAACACGATGAATGTAGTGGAAAGAATTAGCAATCCCAAAAGGTGGGGCTTCCGCAGAACCACTTGTTTCATGGGTTTTGACACTGGACGTTAACGGAGGAGGAAGGCCCCAAACGAACTTTTCACGGTTCCCGTTGACCTGAAGGGCCCGCTCTGTTACGTTTTCCGTTCTTCAATTGCCCGATGGTGCAATGGTAGCACACCAGATTCTGGATCTGGGTGTTCTAGGTTCGAGTCCTAGTCGGGCAGCCATTTCCAGGGAGTTCTGGTCTTTCTACTCTTCCTTCTTTTTGAAGAAATTCAAAAGGGGATTTTTTGTTCTCGGCTTGGGAACCCGATCAGTCCGGGCTTTGGTTGGCAGGTTGTCCTCCACCTCCAGCAGTTGAAGCACTTCCGCAAAGTGGTCGGGATTGGCTTCCTTGTTCAGGCGAAGCATGATTTTGGTCAGCACCAGCAGCGCATCCTGGGCACTGGCAGGCCGGTCGTCCGGTTGTTTGCCTAACAGCCAGTAAACCCACTCGGACAATTCCGGATCAACGCCTTCCACCAGTTCTTCCACCCGTGTCGGAGGAATAAAGAGATGGGCATTAACCAGATCCAGGGGATCCCGGAGTGTGGGCCAGGGGATTTGGCCGGTCAGACTGTGGAAAAGGACACAGCCCAGGGAATAGATGTCGGCACGGGTATCAAAAGGTTGTTGGTTCAGTTGCTCCGGTGAAATATAGAAAATAGACCCGAAGGTTTCTTCGTCCTCATCCACCTGGCGGGCCGCTTCTTCCAGTAATTTGGCCACACCGAAATCCAGGATTTTGACGATGAAATCCGGATTGGGATAGTTGTGCAGCATCAGGTTGGCGGGCTTGATGTCAAGGTGGAGCAGTCCCTTCCGGTGGGCCGCCCCGAGACCTTCCAGAGATTGGGTGGCCACCGCCAGGAAAATATCCATCGGCAGGGGTCCCAATCCGATGATGTCCGCAAGGGTGGGCCCGTTGACGAATTCGAGGATGAAATAAAAGCCCTTTTTATCGAGCCCGAAATCCAGGATCCGGATGATATTGCGATGTCTCAGTCCGGAAAGGATCTTGGCTTCGCGCTGGGTTTGTTCGATTACCGAGGTCGGAACCGTGATGTCATCCTTGAGGCGCTTGACGGCGACGTGGTTCTTGGTCTCGATGTCCTGGCAAAGAAAAACCTCGCCCAGGCCTCCGATTCCGAGGAGCGAGACCACCTCGTATTTTCTGGCGATGATATCCCCTTGAACTTGTAATGCCATGGAGCCTGGGTGTTGTTGGGTAAATGTTGCTGGAACTTTGAAAAAAGGGCACGAAAAGGAAACGGCAGAGGTAGCCGGAACAAAAACTAGCCTTGTGCGATCTTGGCTGCTGAAGGGCGGGACGGCAAGAAAAACTGGCTCCTTGAGTTGGCGGTAGGATGGATTATAGTTTACGTCCTGAAGGTTTTTCCGGGAACTTATGATTGCACCTCTCACAGAAAACAAAACAGCCGGGAAAATTCTTGCCGGTGAACGCATTACGGCTGGGGAGGCCAAAGAGCTTTATTTTGCGCCGCTGCCGGAACTCGGCGAATTGGCGGATGCCCGGCGGAAGCAAATCCAGGCATCCGCGCATGACGGACGGGGAAACGACATCGTCACCTACATTATCGACCGCAATATCAACTACACCAATGTCTGCAATGTGTATTGCAAGTTCTGTAATTTTTACCGGACCGAGAAGGACAATGATTCCTATGTTCTGACCCATGCGCAGATTGATGAAAAGATTGATGAACTGGTGGCTCTGGGTGGCACGCAGATTCTCATGCAGGGCGGACACCATCCGAAGCTGACCATTGATTTTTACCTGGATCTGCTCCTTCATTTGAAGGGAAAGTATCCCGGGATCAATGTCCATGGCTTTTCTCCGCCGGAGTTCAATCATTTCGCCGAAGTTTTCAACATGCCGATGGAGGAGGTGATCCGTCGTTTCAGGGAGGCTGGTCTGGGCAGTATTCCTGGAGGTGGCGGCGAGATTTTGGTCAACCGCATCCGTGAGCGCATTTCTCCCCTCAAATGTGATGCGGATCAGTGGTTGCGGGTGATGGAGATAGCCCATGGCCAGGGACTTAATTCCAGTGCCACCATGATGTTCGGCCATGTGGAAAGTCTGGATGACCGTATTGAACACCTGCAGCGCCTGCGTGATCTGCAGGATAGGACACGTGGCTTCACCGCTTTTATCTGCTGGACCTTCCAGTCGGAAGGAACGGTTTTGAAAGTTCCTGAAACGGCTGGACCCTATGAGTATCTCAGAATGCAGGCCCTGGCCCGCATCTTTCTGGATAACTTCCCCAACGTGCAGGCCTCCTGGGTCACCCAGGGGCCGCAGATCGGTCAACTGGCACTCAAATTCGGAGCCAATGATTTTGGAAGTCTGATGATGGAGGAAAATGTCGTTTCACAGGCCGGTGCGCACTTTCGCATGACAGTGGAGGAAATGCGGAGGCTCATCGCTGAAGCTGGCTACGAAGCCCGCCAGAGGGATAACTGGTATCAGTTGGTTTGAATGATAGACACCGAAACACTGAACTTCCGGCCCATCGGGACAGGCTCTTATCCGTAAGTATTCAGCTGATGGTTATCGAAAACACGCGAAATGACGCTTAAATGCGGGGCGGGGAGTTGAAAAAAATCACTGGAAATCGGAGTCGGTTTTAGTGTGGTCTGCGCAAAGGCATTCCCCGTAAAGAGTCCCTCTTTATCCCGCGCCTTTTCGTGTGCCTGCTCGCGCAGAATGGCGGAGTTTCGGGGGCTGAACCCGGAATAGTTCCGGTTTATGTCCCGAAATCGTAGACTACCAAACGTTTGGAGTAAGGTTTCACGCAGGTTTCGATGAATTCCTGATGAAGAGGATGGTTTTGATAGACCTCGGCATCCGTCTGCGTGGCGAAATCCATAGAGATGGCTACGGCAAAACTGTCATCGACGACCGCCCGGGGACTGGAGACAGGAGAGCCTGCGCGAAAGTTAAGTGCGCCTGGAATATCAGCCAACAACTTATGTGCACCGGCCAACAAGGCGTCCCGGTTGGAAGCATGGGGCTTATCGGTCCAAAAAACGACAACGTGTGTGATCATAGGGTAGGGTGGAAAGGTTTTTGCGTTTGAAAATGCGCTCGAGAGGACTCGAACCTCCACGGTGTTACCCACAAGCACCTCAAGCTTGCGCGTCTGCCATTTCGCCACGAGCGCTTTTAAACTGCGAATGAAGATCGTGGCGGATTCAGTTTTAAGAATCAAGGGCGAATTTGACGGCAAAAAAGACATTCCTGAAGGTTATCAAGCCACTCTTGCCACCAAATCTCGTTCTGCTTCACGCATATTCCTGTTTCTTTCCAGATAGTTCTGTCTATGGGTGGTTAACCAACTTATGAACTATTACCTTTATCAACAGGAACAGACCCTTGGCCCGTTTACCCGCGAGCAGGTTTTGCAGCTTCAAGCGGAAGGTCAGTTGACTTCCGAAACGCCCTGCTGCCAGGAGGGCGATGCTGCATGGCAAACGGTCGCAGCTTATTTTAGTGCCTCGGCCCCGGCAGGTATCGGGCAGGAAAGGCAGGTGCCTGTCATCGCGACAGGTTCCGGACGGTTCCAGCACAGCAGCTATCTTCTGCGGAGGAAGGTTTTTTCCTTCCTCGGGGCCAGTTTTCATGTGTTTGATCCGTTGGGGTCGGTCGTCTTTTTCTCACGCCAAAAAGCCTTCAAGTTGCGGGAAGATATCAGAATCTACGCTGATGAAACAATGTCCGGGGAAGTTCTTTCCATTCAGGCGCGCCAGATCATGGATTTTTCAGCGGCCTACGATGTTTTTGATCCGGTGTTGAATGTGAAAGTCGGTGTGCTTCGTCGCAAAGGTTTTTCATCCATCCTTCGTGACGCCTGGCATGTGCTGGATGGGGAGGATCGTGAGATCGGCCAGATTCAGGAGGATAACATGGCCCTGGCTTTGATCCGGCGCTTTCTGAGCAATATTATCCCACAGCGCTTTAGTTTGAAGATAGGGGATGCCGTAGTGGCGGAGTATCGCCAACGGTTCAATCCCTTCATTTTCAAGTTAGAGATGGATTTTTCGGCTGATACCGGTGGGCTTTTGGACCGACGCTTGGGATTGGCTGCCGGGATTTTGCTGGCTGCGGTCGAGGGTCGGCAGGGTTAAGGAATTGCACGTTGGTCGTTTGGAAGATGAAGACCATCGCGACACAAGGTCGCTCCTACGCAGAGTGATAATCCTGCAGGGCTTTGACGCCGAAGCCTGACTTTTTGATGGAGCGGATACCCTTAACGGTTGCCTGGGCTGCGGCCATGGTGGTCATGACCGGCACCTTCGTGTAAAGCGCTGTGGTGCGGATGGTGATTTCATCCGCACGGGCCACGGGCCCAGCCGGGGTATTGATGACGAGGGTCAGTTCGCTGTTCTTCAGAAGATCCAGAACGTTCGGGCGTCCCTCGGACAGTTTGTGCAGCTCGTTCACGCGGACGCCGGCATCTTTGAGTGCTTTGCAGGTTCCGCTGGTGCTGCAGATGGTGAACCCCAATTCGATCAGTTCCTTGGCGGTTTGGACTGCCTGGGGTTTGTCTGAATCCTGGACACTAACAAAAACCTGACCGCTAGTGGGAAGCGGTGAGCCTGCCGCCATCTGGGTTTTCGCATAGGCGATGCCGAAGTCGGGATCGATGCCCATGACCTCGCCGGTGGATTTCATCTCCGGGCTGAGAAGGATATCGACGCCGCGGAATTTGTTGAAGGGGAAAACAGCTTCCTTGACATTGAAAAAAGTGGGGATGATTTCTTTGGTGAAATTCAGTTCCTTGAGTGTTTTGCCTGACATGACCAGCGAGGCAAGCTTGGCCAGGGGTTTGCCGATGGCTTTGCTGACAAAGGGAACAGTGCGGGAAGCGCGTGGATTCACTTCGAGGACATAAACCAGATTGTCTTTGACCGCAAACTGGACATTCATCAGCCCCTTGACGCCGAGTTCTTTGGCCATGGCGATGGTGGATTCCTTGATCTCGTCAATGACACTCTGCTTGAGGGAGTAGGGAGGGATGGCACAGGCGCTGTCGCCAGAGTGTACCCCGGCCCGCTCAATGTGTTCCATGACCGCACCAATAACGGCTTGTTCGCCGTCGCAGATACAATCGACGTCGACTTCCGTGGCATCGTCCAGAAATTGGTCGATGAGAATCGGTCGGTCTGGAGAAACTTCCACGCAGGTGCGCATGTAATGGAGGAGTTCCTGATCGTTGTACACGATCTTCATGTTGCGGCCACCCAGGACGAAGGAAGGGCGCATCAGCACAGGATATCCGGTGATATTGGCTCCTAACAGAGCGGCTTCCTCGTCCGTGGCGGTGGAGTTGCGGGGTTGGCGCAGCTTCAGCTTGTGCAGCATTTCCTGGAAAAGCTTGCGGTCTTCCGCGCGGGCGATTGCTTCGACGGATGTTCCGATGATGCGCACGCCGGCTTCGGCCAGTCCGGCGGCCAGGTTGAGGGGTGTTTGGCCTCCGAATTGTACAATAACGCCCAGGATCTGGTCGTCCTTGTTTTCAGCGTTGTAGATGTGAAGAACGTCTTCAACCGTCAGAGGCTCGAAGTAAAGTTTGTCTGAGATGTCGTAATCTGTGGAGACGGTCTCGGGATTGGAGTTGACCATGATGGTCTCAAATCCGGCTTCACGCAGGGAGAGGCTGGCGTGAACGCAGCAATAATCGAATTCGATGCCCTGCCCGATGCGGTTGGGCCCGCCTCCCAGGATCATGATTTTTTTACGTGGGGTTTCTTTGATTTCGTTGTCGCCCCGGTCGTAGGTCGAGTAGAAGTAGGGGGTGTAGGCTTCGAATTCGGCGGAACAGGTGTCGACCAGACGGAAGCTGGGAACCAGTCCGTGTTTTGTCCGGTAGCTGCGGAAAGCGTTTGGGGTTTTGAGTTTGGGGTTTTGGGTTTGAAGGGCGGCGAGTTGGAGATCGCTGAAACCGTAGGACTTGGCTTTTTCAAGAAGCTGCAGGTTCTTCTCATCCAACAGATCCACTTTTTCCAATTCCAGGGCCAGATCGGAAAGTTGTTTGATGTTTTCCAGGAACCAGGGATCGATCTTGGTCAGGTCAAAAATGGCATCAACAGAGTAGCCGCACTGGAAGGCATGGGTGATCCACCAGAGACGCTGGTTGTTGGGGGTGCGGAGTTTGCTTCGGATCAGTTCGTCAGGCTCTTTGTTGGTGGGAGTTCCGAAGGCGAGAGTGCCTTCCTTGTCTTTCAGGTCCATGGAGCGGACGGCTTTCTGGAAGGATTCTTTGAAGGTGCGTCCGATGGCCATGGCTTCTCCCACCGATTTCATCTGGGTGGTCAGGGTGGTGTCTGCCCCCGGGAATTTCTCGAAGGTAAAACGGGGGATCTTGGTCACGACGTAGTCAATGGTCGGCTCAAAGGAAGCCGGGGTGGTCTTGGTGATGTCGTTCTTCAGTTCGTCCAGGGTGTAACCGACGGCCAGTTTCGCGGCAATCTTGGCGATGGGAAATCCGGTGGCCTTGGAAGCGAGGGCTGAAGAGCGGGACACGCGGGGATTCATCTCGATGACCACCATGCGGCCGGTCTGGGGATCGACGGCAAACTGGATGTTGGAGCCGCCGGTTTCCACACCGACTTCGCGGATGACCGCGAACGACGCATCGCGCATGCGCTGGTATTCTTTATCACTGAGTGTCTGGATAGGCGCAACCGTGATGCTGTCTCCGGTGTGTACACCCATGGGGTCGAAATTCTCGATGGAACAGATGATGATGCAGTTGTCGTTGTGGTCGCGCACGACTTCCATCTCATATTCCTTCCAGCCCAGGAGGCATTCTTCCACCAGAATTTCCGTGACGGGGGAGAGGTCCAATCCCGACTGGGCGATCTGTTCGAATTCTTCCTTGTTGTAGGCGATACCGCCACCGCTTCCACCCAGCGTGAAGGCAGGGCGGATGATGATGGGGTAGCTGCCCAGTTGCAGGACAATGGCGCGTGCTTCTTCGATGGTATGGGCGACGTCTGATTTGGCGCAGTCCAGGCCGATTTTAAACATGCATTCTTTGAAAATCCTGCGGTCTTCCCCTTTGACGATGGCTTCGGCGTTGGCGCCAATCATCTGAACCCCGTATTTTTCCAGAACGCCGGAATTGAAGAGGGACATGGCGGTGTTGAGAGCGGTCTGGCCACCGAGGGTGGGGAGAAGGGCGTCAGGCTTTTCCTTGGCAATGATCATTTCCACCACCTCGGGGGTAATGGGTTCGATGTAAGTGCGGTGGGCAAACTCGGGATCCGTCATGATGGTGGCGGGGTTGGAGTTGATAAGAATGACCTTATAACCTTCTTCGCGCAGGGCCTTGCAGGCTTGGACGCCTGAGTAGTCGAACTCGCAGGCCTGGCCGATGATGATGGGGCCGGAGCCGATGACGAGAATGGAATGGATGTCGGTGCGTTTGGGCATGGCGGGGAAAGGTTGGCAAAGCAAAGAGCGTTGCCAAGAAATTTCAGGGTTGCGGATGCAAAAATCTCAAGTGTGGGGAGGGGGCCACCTGTGGGGAGGCCAGGATTCAGGTCAAAGGCCAAGCTTGGCTTTCAGGTAAAGAATGTCCTGTTGATCGACCGGTCGGTTGGCGGCCTCCTTGGACTTGAGAAGATCCAGGGCGGATAGGCAGCGGATAGGAGCACCCCCGACTGATTCATGTAGAAAAAGGGCATTTTTCTCGGCATCCACGAAAGAGAGTCCCGGAACAGCCAGGTGAAATTGCAAGATGCCTTGGCTGAGCTGCTCGGTTTGAAGAAAATTTTCCCCCTGATCCCCCATCATAGCCAAGGGAAGCTGGAGGTCATTTCAGAGTGCCAGATTGATCAGGGCGTGGTTGGCCTCATCCTTTCCAGGCACAAACAGATCCCAATCCATCAAGTATCGTGTGAGAGCATGCAGGCGCATGGCCTGCCCACGGATCAGGAGGTAGCGGGCTCCGGCCTGGTTCTACTTTGCGAAGATGGCGTCCACACCTTGCTTCCCATGGCTGAAAGTTGAATCAACCGGTTTTTAAAATTCTGCATTTCCTGACAAGATTTGAAGCGCTGGGGTGGAAAACGGGGCCATGGGTATGGGCCGGGGGGCGGGGGGGGGGCGACCTGGGGATTCCGGGCCCAAAGCCGGATCCTGGCGTTGTAGTCGTCATGGATTCTGGCAGTTGGCATCATTAAATCGTGGCGGGAAGGTTCGATGAGTCGCAAGTGACAAGCCATGGCGTGCGGACAAGATCTAATTTGTGGACGGCCCGGTTCTCCTCCGCCTAAAGCGGAGAAGGAAGACAATAAAAGAACTCAGCTTTAATTGCCGGAAATCATAGAAACGGGTCATTTCCGATGTTTTATTATATATTTTCTGGAATTTAACGATAAAGCTTAAAATTTTTATGTATCATCAAAAAAACCGCAGCGATGTAAATGATTTGGTTGCTTTTTCAAGTGCCGGGAAAAAAGGGCCTGAAAGGCGGTTCTTTTCTACCTTAAAAATTGTAAAATCTACGGCCTGTAGTCTGTACCTAAGTAGCTTAAAGGCTGAAGGTTACAAATTAATGGCAGGCTTGGAAAAGATTTCGAAGAAAATCCCTTGCGTACTTCTGAAAAATCGCTGGTATTGAGCATGGGATCTGCTTCAAGAAGCGTGGGGATGTGTCAGCCGAAAGCTTTTTGGGAAGTTTACCGGCCAGCGTATCGCCTATCTATGTGGCAGTGTCCGGAAAAAAATATTATGCTGAAATCTGAACGCGGAAACCTACGAACCCTGCACATGGCTGTGCGCTGGATCATGTTCGTACTCGTCTTTGTCTTTCAACTGAGTCCGGCCATCGTGTTGGCCAATCCTACCGGGGGCGAAGTCGTCGCCGGACAGGCCGACATCAGCAACGCGGGTACTACCACCACGATCAACCAGGCTACCCAAACAGCCATCATCAACTGGCAGGATTTCTCCATCGCCGGCGGTGAGTTGACAAAATTCGTCCAGCCCAATGCCCAATCCGCCGTCCTCAACAAAGTGATTGGCAACAACGTTTCCCAGATCTACGGAACTCTGCAGGCCAACGGCCAGGTATTCCTCGTCAACCAAAGCGGTATTTTTGTCGGTGCCGGCGGTGTGATCAACACGGCTGGTTTTGTGGCTTCCACCCTTGACCTCGACACCGAAACCTTCATGAGGGGCGGCGACATGAAATTCGCCGGTAATTCCCAGGCTTCCATTGTCAACCTTGGCACCATCAACGGCACCAGCGGTGTGTTCCTCATCTCCCAAAAGATCGAGAACAGCGGCAAGATTTCCTCGCCCAATGGTGAAGTCGGGTTGGCGGCCGGTTCTGAAGTTTTGTTGAGACAATCGGGTGACGAGCGCACCTCGGTTTTGGTCGGCTCCAGTGCTTCCGGCACAGGCATCAGCAACAAGGGTGAGATCCAGGCGGCGGTGGCCA
Source organism: Methylacidiphilales bacterium (assembly GCA_038250235.1). Taxonomy (GTDB): domain Bacteria; phylum Verrucomicrobiota; class Verrucomicrobiia; order Methylacidiphilales; family JAAUTS01; genus JAAUTS01. Next base: position 1,291 of record JBBSCO010000059.1, on the reverse strand, counting down.
CGATGAAGGCGACCGGATCGATGTATTCCGTGGCGGTGAACAACGAAGGCATTGTCCGCGCCCAGGGCGTGAACATGAGCGGTGGCAAGGTTCGTCTGACCGGCCTTGGCGGCACGGTGATCAGCTCTGGAACGCTCAGCGCGAAGACTTCCGATGAAAAAGGTGGAACCGTCATAGCTGAGGGTAAAAATGTTGGATTGATTGGCAATGCTGTGGTGGATGTCAGCGGTAAAAAAGGCGGCGGGACAGCCCTGATCGGCGGCGATTACCGGGGCTCCAATCCTGATGTCATCAATGCGGAAAAAACTTTTGTGGGAACTGGGGCCAAGATTAATGCGGATGCTACGGAATCCGGCGACGGTGGCAAAGTGGTGGTCTGGGCGGATAGTGCCACGACTTACCAGGGTTCTTTGAGTGCCAGAGGTGGCGAGCAGAGTGGCAATGGCGGTTTTGCGGAAGTTTCCGGCAAGGAAGTTCTGGCTTTCACGGGAACAGCGGATCTGGGGGCGGCCAATGGATCCCGCGGAACGCTTCTCCTTGATCCCAAAAATATCATCATTGATAACTCCGGTCCTGCCCTGCTGGCCGATGTGGACGCCTTTGCGGACACACCCGCAGCCGACTCCTTTATCGACGTGGCCACCATTAATGCCGCTGTGGCCAATGTGGTTCTTCAGGCCAATAATGACATCACGCAAAGCGTAGGAGCCAACATTGTCCTGGCCCCCAACTTAAGTCTCACCATGCAGGCCGGCCGCAGTATCATTATAGTCGGTAATGTCACCCTTTCGGGTACTGGGGCCTTTACCGCTACGATCAATGATGGCGCTGCGGATGCTCCCAATCGTGACGCGGGTGTGGCCGTTTTCAATTCGTCTGGCGCTGGGGGCATTACAACTGGCGGAGGCGCCGTGACAGTCGGTGTGGGTACTTTCGATGGAATCCAGGAAGGCGTGGTGAATATCAGCGTCGGTACAATCTTAAGTAATGGGGGGAATATCACCCTGAACGGCTTTGGCGGTCTGGGCGACACTACCGGGGTAATCTTGTCCAGTGGCAACATTAGTGCCTTGGGCGGAAATATCGCAATCACGGGAACAAGCTTTGCCGGAGCAGGAGCCAACTCATCCGGGGTTCGGATTACTGCTGGCTCTGTCACCACGACAGGTGGAGGCACTCTTACGGTCAGCGGAACAAATCTTTCTACGGGCGACGGGAACGCGGGCGTTGTACTTGGCTCGGCAACCCTCAGTTCCGTCAATGGATTACTTTCAGTGACGGGAACAGGTTC
>JBBSCO010000058.1:0-17676 GCA_038250235.1 Methylacidiphilales bacterium | reverse complement strand
TCAACTTAAGGCGGATCGAAGGATCGGACCTGCTCCTACCCATCGTACCATGATGCGCACTCTGTTAGAAAAGAAACCGCCCAACTTTGTCTTCCCGAGCGGAGCCGAGAGATCGTCATGCGCGACCTCAACAGGAGGATTTGATCGAAAGATTACGCCACACGATCCTTCGACTGCCGCCGCCCAGGCTATAACGGGAGAAGTAGGTCGGGATAGAGGAAAAGGAAACGGAAATGTCCCCTTAGACGGAGAGGCCAGAGGCTGAACAATAAGACAGCGAATCAAAGCGAATCAGGACTTGACCCAAATTAAAACCCTAAATTCCCCGAGGACGACTACGGGTCGTCCTACCGGAAGAAACCCTTTCCTTCCGATTGGCACGGCCCTTGCTTCAAAACATAAACCTTGTTCTTTGCCCGATGTTGATCGGGGAGAGAAACAACTAAAGAAACCCAAAAAAGGAGAGAAGGAATGAGTAAATGGATGAAACATATTGCTGCCGCCCTAGTGGTCGGCGCAATTACTTGGTCACTGGCCGACGCACCTTGTGTGATGGCCCAGGATGCGCCCGCCGAAGCGGTCGCAGCAGTAGTAGAAGCAGCTCCAGAAGCTGCGCCAGAGGATGCGGGTCCTTCTGTTGAATTGTTCACAGTCAACAATACCTGGATGATGGTAGCCGCCGCCTTGGTGTTCTTCATGAACCTTGGTTTCGCCTGCGTTGAAACCGGTCTGACCCGGTCTAAAAACACGGTCAACATCCTGTTTAAAAACGCACTGGTTCCCTGCTTGGGCATCCTTACCTACGCCTTGTGCGGATTCAACCTGATGTATCCGGGCTTCGATTACGACGCCGGAGCCAATGGATGGTTCGGATTTGCCGGATGGGGTGTCACGACGGATGCAGCCGGAGTCACTTCCGCCTACAACGTTGGTTACACCTACTGGACCGATTTCCTCTTCCAGGCAATGTTCGCCGCCACCGCGGTCACCATCGTATCTGGTGCGGTTGCTGAGCGTATTAAACTCTCCTCATTCATGATCTTCGCTTTCCTCTATGGCGCCTTCATTTATCCGATCGCCGGCAGCTGGAAATGGGGAAATGGATGGTTGAACAACCTCGAAACCCCTTTCTATGACTTCGCAGGTTCCACCCTCGTTCACTCCGTGGGCGGTTGGGCAGCTCTTGCTGGTGTCATCATCCTCGGACCCCGCCTCGGCAAATATGTTGACGGCAAAGTTCGTCCGATCCTTGGTCATAGCATGCCTTTAGCTACCATTGGTGTTTTCATCCTCTGGCTTGGCTGGTTCGGCTTCAACGGCGGTTCAGTTCTGTCCGCTGACCCGGCCCTGGTTTCCTTGACCTTGGTCACGACATCCCTCTCTGCTGCCGCTGGCGGTGTGGCTGCCGGATTGGTGTCCTGGATCATCCTCAAGAAGCCCGACCTTTCAATGGCTTTGAACGGCATTCTCGCCGGCCTCGTTGGTATCACCGCTGGTGCCGACCAAATGGGTTCAATGGATGCCACCATCATTGGCGCAGTTGCCGGTGTGGTTGTTTTCTTCTCCGTCCTATTGTTTGACAAAATCAAGATCGATGATCCTGTGGGAGCTATTTCAGTCCACTTGGTCTGCGGTATCTGGGGAACTCTCGCGGTTGGTATCTTAGGTGCCAAAGCCGGCGGAGCCCAGCTCGTCAGCCAGGCTACTGGTGTCATCGCCTATGGAGTATTTTGCTTCATAGCCGCTTTGGTTATCTTCCTCGTTCTGAAGATGGTCATGGGCTTGCGTGTCAGTGCTGAAGAAGAAACCGAAGGTCTTGATATCGGCGAACATGGCCAGGAAGCCTATCCTGACTTTTCACCCGCTACTAAAGGCTAATCATATTTCTGTCGCTCTGATATCGGCTGTTTAAACAGCCGATATCGAACGGCGGTAAAAAAGGAGAAAATTATTTATGGCAGTTAAAAAAATCGAAGCAGTCATCAAACCCTTCAAGCTTGAAGAGGTTAAAGAAGCCCTCACCGAAATCGGCATCGAAGGCTTGACCGTCAGTGAAGTCAAAGGTTTCGGACGCCAAAAGGGCCACACCGAAATCTATCGCGGTTCGGAATACACCGTCGATTTCCTTCCAAAAGTGAAAATCGAAGTGGTTCTGGCCGACACGCTGATCGAAAAAGCGGTTGCCACCATCGTGAAAGCCGCCAAAACCGGCAAGATCGGTGACGGTAAAATCTTCATTATTCCCGTGGAAGATGCTATCCGCATCCGCACGGAAGAAAAAGGCGAAAAAGCTGTCTAAGTTTTTCGCTTAAGGTTTTAACCCTTTTAAAGAGGCGATGTCCCCCTGGGACATCGCCTTTTTATTTATTGGGAAGTGTGCCCTCATGTACAAACGTAACCTGAAAATGGTATTCCCTTCTCGACGAGTGGGGAATGATGCAATAGGATCTTTCCACCATGAAAAAGATCGAAGCCATCATTAAACCTTTCAAACTCGAAGACGTCAAAGAAGCCCTGGCCGAAGTCGGAATTGAAGGCCTGACCGTTACAGAAGTAAAAGGTTTCGGCCGTCAGAAAGGTCACACAGAAATTTATCGCGGGAGTGAATACACCGTTGATTTCCTTCCCAAACTGAAATTAGAAGTTGTGACCACAGATGAACTTTTGGATCCGGCCGTAAAGGCAATTATCAACTCGGCCAAGACAGGCAAAATCGGAGATGGTAAAATTTTCATTATTCCCGTGGAAGACGTCATCCGTATCCGCACGGAAGAACATGGCGAAAAAGCGGTCTGATTATTCTTTGATCTTGCTGAAAAAGCGATGTCCTTGGACGGATATCGCTTTTTGCTGCCTCTACTTGGCCCCTACGTCATTCCCGATGACGTAAAATCTGGAGATATCCTATTCCTGTGGGAGCGACCTTGCGTCGGGATGGTTTGAAAACCGTGCCCAAAGCTTTTCGCGACGCGAGGTTGCTGCTACGAAATCAGTAGGTCTCTGGCACCGGAGCCCTAACCTGAATAAAAAAGGCGCCACATTGTTATGGCGCCTTTTCAAATCTGTTGAATCCCTGCTCTTAGCTGGTAGGAACTTCAGAAATTGTCTTCAGGATGCGGCTGGCGATCTGATAAGGATCTCCCTGGGAGTTCGGACGACGATCTTCCAAGTAACCCTTATAGCCACCGTTGACAAAGCTGTGGGGAACACGGATGGAGGAACCCCGGTCAGCGATACCGTAGGTGAATTTGTCGATGGACTGGGTTTCGTGCAATCCGGTCAGGCGCAGATGATTATCCGGACCATAGACAGCGACATGCTCGTCCATGTTCTTAGCGAATTGGGCCATAAGTTTTTCGAAATACGGTTTACCGCCTTTATCACGCATAAATTCCGTGGAGAAATTAGCGTGCATGCCAGACCCATTCCAATCGAGGTCTTTGCCAAGCGGTTTGCAGTGGTAGTTGACGTCCACACCGTATTTTTCGCAAAGACGGTTCAGGATGTAGCGGGCGATCCAGACTTCATCGGCGGCCTGTTTGGAGCCCTTGCCGAAAATTTGGAATTCCCATTGACCTTTGGCCACTTCAGCGTTGATGCCTTCATGGTTGATCCCTGCATCAAGGCAGAGATCAAGGTGTTCTTCCACGATCTGACGAGAGATGTCGCCGACGTTCTTGTAACCGACACCAGTATAGTATTCGCCTTGGGGAGCGGGGTAGCCATCGGAGGGGAAACCCAAAGGACGTCCGTCCTGGTAAAGGAAGTATTCCTGCTCGAAGCCGAACCAGCTGCCGGGGTCATCGAGGATGGTGGCGCGGCCGTTGGAGACATGGGGTGTTTTTCCATCGGGCATCATAACTTCGCACATAACCAACACACCGTTCTTGCGGGTGGTATCAGGGAAAACGGCGACAGGCTTGAGAACGCAATCCGAGCTACGGCCTTCGGCCTGCTTGGTGGAGCTGCCATCAAAACCCCAGAGAGGAAGTTCCTCAAGTTTGGGGAAGCTGCTGGATTCTTTTAGTTGGGTCTTGCTGCGGAGATTTGGCACTGGGGTGTAACCGTCGAGCCAGACGTATTCGAGTTTGTATTTGGCCATATATCGATGAATCGGATTAAGTTGATTATTGTTTTAAGCACAGAAGCCCGCACATGCGGACTTCTAGACCGAGGAGGAGACCTGTTTTGAAGGACGCCAACCACCGGCAGGGTAGTAATAAGCAGATTCAATGCCAGACGGCGATGGTTTTTTCATCGCTTATCCAAACCCAGGATGAATGCATGTTCGGAATAACCGGGATTTCGATTGAGCCCTGTGGCCGCCCGTGAGAAAGTTCCAACATGGAGCAGGTGAAAGATACCCGACGAGCCTTGGTGCGCATCGGATATGACGGACGGGTGAGTAAAACCTTCCGGGGACACCAGGCACGGGAGCGATTTGAGAATGAAGTTCTTGTTTTGAAGTATTTGGAAGGAAGAAACTGCCCCTTTGTGCCGCGCATTCTGGAGACGGATGCGGAGAAGCTCCTGCTGGTGACAAGCAGCGGCGGGAGCAGAGTTGAACACCTGGGTGATCAAAAAATGACAGATTTGTTCAAGGAGTTGGAAACTTACGGGGTGCGCCACGAGGACAAGGCCTCCCGGAACATCACGTATAATGCCAAGGACGGTCGTTTTTTTATCATCGATTTTGAATTTGCCACTCTTTTGGATGACCCGGGCCATCGCTCGCCTGTTGCCATGCCCCCTGATGCCGTATGAACAGCCAAATCGAACAGGTGTCTGAGTTAAGCCTACGATGGACGGCCATGAGTGACCGGGGGAAGGTGCGGCAAAATAACGAAGATTCTTTTCTGGCCTTAACCTTTAATTTGCAGGACGTGCATTATCTGGGGAAGGAAGGCGATGGCGGATTCCAGTCCGGGGACTATATCTTTGCTGTCAGTGACGGGATGGGCGGGGCCAAGGCCGGGGAGTTTGCCAGCCGGATCACGGTGGAAAAAATCACCAAGCTTCTTCCAAAAAGCTTACGCAATGCAAGTGCGGGCCTAAGCGCGGGATACACCGAATTGCTCCAGGAGCTGTTCCATGAAACACACAAAGCCCTGAGCTATCTGGGCGCGAATTACGAAGAATGTGCGGGCATGGGTTCCACCTTGAGTTTGGGCTGGTTCAACCCTGAGTGGCTTTATTTCGCCCACATTGGAGATAGTCGCATCTACTATTTTCCAGCTTCAGGTGGCATGAAACAACTCAGCCAGGACGATTCCCACGTAGGCTGGCTATTGCGCAACAAACGCATCAATGAGAGAGAGGCCCGGATACATCCCCTGAAGAATTCCGTGCAAAAAGCTCTGGGCGCCGGCCATCAATTTGTCGATCCCCAGGTTGGCTCGGTCGGCTATGAAAAGGGAGACATCTTTCTACTCTGCAGTGATGGCATTATGGATGGATTATGGGATCGTCAGATTCTGCAACTGCTTCGAGACCCCAGCCCGGAGGAGACGGCCAAAACACCCGCAATGAGATTGGTTGATGCAGCACTACAGAATTCCGGCAGGGACAACATCACGGCAGTTGTGGTGGAGGCCATGGAGGCCTGAACCTCTGCCGCCTTGTCGGTACTGTACTGACAGAGCTAAAATGGTCTTGCCGGAAACAGGCTGCTCGTTAAAGTAAAAGACGACATTGTGGATAAAACTTCCTAAAAGTATCTTTTGTACTTGTGGGAAAAAAGCTGTGGGATTTAATACCAGACCGCACCATGCAGACTCTCCCCTTCAACAACCCAACAGAGACATGGGAGAAAGTATGTGAAGAACTGCAAAACCTCATTTCCCCCGATGCCTATAAGCGGTGGTTTTCGCCAGTTAACTTGATCGCCTTGGAGCCGGATCGACTGGTTCTGGGTGTGGAAAACTCCATTTACCAGTATTGGATCGAAGAAAATTATCTGCCGCAGTTACGCGAATGCGTCAATCTGGTGACCAACAAGGACCTCCCTGTTTCCTTCCAACAGACCAATGGTATCGTTCCGATGGTATCAGAAATAGGCCCCATCGGTCATGAACTCAAAGCTGAGAGCGTTGTGCAAACCAGCAATGAATTGGTTCCACGCTATATCTTCGACTCCTATGTCGTGGGCCTGAACAATCAATTTGCCCATGCTGCCGCCATCGCGGTGGCCGATGCTCCTGCCAAGATCTACAACCCTCTTTTCGTCCATGGCCATGTCGGACTGGGCAAAACCCATTTGATGCACGCCGTGGGCCACCGCATTGCCACAAAGAAGAAAAATGCCAAGGTTGTCTACGTCACTTCGGAACAATTCACCAATGAATTTGTTAGTGCCATCCAGAAGGGCGAGTTGGTCAAGTTCCGCAAACGTTTCCGCCAGGCGGATGCTCTCCTGATTGATGATATCCAGTTCTTTGCCGGCAAAGAACGTTCCCAGGAGGAATTTTTTCACACGTTCAATGCTTTGTTCGATGGCAATAAACAGATCGTGTTGACCAGTGACTGTCCTCCGGGGGATATCTCAAACCTGGAACAGCGCCTTGTCTCACGCTTTGAGTGGGGTTTGACAGCAGAACTTCAGCCGCCGGACATTGAAACCCGTCTGGCCATCCTCAAGGCCAAGGCGCAGAAGATGAACATCATGCTGGGCGATACTGTCCTGATGTTTATTGCCGAGCGGGTCAAAGCCAACATCCGCCGTCTTGAAGGTGCCCTCAATCGTGTTGCAGCCTGGGCCGCACTGAACGACAAAAAGATTTCCCAAGCCCAGGTGGAAGAGCTCCTGAAAGATTTTATCCAACAGGAAGCACGCAACAATGTGTCCATAGACCTGATTCAACGGCGGGTGGCGGAAGGTTTTGATATCCGCATTACCGACATGACCAGCAAGCGTCGGCCCAATAATATTGCCTTTCCCCGCATGGTGGCCATGTATTTAAGCCGTAAACTAACCCACAAGTCCCTCCAAGAGATCGGAGAAGCCTTTGGGGGCCGGGATCATGGGACCGTTCTACATGCCTGTAAGAAGATTGAGGCCAAGCTTACAGCCGATCCCGGTCTTCGGCATCATGTTCAACAGCTTACCCAACGCCTGGAATCGACCTGATCCTTACGTTCTGTCTTATCTGGGGAAAAAATGGAAAGCTCTGTATTCACAGCAACTCGACGGGTTACTATCTGATGGAAGGCACATAAACCCTTTTCATTTAGACACTTACATTAAATAGAAGAATAACCTTGGGATAACTTGCCAACTGTCTCCTCCCTTTCCTGGTATTACCTGTTTAATCCACTTTAATTCTCTTTTGACACCTCTTATTCACAGCTTATTTTTGAACCAAAAGGTTATGGCTTATAGGTTTATAAATCTTGTGTTCCCTTATTGACACCTATATTACAGTTACTTTCTTTCTTTAATGAAATTGAAATAGACACAACAACAAAATGAAATTCACCATTCCTCGCGATAAATTCCTCGAAGGCCTTCAAATAGTTCAAAGCGTCGTTAGCACACGCACGACGCTGCCCGTCTTAAGCAACGTCCTGATCAAAAGCGAAGAGGGTGGCCTGAGTCTTGCCACAACCGACCTCGATACGGGCATTCGCACCCACGTGGAAGCTTCTGTGGAAAAAGCAGGCAGCATTACCCTGCCGGCCCGGCGCCTTTTCAGCATTGTCAGGGAACTGCCCAATACCGATGTCCTGGTGGAAGTAGACGCCAAAAACAGTGCCTCCATACGCGCCGGGAACAGTTTTTTCAAAATCATGGGCCTTGCCGAGGATGATTTTCCCCCCTTCCCCAAAACTGAAGGAGCGCACATTTTTAAGCTGGAGCAGGCCGGGTTCCGCGAAATGCTTAAGAAAACCGCCTACGGTATGTCCACGGACGAAAGCCGCTATGTTCTGAACGGAGCCTTGCTGAGTTTCAAAGACAACAAGCTCATCGTGGTGGCTACTGATGGACGTCGTCTGGCCTTGATTGAACAGGAACTGGAATTTCCAAAAACAAATGAAATAGATGTCATTTTGCCTACCAAGGCGGTCAACGAGCTGCAGCGCGTTCTTTCCGACAGCGGAGAAGTTCAGATTGCCATCGCAGAGAACCAGATTGGCTTCACTGTTGGATCAACCTACCTGGTTTCCAAGCTGATTGAAGGCAATTACCCGAATTATAAACAGGTCATTCCCAGTGAAACCAAAGAGCGTGTCACCGTGGAGCGGGAACTGCTTTTGACCAGTGTTAAGCGGGTTGCTTTGCTTAGCAGTGAAAAATCCAATTCGGTCAAATTGAACTTCAGTAAAAATAGTCTCGAGATCACGGCCAACACGCCGGACATCGGCGAGGCCCGCGAGTCCCTGCCAGTGAACTATAAAGGGAAAGACTTTAGTATCGCCTTCAATCCAGAATTCTTGGCCGATCCGCTGCGCAACCTGGAAACAGACGAAGTCTTCTTTGATTTCACAGACGAGTTGAGCCCTGGAGTGATCCGTTATAACAGACCTTTCCTCTACGTGCTGATGCCGATGCGGACGGCCTGAGCTGTTTGAGCCCCGGGGATCCGCTTCGGGGGAAATCAGGAAACGGAAAAGTTGCTCAACGAACTTCGTCTTCAGCAGTTCCGGTGCTTCACGGAACATACAATCACATTACTAGAGCCTAAGAATGTCTTTCTGGGTGGGAACGGAAAGGGGAAGACCTCTCTTTTGGAGGCCATTTATTTTCTTACCCGTTGTCGTTCCTTTCGCACGCACCAGACCCGGGATCTCATTCATTGGGGGGGAGGAATGTTGGGCGTGTCCGGGGATTTTAGTGAACAGCCCGTCCGGCGGCTCAAGGTGGAATGGAGTGTCGATGACCGGATTTTAACGATCAATGAGTCTTCCAACGCCAGTTTTCGCGAATACTGGGGACAGGTGTTGTCAGTGGTTTTTCAAAACAGTGACCGGCATATACTCCAGGGTCCGGCCCAGTTGCGGCGTCAATGGGTGGATGGGCTCATCGCATCGGTCAAACCGGACTATCTGCAATGGATCCAACGGGCCCAGTTGTTGCTCAAACAAAAAAACGCCTTTCTCCGGAAGAACGCCCAGGATCGCGGGATCTGGACCAGTTTGACGGATCAGCAGGAAGAGGGAACCCGCCGCATACATGAGGCACGGATAGCGTTTACAGAGCAGGCGGCACCGGTTCTGGAGACCTCCTACCAGATACTGACGGGGAAGAAGGAATGTTTACGCATGACCTACGAGGCGGAAATACCAAGGCAACTGATCCGCACCCGCGAAAAGCTGTGGGAGATGGAAAGACAATTTGGGACGGCGCAACTGGGGCCACACCGGGACGACTGGAAGTTTCAATTGGACGGAAAGATGCTGCGCGCCTTTGGATCCGAAGGGCAGGTCAAATCCGGAGCACTGTCCTTAAGGCTACTGGAGCTGCAAATGATGCATCGGCAGACCAACCGCTGGCCGCTTCTTTTAATCGATGATGCCCTGAATGATTTGGATCTGGGCAGAAAAGAACAGTTTTGGAGCCTGGTTCCCCCGGAAGCACAACTCTTCTATGCCACCCCGCAGCTGGATCAATTGCCAGGCCGTGCAGGATTCAAAATTTATGAGTTGGAGTAGGGAGTAATCAGCGAAACGACTACTCCTTGGTTTCCAAGGATTCAGGCCATCTATTTTTGCGTGGCAAGGCCTCACTTTTTGGGAGTTTGGACGCAGGGAAAACAGAAAAAACCAGAACCAGCATCGAAGCTTGCCTTGCACAGGCACGCTCTGTATTTTTTCGTTCTCTTGTCCCCGCCTGAAAAAAGAATCAAAACACAAAAAAGTAAATATTATGGCCGCAGATAATTCCGTTGTTCAAAAAGTGGACGCACCCGAGCTGAAACCGTTGTCCTTGAAATCCCCTCTGGCGCCGAAGCCTGAGCAAGGGCCAAAATACAGCGTTACGGTGAAGAATACCGCAGGCCAAGAGGTTGTTGTTGGCGACCCCAAAGCCACCCGCGCACTTGTGGCTTTGATGGACGTTCATGCCGTCATCGGTGGTGCCGCCTGTCACTGGGGCGGTCCGGCTGCCTTGGCGGAGGTCATGGCTTCCATCCATGCCATCATGTTCTCGACGTCAGGCAAGCCTTGGCATGAAGCTTATAATTTCGTCAATGATGCAGGCCACACAGAAAATGGTGTGTATGCCCTGCGGGCCAATTACGGTTTTGACAAACAGACCATCGAAGGCCTACGCGATTTCCGCAGCATCAAGAGCAAGCTGACAGGCCACGGGGAATCGCATTTGAATCCTGAAGGCGTTCTCCTGAGCAATGGACCCCTGGGCTCCTCACTGCCTCAGGCGCAAGGACTGGCCCTAGCCGACCATTACGCCAAGAACGACCGCGTCACACTCTGCGTGATCTCTGACGGTGCTGCCATGGAAGGAGAGGCCAAGGAATCCTTTGCCGCCATTCCCGGCCTTGCCTCGCGCGGATTGGTGAACCCCTTCGTCATGATTCTTTCCGACAATGACACCAAACTTTCCGGACGCATCACCGAGCAGTCCTTCAGCATGCAGGGTAGTTTTGAGGCCCTGACACCGTTGGGTTGGGAGATCGTCAAGGTGCCCAATGGAAACAATCTTCAGGAAGTTTATCTCGCACTGGAAAAAGCCATCGCGCTGGCCCGGAAAAATCCGGTCAAACCCGTTGTGTTATGGCTTAAAACAGTCAAAGGCTTCGGCATCAAAAAGACGGAACAGGATTCTGCAGGCGGTCATGGATTTCCTCTCACCAGCGGCGAAAAAATCGTCGAGTGGGTGAACGAAATTTACGGCACGACGCCTCCTGCCGGAATCCTGGCCTGGGCCCAGGAATTACGCGGGAACTGGGAAAAGAAAGAAGCGGCCAAAGCCACCCAGTCCACACCGGCTGCCGCAGCCCCGACCGTCAAAAAAACCAAGATCCAGCCAGGCCTTTCCGATGGGGCCATCAAGGCCGCCAAAGAAGGATTTCCAGTTTTTTCCGTGGCCGCCGACCTGGCTGGCTCCACCGGCATGAGCACGTTTCAAAAAACTTTCCCAGAGCGTTCTGTGGATATTGGTATTGCTGAATCCAACATGATCAGCACGGCCGCCGGATTGTCCAAAGTGGGCTTCATACCCATTGTCGATACCTTTGCCCAGTTTGGTGTGACCAAGGGCAATCTGCCTCTGACCATGGCGGCCTTGTCCCAGGCGCCCGTCATCGCGGTTTTCTCCCATGCCGGTTTTCAGGATGCAGCGGATGGGGCTTCCCACCAGGCAACGACTTATATTGCTGCCACCAGCCCGATTCCACACACGGCTGTTGTTGTTTTGTCCTGCGCCAGCGAGGCGGAGGCCTACATGTATCAGGCCATCAAGAGGACTGCAGTAGATCGTCAGGCCGGGAAAGACGGCGAAACTGTCATCTTCTTCCTTGGTCGTGAAAATTATCCCGTGTATTGGCAGGACGGAGCTGACTACCAGTGGGGCAAAGCCCAGGTCTTGCGTGAAGGGACGGATATCACCATCATCGCCAACGGCGCCCTCGTTGGAAACGCTCTCAAAGCAGCGGACAAACTGAAAGAAAAAGGTGTTAGCGCTGCGGTCATCAACAATGCTTTCGTCAACCAGGTGGATGTTGAAACCATCTCCCGTGTGGTGAAAGGAACCGGCGGACGTTTCGTCACCGTGGACGATCACCAGGTGATCGGAGGCTCCGGTGCTTTGGTTATTCACGCATTGGTTCAGGCCGGTGTGCCCATCAAGGCGAAATCCCTCGGTATCAAGGGGGAGTTCGGGCAATCAGCTTATCTTGCCGATGAGCTCTACGAGAAACATGGGCTCGGCGCATCCGGTATCATCGCAGCGGCAGAAGCCTTGTTAAAAGCTTAAGCTTTTGTTGTGGCCCTGGGCCTGGTAACTGGTCTTCAGCCTTGGGAGCGGAACCCGCGTCCCTACAATTCAAAATCTTAACTGCCCAAATACTCGCGGAGACCTTCAGGAAAAGGTTTTGTCTGGAAACCCAGATCCTTCCTGGCCTCCGTTGTGTCCGCATAATGGCTTTCTTCCAGCATGACAGCCTGATCGTAGGTCAGGATGGGAAGCGGTGACAAAAGGTCTACCAGGCCTGCCACCAAGCGAAAGAAAATGCCAGGCACCGGCAAAATCACGGGGCGGTAGCCTTGGGCCACTTTGATCGGGGCCATGAAGGGCAGGGCTGGCAAAGAAGCGTCCACGACGGTGGGATTCAAACCGAGGGCCAGAGCGATTTCCGTCAGGAAGGCATTCAAGGTCAGGGTGTCGCCGCCCAATTCGTAGGTTTTTCCAATACAGGTTTCGTTGGATAGGGAGCGAACAATGGCGGACGCTACTTCCCGCACATGCACGGGCTGGAGTAGAACTTCCCCATCCATGGTGCTCGGCACAGAAAAGCCGCTCAAAAAACATAGAGGCGGGCGCATGAGATTGGCAAACTGGGTGACGAAGCCATCGCCCCGGCCATAAATGACGGAAGGTTGAAAGATGGTCCAGTCCAGCCCACTTTCACGGACAGCCAGTTCACCCTGCCATTTGCTTTGATGATACATGGATGCGGCCGTGGGCCGGGTGTTGATGGCACTCATGTGCAGGAAGCGGGGAACGCCGGCTATCCGGGCGGCGGCCACCATGTTGGCGGTGCCCTCGACATGAATCTGTTCGAAGGAGGCGCCCTTATGTTCGAAAATAACTCCGACCAAATGAATGACGGCGGTGATGCTCTTCATCGCAGCAGGAAGGGAGGAGACATTTAGGATGTCGCCCTTGACCAGTTCACACTTTTTAAAGAGGGACTCACGCGAAGCTGTCTCCGGGTCACGAACCAGCAAACGAACCCGGTGACCCGCTTCGATCAGCTGTTTGACTGTTGCACGACCAACAAAACCTGTTCCACCAGTGACTAAAATCATAAACGTATATTTTTGGGTGAACCAGACGCTAAACAGAAAACGCCAAACTGGAAACTGAAAACATCCCTGACTGGACGGGCGGTCAAATCCCGCTATTTTTCATCGATGGATTCCAAAGGTTACGTCGCACTCTTTCACCAGCCTCTGAGTAAAGAAGGCATCCGGGGTTTCGTTGAAACATGGATTGGAACCTATGACAAGGTCGAGCAGGTTTGCCCCGGCCCGGAGGCGGGAGGTATCACGGTTTCGTTGAAAACGACAGAGGATATCCTCTGGGAAAAAAATCTTCAGTTCCGCGTCCTGACCGGAGGCGAATTCACCTGGGTTTATCTGAGCCAACAAACCCGGGTCATTGAAACCAGCGGCCTGCCTTTTGCCGACAATACCATGCCTTTGGATGTGCTGGTGGAGCTGCCGGGGTTGGCTGAAATCATCGACCAGATCAACGAGCGGCGATTGAACCAACTGGAGGCCGAGGGCCTGCTTTGAGATATTAGTGTAGAAGCGTAGATGATTCGGCGACCTTCTAAGCGGCGTCCCCATGAGCAAAAACCTTGCGTAAGTGGCCATGATCATGAAACGATCTAATACCCTTTATGAGCACCAACATCTCCACCCGCACTGAATCCGATACCATGGGCAATATTGAAGTGGCTTCCGAAGCGTATTGGGGGGCTCAGACACAGCGCTCTTTAAAATATTTTGCCATCGGACGCGATACCATGCCACGTGCTGTTATCCGGGGAATGGGAGTCCTGAAAAAAGCCTGCGCCCTGGTGAACCATGAGCTGGGCAAGCTGCCGGAAGAAAAAGCCAAACTCATCACCGCCGCGACCGACGAGGTGATCGAAGGCAAACTCGATACGCATTTTCCGCTGCGTATCTGGCAGACGGGCTCCGGCACCCAGACCAACATGAACACCAATGAAGTGATCTCCAACCGAGCGATAGAAATGGCCGGTGGTGAGCGCGGCAGTAAGTCGCCCGTGCATCCGAACGATCACGTCAATATGTCCCAGTCTTCCAATGACACCTTTCCCACCGCCATGCACATCGCCGCAGCCGAGGAAGTTGTTCACCGCTTGTTGCCATCAGCTAAAAAATTCCGGGACGCTCTGGAAACCAAAGGCAAGGAATTCGAAGGCATCGTCAAGATCGGACGCACCCATTTACAAGATGCAACGCCTGTAACATTCACTCAGGAATTTTCCGGTTATGTCTCCATGATCGATCGCGATATTGCCAGGATTGAATACACGCTCTCCGGCCTTTACGATCTGGCCATCGGCGGAACTGCGGTGGGAACCGGTTTAAATTCCCATCCGGAATTTGCCGAACGCGCCGCCAAAAAAATTGCCGGACTGACCGGTCTTCCTTTCACCAGCCATCCCAACAAGTTTGCCGCTCTTTCTTCCCATGATGAAATTGTCATGGCGTCCGGGGCTTTGAAAACATTGGCCGCCTCTCTGATGAAAATCGCCAACGACATCCGCTGGCTGGGCTCCGGCCCGCGTTGCGGTCTGGGCGAGCTACAGCTCCCTGAAAACGAACCCGGATCTTCCATTATGCCGGGCAAAGTGAATCCGACCCAATGCGAAGCCATGACCATGGTGGCGGTGCAAGTAATGGGCAATGATGCGGCGATCGGGTTTGCCGGTAGTCAGGGGAATTTCGAGCTCAATGTCTTCAATCCGGTGATGATCCACAATTTCCTGCACTCGGTGGATTTGCTGACAGACACCATGCGCTCCTTTGCCGACTATTGTTTGGCCGACCTCAAAGTCAACAAGGCTCAAGTGGAGGCTTATGTGGAGAAATGCCTCATGTTGGTTACAGCCCTGAATCCCCATATCGGCTACGACAAAGCAGCAGCCATAGCCAAAAAAGCGAACAAGGAAGGAACCAACCTGAAGGATGCATCCCTCGCCCTGGGTCACCTCACGGCCGAGCAGTTTGACCAATGGGTTGTAGCCGAGCGGATGACCAGGCCCTGAACCCCGACAGCCTTTCCATAAATACCGCGACAATCATAACGACGATCGTCGTTATGATTGTCGCATTTAACGGAGCGAGATGAAGCTGGGAATTTTACTGCCAGGAGAAATCAGGTGCCGCTTTTAAGCAGACTTTTCAGCTTGGGTAAAACCTCTGAGGGATGCGCCCAGTTTTCAGAGCCCTTGCCGGCCAACTCCTTGCCGTCGGCATCCACCACCACGAGATACGGAATGCCGGAGGCGGACAATTTGTTGACCAAATCCATTTTTTTGGCGTCTTTGAAATCAAGGGCAGGATAGTTCATCTTTCCCCAGCTCATGTATTCTTCCATCGCCTTTTCATCACGGTCGCTGCTGACAAAAATTAACTCAAACTCGGGATACTTGGCGCTGAGTTCTGCATATTCTTTGGCTAGGCCAGGCGTATAGGCGCGGCAGGGTGGGCACCAGTGGGCAGAGTAATAAAAGGCAATTATCTTCTTGTTGGCCAAGCTTCCCTTCTCGACTTTTTTGACTTTATCGCCTTCCAATTTGACCAGGTTACCTTCCAGTTTGTCCGTGAGTGTTCCCGCCACGAGAGAGTGGGAGATGAACAGAATTGCAGCAGAGAGCAGGCAGAATTGTTTCATGGGTGAAAGATAGCATAGAGCTGTCAGTAAAGAAACAGAATTTGGCGGATCTTCACACAACTGTCACAAAGCTTATCCAGGATTCGTCAATGAGTGCAACACCCCGTGCTTTTTGGAGCCGCCGTGACCTTTTGAAATTGGGAGGGCTGGCGGCAGGGGCATTATCTTTGGGCACGGCGACATCCTGTGCCCGCAAAGGCGGGCGACCCCGGAATGTGGTTTTTATGGTTTCTGATGGCATGAGCACGGGAGTCCCTGCCCTGGCCCAAGCGCATCAGCAACTCCATTTCCGGAAAAATACGTTTTGGCACAACCTTTCCGTCGATGCTGAAACGACTCATGGCCTGTTTGACATGGCATCCTTGGATTCCTTGGTGACAGACTCCGCCGCCGCCGCCAGTGCCTGGGGCAGTGGTCGGCGTGTGCCCAATCGCATGTTGAACCAGTTTCCGGACGGCACCACCCTTAAGCCGCTGTGTCCCATTCTGAAAGAAAAAGGTTACGGCACAGGGCTGGTCACCACGGCGAGGATGACCCACGCCACGCCCGCCGGCTTTTCCGCAAATGCTGCCCACCGCGACTTCGAGGATGAAATTGCCTCCCAATATCTGGGTCTGGTCGATGTATTGCTGGGAGGTGGCGATCTGCACTTTGCGTCGGAGTATCGGAATGATGGCAGAGACTTGATTGGCGAATTTACGTCTGCTGGGTATGCTCATTGCCGGACGAAACAAGAGCTTTTGGAGTCGGCGGGCAAAGAAAAAGTGTTAGGACTGTTCTACCCCGATCATTTTCCTTACAGCATTGACCAGGCAAACGGCCCTGCGTCGTTCAAGGAGATTCCAACCCTGGCGGAGATGACACTAAGCGCATTCAAATCCCTGCAGGAGCAGCCCAAGGGATTTTTCCTCATGGTGGAAGCCGCGCGGGTGGATCATGCCGCCCATGCCAACGATGCCGCAGCGATCATCCAGGAACAGTTGGCCTTTGACGAGGCCGTCGGGGTGGCTTTGGATTTCCTCAAGAAAAATCCTGAGACGTTGATTGTCATCACCAGTGATCACGGCAATGCCAACCCCGGTTTGAATGGAATGGGCCCTTCTTACAGTGAAAGCACGGGCTTTCTCCGCCGCGTGGCCCGAATCAAAGGATCCGCCACACAGATCAAGCAGGATCTGGATGCGAGGCTCAGACAGAACAAGGCCATGGCGAAGAAAGAGGTTCAGGATCTGGTACACTCCTATACCGGGTTTATGATGGCGGAGGAAGAGGCGTTGGTTCTTTTGGACGTGTTACAAGGGAAAGGCTCTGTCGAGATATCAGGACAGCAGCGCAACTTTTACGGCCTCCTCGGACAGATACTGGGTAACTGGCACGGCGTCGGTTGGACGGGGGTGACACACACCGCTGATTGGACCCTTTGTATGTCCGCCGGACCGGGCCGGGAGAGCTTCACCGGCCTGATGAGAAATGAAGAGTTTTTTGGCAAGGTGCTGGAGCTCTTCGGAATTTCACACAGCAATCCGAAATATCAGGGGCCCGATCTGACCGTTACGCCGGACGGAGAAGGGGTGGTGGATCCGACGGGTTGAGGATCAAGCCTTGGCCACATGGTTAAGGATGCGGATCAGGGCGGGCAGCAGTTGTTTTTTGCGCGAGACAATGCCGTCCAGTTCATACAGGTTCTGGCTGAGTTGTGGGTAATCAATGGCGGCCAGAATGGACGCATGACCACGCACCAGCAAAAGACTGTAGTGCAGTGTTATATCGGTGATCAGGAGACAGGCAAAATCCAGCCCACGCTCCTTGCGCATGGCCTCAAGTGCGTAACCCAGTTCCTCTTTACGCTTCCAAAACTGGTCGAGGCCGAGTTCTTCAACCTGGGCCGCCGCGATTTTCCAACCGTTCTCCTGATACTCCTTCGCATCCGCCCGAACCACCTGCTCGGAATTCAGCACCTGCAGGGCGGAGCCGGTGGAAAAAAATTCTTCCGAGAAACTTTTCAGATCGACCGGGGTCAGGGTGCCCAGCCAGTTCAGGATTTCCAGGTCCTGCGGCGTGGCCGTGGG
>JBBSCO010000057.1:0-17745 GCA_038250235.1 Methylacidiphilales bacterium | reverse complement strand
GAACTGGTGGAAAATCTCGCCAAAAATCTGGGAAGCCTGGCCGGATACCATCCGCTTTTCACATTCGAGTCTGCCCGCTGGCGTTCCAAGGATTTTTCAGGACGGCTCCGGCTCAGCCATGGGGATCTGCACAAAGCCTCCGAATGGGTGGACGCCATCGAGATGGAAACCAGACAGGGTGGGGAGGGAGGAGCTTTTTTGGCTAAAGCATGGCTTATTCTTTTGGTAGGATTATTGGCCAGAAGTTACGGTAAAGGTTCGGATGTATCGTCCGATCTTGATATGCGGCTTGGCCGGGTCATGGCCGCTATAGACCAACATCCTGCGGAAGCTTTTTCCCTGAATGGGATGGCAACAAAGGCCGCAATGTCCGAACGGTCGTTTCTTCGTTATTTCCGCAAGGCAACCGGCTTTTCTCCAGCTGAATATGTGATACGGAGCAGGATACGAAGGGCGGAGGTATTGCTGTCAGGGGAGGAACAAAAAATGACCATTACTGAAGTGGCCTTTCGTTGTGGATTCAACGACAGCAATTATTTTTCGCGGCAGTTCCGCCGGGTTAACGGGAGATCCCCCCGTGCCTACCGAAATCACGGAGTCACTGGCTTTTCCCAATGAGGAGAGTTTCTAGAGTTGAATTACCATTTTGCTTACGGCACGACAGTGGCTGAGAAAACAGCAATGGAGCAGGAACTTGGTGAAGATGACGTGCGCTCCATGATCCGTCTGGTGGCGGAAGTGGCGGCTTTGGAGGGAGAACATGCGGCCAAAAAACGTTACTTGATGGATGGACTCTGCGTCTTGATCGATGCTGACATTTAACTTTGGGGCTTGTCCTGTCAAACCGTCCCGAAGGCTCCGCAGGTTTATGTTAATTTTACGGTTGGTGGTATGAGTGATGAGCAGTTTCCGAGGCTGCCGAAGGCCATCGATCATCCGGACATGTCCTGAGTGGTTGCCGGGTTTTTCAAAGAGCTCAGCGAAAAAAGACCCATCTGACCCGATTGCGGCAGCAGATTGTGTCTGATGAAGTGTTTTGCCAGTCTGAAGCCTACTCCTTCGGGAAGGATGCGGATATCGCAGCGGTTCTCATGTTGGTCCGTCCATTGGATGAGCAATCTGGAAGCAAAGTAGGAATCCATCGACGTTTGGTCGTCCCCTGTTTACCCAGCGTGAATCAAAAATAGCGCCTATTATTTTAACGGAAATCCCCTGGCTCCATGAGCCGGGCTGGCCCGAAGACCATGGAGTCAGTGTGCCGAAACTTTATCCCCAGCAGCGGATTGTATTGAACCTACTCTTGCAGGGGGAAGACCGCAAATCCATTGCCGGACAACTAAAGACTTCTCCCAACACGGTCTCCGGCTATGTGAGGGAGCTTTATCAACATTTCGGGGTCAATTCCCAATCTGAATTACTGGCCCGCTTCTTTTGGGGAAACGGCGGCGACAAATAACTTTACCGGTGTCGGGAAAGTTATTTATCATAGAACTGATCAACGTTTTCTCAATCACCCCTTTACCCTCTTATTTCCAGATTTCGTGCTCTTTCGCGTGTTTCGCGGGTTCAATGCCACATCCCCGCTATTTTGGGGGATAGTCGCCCAGGCTCAAGTCTGTTGAGAATGTCCCATGGCCATTGCTTTTCATAAAACCTCTTGTGCTGAGTATAACGGGGAAAACTTTTTCATGGCATCCTTGACCCCCAAGGAGCGTGTGGATCTGAAATCCCCAGAAACCATCTTACTGTGAGATAGCCCGCTAATTGGACATCAGCAACCGAACCGTGGAAAAGTATGTCGAGCGGCGTTACAAGAAAACCGGATTCCGCTCCCGGAAACAATTGGAGAAAATTCGAGGTAATGAACTGATATTAGAGAGCTCTCCGAGAAATGTTTCCAATAAACGTAGTTATAGGGCTGTTGTTTAGTTGGAAAAAATAACTAACACAACTTAATCAAAGGAAAAAAGGGTATGAAAAAAACAATCCATTTTTTATCGCGTCAAGACATCCGGGCACCAAGAAAAGAGAAACAGGCTTTTTGGAAGGGGAATTTAACGCAAAGACGCCAAGGGTTTAAGGCGAAAGTTTTTTTGAAAAAGAATAAGGAATTTGATTTTTGTATCCTTCGCAGCTTTGCGTCATTGGGACTTGAACCCTTGGCGTTAAAATCCTCCTACCCCGTTGTCCTGGTGTCTTTTGCCCTGTTTCTATTTCTGACGCTTACCTCTGTCCAGGCCCAGAATACGACAAATCATGCTTCCACGAGTGTGGCCTCCCTGGGATTGGCAAGGAGTCTGGGATTTGACCTGTTCCATGGCCGTCCCAGGCACGGCTCTTGTGCTGGTTCTCGTTGCTTGCGGGAAATTTTCAATTGATCCAAAAATCCGGAAAGCGGCCCGCCGGGCGGAAGCCAAAGAAAGATCAGAAGGCATTCCAATCCACCGGGTTTAAACCAAACCCAACTCAGACTATCTCCATGAAAAACCAATCCATTTATCGAAGCGGAGCAACGGTTTTTAAAAAAGGAAACCGGAAATGGTTCAGTACGGATTTGCTCTTTGGCGAACGTTAAATTCGTGCTTGAAACCCGGATCATTCGCCTTGGCCCTTAAATTCTTTCGTTCCCCGCTGTAGGTTTTTTTTCTGCACTGCTTTTTCGTGGTACACGGTTGGCTCTGATCGTCCTCCTGGCCAATCTTTTGGTGGAATAGGTTGTCTCAGATCATGCTCTTTATGCTGTTTTTGCCGGAAAATCTTCGTCAACTCTCAAGTAAATAAGGGATTTAGGACTTTTCAAAAATTGAAGACATGGTTAGTACAAGGCAGGTTTTTGAATCTATGAAGTGCTGTTTTTTAATGAGATCTGCTGCCTGCCTGGTTTTTCTGGCATTCATGGTTTCCTATTTGGGAGCGCAGGACTATGACAAAATTAAACCCAAACAGGTTCCCCAGGTAACTTCCTCTGCTGAAATTCCCAGCTCCGAACCCAAAGTGGATGGCAGTGACAAAATCCTCGTTTCCAAGCTGATCGGAATCGTCTTTGTCGATGCTACGGCCAAGATCCAGTCCGCTGCACCCAGGATCCAGGGTGTCCAGGCACTCGGCATTGGGATCCTGAACAAGCCGACCTTTTCCAAAGTTAGCGGGCAATATCTTGGCCAGCCTGTTTCGATCAAGTCGATCAACATGTTGGTCAAGGACGTGATTCTTTTTTATCGGGAAAACGACCGCCCGGTGGTGGACGTGGTGGTACCTGAACAGGACATCACTACTGGTGTCCTGCAACTGGTGGTGGTTGAAGGCAAGGTCGGTGAAGTCCGGGTAGAGGGTAACAAGTGGTTTTCCAGCAAGCTTCTGGCTGGTGAGGTCAGGACACGTCATGGGGAGCCCATCCGGGCCAGCAAGGTGTTGAACGATGTCGGTTGGCTGAACCAGAACCCGTTCCGTGATGTGAATGTGGTTTTCACCCCCGGGAGCGAACTGGGAACCACGGATCTTGTTCTCAAGACTGAGGATCGTTTTCCTGTCCGTTTTTATGCTGGTTATGAAGATAGCGGAAATGATCTGACCGGGGATGAGCGTTTTCTGGCCGGGTTCAACTGGGGAAATGTTTTTGGCATCGGACATCAGTTGAATTACCAATTCACCGGCAGTAGTGACGTGTTTGATCCCGATGCCGATTTCGAGAACATCCGGGCCCACTCCTTTTCCTATCTGGCACCACTTCCCTGGCGTCATACTCTGAATGTTTTTGGCAGTTTGTCCAAGAGCGAATCGGAAGCTTTGCCTTTCGGTCTGGAAGGTTCCAGTGCCCAGGTAGGGTTTCGTTACACGGTGCCTCTTCCCAATATCACCAAGCATTACCGCCACGAAGTTTATGCGGGCTTTGATTGGAAACAGTCGGACAATACATTGGAATTCGGTTTTGTCCCGGTGAACGCGACCACAACGGATGTCGGGCAGTGGGTCTTCGGTTACCGCTCGTCTCTCAGCGATCCATGGGGAAGCTGGTCTTTCGGACCCGAAGTGGTCTGGAGTCCGGGCGAATATTTCGGGCATCAAACCGATTCGGAATTTCAGGCGGTGCGTCCGAATGCCTCCAACGACTACACGTATTTCAAGTTTGATGTGGGCCGCGTCACCCGTTTGCCCTGGGACTTCAGCCTTTCCAATCAGTTCACGGCCCAGATTTCCAACTCGAACCTTTTGGGCAGCGAGCAGATGAATTTTGGCGGGTATAGTTCCGTCCGTGGTTATGATGAGCGTGAGTTGAACAACACAGATGAGGGCTGGATTGTCAGGAATGAATTACGCACGCCACCGGTCAGTATTTTCAAGATTTTCGGCTTTGAAAGCGTCAAAGACCAATTGCAGTTCCTGGGCTTTTTCGATTATGGCTCCGCCCGGGCCTATAATGGCAATGTCACCCGGCAGGACGGGTTGGCAGTGGGTTCCGAGACCTTGGCCTCTGTTGGGCCTGGAATCCGGTATAGCATCAGCAATTATCTTTCCCTACGTGCCGATTACGGCTTCCAGCTTAATGATGCGGGAAACGACAGACGTGATTCACGTTGGCATGTGGGTGTGATTGTCAGTTATTGAGTGGAATTCGCCAGCGGATTCCAAGAAAACGGGCAACACCAGGATCCGCTGTGTGGATTTCTACGTGATATTCAAGTGACAAGACTGCGATGTGGGCATCCGCTGTCAGATTTCCGGCCGCATCTGTTTTTCGTATCATTTGTAAAAAGCTGGCCTGGTGGGTATGGGAAGTTTCGATCAGTCGCACTTGCGGACGTGTGAACCAGAATTCGATACATTTGGCGCTCTCGTCTGCGGTCAGTGGTTGCACCAAAATTCGTTTTGAAGTGGAAAGCCGAAGAAAGGCCCTAATGACGGCGTGGGGAATCTCAACCGGTTCGGCTCCGTTTAATAATCTTTCCCATCATTGAAACGAGGCGGCATGAGCCGGACCTGCTTCGTTGTCAGCGTAAAGGGTGAGGTTGGCAGCCGGAATGAGCATTTCTTATCGTTTCCACGTAGGGAGAGAAATGCGTCCATTTCAAAGTCGTCGGCCGGTTGTTGTAAGCGTTGGCGATCAACTCCCGCTTGATATCCTGAATGGAAAAGGGGGTTTTGTAGGTAGCTGGGAGTGCCACACTTGAATGAGAATGAAGACTTCGGCAAATAGCCTCGTTCAAGACCTGCTTAAAGCTTCTGCGTTTCAAAGCCATTTCCCGGCGTATAAGCTACTGGTTGTCAGGGTCGAAGGTGAACGTGGCTCTCATGAATTCACCATAGAATCATTTAAGATGCTTTCAAACTGTCGCATCAGGCTTTCCGTTCACGGAGTGTGACCACAAAACACAGGCTTAACAGGAGGGCTGTGGTGATCAAAGTTACGATGTAACAAAATCCTTCATTGGGAAGGGCTCCCAGCCATGGTGAATTCGCAGGATAAAGCGTGTATCGCATGGCAGCGAGGCCGTAGGTCAGGGGATTGACATGCATGAGCCAGGCGATCAGGCCCTGGGCTCCCTGAACGCTGAAGAGCGCGCCTGACAGCAGCCACAGGGGAATCAAAAAGATGTTCATGATGGCATGAAAACCGTGGGTGGAATCCAGGGGCCAGGCGATGAGATAGCCCAAGGAGGTCAGCATGATGGAAAGCAGGGGAACGAGGATCAGAATTTTAAGAATCCCTTCCATTCCCACATGAAGCCCGGCGAAAGGCGCCACCAGACAAACCAGCCAGGCCTGGCCAGTAGCGAGAACGGCGCCGCCCAAAACTTTACCCAGAACAATACTGCCGCGTGAAACAGGAGCCACCAGAACGCCCTGCAGGAATCCTTCACGCCGATCTTCGATGATGGAAATGGTCGAAAAAATGGCGGTGAAAAGAATGATCATCACAATGGTTCCAGGGAAAAAGTATTCAATGTAATTGATCGTACCCGGGAGCGAGCTGTCCTGAAAAGATTGACCGACTCCGAACCCCAGGAAGAGCCAGAAGATGATGGGGGTGGCCAGTGCTCCGGTGATGCGGCTGCGCTGGCGGAGGAAACGGATGATTTCGCGCCATAGGAGACTTTTAGTGGCGGAGATGTCGACGGCTAAGTTGGAGGTGCTCATAAAATGGATGGGATTTTTAACGCAAAGGCGCAAAGGGTTAAAGTCGCTATAAGAAGAGGATTTTTTAATCAGGTTTGAAGGATGTTTGCGCCTTAAAATCTTAGCGTCTTGGCGTTATACTTTTAATTCTCCGACCAGCTACGTCCCGTTTTTTCCAGGTAGAGGTCGCCCAGGCTGGGGCGGGAAAGGGTGACGGACTGCACGCTGGTGTGATCGGCCAGTCGGGCGGCAAGACTGCTGGTTCGGGTGCGGTCGACGGACGCGGGAATACGGAGACGGACTTCGCCTCCGAGAATCTTGGGGTTTTCTCCCAGTTCATTTTTCAAAAGGAGGCTTAGGTCGGCTGTGTCGTCGGTCAGAACGCTTAACACCTGGCCGCCCAGGGATTCGCAGAGATGGGAGGGTTTCCCTTCAGTGATCAGTTTACCTTCGTGGATCAGCGCGATCCGGTCACAGCGTTCGGCTTCTTCCAAAAGATGGGTTGTGAGAAGGATGGTCATACCTTCCTTGCTGCGAAGTTCCTGCAGGAAATCCCAGAGCTCAAGACGGATGCCTGGATCCAGGCCGGTGCTGGGTTCGTCCATGATGAGGATTTTAGGTTCGTGAAGCAGGGCTTTGGCGATTTCCACGCGGCGCTGTAATCCACCGGATAGTTTTTCAGCCGGATCCTTCAAGCGTTCTTTCAGGCCGAAGCGCGTGGCGAGTGCTTCGATTCGCTCGTTCAAGATAGCGGAAGGAATGGCAAAGAGTTTCCCTTGGCTCCAGAGATTTTCGTGGACCGTTAATTTTTTATCGAGAGCGGGGCTTTGGAAAACGGTTCCGATCAGGTTACGCAGTTCCCGACGGTCTGAGCGATAGCTGAGTCCGGCCAGGGTGATTTCACCCTCTTGAAGAGGACGGAGAGTGCTTAACAGTTTAAAGAGAGTGCTTTTTCCTCCGCCATTGGGACCGAGTAATCCGAAGATTTCACCTTTTTCAAGATCAAGGGAGAAATCGGACAGGGCTTTGCGGTCGCCATAGGAATAGCTGAGGTTCTGGATGCGAAGGAAAGAGGTGGTCATAAATGAATTTAACGCAAAGACGCAGTGATGCGTATGTCGCTACAAGCAAAACGGTTTTTTGTTATTAAATAAATTGCAGAATAAATGGTATGTTTTTTTGCGTCTTAAACACTTGGCGTCTTTGCCTTAAGAAGATTCTGGTTTTTGAAATAGGCGTAAAGTTTTTCCGCCGAGGGCTGGAGGATTTCGAGGCAACGGCTGCGTTCACCCCAGCGTGAGGAAAGATTTTCGGAGGCATTGTCCTTCAGGTTGTCCACGTTGAAGAGGCAGACTCCGGAGAGCTGGCCGACTTCGGGATCCACATCACGCGGAACGGCGAGGTCGAGAATGAACATGGGGCGTTGAGCGAGGCGCTGAGTGAAAGGCAGCAGATCTTTTTTGTTCAGGATGGGGTCGGGAGCGGCAGTGGAAGCCACAATGATGTCGATTTCACAAAGCAGGCTTTTCCAGTGGTTCCACTCAATGGATTGCATTCCGTAAGGGCTGGCAACACCCAGGCTGCGTTCCGTTCGGCGGCTGGCGCAAAGGACTTCTTTGACTCCTTTTTCGGCGAGGGCTTTGGTGACTTCTTCTCCGACTTCCCCGGCGCCGAGTACGAGCACTTTTTTATCCCAGAGATTGCCTACAAGACGTTCGGCTGTATGGACAGCGACGGAGGCAACGGAAACATTGCCCCTTCCAATGTTAGTGGTGGTGCGGGCTTCCTTGGCGGCGGAAAAGGCGGTTTGAAAACTACGGTTCAACAGGGGGCCGCAACAACCGGCGTCTTTGGCAATCTGGTAAGCGGCCTTGGTCTGCCCGAGGATTTCTGTTTCACCAATCACCATGGAATGGAGCCCTGTGCAGACCTCGAAGAGATGGGAGAGGGCATCCCTATTTTCGTGGGTGTAGGAGTGATCGAGGCCGGAATGACTGATCTCAAGAAAATCTTCGACGCTGGCCTGGAGTTCTTTGTGGGCGCGGGAGGCAGGCAGGCTGCTGGTAAAGTAGAATTCCACCCGGTTACAGGTGGAAAGAATAACCATTTCTTCAAAAGACTTATGGAGGGAGAAAAACTTCAGCATCGTGAGGAGATCATCGCCGGCCAAGGAGAGCTGCTCGCGGATGTCGACGGACATGGAGCGATGGTCAATGCCGATGCAGTAAAGATTCATGAATAAAAATCAATGATAGGGCCGGGAGGGAGAGTTTCAAGTGTTCTGTTTGAAGCGTGAATTGATCAGTAAATAATTTTTAAGCTTTGGGACTGCTTTTGTTTTGAAAGCAAGGTTACTATACTCCATTTTAAGGAAGAGTTCGCCTTTTACTATGGAAAATGCCGCATCAATCTCCGACCCTTCCAATTTCACCATCCGTTGCGAGGGACTGCACCAGATCCTGGGATCGGAGGAGAGCCGGGTTCATGTTCTCAAGGACGTTTCGCTCAGCTTGAGTCCGGGGATGATCTATTCCATCATGGGGCCTTCCGGATGCGGAAAGAGTACCCTTCTTTACTTATTGGGTCTATTGGACAGGCCAACGCAGGGGAAGATATGGATCGGGGAACACGAAACCACCGGGCTGGGGGATGAGGAATTGTCCCATTTACGAAACCTTGAAATCGGTTTTGTCTTTCAATTCCACTTTCTGCTTCGTGAGTTTAGTGCACTGGACAACATCAAAATTCCCATGCGCCGTGCGGGAATCATGAGCGATGATGAAATGGATGAAAGGGCTGCCCACCTCCTGGATCTTGTGGGCTTGGGAGACAAACTCCATCGGCGTGCGGATCACCTCTCCGGAGGGGAGCAGCAGCGTGTGGCCATTGCGCGGTCATTGGCCAACCACCCGCGGTTGGTATTGGCCGACGAGCCTACGGGAAACCTGGACACAGAAAACTCCAAGCGTGTATTCGGTATGATGCGGAAGTTGGCCCATGAAACCGGGCTTACTCTTCTGATCGTCACCCATAACTCCCGGATTTCCGAGGCTTCCGACCATGCCTTTGAAATGAAGGACGGGGTTTTGCTTTAGGAATTCCGAACGCAGTGTATGTGCGAAAGCTCCTCAATTTGGGTAACAGCTCTTGTGCTCATAAAGCTTGCACATGCCGGTCTGGAATTTTACTTTTTGCTGAATATACATCCCATGATCCAGCTGAATTGATGCCTGAGGAATCCGCGGACTGTGACCAGTTGGCTGACTTTTTGTTCAAGTTTTCCGACCAGAAGCAGGAGGTTGCGGGCCTCCTGGAATGGGTCTTGTTGGAAATAGCGAAGTCCCACTATGGCGGGGTCGCTGTCAATGCGGAGGGAAATTTCGACTTCTTTCCATTTTCCCGCCAAGCCGGATGGATGAGACTGCATGCGTAATTCCGCTGAGCAGAGGCCCTTTACAAAAGCAGTATAAGATTCATGATACACGAAGTGGGCTTTGCCGCGGAGCTTAAGAGAATTCCGCAAGTCTGTTCCGGTCAATTCTAGGCTGCTTCCATCCGGCCGTTTGAAACAGAGAGAGAGGCATTCTACATAAGCGACTGGACCTCCGATTTCCAAAATCAAATCCTCCTCCCCGTCCCACCCATCCAAGGGAAGGACCACGATATCGGGACGGAAAGCCTGGAGTTGGCAGGGTGTTGAGCAAATAATCCGTGAAGGGTCATTCAGGGATCGAAGGGTCAGATGTGATGTGACTTCAAAAGTTGGATCTTTTTTCGGGGGACGATGGCTCAAGGCCCGGGCGAGGCTTTCGGAGTATCCGAGCAGATTGGAAACCAGTAGGGCTAAATCCGAGAACTGGGAGGTATATTGGAGTGGGCTTCCACGGTAAGGGAGGGGATCCACGACTTTGTCCAAGGGGTGGCGGGTGATTTCGATGTAAACCGGGACGTGGTTGTAAAAGGTGTCTGCAAACGCATCCAAACTCTTCCGAACCTGTTCCAGATGGGAGACGTTAAAGGAATCGATCGGAGCCATCATGGATCCGTGGGCCAGATGTTGAAGCACTTCAATGGCAATCTTGGAGGCATACTGACCTGGGGAACGGAGGGAGTAATGGGCCAAAGACCAGCCGTTCCAGAAAGTATGGTCCAGCTCGGTGCCGGCCTGCAGCACTTGGTGGTTTCCCTGGAGCACAAACGTTTCGGGATGCAAGGCCACGTCTCGTCTAACGATGGATTTGAGTTGGAATCTGCGATCATGCAAGGATTCCTTTTCATAAGGTTCGGAGGCCAGGCGGTGCCGGATGCGGAGGGCGGGATTGGTTTCGGATGCGTCATCATCCGGGCGGGCGCAGTAGGTATTCCATGCCACTTTGAGGACTCCGGGACCACTCTTGGGAGGAAGGGGGAGGTTTTGAGCATGGGTTTTGATCAGTTCATCTCCATCGAGTAGCACCACCCACTCTGCGCCAGCTTCCGCTGCCCGGCGCATGAGTGAGGTCATCTTTTCTCCCTGTAGTCTGCCCAGACTGTCATCACGGGTGACATCCAGGCTCAGTCCCTCCTTTTGCAGGGATCGGAGGATGTTGGGAGTATCATCGGTGCTGCCGTGGTCCACTACGATGAGACGGTCAAGAAAAGCCAGGTTGTGGCGGACGAAGGTTTCAATAATGTCGGCCTCATTTTTGACGCAGGCTACGCCGATAAAATTCATAAGTGAAATGAGCAGGAAAACAAATAGAGGAAAAAAAGAGGTATGTCATTCAATAAAGGGTGTGATTAGCGGTTGGTATGTGCCCGACCTCACCCCAATGCCCGCAGGAACGGTGCTCTTTATTGCGATGCATCCCTGTGTCTACGAAGGTGCTTCCGGGTTTTTGTAGCAGCAGACCGCTTCGTGGCTTTTGCGGCAGGGAAGGCTGGCGGCGGTGTGCCTCCATGATTACGGTCCTTTGCCGGAAAACTTGTCGGCTCTGCCTGAAGCCGAGGCGCATTTTTATTTCCGCTGACCCCGTGCCCTGGAAGATGAAAACGGCAAGGAGTTGACGAAATGGGAGAAGTGGCTGATTCATAAAAAGTGGATACGAAGCCCAGGGCGTCGGCACACTATGGATTAAATTCTAGCGCAGAGGCCTGACTTGTTTGTGGTCAGCCGGTGTGAAAATTGCGATGGTGCCTGATTTGTTGGTGAACAGTCTCAGGGTGAGATTCCTTTGCCGACGATCACACAAAATGGGAGGGGCGAAGCTTGGGCCCTTGGATTGGCACGTTCAGCGGCTATTGGCTGGAATGAGCCACATATAGGCGAATTATTTTTGTGCTGAGAACAACCGTCGATGGATGGGGGCCAGATTGGCATAGTGCTGCCCAGGCCCGGAACACCCGTGGCCAGCAGAGGAGTCTCCGCAGTCTGTCATAATCGGGTGCTTTGACCCCAAGTCCAAGGGCCACGATCCGGCCTTTGCCGTGCTGGCCCCTGAAGCTTGGCGGTAACTTCGCTGCTTACTCAATGTCTATGGGGATGAACCGCAGATGCGCAGCCTAGAAAGACTGGCAAAACTCCATATACTCAAAACTGTACGGTTTCAGGGTGCCATGCCGGACATTGAGGGGCTATGGAGGGAAAACCATTGCCTGTTGCAGGCCTCACGCTGCGGGGGAATACCCTGATCCTTGGCGGAGGCAATGTTTTGCGGACGCGGCGCGGTGGTGACCGATGTGGCTGGAAATGCCGAATTGGTGTGGGATGGCGTGAGTGGATTTGCAGCGGCTTATCCCCAGGAAAAAAGTGTGGCTGAGGCAATGGAAAGATGCCGGAAGAGGCGCGCGGAAATGCGGATGATAGGCAAAATGCCAGTATGAGGGCAAAAGCCTGTGCGCCTGAAAATTCGGAAAGGGTGTTTGGGCGTGACTTGATCGATTTATCCTAAGAGCCAATCCGGAAATGCTTTAACTTCCGATTTTTCTGAAGAATCGATTTCCAAGAAACATCAGCCAATTTTGTGCCAAAAACCGGTTTGGTAGAAGTCCGTCAAATACCAGCGTGTGCGCCAGAGTGCGAAATGGCTTCGTACAGAGTCCCAAAGGCCTCTCTTCTTCTTTCGAGTCCAGCCTTTTCCTCTTTGCCAACTAACCCAAGGCTCAAATTTTTCGCCTGCTTTAGTCCAGTCAAGAGGGGCTTTGTATGTGGTAAGCTTCACGGAGGGTTTATTTCCCAAAACAACGGCCAGATCGGCGAACGAGCTGTAATAACTGGCGCAGATTAGCCGACATCGGGCCAGGGTCAGGAACTCGATCAGGGCATGCTGTATTCCTTCCATGGTAATTCGGTTTGCTGGGGCATGGTTGTAGGTGAGGATTCTGCCATCTCCAAAGCGTTGGCGTAAAATATGCACGCTGGAGTGTTCGTCTGAGCATACAAAAAAACGCGAATGCGGTGAGTGCTCCAGTTGGCTTATGATAAACTGGATATAAAGTGCCAGTGGTGTGAAGCAAATACAACGGATGGAATCGGTTCCCCGGATGTGGACGCCAATGACATCTGGATCGGGTTCCAGGATTTGATGCGCGATAGAGTGGGCAGGCTTCCAATGGTCGAACATACCTAACATTGCGAGCCTGTGTTCCTGCCAAGAGGTGCTACTATCGTGGAATTGGGTATAGGAGCGGACACAAACCATAGGATGGGTTTCCATCAGGTCTTCCAGAGTGTCGATCCGGTTTTGTTCCAATCTTTCCAAGAGGCAGACGGCACCGGTGGGGCAGAGGTTTACGGAGTAAGCTGGGCAGCCCGGGTTTTCTTCAAACAAGTCCGTCAAATGACAATGGCAGCTTTCGCGGTTGGGTTGCCAATCGACTTGTACATTCCAGCCCTGTCTTTGTGCCAGAATCTGGGTTGAAAGTATGGCTTGTAGGCGATTGCCTATCCCGTTTTCGGGAACAATCACCAGGGTTTTTTGGACTAGAGGAATCATTTTGTTGATTTTTTGTTAAGAGGCCATGGTTTATCGGTTGAGAGCATCCGTTTTGAGTCATCCACAAGGATACAACCCGTGAGACTCTACAGTGAGTGTTGGAGCATTGAAAAGCCTCTTTAAAACGGCTCTAAGACCCGAGATGATTCCGGCAAAAGATTTCAAGGGGAAACCATTGCATCAAAAGGTGGTATGCGGCGGCAGCAGAATTCCACTATACCGTTGCAATAAGGCGGACAATTTTATAGATTTTCAGGCTCGAAAGATTTCTATTTCATGAAATGGCAGCGCTACTGGGATATCATCGTTTACCGCACTTATGCGGAGCTTAAATCGGAAGCGCAGCTCAATTACATGGGATATGTGTGGTGGGTGCTTGAGCCCCTGCTCAACACCATCATGTTTTATGCCATTCTCACGCTTGTGTTGGAGCAATCGTCAGTCGGTGCCATCAGTTTTTTGCTGGTTGGTTCCATTACCTGGCAGTGGTTTGCTTCAGGAATCATGTCTTCGTCCAGTTCCATCTTTGACGCCGGTAGCATGTTGAAATTCATCTATCTTCCCAAGATTGTCCTGCCGTTGATCAGCATTCTGGCCAATACCTGGAAGTTTCTCTTTCTGTTACTACTTTTGTTGATCTGGAGCTGGTGCACGGGGCACTTACCTTCCCAAGCCTACCTCGCCTTGCCGCTGATATTGTTGCTACAGCTGACAGTGATTCTTGGAGTCAGTCTTCCGCTGGCAGCACTGATGCCCTATTTTCCGGATGCCAAGGTGGCCATGGATGCCATTCTCAGATCCCTGATGCTGGTGTCGGGGATTTTCTTTGCTGTGGAGCAGGTGCCAGCCGAGTTTCATGTATATTTTTACATGAATCCTATGGCGGTGCTCATAGAGGCCTATCGGGCGGTTCTATTGCAAGGTCTCTGGCCGGATTGGGGCAAGTTGGCTTATGTGGCCTGTTTTGGATCTTTCAGCATCATGGCTTCGTTGTTGATTTATAAACGGATAGATCTTTCCATCGTAAAGGCGATTCACCGGTAGTTATGTCCATGCTCATTTCATTAAACCAGACTGGCGTCTGTTACCGGAGGCCGCACGGCTTCTTCAAGGGGTCCCGTTCGGATTTCTGGGCGCTGAAAAACATAACGTTTGATCTGCACTCCGGGGAAACCCTGGGTGTTTTGGGTCGGAACGGTGCCGGCAAAAGCACTCTCTTAAGGCTGCTGGCGGGTATCATCAGCCCGGATCGCGGCGCACTGAAGATTCAGCCCGGGCTGTGTACCACGTTGCTGTCCATCGGGGTGGGTTCCCATTCCACCCTTTCGGGGCGCGAGAATGCAATTCTGAACGGCATGATGCTTGGGGCCACCAAGCAACACATGACGGCAAGCCTGGAAAGAATCAAGGAGTTTTCCGAACTGGGCGATTTTTTTGAACAACCTATTTATACCTATTCCAGCGGGATGCATGCCCGTCTGGGCTTCGCCACGGCACTTGAAGTGGATCCGGATGTTCTGTTGATTGACGAAATGCTTTCAGTTGGGGATAAAAGTTTCAATTTAAAATCAGCCGTGGCCATTGATAAACGTCTCAAATCCGGCAAAACAGCCATTCTTGTGTCCCATGACGGGGAGAAAATCAAGGAACTTTGCAGTCGTTCGGTCTGGATCGAACAAGGGGAAATTGTTGCCGTAGGCCCTTCAGAGACAGTGGTTCGTGATTACGAAAACACAATGTTCCAAGCGCGCCTTTCTGTATGATCTATCTGGATGTCACCAGTGCCGCCAGTTCACCGGTCAATATGGGTGTTCACCGGACTGTCCGCGGGGTTTACCAGGAACTGAATGAGCGGATGCCTGCCAAAGTGCTGCCACTATGCTGGGATTTTTCCCGCAAACGTTATGGACGCCTGTCCGTTCGCGAGGCCGGATTTCTTTGCCATCCTTTTGCATCTTATGAGAATCCCCAGGGGGTGCCGGGTCGTTGGAGTCTGGATTCCTGGATGGCATCTTTGGCAGACGATTGGAATCGCAAAAGCAGGGGCATTGATTCCGGGGCTTTGCCCGGAGAAGGTGACATTCTGCTGATTCCGGATTTGTGTTGGGATTCCAGAATCAAAACATGGAAGGGCTGGACGATGTTGCCCGGAAAAAAAATGGCTATTTTTCATGATGCGATGCCCTTGAATATTCCCGGCCAGGCTGACAGCAATGACAAATTGTTCCGTGAGTATGTTTGTGCCCTGGGACACCTCGATCAGGTGATCTGTATTTCGGAGGAAGTCCGGTCGGATCTTTTGCGGTATTGGAAGCGAGATGGAGTCCCCGCCAAACCGACACCTGTAGTGACGTGGCCCGTGCCTTTTTCCAAGCTGCGTCCGGAGAGCCCGCCGAACCAGGATCTGGCGCATATTATTTATGTGGCCCGTTTGAAGCTCCGTAAAAACCACCTGGTTCTGCTTGTGGCGGCCGAGATGCTTTGGAGGCAGGGCGTGAGATTTACCCTTGATCTGATCGGGGTTGAGGATGCCTTTTCTGATACCAGGCGTATTTTGAAGCGTGTCAAAACTTTGGCGGCTCAAGGATATCCCATCCAATGGAGGAAACATATCAGTGATGTGGAACTGAACGAGGCTTACAAAAATGCCTCCTTCACAGTTTTCCCATCTCAGATGGAAGGTTTTGGATTGCCCATCATTGAAAGCCTTTGGCACCGACGTCCGGTCATATGCGGAAGAAACGGTGCGATCGGAGAGGTGGCCAGAGAAGGCGGAGGTTGTCTGCTCATCGATCAGAACAATCCCGAAGAACTGGCTTCTGCCATAAAAAACCTTTTACAGGACAAGGATCTATATTCGCGCCTTTATCAAGAATCGGTCGGGAGGAAGTTCCGCAGATGGAACGATTATGGTCGGGATCTCGAAACGCTTCTGAATTTTTGAAGGGGTTGTATGATTTTCGTGGATGTGACTGGTGCCTGTCTTTTGCCACTGCAAAGTGGCATCCCCAGAACCACACGTGGTTTGTACCGGAAACTAGTGGAAAAAAGGCAGGATGTCACACCTCTGGTTTGGCAGCCTTTTTACTTCGGCTACACCGGACTTACTCCGGAATCAAAACGTCTGTTGGACGATCCCTTTCCATCATCAGGAGACTTAGGGAAGGCTCCGAGTGATTCAACACTTTCCCTTCTGGGGGCAGGATTCCGGGATGCCTTGCGTTGTCCCCGGAGGATCTGCCTGGGAAGACGGATGCGGGAGGAGGACTCACTCCTTCTGACATCCTTGTTTCCTGACAACCGGCTATTATTTCTTAATCGTCTTGTGCGGGAACCTGGGCGCAAAATCGCCATCTTTCATGATGCCATTCCTTTGTTGGATCCCCGTGTGGCTTTCTGGGAGAAAAAACTACATCTATCAACTTTGAGACTTTTGGGACGCATGAACCTCGTGCTTTGTGTTTCTAGAGATGCGGAAAAAGAATTGAAACGCCTTTGGCTGCGAGCCGGCATTCCCCATGCGCGAACCAAAGTGATTGTCTGGCCCGTGCCGTTTCGAACGGAGCGTCCGGCTTTCAGTCCTCCGGACGGGTATTCTTCCCGGATTCTCTATGTAGCCCGTTTGAAAAAACTTAAGAATCACGAATGCCTGTTCAGGGCCTGCGAAATGTTATGGAAGGAGAAACTGGAGTTCACTTTGGAGTTGATCGGCTGTGAGGATGTGCCGGAAGAAAGCCGCGATATCCTGGAGCAAATCCGTTCTTTGCAAAAAAAGGGTTTTCCTGTGGTCTGGCGCGGGCACGTGCGGGACGAGGAACTTCATCGGGCCTATCAGAAAGCGACTTTCACCGTTTTCCCCTCATTGATGGAGGGGTTTGGATTGCCGATTGTGGAAAGTTTTTGGCACGGACGGACTGTGATCTGCGGGAATGCGGGTGCCATCGGAGAAACGTCGGAGGGTCCGGGAGTGGTTTCAATACCGATGGGAACGGGGGCATTGGCTGCCGCCATGAAGCATCTTTTGACAGACAGGATTTTTTGTGCGGAGTTGGCGGCGGCGGCTTACAACAGACCTGTTCGCAACTGGGAAGACTACTGGAAGGAACTGGAATCTGTTTTGTCATGAAGGCTGTGCCCCAAATCTATCTTGATGTCACTAGTGCCTGTCAGTCGCCTCTGAACACAGGTGTCAGGCGGATGCAACGGGCACTGCATGATTGGTTGAGTTTACAGCACAGCTACACGCCGGTTTACTGGCAATCCATTCGCTGCGATTACCGTCGAATCGTGGTGGAGGATAGAAACATTCTGGAGCGTGTTTCCTCCCCAAATCTGCGGGGATTGGCCCTGTATGATTCTTTTCTGCCGGTCCATCTTCCGGATCTTTGGCATGCGGGCCGCGATGCTTCTCTCTCGCTTGGATGGCAGCGGGGATGGAAAGAGGAAGACATAGTTCTCGTTCCAGATTTGCTGTGGGATAACCGGGGAACTTTTTTCAAAAAAGTCGGAGAAACAGCGGCCAGGTTGGTGGGGGTTTTTCATGATGCCATCGGACTAAGGAGACCCAGGCAATCCAGAATAGATGCAGCATTATGCG
The DNA here is from genome assembly GCA_038250235.1 of Methylacidiphilales bacterium. GTDB lineage: Bacteria > Verrucomicrobiota > Verrucomicrobiia > Methylacidiphilales > JAAUTS01 > JAAUTS01. Next base: position 60 of record JBBSCO010000057.1, on the reverse strand, counting down.
CCAGGGGGGTGAAGGCCCTGGCGTCTTTCGATCTGGTGCTTTGTATCTCCAGGGAGGCCG
>JBBSCO010000056.1:0-18613 GCA_038250235.1 Methylacidiphilales bacterium | reverse complement strand
CGCCAAAGCTGCACAATCCTTGCCTTTCATCCAGAATAACCCATTTTAAAATCCATTCAAGAGGACATGGATAGACTTGTTAGATTGTGTTAATTGTTAACGACTGACCCCGTGAGGACTGGAGCGGAAATTGAACGACACCATTTCTCCAACTGCCGATCAGGTTCTCTTCATCAGGCTCGGCCCCTCGGAAGGACGCGGAACCCGCGTCATCAGCGCCATTGGTTCTCCCTATGTCGCTTTCGATTCTCCCTGCTACGTTGTATAATCCCCTCCAGAAAAACACGCGGTCTTTGACATTTTAAAAAAAACGCGAGCGGGTAGGTCCTGAACCTTCCCGCAAGGATCGCTCGCGCCCTGAACGTCAACACCTTAAAGAAATTCCAGCCAAACAGCCGGAACTTTCCGAAACAAATCCAATGACCTCTCGCAAACCTCACCGTAACCTGCTACTAAAATGCAACTTGCCAAAGGGCTATCTCCGCGCCTGAAAAGGCGCAGCCCCGTTGAAGCCAAGCCCGCTGCCCGTGGTTGGGTTACTTTGATAATCACGGTGCCTTGGAACAGTGCGACGTCCAGCATACCTCTCCTGCAGCCCATGACGCAAATTTGACATCGTGACGCGCATCTTGATGCTATTGACATCACAAAATGATGCGTGTAGCATTTAATCCATGAGAACCACCGTGACTCTGGACGACGACCTCGTTTCATTACTGGAATCCGAGGCCAAGGTGCGGCATTCCTCCTTTAAAGAAACCCTCAATCACACCCTCCGCTTTGGTCTTATCGCGAAAAGTGCAGCGGCAGAAGCGGCTCGCAGCGCCCCTAAAGTCGTGATGCAGCCCTTTACGGGAGGGCTGCTACCCGGTTACGACCCCGATCGCATGAACCAGCTCTGCGACGAACTCGAAGTCGAGGCCTTCCTGAAGACGGACGGTAAAATTACTCCGTAGCCATGATTCTTCCTGACGTAAATTTGCTCCTTTATGCCCACGATTCGCGAGGGGCCTTATTCACCCCAGCTTCTCGTTGGTGGCAGAAGTGTTTGCAAGGCGATGTGCCGGTCGGGTTGGCTTGGGTTGTGATCCTAGGCTTCATCCGCATCTCGACCAATCCACGGATTTACGCCGTTCCGCAAACGCCTCAAGCCGCTCTGGCTACGTTATCTGAATGGCTATCACTCCCGCATTTTCGGCTACTGAATCCTACTCCTCATCATTTTAAGTTCTTGCATGCGCACATTTTAGAGCTGGGCAGCGCGGGCAACCTCACTACTGACGTCCACCTCGCCACCCTCGCCATGGAGCACGGCTACATTCTCCACACGACCGATGCCGACTTCACCCGGTTTCCTAAACTCAAATGGGTCAATCCTCTCCTTTCTATATCGGGATGGTAAGGAATCGTTTCCCCACTTCATCATTCAACATTCAACATTTATCCTTAATCCTCCGGCCACTAGGCCCAGAGGAGCTGCACGAGGGCGTAGGCTAGGGGGATACCGCAGAGGAGGTTGAAGGGGAAGGTGACGCCGAGGGCGAGGGAGACGTAGATGCTGGGATTTGCCTCGGGGACGGCTGTGCGGAAGGCGGCGGGCACGGCGGTGTAGGATCCACTACCGCAGAGGATTGCGAAGAGGAGTATTGGGGGTCAGTCGTTAACATTTAACTGATTCCCTCAAGCCTGATCGATTTGGGGGGGGTAGTTCCGACAGGTAGGGATTCATGATCGTCAGCTGTTGACAGATTCTTCCGGCCCATGGTTTTTGTTTTCATGTCTTCCTTAGGTTTGTGGGCCTTTTGACCCTAAAGCCAGGCACCTGACAAAACAATCACCCTCTTTTTCCAAAATAGCCCACATTCTGCCGCCTCACAGAGATGGCCTCTATTTGAGTGGAGAACCGAGGCTCGGAGGCCTCGGCTGGAGGTCCACTTTGGGGGTCAGTCGCATGAACGGTATCTGGAAAGATCTCTGTTTGAGATACTTCTCTATTCTCAATCCTTCAGATTCATCGCCAGGAGGAATTCCACGTTGTTTTTGGTCTTCTTCAGACGGTCCAACAGGATTTCCATGCTTTCCACTGGAGGTAGTGAACTGAGGGCTTTGCGCAGCATATGGATGCGTGGCATTTCGTCCGTGTGGTAAAGCAGTTCCTCCTTACGGGTTCCGGATTTGGGAATATTGACCGCAGGATAGACACGCTTGTCCACCAGGGCGCGATCCAGATTCACTTCCATGTTGCCCGTGCCTTTGAACTCTTCAAAGATCACTTCATCCATCTTGCTGCCAGTATCCACCAGAGCCGTTGCAATAATGGTCAGGCTTCCACCTTCCTCAATGTTACGGGCTGCGGCAAAAAAGCGGCGGGGTTTATGTAGGGCATTGGCATCCACACCCCCGGAAAGAATCTTTCCGCTGTGAGGCTGCAGGGTATTATAGGCCCTGGCCAACCGGGTGATGCTGTCCAAAAGAATGACGACATCAATCTTGCGCTCCGCCAGACGTTTGGCTCTCTCGATCACCATTTCGGCGACCTGCACATGGCGCTCAGGCGGTTCATCAAAGGTCGAGCTGATAACCTCGCCCTTGACGGACCGCTTCATGTCCGTGACTTCCTCGGGACGCTCGTCGATGAGTAAAACGATGAGATAAACATCCGGATGGCTTTCTGAAATGGAGTTGGCGATCTTCTGCATCAACACCGTTTTACCGGTGCGGGGAGGAGCGACAATTAATCCACGCTGGCCAAAGCCAATCGGGGTAATCAGATCCACAGCGCGCATGGCCAGATCCGATTTGGTCTTGGTTTCCAGCATGATACGGCGATTCGGAAAAAGCGGGGTCAGGTTGTCAAAATGTATGACGCTCTTGGCTTTTTCAGGGGCTTCCCCCTCCAGCTTGTCCACGCTCTGCAACGCAAAATAGCGTTCTTTTTCACGGGGAGGACGGACCTCTCCACCAATCTTGTCGCCCTTTTTCAGTCCGTAGCGACGGATCTGTGAAGGAGAAACATAAATGTCTTCCGGGCAGGGTGTGTAGTTGTTGGTCGGCCAGCGCAGGAAACCATAGGCATCGGGCAGGACTTCCAGAACACCTTCGCCATACATGCGTCCGCCGCTGCGGGCGTTGCGCCGGAGAATCTCAAAAATGACCTCGTGTTTACGGAGGGAACCAATGTTCTCGATGTGGTATTCCACCGCCAACTGGGCCAGTTCCTGGATCTTGAGTTTTTGTAGATCGGCCAGGTGAAAATCTTTACCGGGAGGCAACGGCAACTGCTCTCCGCCTTCCTCACCGCTGGCTACGGTGGCACCAACTTCAGAAGCCGGCATGTACTCGGCCCTATGATCCGGCTCGTCGGGTGGGAATTCTCCACTACCACGGGGTCCTTCATTGCGACCTCCACGGCCACGCCTGAAAAAACGTCCGCCTTTATTGCGTCCACCACGACGACCATTGCCCTCGTGTTGACGGCGATCCCCGGTATCCAGGGCTTGGCGTGATTCACTTAGTGGTGGTTCCGGAGCCGGTGTGGGAGCGGGTGCTGGACCTTGGTTCTGTTCTTCGTTCGGCATAATTTCTTTCCTGGCGGTTTGCGTTTTTTTCAAAATGGGGGGGCTTTAAAAACAGACTTCCAACGTCCGTCCAGCAAGCGGGCCTGATCTTCCAGCAGCTCTTTGCTGCCATTGTTCCAGATTACCACGTCACTGTGTTTGGCTTTGTCTTCAACTTTCATCTGCGCTGAGATCCTGGCTTCCGCCTGCTCTGGCATCAGACCGCGCTGTCGCAACCTTGCCATCTGCCTATCGAAAGAACACCCCACGCACGCAACCGACTCGAACCACAGGTTCGCTTCAGTCTCATGCAGCAGCGGAATGACCACCAATGTGGGACCTCGCTGCACGAGAACGGAGTGTTGAAATTGCCACTCTGCTCGAATGAGGGGATGGAGAATTGAGTTTAATAAACTCCGCTTCTCAGGATCAGTAAAAACGATGTTACCCAATCGGCAACGATCAATTGAACTATCGCTATATACGATGGATGACCCGAAGGAGTCAATCACTTTTTTATAAGCCCCTCCCCCGGGCTCAAGCAACCCGCGTGCAATTACGTCGCTATCGATGATCTGCCAGCCCCACGTTTCCAGAAGCCCGGAGACCATGGATTTGCCACTGGCAATACCGCCGGTCAATGCATATCGATTCATGAATATAGGTCAGGAAATAGTGGGAATGAAAAGCCGTATTATGAAGGCACCAGATCCGGAATAGGTCTTCTGGCACTGACGGCTTGGCCTATGATAGAAAAACAAAGCTCCGTCCTCTTATCAATACTGAAATATCGTGGCCCTGATTTTAAAACCTGTGGATTGCGTGGAACGGCTTCTGTCCCCCCCTGAAAAAAAATTACGGTTAAACTCATCACCTGCCCCCTGGAACCCACCGATTGAAACCTCCTGTCCGCTCGCCACTGTCACCCTCGTGGAGAGATCACGATAATCAATGACATCAAGTCTACCGTCAACCAGTGCCGTGATCTGGGGCATCAGTTCCACATCAATCAGGTTTCCCCTCACTTGCGGACGCACCGACATCTGCGTGCCGATATCACGCCAACGGGTTTCGCTCAGGAGATAACCTCTGCCCCTGGCGTAATTGTAAAAATAATCCACGAAAGGAACTTCCTGTACGACCCTGATGGAAGCGGAACTACCGCTTTGTACGACCAGGAACTGCCCGGAACTGCGGCTGGTGGTGCTTTTGCGGTTCATCAGATTAATTTCAACCGAATTGTTGCGCACTCCCAGATTGCCCCCTTTTTCCGTCATTGCCGTATCTTCATTAAAAATGACTTCGACTTTCACATTGGGTCGGGGCTTGGCCATGTCTGCCAAGAGAACTGCCACCAACTCATGGACAGCGCGCTCGTCCTGGATAAGAACTTTACCTTTATCGGGCAAAATGACCATTTTCCCATCCTTGCTCAGAACCTGCGTCAGAATCTCTTTCACCTCTTTAGGATCGGCCGATCCAAAGGAATAAATGGTATCCACCCGCTCCGCTAAAACCTGGGAAAGCATCAAAACCAAGAGCAGCGGCAAGGTAAAAAATCTCATGCTTCAATTTAACCTCCCAACGACGCAAAACAAGCCTTCCTTTTAGGGCCTGTTAGCAAATAAAAAAGAGCGCCCATTCTACGGAATAGATTCAAGCAGGGCGGGGGCCGAAGAAAAGGGCCTGAAGTGTTCAGATTCCGCCGGAACTCAAAAGACTCTTTGTCCTATTCAGACGTGAAATAACCCGCTCCTTGCCCATGACTTCGAGCATGTGATACAGCGAAGGTCCAATACCGCGCCCGGCCACACCCACACGGCAGGGATGCACGTAAATAGCGGATTTGACGCCTTTGCTTTCAGCCAGCTTGTTCAAGGTCTGTTCCAAGGCAGCAGCTGTCCACTCCACCTGGGATCCATAAGTTTCAATCAGATCCTGCAGACGCTGGCCCGCACCTTCCGATTTCAAGCTCTTCTCGGCCGCCTTGGCATCGTATTCAAAGTCTTCCATGAGGAACGGACTCAGCCATTCCGGCAGATCACGACCCAGTTTGATTTTTTCGCGGATGATATCGAGAGCCCCCTTAAGATAGGCAGGATCCAAACCGGAAACGTCAATGCCATGGGTCTTCAAATGTAATTCGGCAAAGGCATGATAGGCCTCCGGGGTCATTTCGCGCCAGTGTTCGCCATTGATCCAATAAAGCTTGTTGATGTCAAAGCGGGCGTTGCTGCGGTTGATCTGGGGCAGATCAAACTTTTCAATGACTTCCTCAATTTTAAGAACTTCGCGGTTGTCCTTGGGTGACCAACCCAGCAGGCAGAGATAGTTACGGACGGCTTCAGCCAGGTAACCCTGCTCGATGTATTGGCCCATGGCGGCCCCTTCTTCGCGCTTGCTCATCTTGGATCCGCCTGGGTTCAGGATCAGAGGGATGTGGGCATAGCCCGGGGGTGTTTCGCCCAAGGCCTCAAAAAGCGCGATATGCTTGTGCGTGTTGGAAAGATGGTCTTCGCCGCGGATGACATGGGTGATCTTCATTTCGAGATCGTCCACCACGTTGACGAAATGAAACACGGGGGTGCCGTCTTTGCGGAAAATGGTCGGATCCGGCTCCATGGTTCGCTCGAAGGTAATTTCGCCACAGATCAGATCCTTCACGACCCCGGGCGTCTTGGGCATCTTAAAGCGGATGGCTCCATCCGGTTCCTGATAGGCTTTGCCGCTGGCGAGCAATTTGTCTCCGTACTTTTTGTAAATCTCCGAACGTTGGCTCTGGTAATAGGGACCAAAATCCCCCTTATTTCCGCCGCCTTCCATCGCACCTTCGTCCCAGTTCAATCCCAGCCAGCGTAGTCCGCTGAAAATGGCCGCCACGGCTTCTGGTGTGTTGCGGGCTTTATCCGTATCCTCGATGCGTAGGACAAACGTGCCTCCGGTGTGGCGGGCATAGAGCCAGTTGAACAGCGCGGAACGGGCTGAACCAATGTGCAACATTCCCGTCGGGGACGGGGCAAAACGGACGCGAACAGAACTCATAGAGCGGGATATTCAAACGGAAACCAGCCCGGAGGGCAAAGATTTCTTTTAGAGCCAGAAGGGAGGAATTTTTAACGCAAAGACGCAAAGATTTAAAGGCGCAAAAAAGCTGATTTATTTTAAATGAGGAGGCTGATTTTTTGCTGTCGGCATTTCGGGTTTACTCAACCTTTGACTGCCTTTTTTCGCTCTTGTGGCCTTTGCGTCTTAAACCCTTCGCGTTCTTTGCGTTCTTCGCGTTAAGGATTTTTTCGACTGATCTGATCCGCCAGCTCTTCCACCGGATAGGTCACGATCTCTGCCAGGGTGGGATGATAATGGGGGATCTTTAGAAACTCATGTACTGTGCTCTTGAAATGCATGGCCACGACAAATTCATGGATCAGATCCGAGGCGTGAGGTCCGACAATCTGGGCTCCGAGAATTTCCCCTGTGTTGGCGTCCGCCACCACTTTTACAAAGCCGTCCATCGCCCCCATAATCATTGATTTACCGTGGTCGCTGAAGGGATAACTGGCGGCTTTGACGGCAATTTTCTTTTGCTTGGCCTGTTTCTCGCTCAGACCAACGCTGGCAACTTCCGGCGAAGTAAAGATGACCTCCATGTGCAGGCGGTAATCGACCTCTTCCAGATCGGTTTTGCCGTGAACCACCTTCCAGGCATTGCGGGCAGCAGCTTCACCCTGGGTAATCGCGGTATGCACCACTTCGTAGGGACCCGAGACATCACCCACCGCAAAAATATGGGGCTGCGCGGTCTGTAGTCTGGTATTGATGGCCACCGCTTTGCCATTCAACTCCAGCCCGGCTTTTTCCAGACCAAGTCCTTCGATGGCCGGACGGCGACCCAGAGCGTAAAGGATTTCCTCAGCTGCCACGGTGACCCGTTTCCCTTCCTGTTCAAAAACCACGCTTTTGTTCTGCCCAAGCTTTTTGACTTCGACCAGATCCGTCCCGGTGTAGACTCGCATGCCTTCATTGCGGAAAACCGTCTCCAGGGCGCCCGCCACATCCGCATCGTGACTTTTCATCAACTGACCGCTGCGCTGGATCAGGGTGACACGCACTCCAAGATGCAGGAAATATTGGGCGAACTCGACCGCAATGGCTCCTCCGCCCAGCACAATCAGACTTTTCAGGGGTTTGCTTTGTTGAATAGCCTCGTCACTTGTCAGATAACCTGTTTCTTCCAGACCCGGAATCGGAAGCCGATCCACAACCGAACCTGTGGCAATGATATAGGAGCGGGCGAGTAATTTTTGCGCATGCCCCTCTTTTGCTTTACCCAGCGAATGGATTTCCAGGGTATGCGGATCAATAAACGAAGCCCTGCCCCGGATAAAATCAAACTTTCCCTTGATCAATTGATGCCGACGGAAACCCGCAAAATCCTCGATGAGAGTGTTTTTACGTTCGATGATTTTGGGCCAGTTCGGCAGAGGTTTGGCAACTTTTAGACCGAACTCTCCGGCCCGTCCGATTTCGTGCATGCGGTGGGCCGATTCGAGAAGGGCTTTGGTCGGCATACAACCGCGGAGAATGCAAAGTCCCCCTACCTCTTCGCCCCCTTCAATAACCGCAACCTTGGCCCCAGCCTCAGCCGCCGTCCTCGCAGCCGCGTAACCCGCACTGCCTCCGCCGATCACTGCCAGGTCATAGGCGTTCATTACGTTGGGTAAAGAGCTGGAAACTACTTAAGCTTGATTTGCGAAAGGTTGGGCAAGGCTTCCATCTTGTCGCGATGACTGTCGAATTTGTGGTAAAGGTATTTATGGGCCGCCACATTGCTGCGGGTCACCACTGCGGCATGCTCGAGTTTTTTCTCGGCCAGAAGCTTCAAGGACTGGTAAAGCAAGGCGGCCCCAAAGCCGCGGCAACGGTATTCTTCCATAATACAGACTCCGGTCGCCAGTTGGCGGGGCCCTGCCGCATCCACGATCAAGCCACTGGCTCCGACAATCCTTTTGCCGTCTTCAAGCACCAAAATCTCCAGAAAGCCATCCTCAAGTCCTTTGTACGTAAGCTCGCGAATTTCCTTCAGCCGGTTGGCAAGGATCACTCCCCATCCCTGTTCGGCCTGGAAGGACCGTTCCACCGCCGCCCAGATTTTGTCCTTCTCGCTCGGTTGGCCGGAACGAATTTCCATATTCGGTCCGAGTTTTTTTTCGAAACCAGGCAATTTGGCCAGATCCCAGGTGAACTTTATCCATTCAGGTCTAAACATCCTTTCCAGAATGAAGAGCCCTGTTCCCTTGGCAAGGGGATTTATCAGGCCCGCTCTTGCATGTTAGCTCTGACCACGTAGGTTTATCCTGTGAAAACAGTCCTGACCTTTACCCTTTTTCTCGCAAGCCTGGCCGCAAATATGGCGCAGGAACCTCTTAAAGTCGGCATGGAACTCTCTTACCCTCCCTTTGAAATGACCGATCTGCGGGGTAATCCCTCCGGTATCAGTGTGGAAATTGCCCAAGCTTTGGGGCGACACCTGGGCCGCAGCGTGGTCATTCAAAATGTTTCCTTTGATGGACTCATTCCCGCCCTCAAAACCGGCAAAATCGACCTCATCCTCTCCTCCATGACCGCCACCGAGGAACGCTCCCGATCCATCTCCTTTTCCGACCCTTATCTGACGACAGGACTCTGCCTCCTGGTGCCGAAGCTCTCCCCTGTATCCGACATCACCGATCTGGATGCCAAAGGCAAAAAAATCGCAGTCAAGAAAGGCACTACCGGCCATCTCTATGCCACCCGGCATCTGAAAAATGCTTCCCTCCTGGTGCTGGACAAGGAATCCGCAGCCGTGCTGGAAGTTCTTCAAGACAAAGCAGATGCCTTCATTTACGACCAGATGTCTGTCTTCCAACACGCCCAAAAACATCCGGAACAATTAAGGGCTCTTCTTCGTCCTTTCCAGACCGAATCCTGGGCCATCGGGCTTGCCCCAGGCGATACAACACTTAAAATTCAGGTCAACGCCTTCCTGGCCGCCTATCGTGAAGAAGGTGGCTTCGACCGTCTGGGTGAGAAATACCTGAAAGAACCCAAGGCAGCCTTCAAATTACAAGGGGTTCCTTTTGTATTCTGATAAGGACGGCTAATCTCTTTGTTACGATTTTGCGTAAGTCAATAACTTCAGGAGGAATGCCTTGCCTTGGTTAGAAAACGAGCGAAGATTCTTTTATGAAACACAACCCAACTGCAGCAACCGGCGCAGGAATAGTTGTGGCCATCGAGGGTTCCACGCTGCGGTTGGTGGCTGCTGATATACGGGAAGACGAAGCCGGCATTCTGATCAAAAGCCTGGAAATGAATAACATCGACTCGGCTTTTTTCACTGTCCCCAGAGACAGGGCCAAGCTGGTTCTGGAGACGATGAATTCCTCCCGCTGCCTCCATGAGCTGTTGAACTAGGGCCTCAGCACTTCACTTTCATCTGCTTTTTCAATTCCTGCACTGCCGGATTGGCAGAATTTTGGGCCTCCGCCAGGTAAAAATGTATCATCGCCCTGGGCTGTTTCAGCAAACGAAAAACTGTCCCCTCCCCACAGTAATGCGCCAGATGCTCACTCAAAAACGTGATCCCCAAACCCGCCGCAACCTGGTTCACGGCCAGAATGCGGGTCGAAGCCTCTTCTGCCAACGAAGGGACAAACCCCGCCTCCCGACACCAGCCCAGGATATCCGAATACAGTTTCGGGTTGTCCACGTAGGCAAATAAAATGAATTTTTCTTTGGCCAGATCCTTCAATGCTATTTCTTTCTGTTTCGCCAAAGGATGATTGTCCGGCAAAACAATGCCCACTCTCTCACGGGCGACCAGGGTGCTCTTCAGACCGGACAACTCTGAAGGAAGCGAAATAAAGGCCAGGTCAAGCCTCCCTCTCGCCACCTCCCTGGCCAGATGCTCGGAATGTTCCTGCCTCAGTTGCAGAGTAATACCCGACATCCGGTTCCGGATCTTTCTCAAGAGGGAGGGCAAAAAGCTCGCCATAGCTGCTTCGGTGTATCCCAAGGCAAGCGAACCCCTGCGCCCTTCGCCCGCTTCACCGGTTTCCTTCAACAAAGCAGTCATTGAGGCCAAAAGACCCGGAGATTGTTTTTGCAGGTAACGTCCGGCTGGTGTCAGTTGCACCCGTTTTTTTTCGCGCGAAAACAATTTTCGACCCAGGGCGTCTTCCATCAGGGCTATCTGCCGGGAAAGGGCCGGCTGGCTGATGTGTAGTTCCTCTGCTGCCTGGTGGAAATTCAAATGATCCGCCACGGCCAGAAAGGAACGGAGATGCCTCAGTTCGATCAATTCAGAATTCATTATCGATTACAAAAAGGTATCGTTTGATACCTAATTAATATTTCCTATTTATCAATAAATCGAGCATATTCTTTCCATGGCCAAGACCCTGTTTCAAAAAGTATGGGACGCCCACAGCGTCCGTCAGCTGCCCAATGGACAAACCCAACTCCTCATCGGCACCCATCTCATCCACGAAGTCACCAGCCCACAGGCATTCGCCATGATCCGCGAACTCGGACTCAAGGTCCGTTACCCGCACCGCACCTTTGCCACCGTGGACCACATCGTCCCGACCGACGAAGCCGTCGAGCCCTATGCCGACAGCCTGGCTGACGCCATGATCAAAGCCCTGCGTCAGAACTGTAAGGAATTTAACGTCACCTTCTTTGACCGCAGCACAGGCAAACAGGGCATCGTGCACGTGGTCGGACCCGAACAAGGCATTACCCAACCCGGCACCACCATCGCCTGCGGCGATTCCCACACCTCCACTCACGGAGCCTTCGGCGCCATCGCTTTCGGCATCGGCACCACCCAGGTCCGCGACGTCCTCGCCACCCAGACCATGGCCCTCGGCTCGATGAAAGTCCGCCGCATCAACGTGGACGGGAAACTCAGCCACGGCGTTTATGCCAAAGACGTCATCCTGCACATCATCCGCAAATTGGGTGTCAATGGCGGGACAGGTTATGCCTACGAATACGCTGGCAGCACCTTTGACAATTTCAGCATGGAAGAGCGCATGACCGTCTGCAACATGTCGATCGAAGGCGGGGCCCGCGTCGGTTACGTCAATCCCGACGGGAAGACCTGCGAATTCCTGAAAGGCCGTCCTTACTCCCCCAAAGATCGTGAGTGGGATGCTGCGGTCAACCGTTGGCTCTCCTTCGCCTCAGACCCCGGCGCAGACTACGACGACGTCGTCAACTTCAAGGCCGGGGACATCGAGCCCACCGTCACCTGGGGAATCAATCCCGGACAGGCTGTCTTTATCAACGAAAACATTCCCGCCCCTGAAAGCGCCGGTGAAACGGAAAAAGCCCTGATCCTGGAAGCTCTCGAACACATGAAGTTCGAAGGCAACACCCCGATCAAAGGCAAGAAGATTGATGTGGCCTTCATCGGCAGTTGCACCAACGGGCGTCTGAGCGATTTTCAGGAAACCGCCCGCCTGATCAAAGGACGCCACGTAGCACCCGGGGTCAAAGCCATCGCTGTTCCCGGTTCCCAGGTTGTGGCCGGTCTGTGCGAAACCATGGGCATTGCCCAGACCTTCCGCGATGCAGGTTTCGAATGGCGCGATGCCGGTTGCTCCATGTGTCTGGCCATGAATCCTGACAAGCTGGTCGGCGACCAATTGTGCGCCAGCTCCAGCAACCGCAACTTCAAAGGCCGACAGGGCAGCATCACCGGACGGACGCTCCTCATGAGCCCCGCCATGGTGGCCGCCGCCGCCATCACCGGAAAAGTCAGCGACGCCCGCGAGGTCTTCGCGTCTTAATCACTTGGAAATTGGCAATTGTAATTTGCAAACTAGGAAACACTTATGGCCTTAGAAAAAATCAGCAAAGTAACCGGAACAGCTGTAGCCGTTCCGGGAGATGACATCGATACCGACCGCATCATCCCTGCCCGCTTCATGAAATGCGTCACCTTTGACGGGCTCGGAGAATTTATGTTTTACGACGTGCGCTTCAATGACGACGGCAAGAAAACCCCCAAGACCCATCCCCTGAACGAGGAAAAATACAAGAAGGCCACCATTCTCATCACCGGCAACAACTTCGGCTGCGGCTCCTCCCGCGAGCACGCCCCCCAGGCCATCTACCGTTACGGCATCCGGGCCGTTATCGCGGAAGGATTTGCGGAAATCTTTTTCGGCAACTCCACCACCCTGAGCATGCCCTGCGTCACTGTCAGCAAAGCCGACCGACAGATATTGCAGGAACTGGTGCAGAACGATCCAACCACCGAAATCGGCATTGATCTGGAAGCCAAAACAGTCAAAGCGGCCGGAAAAACCTTTCCCTGCGAGATCCGTGAAAGTGCCCGCCAGGTTCTGGTCAGCGGCCATTGGGATCCAATTGCCGAGCTGCTGGAAGGCAATAACAAGGTCGATGAAGTCGCAGCATCCCTGCCCTACGTCGCGGCTTAAAAATCTCCTTAATAGGGAGGCACGACCTCCGTGTCTTCCTTTCCTCGGAGAACGGACATCCCGAAGAATCGCCTCAGGAGACTTACCGGAAGGCCTGCTCCCATGCTGGTTTCACTCTATTACGTAGAGCTCAATAATACACTTTCCCTCCCGCTTGCTTTTTTCCGCGTTCCCCTATTCTATAAAAATATGTTCTATCGACGCTTTGGCCGCACCGATCTCCAAATCCCTGTTTTTTCCTGCGGAGGCATGCGTTACCAGCAAAGCTGGCAGGATATTTCTCCCGCCGATGTCCCCAAAGCCAATCAGGAAAACCTCGAAGCCTGCATCCACCGCTCCGTTGATCTGGGCATCAACCATATCGAAACCGCCCGAGGCTACGGCAGTTCCGAAATGCAACTCGGTTCGATCCTTCCCACCTTTCCCCGCGAAAAACTCATCGTCCAAACCAAAGTATCTCCAAATGAAGATCCCAGAGAATTCCTGGCCAACTTTGATAAATCCTTGGCCTACCTGAAGCTGGACTACGTCGATCTTTTCTCCCTGCACGGAATCAACAACCAGCACCTTCTCGACCTATGCACGGTTAAGGGCGGCTGCTTGGAAGTTGCGGAAAAACTCCGCCGCGAAGGCCGGGTGCGCCACATCGGCTTTTCCACCCATGCCCCCTCCCAGGTTATCCGCAATGCCATCGCCACTGATGCCTTCGACTACGTCAACCTGCACTGGTATTTCGTGAACGACTCCAACTGGCAAGCCGTACAGGAAGCGCACCAGCGGGACATGGGCGTCTTCATCATCAGCCCCAACGACAAAGGCGGTCTTCTCTACAAACCTTCGAAAAAACTAAAGAAACTCTGCCAGCCACTCTCGCCCATGCGCTTCAACGATCTCTACTGCTTCCGCCGTCCGGAAGTCCATACCCTGAGCCTCGGCGTCAGCAAACCTTCCGATTTCGACGAACACATGCTCGCCCTGAAGGATTACAACCGCATCGATGAAGTTGTTCCTCCCATTGAAGCCAAACTACGCGGGGCCATCGCCAACTCGTTAGGCCAGGATTGGGTCAACCGCTGGGAGGAAGGTATCCCCTGCTGCGAAGACATCCCCGGTCACATCAACGTCTGGGAAATCCTACGACTCTGGAATTATGCCAAATCCCTCGACATGATCGAATACGGCAAGATGCGCTACAATCTTCTTGGCAATGCCGATCACTGGTTCGCTGGACAACAGGCCAACGACCTCGACGCAGTCGATCTTAGCCAATCCTTCAAAGGCAATCCCTTCCGTGAAAAAATCCCGGGAATTCTGCGTGAAGCCCACGCCATGTTGGTCGGCGAACCCAAAAAACGCCTAAGCCAGTCCTGATAATAATTTTCAAGCTTTGCGCCACAAAGCTTGACCTTCCCTAACGTCCCGCCATCCTGAGGGCTTAAACATGGCGGAGCTCCGAAACATCGCAGAATTTTTCCACGGCCTGTCCCGGGCCGATTCCCGGATGATGGCGGGATGATTGGAAAAACAGAATACCCGTCGAACTTTTCTCTACTGCTGAGGGATCATCTTCGTCGGCTGCAGCCTCTACGGCTTTTCCATCGGCTTTTGGCGATCTCCTCTCCAAGGGGTTTTCAGCGGAATGAAACTGCCCCTCATCATTCTCCTCACCTGCCTGGCCAATTCCCTTTTAAACACCCTGCTGGCAATGATTTTGGGCTCTCAGCTCGGTTTTCGCCAAACCCCGCTTTGTGTCCTTCTAAACTTCTAGCTCTTTAGCCTGATCGCTGCAGCGGTCGGTCCAATCGCTTTATTCGTGACCCTTGACCTGCCTGACTCTGTTTCTGACAATGCTTCAGAAGGCCACAGCATGGGGATTGTAATTCATACCTTTTTTATTGCCTATGCCGGCACATTGGGAAACTGGAAACTTTATCAGCTTTTGCAACATCTGACCCCGTCACCACGGATCGCCCGACAAACCCTCTTCGCCTGCTTGGCCGGGAACCTTTTTCTGGGTGCCCAACTTACCTATGTCTTCCGTCCATTTTTTGGCAATCCTCTGGAAAAGGTCCAGTTCCTCAGGGACGATCCCATGGCCGGAAATTTCTATCTGGTGTTCTTCAACTCCCTCCGGAATCTTTCTGACTCCCTCTAACCTCCATCCAGGGAACATCCCATGAATGACCAGACCCCTCCTCCAATCCCCGTCGTCGGCACCAGTCCTGCGCCCGAACCTGTCTCAAGTCCCGCCCCGACCGGTATGATTACCTGTCTGGAGATGTTATTGAGAAATCCTGGGGCTTTGGCCCATCACATCCATTTTAAATCAGCCGCCAATACCGGTTTTCACCTCCCACTGATCGCCGTTTTTTCGCTCGGCGTTTTTGGCTTTGTCCTGGGTCTTTTCTCGGGTGGCACCCAATTATGGGCGGCTCCCCTGAAAATAGCCGGAGGCATGCTCTTTTCCGCTGCCATCTGTTTGCCCAGCCTTTATATTTTCTCCGCCCTGGGCGGGATAGAGGTAAGACTCCAGTCCATTGCGATTGTTCTCTTGGGAATGATTGCCCTGACCGGCGTATTGCTTTTGGGCTTTGCCCCTATTTCCTGGGTCTTTTCACAGTCAACCGATTCCATGTTTTTCTTCGCCTTCCTGAATTTAGTTTTTTGGGCCATCGGTCTCTTTTTCGGGCTGGGGTTTTTGTATCGCTTTGCCGGAACCAAAGGCGACGGACACATCGTGGTCTGGGCCTTCATGTTTATTCTGGTCTGCCTGCAGATGACCTCCAGCCTGCGACCCATTATAGGAACTTCGGACAGTTTTTTTCCGAAAGAGAAAAAAGTTTTTCCTGACCCACTGGTTTACTGAGCCTTAAATCCGACACGTCGACACGGAAGTAATCCAAAGCTCGGATAATGGACTGGTGGTTCGAGCGCTTGGGTAGGCTGATTCTGCCTCGAAGAAGCGGGCGCGTTTTAAAAAGTCGCCTCTGGCGACCTGACCGACCCTCCCCATCGTTGTGTCGCCGACTCGAAACAATTTGGTATACCAGCAGGTCAAATCCTATTTTTTAATTTTCTTCCTCTTGCCCTTCCGGTAACTCACCGTCTCCGGTTTCGACCTGGAATCCGGCTCTCCGCTCATGCTCTGCAATTCACGGATCTGATCCCTCAACAAGGCGGCCTTCTCATACTCCAGTTTTTCCGAAGCCTCCAGCATCTCCTGTTGCAATTGCTGGATCGTCGCTGCCACATCCATGTCTTCGACCTGGATCTTCTCCGAACCGTTCCGGACGATAGTGCTCAGGCTCTCCTGAATACCACGCTGTACCGACTTGGGGGTGATGTTGTTGGCTTTGTTGTGGGCAATTTGCTTCTCCCGGCGTTTGGCCGTGATATCGATCAACTTCTGCATCGACCCCGTGATCCTGTCTGCAAAAAGAATGACTTCGCCGTTCAGGTGACGCGCCGCACGTCCCGCCGTCTGGATCAGGGAGGTCTCCGAGCGCAGGAACCCTTCTTTGTCCGCATCCAGAATTGCCACCAACGAAACCTCTGGCAAATCGAGCCCCTCACGCAACAGATTGATCCCTATAAGAACATCGAAAGCTCCTGACCTCAACGAACGTAAAATTTCCACCCGCTCGACCGCATCCACTTCCGAGTGGATGTATTGTACTTTCAGCCCCGCCTCGCGAAGATAATCCGCCAGATCCTCAGCCGTGCGTTTGGTCAAGGTCGTCACTAACACACGCTCACTCCGCTCAACCCGTTTACCGGCTTCAGCAATCAATTCATCAATTTGCCCCACCAGCGGACGGACCCGGATCACCGGATCAATCAGACCCGTGGGACGGATGACCTGCTCCACCACCTGCCCGCCCGCCTGCTTCACCTCGTATTCGGCCGGAGTGGCTGAAACATAAACCACCTGGTTCATCATCCCGCTGAACTCCTCAAAATTCAAAGGCCTGTTGTCCAGGGCCGAAGGCAGACGGAATCCGTGATCAACCAGAACGGTCTTGCGGGAACGGTCTCCTGCAAACATCCCTCCCACTTGGGAAACAGAGACATGCGATTCGTCGATGACCATGAGGAAGTCCTTGGGGAAAAAGTCGATCAGCGTGAACGGTTTCGAACCCGGAGGTCTTCCGCTCAGATGGCGTGAATAATTTTCGATCCCGTTGCAAAATCCCATCTCCTCCATCATCTCCAAGTCATAGGTCGTCCGCATCTTGATCCTCTGGGCTTCGAGTAGTTTGCCTTTTTTCTCGAACTCATGAATCCGCTCCTCCATCTCCGTCCGGATACCCGTCAAGGCGGCCCGGAGTTTTTCGTGTGGCGTGACAAATTGCTTGGCCGGAAAAATCGTCACCAACTTGGCTTCGATCAGGGCCACCCCGGTCAAAGGATCAAAATGACTGATCCTGTCCACTTCATCCCCGAAAAATTCGATCCGGATCGCTTCGTCCGAAAGATTTCCCGGAAACACTTCCACCACATCGCCGCGAACGCGGAACTTGGCCCGCTCGAAGGCAATGTCATTCCGCATGTATTGCAGATCCACCAAGCGCCCGATCAACTGATCCCGGCCCAGAATATCCCCCAGCTTGATCGTCAGCAACATGGTGTAGAAATCCTCCGGGTTGGCGAACCCGTAGATGCAGGAAACGCTGGCCACCACGATCACATCCCGCCTTGTCATGAGAGAACTGGAAGCCGATAACCTTAAACGTTCGATCTCTTCATTGATGCTGGAATCCTTTTCAATGTAGGTGTCGCTTCTTGGAATGTAGGCCTCAGGCTGGTAATAATCGAAATAGCTGACGAAATACTCCACCGCGTTTTCGGGGAAGAATTGTTTGAATTCACTGTAAAGCTGGGCCGCGAGAGTTTTGTTGTGCGAGAGCACCAAAGTAGGCCGGTTCAACGTGGCGATGACATTCGCCATGGTGAAAGTTTTTCCTGAGCCCGTAACCCCCAGGAGCACATTGTGCTTTTCCCCGGCCTGAAGGCGGCGGGTCATCTCGGCAATGGCTGAGGGCTGATCCCCCGTAGGCTTGTAGGGCGAATGAAGTTTGAAATCCATGAACCTCTCAATCTGGATGAAATTTGCCGGATGACAAATGTCGACTTGCCTCTCCTTTTAGCCTCAAAAAAGACTGGTTTCGGGGTTGACAGTTCGGAACTTTGCGTTGATATTTTCCCTTCGCTTTTTCAAGGCGATCCGTTCGGGTTGATAGCTCAATGGTAGAGCAGTACCCTTTTAAGGTATTGGTTCTGGGTTCGAGTCCCAGTCAACCCACTTTTTTCTTCCCTTTGACTGGGACGAGAACCCCTGGGTTCGTCTGCTTTGCCACGAAGTGGCATTATCTCCATCGCTGGAAGCGGAGTCCGCAGCAACGTAGGGCAACAGGGCGTTTTTCCCTTTTTTTCCCCGACAGTCAACCCACTTTTTTCTTCCCTTTGACTGGGACGAGAACCCCTGGGTTCGTCTGCTTTGCCACGAAGTGGCATTATCTCCATCGCTGGAAGCGGAGTCCGCAGCAACGTAGGGCAACAGGGCGTTTT